>CAZNRI010000026.1:0-39690 GCA_964575595.1 uncultured Candidatus Brevefilum sp.
GGTGGTTTTTTGTTTCGGGCGTTCCGCCCTCAACCTCCTAAAGGGTTAATAAAAAATAAAACAAACCAAACGATATTCAATTTAAGACATAAAAGGAGAGACTTAGATGCGTAAAAAAATCTATATATTGGTTAGTCTGATGATGTTAGCAGCATTATTGATGACTGCATGCGGACCAAAGACTGAAGAACCAATAGAAGAAGTAGAAGAAACGGGAATTGACTGCATGGGCGCCGAAGAAGGCGATGAAATCACCATGTTGTATCAATGGTCTGGTGCCGAAGAAGAGAACCTCAATCAGATCCTACAGCCTTTTGTAGAGGCTTGCGGCGTGACGATCAGTGCCGAGTCCACCAGAGACCAGGCACTATTGGACACCCGTGTCCAAGCTGGGACACCACCAGACATTGCGTTCTGGAATGTCACACAGCTACAACAATACAAGGATCAACTGTTCACGATGCCAGAACTTGGCGTTGTGGAGGAGAACTATCCTGATTTCTGGACAACCCTTGGCAGCGTTGATGGCGAATGGCTCGGGTTGCCTGTGAAGGCTGACCCCAAGTCACTGGTTTGGTACAGCCCTGCCAACTTCGATGAAGCGGGTTACGCTGTTCCTGAAACCTGGGATGCTCTGGAGAGTCTGGTGGAGCAGATGGTTGCCGATGGCCAGGTTCCCTGGTCGTTGGGCTTTGAATCTGCCGATGCCACTGGTTGGACGGGCACAGACTTCATTCAAGACATCTTGCTTGTAACCCAAGGCCCTGACTTTGTGCGCGGCATCATTGACGGCTCTGTGCCTTACAATGATCCTGCAGTAGCAGAAGCCTGGGAGATTTACGGCAAGTGGGCGACGAGTGAAGAGTACACCGTCGGCGGCGCTGATGGCACCGTTTCAACAGGTTTCAATGACGCCATCCTGTTGGTCTTCTCTGATCCAGCAGAGGCCATGATGGTCAAACAATCCGGTTTTGCCGGAGGCACGATCCGAGAAACCTATCCCGATCTTGAATACGGCACTGGCTATGCCTTCTTTGGCGTACCTGGTGTGCAAGGCTTACAGGGCGGCTCTGACTGGATGATGGCCTTCAGCGATAAACCCGCTGTTAAAGCGTTGATTGCTTACCTGTCAGGAGAAGTTGGTGGTCAGAAATGGGCAGAAGTTGGATTTGACCTGACCCCGAACGAGGCTGGTCGTGGCATGTACTTGAACGACGAGCTGCAAGACAAAGGCGAGATCCTGTATGGCGCTGAGGACTATGTGCCAGATATTGGCGACTCGATCCCTGGCGGCTTCGGCAGCGCCGAATTCACTGGCGTGACCGATTACGTCAACGGCAGCCGAGAGCTCACGGATATTTTGGATACGCTGGCAGGTATTCAAGCAGAAGCCCTGGGCGAGTAACAAAGTTTCAATTACAATTAGAGGTGCTGATCACTCAGCACCTCTACTCATTAAGGAGGAATTATGGCTAAACCTAAAGCGTCTGCCGTAATGAAGCAAGGAAAACTCACACCTTGGCTGTATTTGTTACCAGCGTTAATCGTGATGACGTTTTTCATTGTTTATCCGATGATCAACACCATCGCGCTAAGCTTCCAAAATAAAGATGGTACTGCCTCCGCCGCAACCACATGCAAAGAAGGAGAGCCTTGTTGGGGAATATTTGAGAATTATCGTTATGCCCTCACAGAGGAATTAGACACAACAAGTTTCACAAGCTTTTGGAATACCTTTTGGCAATCATCCTATGGAAATACAATTCAGTGGATCCTGATCATGGTCTCCGGCACAGTAATCTTGGGACTTCTAATTGCCCTTCTTGTTGATCGAGTGTCTTATGAGCCTCTGGCAAAATCTTTAATATTTATGCCCATGGCGATTTCATTTGTGGGCGCAGGCGTTATCTGGAAGTTTATGTATAACTTTAACGCTGGGCGGACACAAATCGGGCTGCTTAATGCAATCATTTCTGGTTTAGGTGGAGATCCGGTAGCCTTTATATCCAATACAGATATCAACACATTCATGTTAATTGTTGTGGGTATCTGGATGTGGACGGGGTTCTGTATGACGATCCTTTCCTCAGCGCTTAAGAGCGTTCCAGAAGAATTATTGGAAGCGGCCAGGATTGACGGTGCGAATGAATTTCAGATATTTTTCCGTATCATGTTACCCATAATCATGCCCACGGTTGTGGTGGTCATTACGACAATGGTCATCAACGTACTGAAATTATTTGATATTGTCTATGTAATGACGGGCGGCAACTTCGAAACCGAGGTGATTGCCACACGCATGTATACCGAGATGTATAAGAACTATCAAACTGGGAGGGGCACAGCTATAGCCGTTATTTTGATAATTGCCATTTTCCCCTTCATCATCATGAACATTCGCCGCTTCATGGCACAGGAGGCACAGAGATGAATTGGAATAAGATAAATAGAGTTCTCAACAAAATACCGCTTCACCTCATCACAATCCTTCTTTTGATCATTTGGATTTTGCCAACACTTGGCGTGTTAATTACTTCTTTCAGGCCAATTGAGCTAATTAATACAAGCGGTTGGTGGACATTCCTTTCCCCAAAACATTCTGAAACAGAAAGATTCACAATAGACAATTACGTTGATGCAATTGTTGGATATCGTGGTAGCGACTCCTATCTTGAGGCCTGCGCATCTGAAAGCCCTCCGATTGGATTCAACTGCAATATTTCCGATCTAATAAATCCCCGAGGCATGGGCCGTTCATTTATTAACAGCCTCATCGTCACCATACCAGCAACAATACTCCCAATCCTGTTCGCTGCTTTTGCAGGTTATGCCTTTGCCTGGCTGGATTTCAAAGGACGGTATATATTATTCGCGATTCTTGTTGGATTGCAGGTTGTCCCACTGCAAATGACATTTGTTCCCATATTGCGAATTTACGCCAATGTGGGTGCCAACGGCACCTTCTGGGGGATTTGGCTATTTCACACGGGATTTGGCATGCCTTATGCTATTTATCTAATGCGTAATTTCTTAGGAACACTGCCCAAAGATTTATTTGAATCCGCATATCTAGATGGCGCTTCACACTGGAGCGCGTTCTGGCGGTTAGCCATTCCCTTAGCAACGCCAGCCATCGCTTCACTGGCCATATTCCAATTCCTGTGGGTGTGGAATGACCTCTTGGTAGCGTTAGTTTTCTTAGGTGGAACCAAGCCAATTCTGACCTACCAGATCAGCAATATGGTCACATCATTGGGCGCTGGTTGGCACATATTAACAGCAGCAGCTTTTATCTCGATGCTTCTGCCAATGATCATCTTCTTTGCTTTGCAGCGCTTCTTCGTGCGGGGTATGCTGGCTGGGGCTGTAAAGGGATAACCCGCATTAATATCAATAGCTTTATGAAATTCAAACTATTAAGGGCCGTCAGTCATTGTTACCTGACGGCCCATTAATTTGTTATCCATCTGTTACTTTTTATCTCAGTAAACAAATTTCTTTTTTACATCCCATTGATTATTATCATTAAAAATTTGATAATATTTTTCATTATTTCATCCTAATTTCTATTAATTGGAATGAATATTGCAATATTTCGTTAAGCAATTACTGGTATTTGATTATTAGTGCCGCTTATTGGTTGATTTTATTGGTATGCGCGTGTACGTTGGGGTGGTGGAAGCCTCTTTGAAATATAAGGGGCTTCCCACTCTGCTTTAATACTTCCGTAATTTTGATTATTTACTATTTTAAGTTGCCCTTCTAAGGTTTATCACAGTGCGGGTTTCTGATTTGTTGTTATAATACTTCACACTGTATTCATTGATTCAGATCAATTAGGTTTTTTTGTGCCTAGAAAAACGAAATTATCACAATTATAGAGGATAAACTATGACGATAACAATTGTAACTGATACGAATTCGAGTCTGCCATCTGATATTTCATCAAAATACAAAATCATCCAGGTACCTATTAAAATCCAGTTTGGTGAAAAGAGTTATACCACCGGTGAGGATATTGATGATCGGAAGCTGTTTGAACTCATTGATAAACAACACACCTTGCCAACCACAGCAGCGCCATCACCAAATGCCTTTAAGGACGCCTTTCAGACAGCACTTGATCAGGGAGCTGATCAAATTATTTGTATTTGTTGTTCAAGTGAGGTCAGTGCAACATATAATGCTGCTCTGATGGCGGCTGAGATGTTCTCAAATGATAATATCAGTGTTATTGATTCACAGCAGTTATGCCTTGCAGAAGGATTTCAGGTTCTTGATGCAGCTAAAGCCGCAATTAAGGGTTTGGATAAGGATGAGATCCTTGATCTTATTCAGGATTTGCAAGGACGAATACATGTGTATGGCGCTTTGCCCACCTTGAAATATCTCGCAATGGGGGGGAGAGTTGGAAAGTTAGCCGCCGGCTTTGCGGACACATTTAACATCAAACCTATTCTAACCTCTCAAGATGGTAAACTTGAACTGTTAGAGAAAGTACGCACCTGGCGTAAAGCCAGAGAGCGGCTGATTGAACTTGCTGAAGGTTGCACGGATGGAAAAAATATCATCGAAGTTGGATTGATCCACGTGAATAACCAGGAGGGAGTGGCTGCGCTGCATGAAATGCTCGCTGAGAAGCTCTCTCTTCCAGAAACAGCTCTAACTGCAGAGTTTACCCCGGGTTTATCTGTACACACCGGTTCAGGGGTGATTGGATTTGTATTAATTACTGATTAATTGAATTTTATGACATAATCTATAAATGTTTAATGAAACAGCGGCGTCGTTTATGCTGCCGCTTTTCAATAAATTTCCATTGTGACTGTACATCCAGGTTATTATCCAGTTCCGGATTGGTCTCGACTTTCTCGAGGCCACGCTCGATAAAGACCTGATGAATTTGATTCATCAGAACCATATTGACTCCCAAGCCCTGATACTTCTTCTTAACAGCGATCAGATATAAATCCGCACGGTTATTCTTCTTCAATGCCCTCAATAAATATGCCCAGCCCAGGGGGAACAATCGGCCTTGATTCTTTTGGAGAGCTTTGGATAGGGAGGGTATAACAACACCAAAGGCAACCATTTGATCGTCTTCATCCAATATAAAAGGGACGAAATCGGGGTGAACAAAATCAAAATATGCCTTCGTATAGTGTTTTATTTCCTGCTCGGAAAGGGGAGTGGAGCCATATAAATGACGATATTCCTGATTGATGAGGTTAAACAACTGGGGGGCGTAGGCCAACATATCCCGTTTGTTTTTGATATCCTGCATATGAAGATGGTTTCTTTCCAGAACAATATCCGCTGCTTTGACAATTTGCGGGTTTAATTGTTCAGGGACCGTTAATTCATATTCAACCCAATCAATATCCTTTTTATACCCCAGGCGTTCAAGGTGCTTTGCATAATAGGGGTAGTTATAATGAGTCGCCATGGTGGCAATCTCGTCAAAGCCGTCAATCAGCAGACCCTCACGGTCCAGGTCGGTGAACCCAAGAGGGCCGTGCACAGCGTTGAGTTGGTTTTCTCTCGCCCAATCTTCAACAGCTTTCAGTAAAGCATCTGATACTCCAGGATCATCCACAAAATCCAACCAACCGAAGCGTAAATAGGGCTGTTGCCATTTATCTATAAATTTCTGATTGATTATCGCCGCAACTCGGCCTAAAACGTTTTTACCTTCGATGGCAAGCCAATAACGCGCCTGACAATACTCGAAGGCTGGATTTTTATCCCAACGAAGGGTGTTCATCTCATCAATATAAAGAGAGGGGACATAATATGGATTGTTTTTATAGAGATGAAGTGGAAAACGAATAAACTTTCGCAATCCCCAACTATTGTTAACTTCTTGGATTATAACAGACATAAAATACCCTAATCCTTGAAATATTATGAATAATTACAAAGTAATTAACCAAATTTTACCATCATCGTTGCGGCCCTTTACCTATATCGATAATAGATATCAATACTTTTCGTATAGTATTATCATATAGGAAATGAGATAATTGTAATATATTAGCGATATTTCATTATAATATATATCGCTATGCCCGCAGAACGAAATTCTAGCATCATTTTGGATAGGCATTCTGAGTGTGATTATTCTGTATTTTATGAATAATTTTGAATTTCCCTATTGATACATGTAGTCGGCTGTGATCCTTTTTATTTTAAGATTGACATAATTTATGGTTCATCTAGGGGGATATACACCAAACAAATTCAAATATCAATGATGTCATACACCTTGAAACGCTTCAACAAGACAACGATCTCTCAATTCTTATTTAAAAACCATTCTAACTACACCAGCAACGATATAACAGGAACAATTAAGGATGATTGGGGGATATTATAAAGACTGCTCAGATTCACCGGTCTACAAAGTAACTATCAAAGCGGCAACACTAACACAAGATTATCCTTTTAAGGTGATATAAAGGCTAAATAATTCATAGTTATTGAAAATTATTATTCTCATAAACTATAAATGGCCATTTTCTATCCTTTTTTATGCATTCTCGATCATAATTAATCCATATTCGAAAAACAAGTTTTTCTATAATGCCTCTCAGCTCTTGCATATAAGGACGGTTTATATGGCGTTATCTGATATAACTAGGTTCTTCACGCTATTACTGAACTCTCTTTGACTACACCCTATTTATAGAATGATATTATTAGCCGTTTTGATTCACCTCAGAAAATAATTAATGAAACCATTATTTTATGATGAACCAAGAAAGTGCAACGCAAGAAAAAGGTATCAGTAATAAAAAGATATCAACAATTACTATTTTTCTTCAATTGGTAAAACTATGCGAAATTCTAATAATTAAAGCTGTTAAATATTATAATATTAGAATAATTTCTATATGATATCTATTAATAGCTAATTGAAGGGTTAACTTTGGGATGATTTCTCTCATATATAGGTCACCGGATATGAACACCCCCATTATGATCCCCTTTTAGCGGCACGTAAAACTTAATTTCTTATCATATTCGTACTGACCCTCACCCACCTGCAAAGATTTGATGGCAAAATTTCACTTATCTTCTATTTCTCGTTTTGAAGGAATGAAAACACCTAATTTTAAGATTTTTATCATCTCCTAAAGAAATTATCGTAATGTTATAGAACTTGTTCCATTGCTATCTGAGTAATGCTATAATATATAAATGGTTTCCATTTATTGTGTATCAGATAGCACTATAAAGTTATATTTTTAAGTTCCGTTTTATTGTATTACAATACTATAGTTAATATTCTGAAGTAAATAATATTTTTTGATAGAATCCCCTTTGGGGAGCTTATTTTATTTATTTGATTTATTAAGAGTGTGAAAATGACGAGAAAAACATATTTATCCCTATTAAATTCTGCTAAAAAAGCCCTTCGTGAGGGAGATCGTAAGAAGTGTAAAGAGATTAGTAAAGAACTCATCAAAAACTACCCTGATGAGATTGAGGGATGGCTTATTTTGGGCGGCATATCCTCTCCACAAGATAGCCTAACCTATTTTAAATCTGCTGAGAAAGTTTCACCTAACGACCCTCGTGTGAAAAAAGCTCTTGCTTGGGCTCACAAACGGTTGTCTAATACTCCGTCATCGGCACCTAAGAACAGGTATTTTGATGAAGTTGACCACAGCTCTTCTTTAACGAAACCCAAAAAACAGCAACAGTCAGCCTGGTTTAATAAATTTCAACGAAATGGTGTATTGCGTGGATTCTTCTATCTAATAAAGAAAGCAGTGGCTGTTTTCTTAACAATATTCTTGGGCGTTTTCATTACCATTATGATCATGAATCGCCCAACCAGGCTGGGCTTTGCCACCGCCCCTGCTCAATTAGATGATACAGTTGAACAACAAATCCAACGCATTATCGATAATACGTTACGGAATAACCCTGATATTATGGGGCTTCCCCGTGAGGAACGGATTCAATATACAGAGGATCTTCGAGAAGAATTATATCAGGAAAGCGGTCTCAGCTTACCAAAGTTACAACGGCAGCTATTATGGACAATGAATGCAATGAAGTTCAGTTGGGGACGTATAAGTATTGGAAATAGGATATACACACCAAGATCTGGATATATGTTTGATTCGTTCGGTCTCAACCAGCAAATGATGTTGCAGTACCTTCCTAATACTTTGCTGTTATTTGGCAGTGCCTTCCTTATTGTATTTATTATAGGATTACCTTTAGCATTATCCATATCAAGGAACCGCGGGAAATGGTTTGATCGCTTAATTTCTTTTTTCGCGCCATTGTCATCTATTCCAAGTTGGGTGATTGGAATTATTCTTATTGTCATTTTCACATACGAACTAAATGTTCTACCCTCCAGCGGCATGTATGATTCTATACCAGCAGAAAATACATGGAAAAGTATTTTAATGATTCTGCGACACATGATTTTACCGGTGTCATCCATTGCAATTAGTATCTTCTTTCAATTAGTTTATTCGTGGCGAGCATATTTTTTGACATTCTCTTCTGAGGATTATGTCGACTATGGAAAAGCAATCGGTCTCTCAGACCGCAAACTTCAAAGAAATTACATCCTCAAACCCTCGATATCCTACGTGATCACCAGCTTTTCTTTGATGTTCGTCAGCTTCTGGCAAATGACAATGGCTTTAGAGGTTGTATTTGATTGGCCTGGATTAGGCTGGCTGTATATTACGATAGGCCTACCAAATTTTTGGGGAGAGAGCGCCTACCCAGGCGATCTGTTGATTTCAATTACGCTTGTTGTCATGTTTGCATATTTAATGGGAGCAATAGTTTTACTATTAGACTTTATCTATGTCATCGTTGATCCCCGCATCAGGCTGGGAAATAATGATGTAAACCTAAGGCTAAAAAAGAAAAGAAGCGGAATAATAAAAACCGTGAAAGGTATCTTTAGCAATAATAAAAAAAATTTTTCAAGGCGAAAGGCAAAGGACAAAACACTATCGAAGGATTCATGGAATTCCAAGGATAATATTAAAGCAACGTATTCCAAACCTAGCTTGTGGAAAAAATTAGTTAAAACCTTAAGGGAGATAAGTCATTACCCTTCAGCCGTAATCGGATTGTTCTTCATTTTAGTATTACTTCTCGGTTCAGTATATGCGGTCATTTTCCTTCCCTATGAGGAAATTGGAGATCAATGGCAGCACTCACATTTCACTGGTACTCCAAGAGTGCCTAAACTGGCAAAACCAGATTGGATCAATGCATTCCAAGAGAAAGAATACCTGTCCCGAATCATTCTTGACAGCAAAAAAGGTGAAGCGGAGCGTGAAGTCGTCCCCTTAACTGAAAAGACAGACCAGATTATTTTAACGTTCACATTTCATTATGATTATGCAGAATTCCCCGAAGAGATTTTTCTCTATCTTCAAAGTACTTTTGAGACAAAACGCTCGTTTGCTTCTGTTTACTGGATAACACCAGATGGCCGGGAAATAGTGCTTGAAAATACAGGTATTGGCAGTGAAGAAAAATATCCAGTAATTGAAAAAATCCCTGTCCAAACCTTATTAGATGAAAATCCCAAATGGCGCTCATGGTATGATAGTACCAATTCATCAACCAAAAAAGCACATCACCTCTTGTTTGCAAAACCAGATTCCGATAAGGAAGAAATTTTGCCAGGACAATACCAATTAGTAGTTGATGGTCTCACGTTTGAGCCTGAGGGAGATATTAATGGGGAACTCGTTCTGTTGGGTCAGGTTTATGGCGCTGTTGGCACAGACTTTTATCGACGTGATCTACTAGTACCTTTGCTTTGGGGCATGCCATTTGCTCTGATCATTGGCCTTTTAGGAGCGACATCGACAACGCTTGTCTCTATGATTCTTGCTGCGACCGGCGTTTGGTTTGGCGGCTGGGTTGATAATCTCGTGCAACGTTTGATTGATGTTAATCTGGTGATACCAGTTCTAGCGATTTCTGTGATGGCATATGCCTTTTTAGGTATTAATCTATGGACAATATTAATTATATATGTCTTTCTTAATGCATTCGGCATCCCGACGAAAAATTTTCGAGCGGCATTCCTGCAGATTAAAGAAGCCCCCTATATTGAAGCTGCTAAATCTTATGGTGCAAGAAATATCCGCATTATTATGAGATATATGGTACCTCGATTGATTCCAGTTCTCATCCCACAACTGGTGATATTAATTCCTTCTTTTGTTTTTCTAGAGGCAACTTTGGGCTTCTTCAATATCAAGATGCCCTACCCAACATGGGGTACGGTAATATATCTGTCAACCATGAGATCGGGTCTTTTTTACTCCCGCTATTGGATGCTTCAGCCTATCACCCTCTTATTGCTAACGGGCTTTGGGTTCTCATTATTTGGCTTTGCCTTAGAGCGCATTCTAAATCCAAAATTAAAGAGTGAATAATCTCTCTAATGAATGTACATCTTCTTGTGAATAAAATAAAAATACAAAAAATTATTATACGAACTTAGTGAACATACTAAAATAGCTTCGAGGAATTTCAATCCTTCAGCAATTCAATAACCTTCCGCTCTGCTTGTTGAATGCGTTTGTTCCTTTTGAAGCCTAGCCACCTGACATTGCCATAACCCAGCACATCAGCACCTTTGGCTGTGCATAGTTCACGCATTTGTTGAATGGTTTGATCAGCTCCCCACCCCTGCCAGAATAAGTGAGTCAATAGGAACACAACTTCTTTTCCAATCAACCCTTCGCTCTCTTCAAGAAACGTGCGCACAGCACCAGCCATTCGCGCACCATGTACAGGCGTCCCTACAATTATACAATCAAATCCTTGAATATCCGGCAGCTTTTTAAGTGGAAGCCTATCAGCACTGGCGTCCCACGGAGAAGCAAGTTCCAAGGAAATAATATCTATTTTATGATCATCATCATTCAGTTTTTCTGCAATGTCATCAATCACTTGTTTTGTATGACCAGTTCTTGAATAATATACCAAACCGACTTTCATCATAACCTCCTATAATCTAATATAATGTTTTTATATTTGATACAGATTTGATCGCTGGCGTTTGCCTATTAATTCAATCGCTTCCATTTTTCGCAGGCAATAGGCCATTTTCTGAGCCAACCAACGTGGGATTTCTAAGTGTTCGGCTAAATCTGCCGTTGTAAACTGCTGAGGTAGTTCAGGACATAAAAATAAACGCATATCTTCTGGATTCTGGTATGTTTTTTGTTCCAGTATTGATATCAGCCTTCTCTCAACCGTCTCCCAGCCATTCTTATACCAACGGCGTTTTCCCACATAACGACGGACTTCCTCTTCCTGGATCATCGCAAGCTCGAGAGTAAAATTCTCATCCATCAACAAATGTGGGAAACTCACTAATTCGATGAAAATAGCCAAAGGGCGTCCTCTTTTTGGCGATTTGCGGCGTTTTTTGTTCTCACCCTCATTTTTTGGCAGCTTTATGAGCCATTTCTCCACTGGAATCGGGTAAACCAATTTGACGGGATGATCCTGAACCAATTTCAAAAGCTTGTCTTTGATAGATGAAAAATTGCTGGTTTGAATTTCTATCAAACCGTCATCCCCCACGATATCCACAACATACCCATCCACCAACACCTCTGTATGATCATCAGATTCGGCGTAAAGTGTTTTTAAGGCTTTATGCAGGGGCTGTTCATTGAGTTCACCAATATGATTCATCCCCCCAATTATATCGGTTTATTGAATATTTTTTCTTCCAGCCCCTCAACATCATCCATGATCTTCACGATTTTCAATATTAGCATATTCAATTGGATCAACCACACGCGGTTTAGAAAACTTCCGGTCCAGGATATTAGGCGGATAATAGAATGTACGATGGAGTTTAGCGTCTATCTTTCCGCTATAGTGAAAACCCTGATAAGTGCCCCAATACTGCATTAATCGAAAACGGATCACCGACCAGAAATACCTCAGAATGACACCTTCTCGCCGGGCTTGCATCAGGTCCAAGAAACAGGTCTTTATCCACATATATATAAAGTGCCAAAAAGTAAAGCGGCTCTCTGGCAGTATCTGATTCATGGCGATTGCCTCACGCTTGTAGCGCTTATAGATCTGACGCATAGTTTCATCGTGTTGATGCATTACTTCGGCTTCAGCAACATAATCAATAGTATAGCCCTCATCTAACGCCCAACTGCTCCAAGCCAGGTCTTCCAATCCTGTGAGTAATTCATCATATTGATGTTCTTTCCATAGTTTTCGACGGATGGCAGCATTGGCATTGTGGGAATAAGGATGACCTTGTTCTGAGATGGAATTCTCGGGAAAATATTTTCGGAAAAATTGATGTTCAGAATAATAATTAGTCTCACCACCGATCTGCCGGCCATACACCAAGGCGACATTTTCGTTTTGAAATGGTTTGCTGAGCTTTTCCAACCAGTCCGGATATACAGGATAGCAATGAGCGCTGGTAATGACCACAATCTCCCCTGAGGTGGCCGCAATCCCTCTATTAAGAGAACGCCCAAAAGTAAATTCCTCCGGTGTGATATGAACAACTTTCACAGGATATTGGGATGCGATTTCCAGCGTTTTATCCGTGGAGCCAGAATCAACTAGAATGATTTCAACATCCTTGAGTGTCTGTTGTGTGATGCCGTAAAGCAGCCGCCCAATGTGTTTTTCTTCATTGAACGCACGAATAACAATAGATAAAGTCATGTTGGTGATCATTATAATGCACAACTAATAAGAAGAACTTGATGACTCCCTAATTCTCTCGCCCAGTCTGGAATACCGTTTGGCAACCTGATTATTATTAATGGCGATATGAAGTGCTTTTCTACTTCCTACCAAAACACATAGCTTTTCCGCTCTTGTGATGCCTGTGTAAATCAAGTTTCGCTGCAGCATAACGTAGTGCTGCGTCAGAACCGGCATGACCACAGCAGGAAACTCTGACCCCTGGGATTTATGAACCGAAACTGCGTACGCTAAAACAAGCTCATCTGCTTCCGAAAAATCATAAGATGCGTTGTTAACACCGTCAATAAGTATGCTCAGTTCCTGTTCTATGGGATTAATGGCCGTAATCAATCCGATATCGCCGTTATATACATCTTTATCATAATTGTTGCGGATCTGCATGACTTTGTCCCCCTGTCTGTAAATCCTCCCAAACAATTTCTGCTCGTTCTTATTATGTTGTGGAGGATTGAGTCTTTCCTGCAGCAATTCATTCAGCGCATCCACGCCGGCAGCTCCACGATACATAGGTGATAGAACCTGAATGCCTTTAATAGGATCCAAGCTAAAACGTTCGGGAATTCTCTTGCAGACCAAATCTACAACCCACTCTGCAGTCTTTTCAGCGTCCTCTGCAGGAAAAAGAAAGAAATCCCCTGATGAGGTACTAGAAAATACAGGCATCTGTCCCCTGTTGATGCGATGCGCATTTTGGACGATTTGCGAATTCTCTGCCTGCCGGTAAATGGTTGATAACCGTGACACAGGCACCTCACCGCTGGCGATGACATCTCTGAGGACATCCCCTGCTCCAACAGAAGGTAATTGATCCACATCCCCGACGAAAAGCACCTGTGTCCCTGGCTTTAGGGCTCTGAGGAGATGATATGCCAGTAACAAGTCTAACATTGAAGCCTCATCAACTATCAGAAAGTCAATATTCAAGGGATTCTTCTCGTGATATTGAAAACCTGTTGCCGGGGAATAACCCAATAGGCGATGGATTGTACTTGCGTGTCGCTCAGTCGCTTCTGAGAGGCGTTTTGCCGCCCTCCCTGTCGGAGAGGCCAATGCGTATTTTGACTGCTGAGTTTCCAGAACATTAATCAAAGTTTTCAGGCAGGTTGTCTTACCTGTGCCCGGCCCGCCTGTGAGAACACTTACAGGATGATGAATGGCCATTTCCAAAGCTTGAATTTGTTCAGATGAAAGATCCTCTGACTCGAGGAAAAGGGATCCCTGTTTAGGCTTAACAGAATGATTTACGAGCGCGCCAATGCGAGCTGCGACGCCAATTTCACCATGGTAGAAAGGTGTTAGGTAAATCAGTGATTCCCCATAATTTGCCTCAGGCTCAGAAACGCCAAGGTGTCTGTCCTGCTTTATACGGTCTGACACACTCTCTTCTCGAATGCGATCTACTGAGGAAAGTCGCGAAAGAGCTGGCTTGATCATATCCTTATTCACCTCAAGCAATTCCACAGCTCTTTTTTCTAAGGCTTCCTCTGGAGTGTAAACGTGACCCTCATTGATCATTTCATTTAATGCATATATGAGTCCCGCTTCTATTCTTGAAGGATGATCGGTTGGCAGCCCCATATTTTGGGCGATATGGTCAGCAGTTTTAAAACCAATGCCGTAGATATCCTGCTCAAGCTGATAGGGATCTTTCTTGATAACCTCTAGGGATTGATCGCCATATGCTTTATAAATTTTGACCGCAAGGTTAGTGCTTATCTTATGGCTGTGTAGAAACAGCATAATTTCTTTGACCTGTTTCTGTTCTTCCCAAGCCTGAACGATTTTTTCTGTACGGTCAGGCCCGATCCCAAACACATCTTTTAGACGATTTGGATTCTCCTCAATAACTTCTAAAGTGTTTTTCTTAAAATGGCTAACGATCCGCTTGGCAAGTCCTGGACCGATGCCCTTAATCAAACCCGAACCGAGGTAACGTTCAATCCCGGACACTGTGACGGGTAACATCTGTTCACAGATTTCTGCTTTAAATTGAAGCCCATGTTTGGAATGCGTGAAGTAATCCCCTTCTAATCTAATATGTTCACCAGGAGACAATTCTTGTAAATTCCCCACCACCGTGATTAACCCTTCCAGACTTAATCCTGCAATTTCCTTCGCTTTAGGATGGTCCGGACGAAGCTTGAGAACGGTATACCCATTTTCAGGATTGTAATAAGTGATGCGTTCTATGATACCTGAAATTGAAATCATTATCTCATAACAAAATTAGTTATTAATACAAAATATAGGCCTTAATTGTGATTAATTATAGTCTGAATCTTCAAAATCTATCTGGATTGGAGGATATTATTGAACCTACCTCATGTATAATAAAAATAGCAAATTGCATCAACTTGTATATAAATGAGTCATACTTCGTAATAGAACTAACGCGAAAGTAAATCATTGTGATTGTTGAGACAAGTGGGAAATATAAAATTCTATGGAATAATAGTATCCTTGAATTGCTTGGATAGAACTTCGGGAGGTGTTGAATGAAGTCCAGCCTGTCTACTTTTTTATATTGTCATTACTCCCTCGAGGAAGCCATACAATTGATTTCCATTGCTGGTTATGATGCTGTGGAGATTTGGGGCGGACGTCCCCATGCTTACCGTAATGATCTTCGCGAACATGAAATCAGAAAAATATGCCATTTGATTGATGATCTTGGCTTGCAAGTAGCATTATTCAACCCTGCTCAAATCAACTATCCTTGCTCCTTGTGCAGCCCAACAGAGAACATCCGCATGGACAGCGTGCATTATATCGAGGATTCCATTGATATGGGTGTCAAACTTGGTGCTTCAATCATTACTGTGTTCCCCGGGCATACCCTTTACAACCAGGAGCTTGATGATGGATGGGAACGCCTGGCGGACAGCCTTGATCGGATCTGCGAGTTTGCGGGACACTATAACGTGCTCATTGCCATCGAACCTGGAAATAAATATCAAACTGACCTGATCAATACAACTATTCAGGCTGTGGATATGATTGATCAGCTAGGTTGTGATAATTTGGGGGTCTTATTTAATTGCGGCAACGCCATGATCGTTGGCGAGGACACTTCAACTGCCGTTGAGCACTTAGGTGATCGATTAATCGCAGTTCATGTTAATGACAATGATGGGAAAACAGACCAAAAATTAATTCCAGGCCAAGGGCAGTTTGATTTTCGTTCTCTAATCCATGCTTTACGTTTGATCTTATTTGAAGGTTTTATCTCTGCCGACCTGGGATGGGATTACACCATCAATCCCGATCCCGCTGCTATTGAAACTCAGGAATATATTGATAATTTAATCAACCAATAATTCAACAAAAGTGTCAAGGTTGCGCCTGCGGCCAGGGGATGGTTACCGGCTCAGAAAATCCGTGTTTTTCAACTGTGTAAAGTACTCCTTCTGATGGAAGGCCGCAGGTTCCGTCATCTTCTACGGTATAACTTGTGGTGTATTGGTCTTCAAAGGATTTGGTCCACCATAAATAAGCGCCATCCTGACATACAAATGCAACGATCAGATAACCCCGATCATCGTCTTCTGTCATATTAACTTGACTCCATTCAATAGTTACCTCATCACCTCTTCGATATACCTCTTTGATTTGAGCCGGCTCATACAAATCAAAAGATCCAATAGATTGCAGATCATAATATACAAAACTAGTATTTGAAATATCGCCTTGGACATCAACCACATAGGGGGATACCCAGCAGTAATAATTGAGCTTGTCAAATTTCACGTACAACCAATCACTGTAAATAAAACGCCCCCTAACCTCGCCATGATCCCCTTCATAGAGGTCAGCAGCATGTAAAAATGACTTTGAAGGACCATAGCGGCAATGTGCTGTGGCGACATTTACCTCCACATAAGGAAAATCATAAGTCGGTGAATGCGGATTGGTCAGTGTTGGAGTGACGGTTGGTTTTTGAGTGATGGTTGGTGTTAGGGTCATTGTAGGTGTCAGCGTGTTTTTTGGCGTTTGGGTGGGTGAATTGGTAAGAGAAGGTGTAGATGTTGATTGAGGAGATGAAGTTGGGGTCCGGGTCAGCTTGGACTCCCCTACCCCAGCAGATTGGGAGCAAGCCCCTAAGAAAAAAGAAATATAAATAAAAAGGCTAAATAAAGAACTTGTCCATTTCTTGTTTGTCATGCTTCATACTTCCACTATATATCATTAGTTTCCATTGGTGTTATTACTGATCGAATATATCGCTTATTCAAACCTTATAAAGGAACTATCGATACAATAATCACAAAATCGGGATATCTATTCTTATTCTACCTTCGACATATCTAAGGTGCATATAAGCCTTTTTGCTAATGAACGAGATATATGACGGCGATTTTGTCTTATGAATACTTCGGTTTAAAATTCAAACAAATTGAATATTATACTAACCCATTTTACTATTTCAAATCTCACATCCACCCATTTATTAATTGAGCCATAAAATAAAGAAAAGTAGAAATACTATACGAAATATATATTAATATTAGCTTCTTGAATTACTTCAGCGGTTCGCCAGAGGCCAGAAAAGGATCTTATTAGAAGCATTGGGATGATTAAAATAGGATTTTTAATGTAATTATTTATCCATGCAACACACGCCTGAGAAACCCTCAAGCGTGTGTTGCAAATATGATCATTATCTATACCGGAGCCAGTGTACCTGAGAATATCATCCAGGCTAAAGCTGTCTTGGCTGCTAAACTTAAGATGATATAAACCCTTTCACCGACCAGGTAATCCTTCCAGGGCCCCACTTTCTTGTATTGCAGAAACATATTTATTGCAAAGATGTTGAAGAATACGAAGATCGTGGGAATGATGGCATAAACAAATCCTGGCGGCTCTGCACCGGCGGAGTTCAGGGCACTCAGGAAATTGATCATGATCACAACCCAAGGGACGATACCAGCGATACTGCCGAATATGAAGGATGTCCAGCGTGTCTTCTCCATATTTTGATTGTCATACTCCATCATAATACCGAACAAGTTCATGGTTGCGTTGACACTAAAGATAAGAATAATGGAACCCAAATCCCAAATTCCAACCAGCATACCAATCAGGACAATCATCAACGAAGAGCTGAGAGCATACTCATAGAACCGCGCAGGGTTCATGCCCTTCTTTAGGTTCCTGACATACCACTTATAGCCAAACGTAGATAGGGAAAAGTGTGCTACCGCGGATATCAACAAAAACACAGCCACCGCAGGACCAAAGGGTAACTCATACCATAGTTTGGGATCAGGAACCAGCGAGAATATCTCCATATCAAAGGTCAGAAAGTTCGTGAAGATCGGATATGTTTTATCATTGCTAATCACGATCATGAAAACGCCTTGGATGAGATGCAAGAACCCCATCACGAGGTTAAAGATTCGCAAGCCTTTGAATTCCTTTTCTTGGATTGCTTTATCATTGTCAGACATTTTTACTCCTTAAAGTTGTATAATTAATTCATCAATATATTCAATTATCAAATAGATTTAATGATAATTAAAGTTTTTGTACAACCTTATTGGATTAAATGTTGACCCAAAATGATTGATCTTGAGTAGTGTGTCGATTATGAACCACAATTTACTGGCAGTCGGAATAGGATATATCTTCTCAGCCACCCTCTGTTTAATCATCGCCAGGATTGTCTGGGGTCGACGTGAAAACCCAGGGAGTTTGTCTTTTATAGTATTGATGATTGCATTTGCAATTTGGAGCGCTGTAAGATTCTTATCCATACATACAGAACACTTTGAATCAATAATCATCTACCAAACAATTACATTAACTGCACAAACATCAATCGGCCCTTTGCTTTTTTCTTTTGTTGTTAATTTCACTGAGAAGAAAAGATGGACTCAGCGCCCATTGAATTGGTTGCCATGGGTGGTTCCAGTTATACTTTTCTTGTTTACGGTGATAAATCAATTTCATGGCATGGTATATAGCGAGATCACGCTGCAAACTATCGATTCACATTTGATAAGTATTTTTACTAAAGGGCCATTATTGTATGTCAATACGATCTATTCCTACAGCCTGATCGGAATCGGATTATATTGGCTTGTCCTCCATTTTTTACAGTTTGGTATTAAGGGAATTATCTCTGCAGTGTTGATCATCACTACCAGCATGGTCACGATGATTATTAATACTTTTGAATTATTGAACATTGTCCTCAACTCGCCGATGGACATCACCCCACATACCTTTTCCTTATTTGCACTTGCATTGTTTTGGAGTATCAGTCAACAACAATTATTTCAGATAACGCCATTAGCTTACCGAACCTTTATGAAAAATATGCCCGAAGGCGTTATTGTGATCAATAAAGAAGGAGTAATTATCACAATAAACCAAGCTGCTAAAAATCTGCTCAGTCTTGATGATAAAGAAAATGAGAGTCATTCTATTGAGCAGGTTGCTCCTTTTCTTTGTGGTAGTGATCCTGATTGTTATCAAGAAAAGGAATATCTGGAAAAAGAGATTGAGCTTCCCGGGTCACCACACCGAATAGTAAAATTGCACACACAACAAATCCTTAATAAACATGAAGAATCCATTGGAAGGATAATTACAATCCACGATATTACAACTCTACGTGAAACCGAGATAGAACTTCGAAATAAGTATGAATTCATGGATACACTGGTTGACGCAACCGCAGACATCAACATGACCCTAGACTTGGAAAAAGTATTAAATAAGATTCTTGATAATGCTTCAAAGATCGTTCCTTATGATGAGGCCGATATTGTCCTGATTGATGAAAATGGCAATTATAAATTTGTGAGTGTTAACAGTTTTATTGAAGAACATCCTATGGATTTTGTCCTAGAACTTGAACCTATGAATAAAAAACTACTGGGATTTGAAAAAATGGCAAAAATGGGTGAAATGGTTCTGATCAATGATACAGAAAATGATCCAAACTGGAATCCTACTATTGAGGGAACCGAATGGATACAATCTTATTTAGGTGCACCAATTCAACATCAAGGAAAAATTCAAGGTTTTCTCAACCTGGCAATGGGAACTAAGAATGCTTTTGATCGGGAACAAGCCCGTCAAATCCAGGTATTTGCTAATTATGCAGCCTCTGCCATTGTAAATGCCAGATTATTTGACACAACTGAACGAATAGCCATGGAAATGTCAACTCTTAATAAAATTAGTCAAATGATCAATGCGGGAACTGGCCTGACTGAAACTTTCCAGGCTGCCTTATGGCAGATCAAATTAATACTTCCAATAGACGCCTTTGGCGTCGCTATATACAATCAACATAACCACATGGTTGAAAATTACCTCTATTATGCAGATGGAAGCAAAATTGATATCCCCACATTTAATCTTTATACTAATGATTCCATTACACGTAATGTCATTGAAGAACAAGAAAGTCTTTATATACCAAATATCTATGCAGATGATTCCAAGGTTATTGCCAATGAAATTTCTTGGATAGATAAGTTTCATTCCCGCACAATATTTGCGACCCCCTTAATTAGGCAAGGTGAAACCTTTGGTGTGATGATAGTTGGGTCCAAATTAATAGATGCCTACAGCTCTGAACAAATCAATCTCGTTGAAACGATTGCTTTGCAAAGCTCTGCATCGATTGACAATGCGAGATTATTCGAACAAGTCCAGGAACAGGCGATCACAGACGAACTGACAGGTCTCGATAACCGTCGCCATTTTAATCTCTCGATGGAAAAAGAGATAAATCGCGCTCGCCGATATGAGCACAACTTATCCTTAATCATGTTCGATATTGATGATTTTAAGTATGTGAACGATTTCTACGGTCACCTGATTGGGGATTTAATTCTCCAGGGAATCGCTGAAAAGACCAGAGAATGCTTGAGGAAAACGGACACACCTTTCAGATTCGGCGGCGAGGAATTTGTTGTACTAATGCCAGAAACTCAACTAGATTCAACTCTGATAATCGCTGAGCGGCTTAGGAAAACAATAGAAGAAAGTCATTTTAGGTTTAACGATAAGACAGTCAAAATAACGGTCAGTTTAGGAATCTGCGAGTTTGATAGTAGTGACCATCACGACGCTGAGTCCTTCATTGCTGCTGCCGATAAAGCCTTGTATCTTGCAAAAGCTTCTGGTAAAAATTGTGTCAGAGCCTGTAATATTCAATAGAATTATTTGTATCAGCAAGAATTATCTCACCCATGTATGCTTAACTTATTGCCTCCAATACGGTAGAATTGTTACGCGAATTAATATTGTGTCATTTTTTGGTTAAAAATAAGGGGATTTAACCGAAAATTTTATTGTGTATAAACCAGCATAAATATTCAATATAAAAGATCAAACTCACAACCTGTGATTACGCTATCAATATATCCGGTAATTAAGCTAGGAGTAACATGGTAACGATTGAGAATTCACGATTTGAAATTGGAGATTGGGTTGTCCATTACTATTATGGTGTGGGGAAAGTTGAAGATATTGTCGAAAAGGGTTTGGAGGGCAATGAAAAAGTCTTTTACAAGGTGTCCACCAAGGATATTGATTATTGGATCCCGCTTGAAGATGAAGATACCGACCATATCGAACCCATACGATCAAAAAAAGAATTTGATCAAGCATTAAAGATCCTCGCTGAAGCGCCCAAACCCATTGCTGAACATCATAAATCACGCAAGAAACGCATTCATGACCGGTGGCTCGAAGGAAACCTGGAATCTCGGGCAAGATTGCTGCGGGACCTGCATGGACGGCTGAAACTTGAGAAACTCAGCTTTAGTGAAAAAGAAATGCTTGAAAAGGTGCGCCAGTTTTTCATTAATGAGTGGATTATTACAGATCAACCCCTCTCACGAAAAGAAGCGAGAGAGAAACTGCGTAAGGCTCTCAAAGCCAGCGTCAAGAAGGCTAAGAAGATGCAGAAGGACAAAGAAGATTAATAGCATTCCTTACAAATGACAAAAGCTGCATGCGATTCAACGATGCGGCTTTTTTATTTTGAAAATTCGGATATTGTCTTGTCGGATATTAACGACATTGATTGGGAGGGGCTATGAATTCATTAACGTAAAACATATTACAATAATCATAGTCTAATCACTTTTATGGAGGATTGCATATGGCTGAAGAAAAGAACAAGAAAGAAGAAATGACCGAAGGGGAAAAAACCCCATCCCCAACTATTGAAGAAACCTTATCACAAACCCAGCATGCCCTCACGGTAAATGGCGAGAAAATGAACTATACCGTCACCACAGGTACGATAATCCTGAAAGAAGAGGATATTGAAGAGGGTGAAAAGAAGAAGGCCAGCATATTCTATATTGCTTATACTAAAGAAGACGCCTCCGATAATCGTCCGGTGACGTTCTCCTTCAATGGCGGTCCAGGGTCTTCTTCCGTCTGGCTGCATTTGGGTTTGGTCGGTCCCAAACGCGTTCTCATGGACGATGAAGGAATGCCTATTGGACCTCCCTACAAGCTTGTCGACAATGAATATACATTGTTTGATGAGACGGATCTTGTGTTTATCGATCCTGTCAGCACAGGATACAGCCGCCCTGTTCCCAAGGAAAAACCCGATCAATTTCACACTGTAAAGAAAGATATCGAATCCGTGGGAGAATTTATCCGTATTTGGGCTACGCGCAATAAGCGCTGGACATCGCCGAAGTTCCTGATAGGAGAAAGTTACGGTACCACACGAGCAGCGGGACTTGCGGGATATTTGCATCGGCGTCATGGGATGTATTTTAATGGCATTATGTTCATCTCTTCCATATTGAATTTCCTTACAGCACAATTCAATGAGGGGAATGATCTGCCCTTTATTCTGTTTCTCCCATCCTACACAGCAACAGCCTGGTATCATCAAAAACTTCCTCAAGATCTACAAAAAGACTTGGATAAAGCCGTACAGGAAGCCCGGGAATTTGCAATGAATGAATATACACTGGCTTTGATGAAAGGCAATGATCTGAAGGGTGAAGAACGTCAGAGCATCATTGACAAATTAGTGCGTTTGACGGGTCTGTCTAAAACTTACGTCGAAGGGACAAACCTGCGAATCAATATTCACCGGTTTTGCAAAGAACTTCTCCGGGACGAAAAAGTCACCATCGGTCGTTTGGACAGCCGATATAAGGGTTTTGATGCTGATGCAGTTGGCGAAACCCACGAGTTTGACCCCAGCTATGCAGCTATTCTAGGGCCTTACACAGCAAAAATGTACGATTATCTACGACGAGACCTGGCATATGAAACCGACCTTCCCTATGAAATCCTGAAATCTCTTTATCAATCCTGGAAATATGAGAATTATCAGAACCAATATGTCAATACCGCCCAGGACCTCAGACAGGGATTTCAATTGCATCCAAATTTAAAGGTCATTGTCTGCAATGGGTATTTTGACCTGGCCACGCCCTTCCTGGCTACGGAGTACACTTTTAAACATATACCCCTGCCAGAAGCACAGCAGAATAATATTAAAATGACCTACTATCCCTCAGGGCATATGATTTATTTGCATAAATCATCCCTGGAACAGCTCTCAGAAGATTTACATACCTTTATTGAGGATTCGAAGTAAACAATAGCTACGAATAATAATAAAACGTCCAGGCAAGGAATAACCCACTGTCTGGACGTTTCTTTTTTTTAAATTAAATCATTTACTGAGCTAATGACTTATTGCTGTAATAAATGTTACCAAGCGAAAATAACAAAATCTCAGTAAACATAAAGAGTGGGAGCCATAAAACGCTGGTAATCCCCTCAAGATTTTGGAAATTAGCACTGTAGAGTATAAGCATAAGCACAGAGCTAACAATCATCGTGAGAAATGAGGACCTTCCAACATCCAGCATTTGTTTTTCATCATATAAATGTTGATCCTTCTCATTGACTTTTATTATGAACCAATAAGCAATTGCCAATCCATAAGGGAAGATTAATATTAGAGAACCTATTACCGAATGAATCAATGGATTCCATGAACGAGGACAGAGGAAACCTAACATATTGGATGCAAGTCCTGCTGCACCGCAAATGATACCAACATATTGCACAATCATAAAGACATTGCTGTCCTTTGCAACTGTGTTGACTTGCTTTCCTGACAAGGAGCCGGTGATGTGTAACCAAGCAAATATCAATGCAACGATGGCTTGAAATCCCATAATGGGATAAACCAAAGACCATTCGGGTTGTGCCAATCCGGCTTTATACTGCTTGACAATATCTTGCAGTAAAGCCACATCTGCAAACACAAACAGGAAAGATACAACACCAACGACAAGTAGAAGAACGTATGAAAAAGTAATCTCTTCTGCATAACGTAAATATCTTACTATTCTCCAAAGTGAGACAAAATAAAAACTCAAAATAACAAGCAACCCCATCCCTACCCATGTTAATTGGGAATCTTCTTGACTTGTTATTTCATCAAAGATAATCATTTTTGGGCGAATACTTTCTAAGAACACAAATTCAAAGATAAAGATTAGAATCGATGAAACTCCCAGGACAAGACTGAGATATTTCAATAATTTATGTGTTTTAATCATTGTTCAGTCCCTTTATCCACTAAGAAGAAAATGTCCTCAACTGATACACCAAAATAGTTGGCGATCTTCAATGATAACAGCGTTGATGGATTAAATTTTCCTGTTTCGATTGAGTGTATAGTCAGTCTCGAAACACCAACAGCGTTTGCAAGGTCTTGTTGTGTCATTTCATTATGCTCGAATCGAAATTGTCGTAAATTATTCTCTAGTTTCAAAATCAACCTCAACAACTGTATGTGTAGTATAATATACATATTGTATAGTTTTATATATATTATGTCAAGTGTTGTTTACTACTATTTTGTCTTATTTTGAGGATTCTGATGAAATCAGGATATTTTAGATTCAAGAATTAATTAATAATGTGGATTGTTTGACAATTCCTTGTAGAATCGCGACTTATACATGAAGATATCGTATATTTAATTAAAAGATTACAGGAGTATAAATGAGTGATACAACACATCAATTACGCAGATCACGTCGCAACCGAATTATTGCTGGTGTATGCGGTGGTTTAGGGGATTTCTTTGGCATCGGCGCCTTCTGGTTCCGCTTACTCTTCTTCATCTTACTACTTCCTGGTGGGCTACCAGGTTTAATTCCATATTTCATATTATGGATCATTATTCCCAAAGAATCACGATCATAAGATAATAGAATACCCCTAAATTAATATATACAAATGTTGGCTATACCAACATTCGTTTAATATTTCATTGATTATTTTCCGACTAATTTGATCTAGCGTTTTTACTGAAAGTCGTTAATCTACTGCAAAGAATATCATTCGGAGAGTGACATAGGTAATGTAAAGAAAAATGAGATAAACTGCCCCCCACTTTCCAAGCTTCCCTTTATTGAACCACAGAATAATCCATAAGGCTGCGCCAGTCACAGTCTCCCAAGGCAAATCCCAAAGGACCAAAGGACCTGGCACCCAGTATCGGCTGATCAGTGCACCGCCGCCTATGGCGACAAGAGGATTAGTAATATTACTTCCGACCAGGGTGCCTAAGGAAATACCGCTGTCGCCATGCTTTACTCCAGAAATAGCGGTGATCAATTCAGGAAGCGCAGAGGCGACCCCGAGCGTTACAACTCCAATTAGGGATCCACCAATACCCGTTTTCGCAACGATAACTTCAGTGGCTTGTAATGTGATCATGGCGCTGCCTACAGTTAATAACAGAGCAATTAATGCGATAAAAGCATCACGCCAAGCTTCTTTTGCGGATTGTGGGACACCCTCAGGCGTTTCTCCGTTCTCATCAAAGCCGTGGTCTTCCTCTTTGTAATGCTTACGCTCATCCACATAGAGATAATACATATATCCAATGAAGGAGGCGAAGAGGATCAATCCATCTACACGGGAATAAATACCATCCACTCCTAAAACAATGCACATGATGGTGGTCACTATCATGGGTATCATACTTTTCCACAGGAAATACCTTCGAAAGTGTAGACCGCCGGCAAGCAAAACCACAATAGCCATGATAAGCGTTTGTTGAATGACATCTGAACCGATATTTGCGCCCAGGACAACAGCTGAACTGATTTTAAAATCCAGCGATCCGCTTAAAATACCGAACGATGCAGTATAGTGAGCTGCAATCTCAGGGATGCTCGTCGCTAATGAGACGACAGTTACCCCCATGAAGGTTGTAGAAAGGCGGAAATAACCCGCCAAACCTGTCAACTTTTTAACGGCAATATTAGACGCAACAACCAAGATAAGTATAGAAGATATTCCAAAAACAATATGGAGCCACAAATTCTGAGATAATAAAGCAACCATTATACGAAACACCTCGACCAATCTAAATTCTCATTTAAAAAAATCAGGGTCACACAGAACGGTGACCCTGATTGACAACTCAAGAATATTTCTCAAGGAATGTTCTGCGCGCCTAATTAATCCTGAAACCTCACCTCAGGATCATCTTGCACAGGCGCTTGAAATTCTTGATATTTATCCATTTTTTATCACTTTATTGTGTTACTTCAAATAACAATGTGATTATACAACCCACAGACAGATACGTCAATCCATTGATTGCTAACATTGGGTTAAAATAATTTCAATATAGTTAATATCATTGGTGATTCTGGTTTGATTATAGTGCTTTGGAGATGAACAAATAGGTTTACTGAATGACCATGTTATTCAAAACTCAATGCGCTTTGCAAAACTGCTTGAATCGCAGCAACATCAGGGAGTAAAACAGCTGCGCCATCAGCCGTTATCCAAGGGATCACCTGATTAGGGCCAATGCTATAGTGGCGAACATCCGATTCGCTATCAAATCCAATGGCTAGACGAATCAAAGGGAACAGATTATCTGGAGAAATATTGCTTTCTACTGCAGAATTATAGACACGCATCAGCGGTGCGATTTTAAACATTCCGGAAGGAGATAATATTTTCTTCATAACTGCTTTGACCACTTCTTGTGTTCGACGCATTCTATCAAAATCGCTGGAATTATACCGTGCACGCACATACCATAACGCCCAATCACTATCCAGTGTAACTTTACCAGGACCTACTTCACACCAGCGGTCGGGGTCAAGCGAGCTGTCACATGCATCCTCCGTTGCGTACTCTGTCTCAAAAGTGATGCCACCTAACACCTCGATAATATGAAGAAAACCGTCCAGATCAATCATGGCATATTGGTTCGGATAAATGCCAAAATTGGTTTGCGTCGTATCTGCTAATAATTGAAAGCCACCCAATTGCATCACTGTGTTTATACGTTGTTCGCCATATCCTGGAATAGATACCCATAAATCCCTTGGAAATGAAACCAAACTCACCTTGCCTGTGAGTGTATCCATAGCCACGAAAATAATGATATCTGTCCTGAATCCTGCCTGTGGTCGGTAATCTGACCCAAGTACCATATATAATCTGACGGTTGGTTTTTGTGCTAAGTCAATCACACCTGTATAAGGTGCGGGTTCAGGATTAATTTGAACGACATCCTGGCTTTTTTGATCAAGCAGTTGAAAAAGCGGGATTTGGGATCTGAATACGGTCGCACCCAAATAAATCAAAGTGCTAGATATCGAGAGGACGATAAGAAGGGAGCTGATAAGTAAAACCTGCCACCAGATTCGCGTATTTTTATTTTTCATGAGTCTTTCTCCTAATCCATTAAATCATTATCTTTCTATGCAGCGCATAGTTATACCTTAAAAACAATGGAATGGTTGGCATCATCTCGAGGTATTGGAATATCTGATTTTAGATCACCCAGTTTCTGTTTTCATCTGCAGGGAAATTAGCCCTTACTTCTATCCAAACTAAAAGAAAATCAGAAACCATCTTAAAAAGATTATATAATAAAAAGAAATAAATAACTTTAAGGCAAAGAACAATCACGAGATGAAAGACGAAAACATACATATCTGATCATCAGATTTTATAAAAGTCACTATTAATTCCAGAGAGGAAAAAATGATGTCTAAAAATAAACGCCCCATCACAGCAGAAGACCTATACGATATCAACGTCGTGACAGAGTGTCAAATTTCTCCTGATGGGGAGAGTATGGTCTACGCCCTCCAAACAGTGGATCGCGATAGTGAAAAGAAATACATGCATCTCTGGGCAGTCCCTGCTAAAGGCGGTAAATCCCGTCAATGGACATTCGGGAGTCATACTGACAGTAGTCCTAAATGGTCCCCAGATGGCCAGTGGATCGCCTTTCTATCAAACCGGATAGATGAAAAGCAGCCTCAGATTTTTGTTTTGCCGGTTGCTGGTGGTGAAGCGTGCCCCATTACAGATCTAAAAGGCGACCTTGCCAACTTCAATTGGTCCCCAGATAGTACAAAGCTTGTATTTCAATTCCGCGAGAAAGATCCAGAAGACATTGAAGTTCTGGATGATCCAAAGAAGAAGGAATTGGGGCGAGTGGCGAGAAGGATAAAAAACCGTGTCTTTTTTAAACTTGACGGTTATGGCTATCTCCCTCAAGCACACTTTCACCTGTGGACGGTTGATATAAAAACAAAAGAGAAACTGCAATTAACCGATTCAGGTATTCATGATGAGACTTCCCCAGTGTGGTCACCGGACGGGAAATTTATCGCCTTCTTTTCTAATAGAACGGATGAACCGGATTTAAATCCAGATAAAATTGATTTATTCATCTACGATATTAACGAGAAAAAAATTAATTTAATTGAAACCCCAGAAGGCCCTAAGCGACAGGCAAGTTATTCTCCTGATGGGAGAATGATTGCTTATTATGGGCATGAGGGCCTGAACACAGATTATAAAAATACAGAATTATGGGTCGTTGATCTGGAAAATGAAGAGAACGTCCGTTCACTCACTTCAGAATTTGATTTTAATGTCGGCGGGGGCGTTATCAACGATGTTGGCGCATTTATTACGAGCAGCCCCATCTGGTCACAAGACGGCAACACCTTATACTTCCAGGTTGGTCGTCACGGCAGGTCAGCGCTGCATGCCATTGGGGTTGACAGCAAGAACCATAAAACGCTTTTGGAATTTGACGGTGTTGTCAGCGATTTCAGCATGGACGATAGGAATGAGCGCATTGGGTATATCCATGGAACGATGACGGATCCCTGTCAAATTGGTTTGCTTACACTGCCAGGATTAGATTATCAAATCCTCACTAAACTTAACGAGGATTTGTTCAAGCAATTGGATCTTGGCTCATTTGAAGAAGTATGGTTCAAAGGCGCTCACGACAACGACTTACAAGGCTGGATACTGAAACCCCCAAATTTCGACCCTGAAAAGAAATATCCCTCTATCCTTGAAATTCACGGCGGCCCCATGGCGCAATATGGTCACTTCTTCATGCATGAATTCTTCTATTTAGCTGCGAACGGTTATGTGGTGTATTTTTGTAACCCGCGTGGTGGACAGGGATATGGCGAAGAACATACGAAAGCGATTTATTACGGGAAATGGGGTACCGTTGATTACGCTGATCTGATGTGTTGGGTTGATTTCATGGAAAAACAAACCTATATCGACATCGAAAATATGGTAGTGACGGGTGGAAGCTACGGCGGATATATGACAGTTTGGATAATTGGACATACCGACCGGTTTAAAGCGGCGGTATCCCAACGCTGTGTGAGTAATTTAATCAGCATGTGGGGTTCCAGCGATTTCAATTGGAGTTTTCAATCCATTTTTGATGATAAAGCGCCCTATGAGAATCTGGATGTTCTCTGGCAGTGTTCTCCTATTAAATACATTGGAAATGCGACAACACCTACACTTATCATTCACAGTATGCAGGACTTGCGCTGTGCCATCGAACAAAGTGAACAGGTCTATGTCGCTCTTAGAAAACTTGGAGTGGACACAGAGTTTCTGATTTTTCCTGATTCTCCCCACGGCGTCTCCCGTACTGGAAGAACAGATCGTAAAATCGTCCGCCTTGAAGGTATTCTTGATTGGTTCAAGCGATATATTTAAATTGACCCCCGTTTATGAAAGAGATCTTAACATTTTCAATAAAGATAAGGATGAATATGTGGTCTTTTAACAATTTTAATGATAAAACTTTTATTATTTATCATATTGGGCTTGTTTAAAGGTTAATTTAGATTAATAGTTTTCGAAAAAACTTACTGCTATACGAAATACCATATAATTTATGCCCTAATTGCGAATATATTGGTTTTCTTAAAGCCTTATTTGTGACTTTGATTAAATATAATCATAGTACTTTAGAAATAAACCAATTTATTGATGCTATAGAGGTACAAACGATATGAGGCGGCAACTTTTTTACGATCCCAATACGCTTAAGCAGCTTACACCACGCGAAATTACGGTATTGACCGCCGCTAAGAAAAACCAACCCCTTGACGATATTGCGGAATCCCTCGATATTCCACAACCTATCGTCATCAGACACTTATCCAACATCATCAATAAGATAAGCGAGTCCGATAATAAATTAGCACGACAACTGCTTTTTTCTTATAACGTGAATATTCGTCAACGCTCTCATGTTTGATGATTGTATAGAATGATAATCAGATCATTCACATTGGTGCCAGTTGATCCCGTTTTTATCAGTGCCCCCGTTTCATTCAAATATCGGTATGAATTATTGGTTTCAATAGCCGTATGAACGTCCAATCCTTTCATCCCAGCCGCTTCGCGTAAGATAAAGGCATCGGATGCGGCACCCGCCGCATCCGTTGGGCCATCCTCCCCATCTGTTGCTAATGAAATGAATAAAACATTTTCTTTCTCCGCCATCCTGGGTATCATCCTGAGGACAAGATCTTGATTCCTCCCCCCTAACCCATCACCTGTCAATTGAACCGTCGTTTCTCCGCCAAACAATAAACAAGCTGGGGGCCTAAATGGCTCATTATTGTTAACCAGGGTTTGAATGATTCCATTCATGAATTCAACGACATGCTTTGTTAACCCAGTCAAGCGCGTAGAAATAATTGTGCTATGATATCCAAGTGTCACTGCTTTTTCCTTCGCCGCCCTGGCAGCTTTGATATTCGTCGCGACAAGGTGGTTATTCATCTTGTCCGAGGGTAACTCACCTGCTTTTAGCGTTTCAGCATATACTCCCGATATGCCACCTTTTAAAACCTCAATGATCGAGCTTGGAATTTGCTCCCGTAATTTATACTGGTCAATCACATTCAATGCGTCGTTATAGGTCGTCGGATCTTCTGTTGTTGGACCTGATGCAATCATATCCAGGCGATCACCAACGACATCCGATAAGATAAGTGAATGGATTGTGGCTGGTCGAAGCATCTGCGCTAATCGTCCACCTTTAACCTGATCCAGATGTTTTCTTAATGTATTGATCTTATGGATATCAGCACCGCTTTGTAATAAAACATTAGTTAATTGGCGCAGATCATCTAATGAAACCCCTGGCATAGGAGAGGTAAACAATGCTGATCCCCCACCGGATATCACAATGAGAACCAAATCTTGTTCCGTCATCTGGGGCAACCCATTCAGTACAGCTTGTGTTGATTTGAGGGAATCCTCATTGGGAATAGGATGTCCACCTAAATAAATATTTAATAAACCCTTATATCCATTTTGACCCAGAAAAGTCTTGGCCTTCGTGATGACATTTGCGGACATTATTCTGTCTTCGAGAATATCTATGACAGCCATAGCCATAGACACAGAGGCTTTTCCAAATCCAACGATGAATATTCTTTTATAATCAGATAATTGGATGGTTTGGTGGTCAATGATCAGATTGTTTTGAACAACCCTCATATTCTCTCTTATACATTGATAAGGATCTACGGCGCGAATTGCAGAAGCCATGATTTCACAAGCATCCCTCCCCACCTTCCCATTGCGATCGAGAATGCGATTCCTGAAATCATCTGCTGTCAGTACTTTTTTGTTGTTAGACATTACGATAAACCTCCCCGTTTTTTTAGAAAATTGTCACAATCATTCTTATTATACAAAATTTTAAGGTACAATAGCCGATGTTGTATTGTGGTATTTTACACATTGGCTACTCAATTAAAAAAAGCTATTATTAGGAGGAACACGTGGATGATGTATTGACCGGTCTTCTCAAGCCCAAGAGTATCGCTGTGATTGGAGCCTCGAACACACCGGGAAAAATTGGACACACCGTTGTTAAAAATATAATTGACAGCGGTTATAAAGGGGGAATCTACCCCGTAAACCCAAGCGCTGAAGAAATCCTTGGTCTAAAAGTATATAAATCCGTTTTAGATATCCCAGAGCCAGTGGATGCAGCGACAATTACCGTTCCCGCGAAATATGTGATTGATGTCACGAAAGAATGCGGTAAGAAAGGTGTTAAGGGTCTCATTGTAATAACCTCAGGTTTCAGCGAGGTAGGAGAAACGGAATTGGAAAAGGAATTGGTAGAGATCGCACATCAATATGGCATGCGCGTTCTTGGACCTAATGTCGTTGGGACCCTATCAAATTCAGACAGCATGAACGCCTCTTTTGCACCTTTTCTCCCTTTGAATGGTTCAGCATCCCTGGTCTCACAAAGCGGCGCACTTCTCATTGCCATGGACGCTATCACCTATACACGCAGGATTGGATTCGATAAGCTGGTCTCAATCGGGAACATGTCGGATGTTAATTTTGCAGACATGGTGTCGTGGCTGGACGAAGATGAAAACACAAATTGCATCACGCTTTACATTGAGGGATTGAAAGATGGGCGGCGCTTCATCGAAGAAAGCGCGAAAGCATCCAAGCCGATTGTGATCCTGAAGGCTGGTGTTTCTGAGCATGGCGCAGCCGCAGCAGCTTCTCATACAGGCTCTTTGGCTGGCGCTCAACATATTTATGGCGCGGCATTCAAACAAGCCGGTGCTATCCAGTCAACTGATTTGAGTGATCTCTTTGATTGCACGCTAGCCCTATCATTAGAACCGCCGATGAAAGGTGATAACTTGTTAATCATCACAAATGGCGGCGGTGTAGGTGTTTTGGCGACCGATTCAGCAGAAAAAGCAGGAATCCCCATGACATTTGCTCCTGAGTCTGTCCAGGAAGAGCTTAAAAAACACATGCCTTCCTTTGGTTCTGCCAAAAACCCTGTTGACCTGACGGGTATGGCAGGCAATGACTGGTATCACGATTCCGTAAAATTTTCCTTCGCACATGAATGGGTAGAGGGTTTGGTGATTCTCTACTGTGAAACAGCGATAACAAACCCCATGGAAATCGCCAAAGCCTTGCATCAAGCAATCAAGGAAACTGGAATCACCGATAAACCTGTTACAGTTTCATTTGTAGGCGGGGAAAGATCTAACAAAGCTATGCAGTGGTTGGTTGAAAATGGCATCCCTGCTTATAATGCGCCAGATTTAGCTGTCAAAGCTATGGGAACGTTGAGAGAATACGCTAGTTTAGAAACAATGAAAAGCGAACCTTTCCAGGAAAATCCCTCTGCTGATAAAAATAAAGCGAAAGAGATTATTGCAAAGGTACGTGCTGACAGCCGTATATCCCTAACTGAAATTGAATCAAAAACCATTTTCGAAGCTTATGGCTTACCTGTCGTTAAAACATTCCTAGCAACAAGTGAAGATCATGCTGTTGAAAAGGCCGAAGAGATAGGTTACCCTGTTGTTCTGAAAATTGTCTCTCCTGATATCCTCCACAAATCAGACGCCGGTGGCGTGAAAGTTGATATACAGGATGAAGCCAGCGTTCGCGAAGCTTATAAAGCCATTTTAAAAAATGCTAAAGAATATAAGGCTGATGCAGATATTCATGGCGTAGTCATTCAACAAATGGCACCTTGGGCAACTGAGACCATCATCGGCTCTGTAAATGACCCCACTTTTGGTTCAACCATTATGTTCGGACTTGGCGGCATCTTTGTAGAGGTATTGAAGGATGTCACCTTCCGGGTTGCCCCAATTTCAGAAGCGGAAGCAGCTTCGATGTTAGACGAAATTCGCGGCGCCCCAATTTTAGATGGCGTTCGAGGTGAAGCTCCCCGCGACAAAAAAGAATTAGCGAAAACACTGGCTAAATATGCATTCATGATCACAGATCTATCTGATGAAATATCAGAATCCGACGCCAATCCCGTCATCGTATATGAAGAGGGCAAGGGCGTTACTATCGTTGACGCAAGGATCATCCTTAAGAAGAAATAAACAGCCCAATTGATCAAAAAAGCCACTGTGGCTATAGATAATCACAGTGGCTTTTTATTGTTTAGAAATTCCTATCCTCATTGCTTTTGAATTCTTTCAGTATATTGTAAAATAAGGAATGTCGTTAAGATAATCGAAAGAGAGAACAACGGTGAAAAATTTTATTATTGATATGGATGGGGTTTTGCTGCATGGGTCTCGGATCGTACCCGGTGCCGATGAATTCATCAATACATTAAGGAAGGAAAACCGGAAATTCCTGCTCCTGACGAACAATCCCGTTTACACACCCCGTGATCTTGCCCATCGCCTGCAGGCAATTGGGATTCAGATACAAGAAGACCAGATTTTTACATCAGCATTGGCAACAGCATCTTTCCTTCACAAACAAAGACCAGATGGAAAAGCCTTTGTTCTTGGAGAAAGCGGACTGACAGAAGCGATTCATAATTTAGGATATGTCATTACAGATATTAATCCGGATTATGTGGTTCTTGGTGAAACGCTTGCTTATAATTTTCAGATGATCAAGAAAGCAATCCGTTTGATCCATGATGATGGCGCCAGGTTCATAGCTACCAATCCAGACCCATCAGCCCCAAGTGAGGGTGGATTGATCCCTGCCTGTGGTGCTATGGCTGCTTTGATAGAAAAAGCCAGCGGTGTAGCCCCATTTTTTGTCGGTAAACCTAATGCATTAATGATGCGCACGGCATTGAACTACATGAATGTTCACTCAGAAAACACGATTATGGTCGGTGATCGAATGGACACGGATATTGTTGCCGGCGTGACCAGCGGCATGGAAACTATTCTTGTCCTCAGCGGTGTGACAAAAGAAGAAGATATTGACAAATTTCCCTATCTGCCAACCCATATCAAAAGATCCGTGGCTGAAATCATACCAGAAGAGTTTGATGATTGACGGCAACCGATGACCAGGTATAATTTCTTTATATGACAAATAAGACCTTATCTCGCAAGAATTTCTTAAAGCTGCTTGCTTTGAGTCTTGGCTCTCTGGCTTTCAGACGTATGCCTGAGATAAATAAACAATCCTATCATCACAGGTTGATGCGCGTGGGGAAAATAAGTAAAAGCGGTGAAAGAACATCGGTCAGCGTTTATAGAACACCAAGCGATCAAAACCCCAACGATATTCTCTATCAACGCTACAAAGATGAGTTGATCAATGTTTATTATGAGGTTGAATCAGAAACCGGACCTGAATACAACCCCATCTGGTACCGCGTTTGGAAAGGTTATGTCCATCGGGGATACCTTCAAGAAGTTAAATATATCCTAAACCCTGTCGCAGATACTATCAATGAAAATTTCCAGCTCGGTGAAATAACTGTCCCTTACACTCGAGCTTTCAGATACTCCTCCCTGTATGGATGGGAACAGTTATACCGATTATATTATCAAACAACACATTGGATCGTAGATATCATTACCGGTCCTGATGGGCGCCCATGGTATCAACTGCAGGACGAACTGGACACAACGCTACTGTATGCTATACCCGCCGAACATATGCGTATTGTCAAAGATTCTGAATTTGCTCCCATCTCACCCGATGTCCCGTCCGAAGAAAAACGGATAGAAATTTCTATTTCACGCCAGGAGTTGACCGCTTATGAGGGCGATAACATTGTCCTTCAAACCAAAATCGCCAGCGGCTCGTTAACGCCCGTCAAACAGACCCCATCAGGAGAATTCAGAGTTCAATCGACGTACCCTTCAAAACACATGGGAAATGGAGAAATTACCGATAATATTTATGCCTATGAACTTATTGGGGTGCCCTGGTCATGTTTCTTTGCCAAAGGTATCGCCACCCACGGTACTTTCTGGCATAATGATTTTGGTGCGCCTCAGAGCAGCGGTTGTGTTAACATGAGTAATGATGAAGCAAAATGGCTCTTTCGATGGGTAAATCCTGTTGGTAGACCTCATGAAAAGTATCGCACAAGCGGCATGGGAACGCGCGTTTCCGTAATTTAATCACACAAATTCCATAAAAGCTTGATTGGCTATCATAACGCCTTTTTCTGACAACCGAAGGCTTTTTTTATCTTTCCCTATCCACTCAATGATTCCACGATCAAGAAGAGAACTTATCTCATCCCCAAATACATTCATCATCGCCATCCCATACAAGTATTGAAAGCGTTCCAGGGACACCCCTTCTTGCACTAATCTTAAACCCAGCATCATGAAATCCTTCATCTGTGTGAGATGGTCAACTTGGGTTGTTGAAATTGTCGCTGGCGAGGCAGGGAAAATCAAATCAACTTTTTCTGCTTGATTGATCCTGCGAATATAATCTGAAATTGTTCCTGTATTGACTGTGCGAGTGCCCTCTGCATAGCCATGTGCACCAGCGCCAAAACCAAGATAGGGTAGATTGTACCAATACTGTTTATTATGGCGTGATTGGTAACTGCGTTTTGTGTTATGTCTAGCCCAATTGGAAATCTCATAATGTTCATATCCGGCATCAGCCAGCATATCCATAGCACACTGGAACATATCCCCTTCAAGGTCTTGATCTTGTAGCGCAATTAATCCCTTTTGATACCAGCGATAGAGCAGGGTTCCTGGTTCAATGATCAGTGAGTAAAGTGAAAAATGATCGGGCTTTAATACTAATGCACGGGATAACGAGTATTCCCATCCCAACAAATCTTGCCAAGGCAAGCCGAAAATTAAATCTAGGTTGATGTTGTCAAATCCCGCTTTTCTAGCATATCGTACGCTGTTAAGGATGTCATTGATGTTGTGGATACGGTCTAATCTGACCAAATCAAAAGTGTCTGTGGATTGAACGCCAATGCTGATACGATTAATTCCCAGCTTACGTATATCACTAAGATATTCATAGGTCAACGTACCAGGGTTTGCTTCAATCGTAATTTCATTGTCTTCTTGAAGATCAAACTCTTGTTCGAAAACAGCTAATATTTTTTCATAGAAAATTTTAGGTACGAGAGAAGGAGTGCCACCGCCGAAGTAAATAGAATGGAGTAGGATTTTTGTTTTTTCTTTACTGACTATACGAATTTCTTTGATTAATGCTGACACATAATCCGGAATGAACCTTTCCATTCCTGCAAATGTGTTAAAATCACAGTAATGGCAGCGGCGCTTGCAAAATGGGATATGAACATAAGCACTGAACATAATTAAATTATTTATACCACCCAGCAGCGCTATTTCGCATGGTTTAGTTCGTATTGCATATTTCTCAAACCTTGAGGTATACTATCCCAGAATTATTATGAGCCCAGAAAAGAATTCTTCAAAAACAAAACTTTGTCCTGTTTGCGGTACGAGACTAAATGCCAATGCGACCAAATGTCTGGTTTGCGGCACAGAATTTGATGTGAAAGCAGATACAAAGAAAAAAAGTGAGGTCCGCGCAAAAAGGCTTCCTGAAATTACACTGAGTCTACCAGCGGCATTAGGGTTGCTTGCGCTTTTCATCACGCTCGGCGCAGTTGCTGTTTTTCTAATATTAAATAATCCAGGAGACCCTACCACAGTAGGTGATATTACGCCTGAAGCGGGCACAGCGACATCCAGCCCAACGATAACCATCACACCTACCGTCACCCAGACGCCCACAGAAGCGCCAACCTGGACACCGCTTCCCCCTATTGAGTATATTGTCAAACCCAACGATGTTTGTTCAGGCATCGCCGCAGCTTTTAATGTATCAGTTCAGAGCATTATCCTGGAAAACAACCTCTCTGCAGATTGTAATCTTTTAGAGAACCAGGTCTTAATGATCCCGCAACCGACGCCGACAGCGTCACCTCAACCTACTGAGACTCTTAGTGAAGCTGAAAAAACGGAGGAATCCTGCGAGAAAGTCTATTATACGGTTAAAGAAAATGACACGCTTAGCTCAATTTCTGATACATATAATGTCAGCATGGCAACCATCCGCGAATATAACAGCCTGCCAAGCGACACGGTCCTTGAAGACCAAACCTTAATCATTCCTCTCTGTATGAGGGAACCTACAGCAGGTCCTACGCCCACCCCCACATCACTGCCGCCTTATCCAGGCCCAAACCTTCTGCTTCCTGCGGACGGGGCGTCATTCACATCTGATACAGGCACAATCACATTGCAGTGGGCGGCTGTCAGTGAGTTGCAGTCCAATGAAGCCTACGCGGTTACAATTATTGACCTGACCAGTGAAAACAAACTGACAGAAACATTTTACGTCACTGAAACCTCCTATATCGTCCCAGCATCATTTTCACCAAACGATGGGCGACCGCATGTTTACCGCTGGTACGTATATGTCGTCCGTCAGCTTGGCACGGATGAAGAGGAAGAAAATTGGGAAGCTGCGGGTAATAAGAGCGAAGAACGTGTATTCAGTTGGTACAGCACCACCAGCCCACAGGTGACACCAACATCCGAATGATAAAAATTATCCGGAGGATTAGCGCCTCCGGATAATTACTTAAACAGACTTTTATACAGTTTCTTCAAGCTCATCTAAATAACGAGTCGCTTGAATCGCTGCTGCCGCACCCATACCAGCAGATGTTATAACCTGTCGAAAATGTGGATCACATATCTCTCCCGCGGCAAATACCCCGGAAATAGATGTCTCCATGTGGTTATTAACTTCGACATAGCCTTCATCATCAAGCTCCAATTGACCAGTAAATAAATCTGAGTTTGGGGTATGCCCAACGAATATAAAAACGCCGTCAGTTTCATGGGTTTTTACCTCGCCAGTTTTGACATTCTTCAATTGCACGGCATCCACAGCATCTTCACCCTTGATCTCTGTGACAACTGTATCCCATATAAAACTGATTTTTGGATTTGAAAAAGCTCGCTTTTGAAGAATAGCGCCGGCTCTGAGTTCATCACGCCGATGGATAATGGTCACTGAATTGGCGAAACGAGTCAGGAACAACCCCTCTTCTAAGGCGCTGTCACCCCCGCCAATCACAAGGATATCTTTTTCTTTAAAGAACCATCCGTCACAAGTGCCGCAATAGGACACGCCCCTACCAACTAATTCTTTTTCTCCTGGAACGTCTAGTTTCCGAGGAGTTGCACCAGTAGTGATAATCAGACTCTTTATTTCATAAATTTTTCCATAAGTTTCTACAAGCATAGGATTATTATCAAGGCTCACAGATGTTGCCTCGTTCATCTCGATTTCTGCACCGAATTTTTCAGCCTGCGTTTGAAAGAGCTGACCCAATTCGACCCCGCCCACCCCATCTGGAAATCCAGGGTAGTTTTCTATATGAGCTGTCGTGGATGCCTGTCCATGCAGGGTCATGCCGGTTAATACCAACGGCTCCAGGTCAGCACGGGCTGCATATAATGCAGCAGCAAGCCCGGCAGGCCCCGATCCCAAGATGACCAAATCTCGTTTGATGACTTCTTTATTGTTTTGTTTTTCCATTAATAATCTCTACTCCTCTGAATATTCACTATAATTACGATGCAATAAAAATCAAATTCGTTACATCTCCGTTTGATTATCTCTGATGCTGGTTATCACGTCAACTATTCCATCAATTAGATATCAATTCAACTAATTCGTATTAAAAACAACTAATCAGGGACGATTATGTCCTTGGATTCAAGGATTTAGTGCAACGGATGAGGTGATAAAATCATTCGTATGCAA
>CAZNRI010000027.1:0-38725 GCA_964575595.1 uncultured Candidatus Brevefilum sp.
AACGGAAAGCTATAATCTTCTTTTCCGGTTCCTTCGCCAGCACAGCGCGCATCTGTGCTAAAATCTGTGCATCAGTGAAATGCAGTTGTGTGATGGCGTCTTCAGGGCATTCCGCTACACAACCACCACAGCCGTGACATTTGGCTGTGGTAATCTCTGGTGGGTTATTGCCGGTGATTGTAATTGCACCGTAGGGGCAGGCTTTTTCACAAATACCGCAAGGTTTCCCACTGGTAGTTGCGGAACAACGATCAGGCCAGACAACCGCGATGGTTGGTTCGATTTCCCATTCCTTCGAATGGAGAATACGGCTGGCACGAGCTGCAGCTGCAGAACCCTGGGCAACGCTGCTGGGGATATCCTTGGGACCCTGGCATGCGCCGGCAAAAAATATGCCGTCCGTTGGGCTATCCATTGGGCGCAATTTGGGATGGTATTCCATAAACCAACCGCCTGGGCTTTGTGCAACGTTCAGAACAGAACTCATATGGTCCTGGTCTGGCTGTGGGATGGCAGCCTGGTTGAGCATGACCATGTCATACTCTTTCTCCGTGACTGTACCCAGGGCGATGTCTTCAGCATGCACAAAAAGATTATGGGTTTCAGGGTCTTCTGTGATCAAGCTGGGGCGACCTTGCTGGAAATGGATTCCCATCTCTCTTGCACGATCATAAAATTCCTCATAGCCTTTAGAGGGGGTACGAATATCAATGTAATAGATCGTGACATCCACATTCGGATTCGCTTGTTTGAGGAGAATTGCATTCTTAATGGAATACATGCAGCAAAAATTAGAACATCCGGGGTTATAGCGTTTATCCCGGGAACCTACACAATTGATAAACGCCAATTCTTCAGGGTTCTTGTGATCACTGGGGCGGATGAGGTTGCCAGCAGTCGGGCCAGCAGAGTTGTTCAATCGCTCAATTTCCATGGACGTGATGACATTGGGGAAACGGCCGTAACCGTATTCTTCCATGACACTAGGATCAAAGTGGCCAAATCCTGTGGCAACAACAAGAGCACCAATATCTTCCTGAACGAGTTTGTCTTCCTGGCTGAAATCAATCGCTTCAAGAGAGCCGCAGGCATCTACACATTTATAACAATGGATGCAGGCATCGGTATCAATGGTGTAGATCAGAGGTACGGATTGGCTCATTGGAACGTAAATGGCTTTACGAGGGGCCAGGTTCATTTCGAAATAATTGGGGACTTCAATAGGGCAAACGCGGGAACATTCGCCGCAGCCATTGCAGCGATCGGCTATCACGTATTTCGCTTTTTCCCGAAGAGAAACTTTAAAATTACCTACAAAACCTTCAACTTTTTCAACTTCAGTATATGATCTAACATCAATCCGGGGTTGGCGCGCCGCGTCAACCATTTTAGGTGCGAGTATTCATATACTACAGTCCAAAGTGGGGAAAGTTTTGTTGAGCTGCGCCATGACCCCACCGATTGTCGGTTGTTTTTCCACCAGGATAGTCTCAATGCCTTGTTCTGCCAGGTCCAAAGCAGCGCTGATGCCTGCCACGCCAGCGCCGATGACCATTGCTTTTTGTGTTACTGGCACGTGAATCATATCCAACGATGTCAGGAAGCGTGCTTTGGCGACGGCAGCTGCTGTAATATCTTTGGCTTTTTCAAGAGCGCCTTCTGGATCATGTCCGTGCGCCCAGGTGCATTGTTCTCGAATGTTGGCCATTTCCATCAGGAAGGGATTCAAACCTGCCTCAGAAACGGCTGCACGGAATGTGGGCTCGTGCATGCGTACAGAACAGGCAGCCACAACCACTCGATTGAGGTTGTATTTTTTAATTTCCTCTTTGATCAAGCGCTGTCCAGAATCGGCGCAGGCATACAGGGTGTCTGTTGCGTGAACCACATTCGGCAAGGTCTCAGCAAATTTGACCACTTCTTTAGGATCAATGACACCAGCGATATTGTTGCCGCAGTGGCAGACAAAAACGCCGATTCTGCATTCTGCATTGTTTGTTTCATTGGATTGATCTGTCATCGAGGATCCTTCGCTTTGGAGGGAAATTCAAGACTGTTTTTGACCAATTTGTGGCGTGTCCGCTGTGCGCGCTGGTCAGGGGTAGTTAATTCCAAAGCGTCTTTGGGGCACCACTTCACACATTGGGGACCATCTTCCTCGGTTTCGCACTGATCGCAGAACTCAGCCAGTTTGGTTTCGTGGTTGATGGAGATGGCACCGAAGTCGCATGCCTCAATACACCAAGCACAACCATCGCACTTTTTAGGATCAATGTGGATGATGCCGGTTTCGGAATCCTGAGTTAATGCATCTCTCGTGCAAGCTGCCACACAGGGTGCATTCTCACAGGTCAGGCAGGCAACGGCAGTGATCAACACCTCATCCACCCGCACTGTTCGGATGCGGCTGCGATAGGAGTTGAATTCTCCAGTTTTTGTATACGAACAGATATATTCACATAGCTGGCAACCAATGCACAATTCGGGATCGCAAACAATATATTTAAACTTTGATGTGGAAGCAACCATTATTTGTCTCCTTATACGCCGATCTCTTCGGCGACATCGTCCATGCCGAGGTCAATAAGCAATTCCTTCGGAATTAATCCTTCTTCTGTCCACCCCTTCGCCTCATAATAAATCTTTTTGAGGTATTTGAGTTCTTCTTCCGTAACCACATGGCCAGCAGAAGGCCCGATGGTCATGGGGTCGTGTTTCCAGCGATAGGGCAGGTCGTCATCTTTTTCCGTCCAACCCTCCCGAATGTTGAAGGCTTTTTTCATGTTGTGTGCCCTCACACCGATCAGGTCTACCTCATCATAATCAAAACTCCAACCTGTGGTGGCATTGATCAGTTTTGCGATGGCAGGCCAGGCGCCAGCCCGATCTGCCTTGCCGGTGAAACAGCGTCGGATAAATTTGCACAGCGGCAATGTGTCGTAAACAGCAGCATATTCTTCCGAACGGGCCGCGACTTTCCCTCGGGTTTCATCAACAGTAAAGCGGTTTGTTTGACCTTTGATATCCGGGTCATAAGCGGCAGTGCGGTTATGACACCCACCACGAGTACCAACAGCCAGGCCAACAGCAAATGTTTTCAGACCGCGGGCGTCATACCCGGGGGTTTCCAAGCCTTTGATGTTCATGGCCCATTTATAAGATTCTGAGCCGCGTTCATTGTCAAGATATTGTGAAGCCCGTCGTGTGCCTTCTGACAGAACAGCGCCTATACCTTCTCGGTCTCGGATCATTTGGGCAAGGATGACGGCAGCTTCACCGTTTCCGAAATTCAGTTCGAGACCGTCTGGAGCTTTTTCGCATTTAAAGTCTTGTTTCTTTAAAACTCCACGCTCATAACATTCCATTGTGAAAGATATTGTCACACCCAATGTCATAGCATCCATACCGCTTCGGTCTGCTTCATCAATCAAGCGGATGGCTGAGCGCATATCGCTGATACCGCAATTTGAGCTGAGCGATTGAAGACATTCATAGTCAATACCCGTCATGGCACCGGCAAAAGGACCTTCTTTGACAATTGACATCTGTTCGCAGGCAATGGGACATTGTGCGCAGGCGATAATTTTCACTTTATGATGTTCGTCCAGGTATTCGCCGCTGACCAATTCAACGGACTCAAAAACACCTTCTTGATAATTACGGGTGGGAAGCAATCCCAGCTTATTCATAGAGAGCATATTTGCGGCGGTTCCGTATACACGATATTTTTGAGTGTGGGGTCCCTGAGCCGATTTGGTGATATCAAATGACATTTGAAGCAGTGTATCTGGATCAGCGACAGTGACACCGTGAGTGCCTCTTATTGAAACTGTTTTGAGTTTTTTGCTACCCCAAACAGCGCCGTGTCCGGTACGTCCTGCTTGGCGGCCGTCATTGGTCACATTGGCAAAGCGTACCATGTGCTCACCGGATGGGCCGATGGTTGCAGAACGAACCTGATCGTCGCCGAAGATCTCTCGAATGGTTTCTTCCGTTTCGTAGGTGCCCAAGCCAAGGAGATGCTCAGCAGGGATGAATTCGACCCGATCATCGTCTACAAAAACCTGAACCCATTCTTCACTGGCTTTGTGAATGACGATACCATCCCATTGAGCGCGTTTCATAGCAATGGTGAACCAACTGCCAGAGAGGCTGTCACCGATGAATCCCGTTAAGGGGGATTTCGACGCTAATCCATATTTTCCACCGACAGGCACAGGCGTTCCAGCGAATATGCCATTAGCGAAACATACGGGATTGCCTGGATCATAGGGATCACACCCGACCTCAATGTTCTCCCAGCACAAGCGTGTTGCCATGGCAACGCCGCCGATGTAAATCTTGTACCATTCTTCCGGCTTTTCCTCGACCCAGTGTTTCTGATCTTCGAGGTCAATGTGCAGTATCTTACCGCTATATCCATACATTCTTGATCTCTCCTAATTTTGGTCTAAGTCAATTTATCTGTGAATAAATTGAATTAAACGATAGAAAGAAATGAACTTTCTTCACCTCAATTAGTGAGGCATTAATGAAAAAACCCAAAAATGGACACTATTTATACTCATGCCTTCTCCCTTTCAAAAGTGAGGGAAGTAACTTTTCATCATGAGTAATATCAATATTTATTTTTGATCTCTGAACGGGGTTATTTTACCATAGTATGATGTCAATAACCGTGTCATTGCTTTCTATAAGACATCTTTAGGAGTAATTAATCCGCATCCGGGGAAGAGACGAGACGTTTGTGTGCGATAAGCTGGAAAGGTGGAAAAAGCCTTTTGTGGTGGTCCATCAAAGCGGATTCTACCGTTTTCAAGAATGATAACTCGGTCAGCGACCTGGGCAGCGAACTCTACATCGTGGGTGACGATTAAGATGACATGGTTATCCTTGAGCCATTTATTGATGATCTGTGATAGGGACTTTTTTGTAACATAATCCAACCCGCGTGTTGGTTCGTCCATGAAGATGATTTCTGGTTTATGAACTGTAATCGCAGCCAATGCGGTACGCTGCCGTTCGCCGACAGAAAGGTCTCTTGGATAGCGGTTTTTTACACTGTCTAATTGGAAGAAATTTAGGTAATCCGAAATTTTTGAGTCATCCGTTTGTAGATTATGGTTTTCAAGTGTTACCTTGAGCTCTTCTTCCACAGATTCGGCGAATAGCAGGTCATTAGGATTCTGCGGCAGGTAGGCAATGTGTGAGATAATTTCGGATAATTCCATTTCACCCATGTCTTTGCCGTGAAGTCGTCTTTGACCGCTGGCGGGTGTCAATCCAAGTATTGAGCGAAATAAAGTTGTCTTTCCTGCACCGTTTAATCCCACAAGCGTCAGGATTTCTCCTTGATAGAGTTTAAGATTGATTTGGTCTAATACTTTTTTGTTCCCCAATATTGTTGATAGGTTGACCACTTCAAGAGCAGGTTTTTCATCAGAGAATCGCGATTGATGCTCTTTTTCCACAGGGCGACGAGGTAATTCTATTTCGGGGAAGTCCTCAATGGTCAATGGCAATGGGGAGAACTTCATCTTTCTTGCGATTTGAATAATAGGCGGAACCTGTTCCATTTTTTGGAGAATTTCTTGGGGCTTGCCAGAAAGGACCTTGCCTTCCTTATTCAGATGAACAATTCTATCTGCATAAGGCAATAAACGTTCAAGACGGTGCTCTGAGATCAACACGGTTAAATGTAGTTCACGCTTCAATTGCGTGATGAAGGATAAGAGGTCATCTGCAGAGACCGGGTCCAGTTGAGATGTCGGTTCATCGAGGATGAGCACATGCGGGAGTTGTACGAGGGCGCTGGCAATGGCAACCTTTTGTTTCTCTCCGCCAGAAATTTCTTGGATTTTTTTATGACGGATATCTTCGAGATGCAATTGTTGTATGATTTCATCCACGCGCTTATGCATCGCTTCTCGAGAAAGGCCCGCATTCTCCAGACCAAAAGCAATTTCATCTTCGAGAACATCGAACACAAATTGCGATTCCGGCTCCTGGAAGACAAAGCCCACGTGCTCTGCCATCACTTTGGGGCCTTCTTGGATGGGATCTTTGTCTAATACGCGGATCTGACCTTCGATCACCCCTCCCGAGAAATGGGGGACCAAACCATTGATGCAGCGTAAAAGCGTTGATTTTCCACTGCCAGTCGCGCCGGTTACGAGAGTTAATGAATCAGCTTCAATCTTTAGATTGACATCCGATAGGACCGGTTGGGGTGTTTGGGGATATGAAAAGGATAAGGCGGATATCTTAATCATGTTTTGAGAGTAGTAAAGGAATGAAAGTAACTGCGCTGAGTAACAAACCGATGATCTGGAATGGTGGAGATAATAGGGCGGGGTATGGGGAGTAGGTCAGGGAGGGCAACAATTTATTTATGGTGAACAGGATCCATAAAAGGATTAGAACCGATAAGAATATACCCATCAGAATATCTGCAGAATGCCATACCTCCTTTTGGAAATGCGTGATTCTGGTTTGTTGGCTGGACAATAGAAAAGTTGCCATCACCAAGGCTCCGCCAACAAAGTAAAGTAACGCACTTATCAAGAGAGGATATGAGAATAAATGTAATATCCAACCTGAAAAGGAGAAAAATAAGGCAGATAACAATCCCAGGAAAGGTAGCCCTGAATTTTTTAATCGTGAAGGGATATGAAAACCGCGAGCTGTCATGGATTCGGATAAGAGAATGGATTTTTCAAGGCTTGTCACCAACAACGGGATGAACAAAGGCAGCCAATCCGAGATTTTTTTCATGCGGTTGCCCCGGATCATTTGTGCCTCTTTTATCTCACGTGCGCGCTGCTGGATGGAGGGAAAAAATGTCAAGGCGATGGTAACGGTCATGGCAATTGGATGAAACGCTCTAGGGATTAACCGAGTCAATTGTTTGACACTCAGCGCAAGGTTGATGATCGTGAATAAGAGATAAAGCGCACCGATGGTCAACCCGTTAATTGTTCCATAGACCACGCTTTCCAATGTGATATTTCCGCCAATTAGAAGCCAATGTTGAGGAAAACTAAACAATACCGTCCGACCATTGTGGGTGAACAGTGCGTTGATGAGGGCGGAGAGCAACACCATAGTAAGCAAGAATCTCAGGTTGTTTTTTAACCAGGAGGCACGCTGATTTTTCCGGGTCATGCGATAACCGGAAAGAAGCAATCCGGTCAAAACAATCAATAGGTAAACAGGATTACGGGTTGACAGGAGAAAGAGTAAATTAAAAATTAACCAGAGGATCCATACGCCGCTCGTTTTCATGGTTTGATACCCTGTTCATAACGAAAGTTGAACCGACGCTGGAAGCGCATGAAAACCGTTAATACCGTCCTCGCTAATATAGATATCATCAATACATTTCCCACACTTCGGGTGATATCCCAAATAAGGGATGTTGCCAGATAATAGGCTGTGTATTGTTGGATGTTTTTCATTAAACCAGCGCTTTGCGACCAGGATTGATTTGGCGCTGTACCGATGAAAGGCCAGAACCACAAGTTCATGATGGCGCCATAAAGCATCCCCCAAAATGCGCTGAAAATGGCTAAGGTGATGATTTCTGCGGGTTTTTCCCGCCAATTGAATTTTGAGTTGAGAAAGCGGAGGAGGGAACTGGTCTGACCGACCCAGCCGGCTGTGATCATCTGCCCCGGCAGCCAAGGACCGATACCGCCAGTAATCAGCCCGGAAACCAACATGGTCATTGCCCCCATTAAGAAACCAATGCGACCGCCAAAGTAGTACCCCGTCAAGATGATTAGGAAAAAAGTGGGGCTGAATCCTGCTGGACCGGGAACAGCGTTTTCAAGGAAGCGCAAGCCTGCATTGATCGCGATTAGAACGCCTAAGAAGGCGATAATTTTACTATCAAGGATGGAAATCTGGATTTCATAGAATACAATCAGCAAGCACAGGCCGATCATCAAACTGACGATAATCGGAAAAGTCGCGCTTGAATTCCTAGCTTGGGGAAAGACGAAGGGCGAAAGAAGGCTCAGGAATCCAAGCGTTAATATGATTATGTTTATGAAAAAACCAGATAAGCGATTTTTCATTCTTTCCTTTTCAGGACAAAGACAACAATCGCCGTTAGTAATATGATGCCAACGCCGCCAATGATGTATAAGGGCAGGCTTGAACGTTCTTCCTGGGATGTGGGGGTTGACGTTTCTTCGGTTATGCTAGCTGCCTTTTCTGAGGGCGTTGATTCCTCAATGGAAACCAGGGATGCGGGTCCTTTCTGTGTTTCAAAGGGATTGGTAACCGCTTCGTAATTAAGATAGGGCTGGAGGGAGATATCTTTTAATATTTCTGCTTCGCAAATCTTGCTCAGGTTTGGGACAACATCTGGTGGCAAGGATGGGAAGCGTTCCCAGCTTGTGAGGTGCCATCCTTGAATGGTTGTTGGCGCTACTAATGTATCTCCAGCACCGGTATTATAGAAATTCCATTCCCGCCCATCGAAGTACCAATAGGACCAGTATAAGGTCTCTCCTTCGGGATTGCCTTCTCCCATGATGCTTGTCAGGAATCCCTCTTCTAATTCATAATCGATTCCAGATGCATCCAGAAGTTCAAAACCTGTCAAAGCTTCCTTATCAAAGTGTACGCATACACTGGTTGCGTCACCTTCACCAGGATCAATAACCAGGGCAGCGTAATGAGTATCGCTTGCAGCGGGTGCTGTGACTAAATAATCGCTGGATAGCGCGGCTATGAGGGCTGCTGTTGTGGATAGCAGGTTGTCATCTGCGTATTCCCAGTTGTATACGAATGAGCCATTGGCTTTTTGGTAAGAGAAGAGGGATGTTAAGGGCGCCTTCCCTGATTCTGTCGTCCATTCTTCCGATGAGAGATTTAGAGCATTCATTGCCATGAGCACATAGGCAGTGTTGCTGGAAACCCCCCAATCGCCATCAGCGGTTTGTGTGGTTCTTAAGTAATCTATGGCTGATTGTATAGTGGGGTCATCTGTAGGCATTCCGGATGCGACTAGGGCTTGGAGGGCTAAAGCAGTATTGTCCGGCGACGTGCCAGATCCCGGATTGAATTTCCATCCACCGTCTTCCTGTTGTAAATCGGCCAGTGTATTAATCGCATCCTCAGGGATTGGCTCTGAGGCGGTATATAGCCCCAGGATGGCTAAGGCTTGATGCCAGGTGTTATTCGCTGTGCCAAAGGCACCCTGTTCCTGATCAAAAGCTGCTTTCAATTTGGATATAAGCTCAATACCGTTGACGTTCGATGGGTTCTCGCCCATGGCTACGATCCCCATGATACTTTTGCCGATGGCATCTGCGCCTGTATCGATATAAGAAGCTAGGTTTTGAGTGATATAGGATAAGGGCGTCTCCCCATTCTGCTGAACGGAATTTGGATCCCATCCTGCAGCTTTTAATGCGAGCACAACATCAATCGTCTGTCCCACAGAACCCCAGCCGCCATCATCGTTTTGGGAATTAAAGATGAAGTCGAATGCATTGCTGATTCTTTTCAGTGAGCTGAGGTTATACATGGGTTGGCCTGAGAGACCCAAAATTGCGTCAGCCGTCGAAAAAGCATTGGCGAAATCACCGCCTATGGCGCCATTTTCTTGTTGCAGTTTCAGCAAAGCAGTATAGGGGTTACCCGTTTGCAGCTGCCAATTTTTGTCCATTGGAAGTTGTCCTAAAGCAGAAATGGTCTGGAGCATCATGGCAGTAATATCTGCGTTGGTGGTGGAATCCCATTCTGTCAGCCAGCCTCCTTCTTCCTGCTGGTTGGATTGCATGAAACTCAAAGCCCCTTGAACTGCAGAAGGAAAAATCTCTGTTTTGTTGGAGGCTGCAAGTACCAAGAGTGCCAAGGGCGATGTATCCAGGAAACTGTCATAACCATCGTTCCAGCTTCCATCTTCAAGTTGGGCGTTTACCAGCCAGTTCACGGCTTCATCAGGAATAGATGCATTACTCGATACCAGGCCCAGAATAGCCCAGACTTGGTCGGTCACATTGTCAGTTGTTGCCCCGCCAAAGATGCCTGTATTTGGATCAAAGGCTGTTTTGATGTCATAGATTAGATCTAGGGAATCTTCACCAAAACGGTGGGGATTTTCATTGGCTGCGCTGACCGCTGTTAAGAGTAGACCTGCCCTGGCCACACTGAAGATGGGTTCCTCAGCATTTAGTTGATTGACCCACGCTGATCCAGATTGCGCCAGGAAATCAATGGGGCGTTTGCCTGTGTCACTGACCAGATAATCCTGCGGATAATGGACGGCAGCAAGCGCAATAACCACACGGATGGTCGCTGCTACATTTGAGGCATCATTCACCCAGCGAATACCTCCATCATCATTGATCTGCGTTGCGAGGTAATCAAAGCCGTTCTTAATAACAGCATCTGCATCACTTTGAGAATATATCGCTGGCAGTGATGCAGCATCTACGGCTGATACATTGGATATGATCAAAACTAGACTAACGAGGATTGAGAAAATACGATATTTGCTGCGAGATTTCATTTTGCTGCTCCTCACTTAAACTATAAAACGACCGATGAAGTGAAAAGGTCGTTAAATCAAATCCGCCCAAACGGGCGGCAGGGTGAGGTCGGCTTAAGGGGGTGAAGCCGATACCCAACTTGCCTTTCCACGAAGTAGATTGGGTCATAAAGGGCGGGTCATCGGACTTCACCAAAGGTGTTACCGTTGCGGGACAGTGCTGGACTTGCACCAGCTTTCCCCATTGTGCACCCTGCATCCGGGCAGGAGGTACACCCCTTATGGCTGATTAACTTGTTCTTATTCTAATTGACCTACAGGGATGTGTCAATGTGTTTTTTTATTATGTTTTGAGATGACTATCATGGATCAATTGCTTGAGGATATCGGCCTTGTTAATGGCTAATAAAAATCAATCCATGACTACTAGAAATGATTATTAATGGAAAGGGCGGGCTGTCAAGATTGAGAAACCCGCCCATGCAGTATGATGTTTTTATTACTTAACTCGGATTTCAATTACATCTTTTACGTTGGCTTTGCCGCCAAAATCTGGCATGACCATTCGCAGTGAATCACCATCGAAGGCGACAATGCAATTCGCACATTCCATGGCCTCCGCCAGGGTCACGCCACCCTCGAAGCCGTCTGAGGCAACGAATGTTACATTTTCACCTTCGGTCAGGCCGGCGTCTTCCAACAGTGTGGAAAGGGAAACACCTGAATAAGTGATTGTCTCGCCGTCTTTACCGGTGTAGTCGGCTTCCATTGTCCCTAAAGCCTCAAGGTCTGTTTTGGTGTATGTCTTATCACCGACAGTCAGGGCAGCAGCTTCGCTGACTTCTTCAACAGCTTCAGTCGCTTCGGTTGCGGGTGCAACACAAGCTGAGAGGAGCGTCAATGCTAGCAGCATTACAACAAAAATAGTCCTTTTCTTCATCTTTTTCCTTCTTTTTTACTAATATGATTATGGGTTTACAACGATCTCATTGACTTGGTAAATCCAACGATTGGCCGGTGTGGAGGGGAAAACCAAACGGATTGGACCTTCATCCGTGTCTGTCATCCAGTCACCGCTGTCTTTCAATGCAATAATTCCGTCAACCAATTCGTCCTTCGAGATATCAATGGCATATCCATCTGCCGCGAAAGCTGTGATGGAACTAAAATCTTCGGGGACGCCGGCTTTCTCAAGCAGCAGGGATAATTCCACACCGCTGAAGGAGCGAACCTCATCTTCACCCCGAGATTTTTCCATATAAACGTCATTCAAATTGACCTGGGGCATTTTTGTAAGTTCTTTGAATGTGAATACCATGGGATTGCTGACCTCACCAGTTATGGAAAGTTCCCAATCCACATTAGGGGCTCCGCAAGCGCTCAACAGGAGCGGCAGGATCAACAGAGACAGCCAGATTAACCGTTTCTTGTTATTAGTCAATGCAATGTTCATAGGTTCTCCTTTATTTCTTGAGTAATATGATGGGTATGATCAAATCGGACGCGATTAAATTGCCGTGATTTCCTCCGTTTTCTTCAGCGTGCATCCCGTGGTCTGCAAAAATGATGAGCAAAGTGCCTGAGGGGAGTGCTTCATAGATTCGGGAAAGGTATTCGTCGACGCGTACAGCGGCTTCTTGGTATTCTTTAGATTCTGGACCGTAACTGTGGCCCATGTCATCAATCTCATGGAAGTGTATGTAGAGTAAATCGGGCATCTCTGTTTGAATGATGTCAAGGCTGTTGGTCATGACATTGTCATCTGAATAACCGTCCCCATCCTTATCACCGCTGATGGTCGTTTCTGCGTTGCGGAGGTTGAAAGGCAAGCTGGCACCTTCTATGGCGGTGACGGTCTTTCCTTCTTGAACAGCCAGGTCAAATAAAGTTGTGAGCTCTGTTGAGCGAAAACCATGACCATAGACGCCGTTAACTTGCGGTAAAGCCCCAGTAAGAAGGGCTGCAGATGCTGCGACAGTAACCGGCGGGTAAACCGTCAGCCCCTGTTGGATGTGTTCCTGGATGGATGCCAGGAAAGGTAGGTCACCCGAATTAATTAATGAGGTCATTTTTGGGAATTGAAAACCGTCCATCAGGATTAATACGCCGTATTCCGCATTTACCTCTTTCAACACATTCCCTGAAGCCTGGGGAAGCTCTGGTAATCCCAGTGCGGCAGCCATGGTAGGGCCGATGTCCGTGATGGCATATTGGATTTCTGATACAAGCGGTGATTCTGTGATATTAATCTTCACTGGTGAGAATTCCTCATTTGCGACCATCACTTTGCCAGATTCTGTCAGAGAAGTACTCAGTGCGATCTCATCCCACACGAAGGTGGAGCTGTTGGCCTCCTCATCAATCAAGGTGATTTCATCAATCAGGGTGAATCCGTCAATATACAGCATTTGTCCAAGGGGTATGGTTCCTGTTCCCTCATCTATTCTTTCTAAGTAGAAGGAAAAGTCTTCATAGCTAAATTGACCAGCCGTTTTCCCACCTTTTGTCAGCTCAATTTGCCAATTAGATTGGCAAGCACTGAGTGAGATGGTCAGCAGTATCAGCATAAGTGTAGTAAATGCGATTTTTTTCATTTTTATTCCTAATTCGATTTAATTTCTAAAATATCGGTCGGCCAGGCGCTTCGTCCGCGATCAGGCAGAATTAGTGTCACTTCATCCCTGACAACGCCGAGTATCGCGTTGACGATTTCTTCACCACTTAATTCAATGGTTTCTCCTGTGGAGTCCGTCAGTGTAATACTTTCGGGTTGGGAATTATTCAACAGTGGCAGCAGCGGTGCACCTTCAATCCAGTTCCCTACGAACGCGTGACTGGTATGACCATCCTCGATTGCCAGCATGACATCCGTACTCTCTACGGCGATACGCATTGTGTCGCCAATGAGAAGGCGTCCAATTGAGGTGGCTACGCCGTCAATCACTAAAGGCTTATTCTCTCCGATGACAATGATCCGGCTGATCCCTTTGAGCCAGGATGAAGCATGAAGAGATTCGGAAGCGAAGCGGATGCCATCAACATAAGGCAGCAGCATGGCTTCTTCATCCAAATATTGCGCTTCAATCGTAGCAATGCCGCCGTCACTTGTTATGAACGAGACTGATTCAAATCTGTCCACACCATATTGAGACAGAAAATCCTTGACAGTAACAAATGTCCCCTTTTCATCCTGGTTCGGCAAGAGTTCGTTAATGCGCACGAAGGATGGGTCGGGGACATCGCCAGTCAACTCAATCACTTCGTAGAAACCGATGTTGGCTAATTCAGATGAGCCATGCTCATCATGACAGGTATCGCAGGTATGGAATTCATCGCCGCTGTGACATTCGGCACATTCGTTCATCATCAGCCCCTCTTCCCACAGGGTATGAAAGCCGTATTCACTTAATAAAGCCACGGGCATCGGTTTTAGGGTGATCAGCATCACAGCAATTAATCCTATGATAAGCACTAGGATGATGATTAACGGGATGACCCATCTTTTCTTTTTCTTGGTCATGGTAATTCTCCGTAATTCAAAAGGATAAGTATTGCAAAGAAGAGTGTCAGAACGATTGAAACGGTTAGATCTAATGAAGAAGGCGTCCTCTGACTCCGAAAGGTTCGGTTCGGGTATTTTCCAAAACCGCGACCTTCCATACTGAAAACGAGTTTGTCCGCACGTCGTAACGCACTGATGAGAAGGGGGGTCATGAATTGTTGAACAAGCAGGACCCACTTTTTGATCCCCCCTTTGTCATACCGGATTCCGCGCACTAATTGGGCTTTGTAAATGGTTTTTCCTTCCTCTTCTAAAATGGGCGCTAGGCGCAGTGCTGTCACCAACATAAACCCATAGCGGTAAGGCATTCCAATTTTCATCAATCCATACGCCAACTCACTGGGTTCGGTTGTCAGAATGAAAATGTAACTCAAAGCGATGATGGTGAGAAAGCGACCAACGACGCGTGCACCCATTACTAGTCCGCCAGTTGTGATGGAGAGGAGTTCAACTTTAGGATCAACGACGACCCAGCCTGTTTTATCAAAGAGCAGATAGAGGAAGAATAGTACTGCCCCTGTGAGAAGAGCTAAACGGAACCCCCGGATTTGCCAAATCTTTGGATAGATCAAATGAAGGGTCAGCAGACAGAGGCTGGTGAATATTATCAATAAGGCACCCTCAGTCAGGATGAAGGCTAGTACAGAGCACACTAACAACCAGATAAATTTCGTCACTGGATAGAGTCTATGAAGGATTGTTTGTCCTGGTTGAAAGGAGAGTTTACGCATTAGTAAAGCCCTCCTTGTTTTCAGGTACAAAAGAAGAAAAACCCAATGCTCCCAATTGGTCTAGAGCTTTGTCAACGTGTTGGTCAATGAGGACTCTTCCCTCGGAAAGAAAGATGATCCGATCGCAATATTGATTTGTGAGGTCAGGATGATGATTGACCAGCAAGACGGTATGGCCTTGCTGCACATAATCCTGGAAGAATTTCATCCAGGCGTGCGCATTGGCCATGTCCTGCCCGATGAGAAACTCATCAATCAGAAGCAGTTTAGGATGGTGCAGCAGCACAGCGATGAGGTTCAGCCGGCGTTTTTCACCATAGCTCAGCCGTTGGGGGTGTTCATCTTTTCTGTCACCCAGCCTCATACTGGTTAGATAGGATTCTGCATTTTCTTTTTGATCCTGGGTGAGGATGTCCAAGTTCTTGGATGTCAGTGTGGCTTCGTCCCACACGGATTGGGTAAATAGTTGGTGATCTGGATTTTGGAAGATGAACCCGATTTCTCTAACAAGCGAGGAGGTTTTTAATTTTGACAGATCTTCACCAAACGCTGAAATTTTACCGTTTTCAGGTGTATAGAATCCCATCATGGTTTGAAGGAGTGTTGATTTACCGCTGCCATTAGGACCCATCAACGCAACAAATTCTCCTTGCGAGAGGTTGAGGTTTATGTCATGAAGAATTGGATAACTTTCAAGGCGGACACTTACGCCGGATAATTTGAGGAAGGGTACTTTCTGAATAGTGTGTTCCGTGTTAGCTTTCGGAAGAGCATACGTTTTTCTAGATATATGCGCCTTGAAATCCTGGATATCGTGGATGGGTTGGATTTCACCAGATTCGAGGACAAAAATCTGCGGATTGAATGCTAGCAAAAGATCCAGTTTATGTTCAATGATGATGACAGTCAGGTCCTGATTCTGCCGCATGTCATACAAGGTTTTGAAAACGTGCAAGGTTGCGTCGGGGTCCAGATTGGAGGTGGGTTCATCAAGAATGAGAACATCAGGTGACAGCGCCAGCATGGAAGCAATGGCAACTTTTTGTTTCTCACCGCCTGAAAGCGTCGCTAATTGACGCCCTTTCAGATCTAAGCCTTTGACAACAGCGAGAGACTTATCAATGAGATGCTCAATCTCTTTCGGCTCAACACGTAGGTTTTCCAACCCGAAAGCGATTTCGTCCGAAACCGATAATGTGCAGAATTGGTCTTCGGGATTCTGCTGGACATAAGCTACATGCTGGCTGGCATCGTAGAGGGGAATCTGGGTCATATCAACACCGTTGACGATGATTCTTCCTTCGCAATTTGGCTTTTCATCCTGAAATAGAAAGCCAGCCAACGCCTTACCAAATGTGGATTTTCCCCCCCCAGATTCACCGGTGATGACAACGAATGAGCCGCGTTCGATAGCGAGTGAAATATCTCTCAAAACCGGTTCCTGTTTTCCAGGGTAAGTATAAGAAAAGTGACGGACATCAATCCAGGACATTGGTTAGTGGATTTCGAGTTCTGTCACAGGAAACAAATGAACTTCACCAGACATTTCAGCCAGAGCAAATGAGATCCCGTTTTCCTCAATGACAGTGAATAGGCGCAGTTTATCATCGCCGTTTATATCTGACCAGTCGTATGAGATCGTCTTATCGGGCGAACTCAGGCTTATTTCTTGAGGCGTTCCCTTATCGATATATGTCTCAACTACTTTCCACAGGGGAACCCCCTGCAATTTCTGAGATCCGTCCGGCAGTGCGACTTGCGTGCTGTCCATTTCAGAAACCCATTGGTCAGGATCAAATTTATGAGTTTCTCCAGCAGGATCAATAATCTTCAATCCCTGGGACGTGATTATGTTGATTTTTACGACATTTCGCACCCAGGCTTTGCTGCTTTCTGGCCCAACGACATCATAAGAGGCGCTTTGCCCCTGTCCTTGCCTGACGGCGAGGATATTTGGATTACGATTTAATTCTTCAAAACTGATCATGAAAGCATAACCGTCTGATGCTTCAATCAATACAGTATCTGCGCCTTCGATTGGCGCTGCATGCTCAATGATATCTGCCAGGGGATAGCCGGTATATTCTGTCATAGTGCCCTTATATTCCATCTGACGCGTGACCATTTCAGGATGGTATTCCTCGGATGGGAACGCATAAGGGTTCTCCAATTCACCAGAAATTTGGATCTTTGCCGATCCTTTCAAGGTGGTTTTCAGGTATACAGTCATTAAGAAGGCGAGAATTAAAAAAGCAATGACGATAATCCAACCTATTCTCCGTGTTTTTTTGGGGGGAGCTGCTGTTTTAACGATATCTGCCTTTGTCAATGCATTGATCAATAACTTCGGGATAACACCTCCGAAAAGAAAACCAGAGACAAACGCGACAAAGAAGAGAAAGAAAATGGCGCCAAGGGCAAGAATATTGGAGGGAAGCGTGGCGAAAATCTGAAAAACCAAGACATTAGACCCTGCAGATAATCCGCCGGCAAGTAAATAGGGCAGCAGGGAGCGCTTATTTCGGAATAACAGGAAACAAAAATCGACCAGTAATCCAGCCACAAGGTCTACGAGCAGAATAATCACACCGTGGCTGTTACCGCTTAACAGTTCAACCCCGCCTTTTAACAATCCTGTGATGATGCCAGTGCCGGGTTTTCTGGTGATACCAATCGCCAATACCATCCAGATCACATGGAGTCCAGCAGCCCATTGTGAACCGCCAGCAGTACCAAGGAAAGCCTGAACGGCATCGCCGAGGGTGTTGATGTATGTGCTGGCAACACCGCCCAACGCAGCCAGGACGGCTGAGATTAATAAATCTCGAGTGGAAAAGTAGATACGGTTTTTAGGGGGAATTGCTTCAGACAAAGAAAAAGCTCCTTCTATTCAGGAAAGGAGCGCTTTTAAATCACCGCGATTATTGAAGATAATCGCTCAGACACACCTCATCTCCTTTCCAAATGCGGGAGGCAAGAACGTTTCCCTTCTTACCCTATCGGTCTAAGAGCCATAGCAGTGCTTTAGGCTGAGAGACTCGAAGATGATATCGAATTTCAAGTTACCGTAATGATTTTATCATAAGGGATATTAATTTCAAAGTGCTTAAGGTCATAGAGGTTATATGTAGTTCATAGATAAAATTTGAGGAAGGGAAATCGAAAATGCCCCCGTCAGTATTCGGGAGCATTTTCAATGACGGGCTCATGAGAGGAATCATCAGGAGATGTAAAACATAAGCCACAAAATTCCTATCTCGATGTTGTGAATTTGAGGAGTTTCCCTTTCTGATTGAATGTCATCCTGGCATAGTGATGATGTGTGATCTGCTGGTCTGGATTAAATGATTTCTGTAAGGTGACGACATATCGCTCTGAATGGGCTGACTTACTTGCTCTTTTCTTCTCGAAAGGCTCGTAATCGATAGATTTATTGACGTGCATCTGTGCATTGTGCAGGCCGGGCAGATATTTTTCCACGATTTCTTTGACCTGGTGGCTGACATTGTTAGGCATTCGGTTTGTATCTGAGGAGGAGTCCATATCAGAATCACTGAGGGTGCGGACTGAGGGCCGTGTTTTCATTCTGAAGAGCGGCTTGGGCATAGCTTTCAATCCATCATGGAGTGCAAGGGGATCACCAAACAGGACAAACGAAAGGATCGTCTTTTGGTCCTCGCCATCAAGGAACCCCTGTAACCTTGTCATTTCTTCTGCAAGGCTGAGTTTAGCCTGCATCAGCGCGTAGCCGGCTGGCTGTCCTTTCAATACTTGCTGCCAGAAGGTGTTTGCCAGGTAATCGGCGGCTACCAACGGCAGGGTGACAGAGCCATAGGCGATGCAAGTGGATCCGATGAAGGATTTGGTGCCCGAGTCCATGAATTTCAAGGATATGGCGTCATCATGTGCCTTATCTTTCACATTAGCCCCGTAACAAGCCTCTGTGAAGACGAGCTTGGGGGAAGGCACTTTTTCGCTGAATATCCCCGGGCTGAGGGCGATGGGGTAATCGGGACCAGTTGATTCAGAGGAGAAGTCCTTTTGACCATACCAATGCGGTCCATCCTTCACACCGTGGAGGTTGAAGTATCCCAGTTTGTGTCCTGTACCATTGTTCAATGGCAGTGTTCCAGAGTTGAGAGGCGGGGAGAGTCGCAGGTCTTTCGCCCTTGCTACTGTAGCATATACACTGGATGAGGCTTCTTTCCATATTTCTGCAGAATAACCCAGACTCTGTTGATGGTTAATGTGTACGCTGAGTGAAGAAAAAAGGCTTCGAACCCAATCGAATATGGATGTCAAATTGAGGAAGCTGGTCTTAGCGCTTTTTGACCGTTGTTCGTATTGGTAGATCAGTTGTCGAATTTGAGATAAGAGTAGTCCAGCATCTGTTCCCTTTTCACCCGGCAGCCGCCCAACAGGCCATTGAGGGATGAAGTAATTCTCATCAATGGTTCCGTAGGGGTTGTCGGAGGGTACATCCAAATCGTTATCTGTGGTGGGGTTTGGTAAGTGATGGAAGGGAATGATTTCCGGCCCGCCAACGATCAAGAGTGCGCCGATCATTTCTCCTTGTTTTGCTAAATACTCATCAAGATCTTTTAGCGAAAGTTTGATGTTCCAGGGGTCGGCTGCTGTGGTTGGTTTGAGGCCCATTTGTGACATCTGCGCTGGGTCGTCGGGGTAAAATAGTAATCCGTTCCATTCTGGCAGTTTCCGGATGTGGCTGACGAACTGCTTCAGCAGGTCGTCAATGACCGTAGCAGTATTTGGGCCATAAATGGTCTCAAGTTGTTTCTTTGATGTGAGGATGACATAAACCGGAAATCTATTGTCCGACCTTTCAAGATCCGAATTCTTCAGCTTTTTCGCCATTCTTGAAAATACTTGTTGGATTTCTTCAAAGTCCTCTTCTGTTGCCCATTTCTTGTCAGCGAATTTGGGATTGATGTCTTCGAGTGTAACATCCTCTTCGTGCTCATCAACACTGGGAGACTGAGTCTCTTTTTCAGCGTCATTAAAGGTTACTTCCTGAGTTGAATCGCCCTTCTCTTTAGCCTGAACCTGTTTTATTTCTTTCAACTCAGGTTCTTCAGCAGGACCGGATTGAAGTTGATTCCATCCTAAAGCAGCGCTGATTGAGGCTGGGATGGGCAGGTCGAAGTAGATTTCCATGCGATCCGGCCATAGATTGCTGAAACGATGATCGCTGCCCAGCAATTGCTGGATAACCTGACCAGCGCTGTCATGGGCTGCTGCCCAATGTAAGCGTTCAACACCTTCCGCTTCCTTTCCAATATTTATATCAGCCAGGGCTTTAATGATGTTGATTTGCAGGCATTTTGGCCATCGATCGTAATAAATCTCACTCAGATTGCTGAGCATTTCCTGGTTGTTTATCTTATAAGCGGCTTTGAGGTGAAGAATGGCGGGGATGGGCGAAGGGGGATCTTTTACCAGGGCTTGATGAATGAGGGCTGTTGCCCCTTCGTAATCGCCTTGCTTGAAAGAGAGCCGAGCCTGCCACATTGGTTTGAGCCAGTTATCCGGCCAATCGGATGGCACTTGCTTTTCCGTAAGGTAAAGGCTCAGAGAATGATACAGTTCTTGTTGATCCCCATAAGGTTTCAAGTCTCGCAACGATTGAATGGGTTCAATAAAAAGTGGGTCTTGTTCAATTATGCTTTCCAGTTGGGTGATAGCCTGCTCTTTATTATCGAGATAGGCTTTGGTTAGAGCTTGGTGATATTGGACATAAAGATCACCCGGGTAATTGACCAGCCATAACATACTCGCTTGTTTGGCGAATTGGTATTCCTCGCATTCATGCGCTGTGTTGAGCAGTGTGAGGAATCGATAGCGATCCAATGCATGTAAAAAATCTAAGGGAAGCGGTAATGGTGACATAGTTATCTCGTCTCTCGTAAATTATTGACTAAATTAAGTGCTGTAATCACGCCTAATTGGCGGATGATGAGCGGATCATCGGGAGCATATTTTTTGGCTTGTTTCAACATAGCTTCAGCGCCCGCATAATCTTTACAGTCCTTGAGTGCCATTCCAGCGTGGTAATACGGGCGGGGATCAAAGCTATTCGATTCGGCGCCTTTCTGAAAGACTTTAATGGCTTTTTCAAGATCTCGGCGGTCCTGGTATGTTTTTCCCAACTCCAGATAAGCTTCAATCAGGTTGGGATTGTAATTGATGGCATTTGAAAAATGCGAAATCGCCTGGTCGAGCTGACCAGATTTGCGTTGCAGCCGGCCGAGCATTAAATGGACTTCAGCTTGTTCGGGAAGGATTCTCAGGATGGTTTGTGCCGCCTCTTCAGCTTCTTTCAGCCGGTTGGTTTGAATAAGCCAATCTGTCAATGCGGTCAGGACATCGGGATCTTCAGGGTATTTCTGCGCCAATGTGATCAGTTCAGGGAGAACAGCTTCTACCCCGTCCCGTTCTTTTTTTGTCTTTATGACTTCAAGAGCGATTTTGGGATTTTGTGCACCATCACCTGCGGCATTGATCAGACCTTTCACAGCAAGGTCAAATTTTCCCTGCTTTGCTCTCGCACGGGCGAGGAGGATCTGCCAATCCTGAACTCTATCCCCGCTTTCAAGCATTTTTTGGGCTTTGTTTTCAGCCTCAGTAAAGCGTCTTTGTTCAAGAAGATAGTTGATCTCTTGAACGATGACCTCCTTATCCTCAGGTGCGAGGCTGCTGGCTTCTTGAATGTTCTGGAGTGCTTCAGAGAAATTGCCGAGGCGTCGATTGACATCAGCCATTTTCGTCCAGGTCCGGGCATCTTTAGATTGGATAGAAACGCTTTTTTCAAGGTCTTCTTTTGCTTCTTGCAGTGCGTTATCTTTCAGATTGATCTCAGCACTTTTCTGCCAGTAATTAGCGTTATCCGGCTCTGTCTCCAGTGCACGGGCGATATGCTGGGATGCCGAGGCTGTATCGCCAATTTGATAATAGAGTTCACCAGCGAGGGCATGCCAACCGGATTCGTTTGGCCAATATTTGAGGGCGGTCTCGAGCGATTTAAGTGCCAGCTCCGGATCGTCCCTGTTCAAGAAAGCAAGCAGGGCATGATTGATGGGATTGGAGACATCCAGTTCAAGCGCTTTTTCAACTGCAGCTGTACCATCTTCTTTATCGAATCGCAGTGCATGCAGCCCGTAGGCTTGACACACCCGGTAGTTATCGGAATAGCTGTCCATGATATTATGGACAATTTCTTCATCATTGCAATTGATCAGGACAAGAGCCGCATCTTCCGATCTCTCCAGACAGGAATCGATATTGAGACTCATCGGCCATGTTCCCGTGAAAGCTGCGACACATTGGGACTTTAAGCAAATGGCATGTTCTTCTGAGAGATAGGGAGAGACTTTATCGATAAGCACCTGACATTTTTCGTATTGCTCTTCAGAGTGCATCCTTTCACCTGGGGCGTGTGCTTTGATTTGTAACAAAGAGGTAATTTGTTGTGCTCCAGCTGCCTTAATCAAGGTTGTCGCATACATCCAGTTTTGAAGAGGTTGATGATCAAAAATATCTGCTGCCAGATTATGGTAATGGTGTGCTTTTGAATAATCTTCGAGGTTTAATGCAGCCTTTGCGATGCTAAGAAGGATACGAAACTTTCGAAAAACGATCTGAAGTGCGTGCGATTGCTCTTCGTCCGCTTCCTTCGTATAGGCATCAATTGCTTTATCTAATTTTTCGGTTGCGGTTTCAAGATCGCCCCGAGCAAAAGCGAGTTGACTCTGGATGGCAAGCATCCTTGGGTTGGTAGAGGATATTGGTATTGCATCAATCAGTTCTTGGGAATATTGAAAATTGCCTTGAAGTAAAAGGAGTTCTGCTTGTGTACATGTCAAATCAAAGTGTGCTGGTGCGAAACGCGAGGATAGAGGTTGTTCTTTGTTCACGTCGGTACAAACGGATAAGGCTTTTTCAAAGTCGATTCCTGCTGCAAAAGACTCAGCACAGGCGTTTCTGATTTGATCATCATTAGGGTCGCATGCCAACGCTTTGGAATGATGTTCCTGTGAATCTTTGATTTCTCCCAACGCACGAAGAAGCTGTCCTATTCGATAGTGATATCCTTTTAATGAGAAGTCATAGTGATAGAGGAGAGGGGACTGTTTTTCCTCATCAGTAACTTGTAAAACATCCTCAACATTTTCTTCGATCACCTTCAAGGTGTTGAAAGCCAATTGATATTGCCCCAATTCAGACAGCAGGTCCGATTTGAGCATTGAAAGTTGGGGATACTGTTCAAGGGTGCTTTCGCTCAAATCTAAAACATCAAGGGCTTTTTTGCGCTCTCCGAGCAATGTGTGGCATAGAGATAAATCCATCAGCAGGGTAGCGTCTTCCTCCGGATTAATCCGACTTGCTTTTTCAAGGGTTTTTACAGCCAGATCTAATTCGTTGAGCTGTACGCCGAGATAGGCTGCCTGATGGAGTTGTTCAGGCGAACTCTGAGAATTCGAAATCATCTCTGTGATAACGTCTGTTGCTTCTTGGATGTTGCCGCTGGCATAGTGAGATTTTGCGAGCCAGTATTGCAGATCAGGACGATCTGGTGTGATTTGTAGTGCCTCTTTGAGGGCTCTCACAGATTCCTGTGGTTCGTTGTTGCCGTTCTTGAAATGGGCATACCAAAGGATGTTTTGAATATCTTGCGGCGCTATTTTGAGAGCTGATTTTGCGGTCTGGTTGGCTTTTTCAAATAAATCTGCGGTTTGAAAGGCTTCTGATAAAGCATGCAAGATGATCAGATTTACGGGCTGCTTGGTGTGTGCTTCTTGTAGCGCGGCCAAACCAACCTCGTTATCTCCAAGAGCAAGAGCTGTCCTGCCTAGACCGTAGGAGAAACGCCAGTCACCAGTTGTTTTCTGGTGTGAGTCCTTTTCTGATAACGCAAGGTAGGCATCAAAGGCTTTTTGATGCTCGCCTTGCAGACGCAATACATCCGCGAGATGAAGTTGTAGCGACTGATCGTTCTGGTTTTTCTCGATCGCATTTGCTAGAAGTGCCTGCAATCTTTCTAATTCCTGGTTTGACGCTTTTTCATGAGAAGATTCGATCCGTTCAAGGGTGAGACGAACAGCTGCAAGGACAGTGTCCACTTCTTGGGGAAAGGTCTCTGCGGCAAACAATAAAATTGGTCCCGCCTCTTGTTTTTCATCCATCGCCAACAGGACACGTCCCAATAATTTCGCCACAGACGGCTTCTGTTGATAATCTTCTACGAAGGGTTCTAATAGCTCCCTGGCTTGTTTATACTTACCAAGCTCGTATTCCGCTTGGGCTAGATCCAATTGGATCTCAACGTTTTCAGGATTGACCTCAAAAGCTTTCTTTAAGCAACTGTGGGCATCTGAGGGAGCTTGCTTATCGAGATAAGCCTTTCCAAGCGCGTGAAGTAATTGAGAATCTTGAGGAAGGGCGAGAATACCTTTATTCAAAATTTCAAAAGCCCGATCCGTTTGGCCGTTTTCTTCCCATAAGTGCGCCAGAGTCAGCCAGGTCTCCGACTCATCTGGGATCATATTAACCACTTGTTCCATGTGTTGTATGGCTTTGATGGGATCGCCTTTGAGCATATATCCTTCACCAAGCAATACCAGCGCTTTCGTGTTGTTCGGAGCATGTTGAAGGATATTCTGGCAAATGGAGATGGCGATATCAACACGATCGGTTTTCATAGCTGATTTGGCAAACCGGCCTAAATCCTCTATGTCCGGTTCGTTTTTGATCTTGATGATTTTTTGAGAGGTTGTATAAGCCTCCTGCCATCTTTCAGCCTGAATATACAATTCAGCCAAGGTCCGCTTGTGGGAGATTTCATCAGGCTCTATCAAGTCTAGATAAGAAGTCAGCGTAATTGCTTTATCAACTTGGTTGGCTTTGATGTAAATATCTCGAATTACGCCAATTATTTTTGGATCAAAGGTGTTTCTTTCCAGGTATCTGTCTGCAATTATTAAACACTCATTGAGATCGTCAGATTGTTCCAATGCTGTAAAGATATCCAAAACTGGATCCAGCTGTGGTGTGTGGACAAAATACCCAGCTAAAAGAACGTGTTGTTCAGAAGATGGGGACAGTAGATTATCAATATCTCTGGGAAAACTCAACTTATTCTCTTCATCTCTCATGATTTGATGCTTAAATAATTTCTTTTCGATTGAATCCGGCATTGCATCAAGTTGTTTTGCTGCTTCATCAAATTCTTCATTCTCAATAAGAGCACGAATATGTGAGATGCGCGTTTGTGTTGACTCAGGAAAAGATTTTATCAGCGGCAGCCATTCCGATGGTGTTGAACTTGACGAATGACTGACAAGAGATTGATATAAAGTTTGGTTTTTTACAAGATCGAGCACTTCGCCGGACTTTTTATAAAGCTCTTTAGCTTTTTCAGGGTTTCCGCTGAAATAATTCAATGCCGCTATACGATTGATGTCCTCAGCCAAAGTAAAGCGCACTGGCCGAGTTAATGGATCTGAATTATGATTCTGAAAAACCTCAAGCTCTGAAAAGACGCTGGCAAAGAAGTCGACGTTGTTCCTGGTCTGGATCAGGTGTTTTGCCAAGGACTTGCGTAATTCACTTCTGTTAAACGCCTCCATCCATTTCAGGGCTTCCAATTGATGGTCAATCTGCAGGGCTTTCACAAAAGAAGACAGTTTTTCTAATTGGGACTGCCCATTAATGGGGTTGGCGAGGTAGGAATGAATGAATAGAGGTATTGCGGAGGAGATAATCCCCTCAGATTCAGTCTTCAGTACCTGTGTTATCAAATCGTTATAATCTGGACAGAAGTGTAATAAACAGGCAAACGGCGTCCGCCAGACGAAATAATTCTTTTGGAGATCAGGTTTGGAACGCCTTCCCAGGATTTCTTCAGAAACCCCTTTCCAACTGCTTTTTAGTATACGTCTTTCACGCAGCGTAAGGGCTAACAAGCCTGCTGTGAACAAGTCAACAGGGGGGAGACCAGTGTTGAAGGTCGTTTCAAAAGCCTGTGCTGCACGTTGTTTCAACGCTTTTGGTAAAGGGGTGTCTAAATCCTTGAGGTCCGGTAGGGTAATTCCCGTTTCCTGCTGGATGAGCCAGTTTGCAATCTTGCCAGGTGAAAAAGAGTTGAGTGAATTCGGCGCAGTTTCAAAATAATCCTGAATGTGCGACTCATCTTGAGCGAACTGCCAGACCAGAGGGTCCTGAGGCAGACTCATCGCAAGCACCTGGCTTTCGGAAGGGGAAAAGCATTGCCTGATTAAATCGAGCAAGACCTGTGTAGACATGGGGTAATCCAATCTCAGGGTTTTGTTTGATTAAGGTGTAATTCCCAGGTTCCTTGAAATAAAATATGCGGTTGTCAATAACGCAATGCCAAGGAATACCAGGAAAACACCAATGCCTGTATTGGATTTTGCAAGTTCATGCAAAGCATTGATCAATGCTGATGCATTCCCAACCAGACCGGCGATATTTTCAGTGATACCCTTCTCTGCCAGTTTTGTGGTCTGTTCGGCAATGGTTTGAATGCCGCGTCCGACCGCCTGCCGAGTCAGGATAAAAATACTGATGGCCATGACGATCAATCCCAACAGGAATAAGACCGTTGCCATCGTGATTTGAAACTCAAAAGCTGTACTAAACATAAACACCTCCTGATAATGATCTCTGGAGGTGTTGTAGCAAGTTCTATGCCAACGTGGTTTTTGAGTAGAATTTTGTTTTAGCTAGCGAAATTTTCTGTTATCTCCATCGGAAGGTGATTGACATCAATTTCCGGATCATCGCAAAAGATAATGGCGCGCTCGATGGTATTTCTCAATTCCCGGATGTTCCCCGGCCAGTCATAGGTTTTTAACGCTTCCATAGCACGAGGGGTAATGCCTTCAATATTTGTCCCCATGGACATATTGCTTTGTCGCAGCAAGAGACCGACCAATTCCGGGATGTCCTCTCTCCGTTTGCGGAGTGGGGGGATATCCAGATCAACGACCTTCAATCGGTAATAAAGGTCTTCTCGAAATTCACCTTTCTTGATTAATTCCTTCAAGTCCTGGTTTGAAGCGGCAATGATCTGCACATCCACACGGATGAGTGTCGTTCCGCCGACCCGGCGAAAGGCATGTTCTTCAATTGCTCTCAGAAGTTTTGCCTGCATATCTAGGGGCATAGATGAGATTTCATCGAGGAAGAGGATGCCGCCGTCGGCAACTTCCATCAAGCCGTTCTTGCGCTTGTTGGATGCTCCCGTGAAGGCGTTAGCTTCATGACCGAAGAGTTCCGATTCGAGTAAGGTGGTGGCTATAGCAGCGCAGTTTACCGCGATCAATGGTTTTTGTTGTCGAGGTCCGACTTGATGTATGAACGTGGCCATGACCTCTTTGCCGGTGCCAGATTCTCCTGTGATGAGAACGGAGGCAGAGGCTTCCGCAGCCCGTTGTGCTAGTTCTACGAGAGCTTGCATGCGCGGGTGTTTTCCAATGATGAATTTGGCTGTTGCAGTCTGTGCGCTTCTGAGGTGATTCAGTTCCCGTTGCATGGCGATTAATTCTTCAGCGCGCTCGATGGATTTTTTTAGCGCCTTCAAATCATTAATCGGCTTGGTGAAAAAGTCAATGGCGCCTTTTTTCATTGCCTCTACTGCATTATCAATCTCGCCGTAGGCGGTGATCACAATGAACTTTGGCTGCCAAGACATTTTTACAACTTCATCCAGCAAAGACAGGCCGTTGCCATCAGGCAGTTTAATGTCCAAAACACAGATGTCCGCTTTACTTTCCTCTATAAATTGTCTGGCTTTTTTTAGCGTGCCAGCTTCAAGGACTTCTTTTCCGTCTTTGCGAAGGCTGTCCGCAATCGCTTCACGTGCAGAATCTACATCATCTACGACTAAAATCGTTGCACTCATTTATGACTCAGCCCTTTCTTCTTAACCAAATAAATTCTAAATATAGTTCCTCCTGCGAAGGTGTCAACCTCAATGTTACCTTTATGGGCGGTCACAATCCGTTGAGTAATCGCTAACCCCAATCCAGTACCATGTGTAGATCCGGTGACGAAGGGTTGGAACAAATGCTCCTTCACTTCAACCGGTATGCCGCGCCCCGAATCGGTTAATGTGACCAAATAAAAATTGTTTTCGTCTTCACCTTCCGGCTCAGCAACTTTGATACCTAGAGAACCGCCTTCTTCACTCATGGCATTGACGGAATTGCTGATGAGATTGGTGAATACCTGTTCAAGCGCCCTGAGGTCTCCCTCAATGATGGGTTCTTCTACTTCGGATTCATAATAGGATGAAATATTCAAGCGTAACAATCGGGGGTGCCAGCGTTCGAGTATCTTGGGCAGCATGGTATCCAGGTTAACTCCTGACATTTTATATTCGAGCGGTTTCGCAAAGGATAATACACTCTCCATCAAATACATCAATTTATTACATTCATCGCGTATGTTCTCAATCCATTTGAGATTCTCATCATCCTCAGGAAGGTTATCCTCCATGACCTGCAATGACAGGATGATGGCGTTGATGGGATTGCGCACTTCATGTGCAAAAATAGCAGTCACTTCACCCAGAATCGCCCGTTGTTCCAATTGTTTCTTGTCAGCCTGGCTTTGCTCTTCCTGACTCATATCGCGAATTAAGATGATGATTGAAAGCAATTTGCCATTACTCATCACAGGTGTTGTCATCATCTGGGCTGGAAACGAATGTCCGTTGCGGTGATGCAGGGTGAATTCGCCGGAGGTCAGGGTGGGAATCCCTAGCTGGGCTGAATTAAATGCTGCACCCAGCGAATCGGATCCGATTAGAATGGAATCTATGGGCTGACGTAAGGCTTCCATATTGGCATAGCCCAGGATATTTTCTGCAGCGGGATTGATCTCTGCAACGGTGCGGTCGGGTGAAAGGATGATGACGCCTTCATCCAGATTGGACACGATCTCGTTTTGAATTTTTACGACCTGCTTTATCTTGTTGGATAAATTCTGGGCGTTGTTCAATGCAATTTGATCCTGCATCAAACCAGCCGTGTAAGCCGCAATCAAGTTTGCCAGCGAGAGTTGGTTGGGGTTTTGATTTGGATTCTTTCCCCCAGCCACAAACAAACCAAACCTGGCCGTCTTGTGACCCAAGGGAATCATCGTCAGGAATTGGTAACCTGAACTTGAAGCAGCCTTTTGGAGGTATGTGTGAGGGGGTTCTTCCACCGTCCATAAAGAAGGTTCCTGGTAGGTAGCCAGTTCTTCAGATGTCAGCCGATTTGGGAGTTCGTCTGACAATTCTGGATTGCTTGACAAGTAATGCACCAACTGTGGCATAGAACCACTTGCTTTATAAAGACAAACAATATCCGCTTCTAACAAAGGTTGTGATGAATTAAGGACATGCATCAATGAAGTCTTGATATCTCGGTTTTCTTCATGACTAAAGAGGCTATGCAGTTGTTCAATTAATTCCATCTGATTTGAAGTTCCACTTTTGGAATTCTCTGCATCGGTTACTGGTTTGAGAATGATTAACTCGTATTCTTTTGTGTGGGTTAATGCGAAAATTCGGACGTCAACGGGGATTGAAGGTTGTGTTTTATGTCTTAATAAAGCCCGTTTATTGTGCCCGCTGATCGGGTCTGTATCCGATAGGTTGGGCAGGAGGGACTTGATTGGTTGGTTGATTAAGTCTTTCTCACCCAGTTTCGTCAATAAAAATAGGGGATTGTTAGCAATGAGGATTTCGTCTTTAGCCGTGCAGTAAAGAATTCCAGGATCTGGAATTAAATTAATCAATGTCAGGATGGTTTGAATCCCTTCGGATTTCGTAATTTCCAGATCGGATAAGTTATCAGGAATATTTTGGGTCACATTATGCTCAAGCTGTTGCGAATTTTTCGACTCGTCTCATGTGGGCGGGGAGGATGCCCTCCATTGCCCGATATTTTGCCACTGTCCGACGAGCTATGCTGATGCCTTGAATTTCCAAGTGCCTTAAGATCTCAGTATCATTCATGGCGTGTCTTTCGTTCTCGATGATGTTCCGCATAATCGCCCTTACTGCAAGGCTGCGGTCGAAGAACTTGGACATAGGGATGATTTTTTTATTTGGAAGCTGTACCGTTTTATTGGACACAGCCCTTGAAATAGTCGATTCATGAACATCCAGTTCTTCTGCGATTTGCGCTCGTGTCAGCGGCTCAAGATATTTATCACCATGAATTATAAATGATTTTTGAATCTCAACCAATCTTTCCATCAATTGGCGCATGGTATTGTTGCGCTGTTGGATGCATTTGATCAGTAGGGAGGCTTTATCCATATCCTTTTTCCATTCCTCATGTTTTTCCCCAGCCTGATCCTTCAAGGCTTTCTTGAACATCGGGTTTATTCGCAAGGAGCCGCGGGAGGGAGTGATAATTTCAATCACAAGGGGATTTCCTGATTTATTATTCAAATAATAAATCATCACATCAGGTTGATGGAATACTTCTGGTGTATTGTCATTGGGTTGTCGGTAATTGCCCCAATTTGCTCGAGCAGGAAAAGGATTCAAATTATCGCCGATGTAACGAGAAACCAGTTCAATTTTTTGAGTGTTTGTGTTCAGTTTCTTGGCAACTTCGCTGTATTTGTTTTTTAATAACAAATCCAACGTTTCATTAATTGCCCTGTGGGTAAATTCCGGAACCCTGGTCGATTCTGACAGGAAATCCACCTGGGCTAAAAGGGCTTCTTTAATATTTCTTGCGGAAACTCCCAGAGGATCACATCGTTGAATCTTTCTCAGGACAGCTTCAACTTTTAGTGGGGTGGTGTGGTGAAAACGGCAGATCTCATGAATTTCGATATCCAAAAATCCATCTTCGTTCAGATTGGTCAGAATCATGGCTGCAATCTGCCGTTCATCAGACTCTAGTTCCGGTGCTACCTGACGTAAAACATAGGTGGGTAAATCGAGTTCAATCGAGGCATAAGGGTCTTCAGGAATTTCATTACTATAAGAAGAGCCTTTCCCGCTGTAGGAGTAAAAATCATCCCTGGGTGAGATAAAGACTATTGTCTCATCTGGGTCCATTGTTTTCGGTTGACTGCAAATAGGGCATGGGCCTTCAGGAGGCAGTTTCCTGCCACACATGGGGCAGCGGCGTTCGTTGATGAGCTCCAGTGCTGGATTTTTTGATAGTTCGACATCTATCGTCTGGAGCAGTTCGGTGGAGGTCATATAGAGTAAGGTCATCGTCTGGGCGATATGCGCAGACGTCATTGGACTTTGCGTTTGATGTTGACCTTGCATGTGAGTCAGTTTCATGATTTCATCTCCTGATCCTATTATATAGGGACATTGCTATTGTTGCAAGTATTGTGCCAGATCGGTTCAGGAAAAAACGGATTATCGAATTTTATGACTTGAGTGGGAATTCAACGTAATATTGAAGTGATGCCATTTATCTATTCTTATGGTTAGTTGCTTGATGACTGGATTGTATGGATGCAAGTTTCTTACCACCTACGTGTTGAAGTTTGATTGAAATTTCTGAAAATTTCAGTCACGTTTTTGTAATAACATAAACCTTTGTGTATTTTATAAAAATAAATTTGAGTTTTTAGGCACCTTTATCCAGGATGATTTATAATACAATCTACTGACCACTTTGAACATGAGGTATAAACCATATATGAATATTAGACCAGCCAATAGGATCTCACAAATAAAACCTTACTTTTTTGCAGATTTAGCAAAAAAAATCGCGCGACTCAAGAAAAAGGGGATGGATATCATTCGACTTGATATTGGATCGCCAGACCTTCCGCCTAAGGATTTCATCATTGAATCGCTGGTGGAAGCTTCCAGGCGACCTGATATGCACGGTTATGGTCAACCTGGGGGGTCTGCTTCTCTCAAAAAGGCAATCGCAGATTTTTATATGAAAAGGTTTGGAGTGGAACTTGACACCGAAGAAGAAGTGTTGGCTTTAATTGGTTCAAAAGAAGGGGTTTTCAACTTAAATAATGTTTATATTAATCAAGGTGATCTCGTGTTGTTGCCAGATCCCTGTTATCCTGTGTACGGTGTTGGCGCCTTGATCGTCCAGGCAGAAACATATTCCATGCCGCTGTTGTCAAAAAATGGTTTTTTACCTGATCTTGACGATATTCCGGAAAAGGTAGCAAAAAAGGCAAAATTAATTTGGTTGAATTATCCCAATAACCCCACAGGAGCCATCGCATCCCTTTCTTATTTTGAAGATGTAATCAATTTTGCCAGGAAGCATGAGATTCTAATAGCCCATGATGCACCTTATCTGGATGTGTGTTTCGATGGTTATCAAGCGCCCAGCATTCTACAGGTACCTGGTGCAAAAGAGGCAACTGTTGAATTTAATTCGCTTTCGAAAGTTTATAATATGGCTGGGTGGCGAGTTGGTATGGCTGTTGGGAACAGGGAGGTCATTCGCTTACTTCAAACTTATAAAAGCCAAAGCGATTCTTCTATCTTTAAACCCATTATGCAAGCCGCTGAAACTGCCCTCAATGGCGATCAATCATGGGTATATGAACGGAATCTAGTATATCAACGCCGACGTGATTTGATCGTTGATACTTTACAAATGTTAGGTTTCTACTTGGAACCTCCTAAAGCCTCTTTATATGTTTGGGCAAAAATACCTGAAATTTGGGATGACAGCATATCTTTTTGCGAAACCCTGCTAGAAGAGACTGGGGTCAGCGTTACGCCGGGTGTTGTCTACGGCAAATCAGGAGAAGGATATGTGCGCATATCGTTGGTTACACCAGTTGACCGTTTATCTGAAGCAATGGAGCGACTAAGCGTCTGGATAAAGAAGAAAGTATAAAAAATATGCCAAAAATCCAATTGATTAATATTGAACGCGCACAAGAAAAAGCTCTATTGGTGGGTGTCAGTTTATTTAACGAGAATGTATTACTGCCGTTAGAGGATTCGTTGGAGGAATTATCGCTCTTGGCCGACACCGCTGGTGTTGAGGTCGTTGGTCAGGTGATACAGAAACTTGACAATCCAAATCCGAAGACTTTTATTGGTTCGGGAAAGGTGGAAGAGGTTAAGATCCTTGCAAATGAATTGGACGCTGACATGGTGATATTTGACAATGAATTATCACCTAGGCATCAGCGTGAATTGGAACAAGAGTTTGGGGATTCAATCCGAGTGATTGACCGTACAGCATTGATCCTGGATATCTTTGCCCAGCACGCTAATACCAAAGAAGGCAGCCTACAGGTGGAATTGGCGCAGTATGAATACCGGTTGCCTCGCCTGACAAGAGCCTGGACGCACCTTGCTCGGCAGGCGGGGGGTGGCGGTGGGCGAGCTGGGGGAGTGGGTGGTGTGGGTTTGCGTGGACCTGGTGAAACGCAGCTTGAGGTTGACCGTCGGATGATCTCTCGCCGAATAGAAGTTTTAAAAGAAGAGTTGGAAAAAGTTCGGGCACATCGATCTCGATATCGTGAACGCCGCAAGAAGTCACGTATTCCAGTCGTTTCACTGGTCGGGTATACCAATGCTGGAAAATCCACGCTGCTTAACAAACTCTCAGATGCTGATGTATACGTGGCTGATAAGTTGTTTGCGACGCTTGATCCGACCACGCGACGTGTGGACTTGCCGGGAGGACAGACGGTCTTGTTTACAGATACGGTTGGTTTCATCCAGAAACTCCCAACCGAGCTTGTCGCAGCCTTCCGAGCAACGCTGGAAGAAATCGCCGAAGCTGATGTATTATTGCATGTGGTTGACATTACACATGTCAATGCAAGCGCGCAGGAAAAATCTATCAAGGAAACATTAGTCGAAATTGATGCAGGGGAAATTCCGATCATCACGGCATTCAATAAAATTGATCTGCTTAAGGACCCAGAGAGTGCTGTCGGCACATTGGAGAAATTCCCCAATATGCATCCTATTTCTGCGATTACGGGGGAAGGCATAGAAGAACTCTTGGCAGCGGTCGAAGAGGAATTGTTTGAGGCTTATATTGAAATAGAAGTGGAGATTCCCTATCAGGATGGAAAGATTATTTCTTCATTCCATGAATATGGGCAGGTGGAAGAGGTTGTTAACGGTGAAAATGGCGCCATTATCAAGGGTTTAGTCCCACGCAGGATACTTTATCAGTTCGAACCGTATCTAGTAAACACGCTGGATACCTCTGAACCTGAAGAAGAGGAAGTCTATTAAAGGAAAAAGCTGGGAATTAAGCCCAGCTTTAGTTTTTATTTATAGTTGATGATTATTTATTTTCGGAAATATCAAGAATTTCTCGACCTTGATAGTGTCCGCAGTTGGGGCAGACACGATGGGGTAACCGGGGTTCACCACAATTCGGGCAAATAACGACATTGCGCGCTTTTAGCGCATCATGTGCACGCCTGCGGTCACGTCGTCCAGAGGAAACTCTTCGTTTTGGAAGGGGGGTCATCTTACACTCCTTAATAATCTATATTATGCCATTTTAGCCAGAAGATTATACCTGTACCCAACAAACACGTCAAGCCAAATTATTCGTTGAGGTTCTCGGCGTTATTTAAGTCTGATAAATCTCCAAAATCAGAATTTTCATATTCTCCCGCTTCCATACGTCTTAGGCATATTATAGCCTCGTCGGCTTGATCTTCGGGAACCAGGATTTGTACCTCCCCTAATTTACCGGCAGAGAGACCGATGGTTTTTGCAACGCTTTCTTGACTGATTTCTGCCCGGATGCCTTGCGCCCGAAGAAAAGCTTTAATCATCTCTCCTTCAAGCTGCCCGGCAGTCATATAGACATTAATCAGTTTCATGGTTTCCCTCAACCCTACCCAATAAAATATTAATAGCTTTCGTATAGGCACGTATCGCTTTTTCTGAATCCCCTTTATTTAGAGCTATGTCACCAAGCGTTTCCCATACAGCGCTGTTTTGATCAGCGCCATCATTGACCGCATCAGTTAGCAAGTCATTGATTTCTTCCAAATATTCAGGTTTATCAATATAGGTATTAATAATATTTATTGCCTGATTGTAATCGCCTTGCTTGAGCAGGAATTGTGCAAAACGCAGAGTCTTTGGAGTCTCTGGTTCTTGTTCTTCTTGTTCCTCAACTGTGACAGATAAATCGTCTGTACCTTCGTCGATTTCAGGGAAGGGTTCTTCACGTTCAAAAGTGATTGTTGGTATTTCAATGGGTGGCTCTTCTTGTTCGACAGGTGTTTCTTGAGTGATATCAATTGGTTCGGTGGGTTCGTCTGTTTGCTCTTTAACTTCTACAGCTTCATCCATTGAGGGTTGTCCTGAGAGTGCATCTTCTTGTTCTTCTACAACGGATGGAATTGTATCTTCAAATGGTGTCTCTGGTTCTTCAGCGATCATTTCATGGAGCCATTTAGGCAATTCTTCATTATCTGTAAGTGTTTCGTCTTCTAAGCCTTGTAACTCATCATCACCTGTGTTTGTTACAAGATCGGAAATTTCAACAAAATCATCTTGTTCGGGTTGATAATCTTGCTCATTGACATTTAGATCTTCGATGTGGTTAGATCTCGTTTGATCTTCTTCTTCCTGCTGATTGGATGGTTCGATTATGCTGTCCGCTGCGTCCTTGACCCAATGATCCTCGGATTGGATGTTTTCTTTTTCCTCGGATGATGTCCCTTCTGTATAAGGCTCATCCAATCCTTGAAGCCATGATGGGATTTCATCTTTTGCTTTGTGTTCTTGTCGATCTTTGTCATTTCCAGTTAACGCTTGATCATTATTATCCATCATCATATCCTGTCACCAATTTTTCACGTATCCTAAAAGATGTTGCCTATATAAAATATGATACGCTTTTCTTTGCTGCTGGTCAAGAAAAACCGCCCCCTGAAGGGCGGTGTTGTATCTTTAAGATGTGATTATTGGATTATTCTCCTAAATAATCCCTTAAGCGCCGCTTGATGGATGGATGACGAAGGCGGCTGAGCGCTTGAGCTTCGATCTGCCGAACACGTTCTCGGGTTACACCCATTTTTCGACCCACTTCTTCAAGGGTGTAGGCTTGACCATCCAGGAGACCATAACGTAATTGTAAAATACGAACCTCGCGGGGAGGCAGCGAGTCCAGGACGGAACCCAGGTGCTCTTTGAGTAGATTATATGTTGCCGTGTCATCTGGTGGTGGAGCTTCATCGTCTTCAATGAAATCACCCAACATTGAGTCTTCTTCATCATCTGTTGGGGTTTCCAATGAGAGCGGCCTCCTGGCAACTTGAATCATATTTTCCACTTTTTTTGGTGTCACTTCTAGTGTCTCTGCTAATTCTTCGACAGAAGGTTCACGTCCCAACCGCTGTGTTAATTGGTGTTGAATGCGAAGTAATTTGTTGATTTGATCACCCATGTGAACAGGGACCCGGATCGTGCGGCCTTGATCGGCTATTGCGCGTGTCACCGCTTGCCTGATCCACCAGGTAGCATAAGTGCTGAATTTGTGGCCGCGACGGTATTCAAATTTCTTTGTAGCACGGATAAGACCGATATTACCTTCCTGGATGAGATCAAGGAAAGGCACACCTCGGCCCATGTATTTCTTGGCGACGCTGATGACCAACCGTGAATTAGCAGTGATCAAATGTTCACGAGCTCCCCAGCCATCCTCAATGAGATGGCGTAATTCGATGCGTCGGCGGGGAGAGATATTCCCACGAGCTAACTCCTCACGGGCCATCCTACCGCTTTCAATACGCTGGGCGAGTTCAACCTCTTCCAGGGCTGTGAGTAAAGGAACACGACTGACTTCTTTAAGATACAATCCGATGGTGTCGTCTGTATCAATATTCGCCAGGTCATCCTTTGATCCTTTTACTTCTTCCTCTTCTTTTTCTTCTCTTTCTGCTTGTATGAGATCCTCGTCTGAAGGTTCTTCCAGAAGATAGGCTTCTTCAATATAAGGTATCCCAGCGCTGATGAGCGCGGCGAATGCTTCCTCCAACTGTTCAATATCTTGTTCCGCATCAGGAAAGAATTGGAGGATATCATTGATGGTTACGAAGGTCTTTTTTCTACCTATTTGGATCAAACGTGCGATAGAGGATACTTTTCTACCACCATTTGATTTACCGGTTGTTTTTGTCTTTGTGTCCATAGAATCCTTTTGTGTTAGGGATCTGGATCGTGACAGATCTCAATCGGGAACAAAGTATAAAAATTCCCTCAAACTTAGAATTATTTCCAAAACTCATTCTCTTGAGAATACTATTTTTTAACTAAAAAATCAACAAAACGAATGGTTATTCATAAGTAATCTTGGATAAATTCTTTCCTTATAAATAAGGCAGGGGCATTATTTATGAGCTTGATGGATTTTCAATAAAAAAAATGGCGAAATGATATGTAATTGAAAGAAATTTAGTAAAAAGAAATTATTATAGATAATTGTTATTAATTGACCAGATATGAACAGACTGGTAAAATCACCTCGGGCTCCAGATTATGGTCAAAAGATATCGTAGAACATCAGCTCCACAATATTTATTCATTGCCTTGATCGGCATTTCGCTTGTCGCGTTGGTTTTCTTGTCGAGTTATATAATGCAGCGAATGCGGTTTACAGATCATTTTGTGCTTCCCTGGGCGGCTGGACGTATGTGGTTACTGGAAGGAGTCAGCCCATATGATGAAGCTGTGATCGCTTTGGCTGAAGACACCATAGATAATTCCTCATTTTTAGGTGAATTGTCTGATTCGCGAACACTGATTGAACCTGTTATCAACCTTATTTTCTATTTGCCCTTTAGCCTGATACCTTATGAAATTAGTCGAGCCATTTGGGTGACTTTATTATTCACCGCCTCAGGATTAATGGGTTATCTGAGTTTGAAGTTATCCGGATGGGAATTAACTCTCTTCGAGAGGATTACCGTTCTTCTCCTCGTGATTCTATGGATGCCCGGGATAGATGCTGTTATCAAGGGTTTATTGAGTCCGATAATTATTCTCTTGATGCTACTAAGCATCTATTTGATTATGCAAGGACACGACGCTATGGCTGGATTTGTCCTGGCACTCACTTTTGGATCATTTCCGACCACGGGGTTAATCATCACGCTATTAATCATTTGGAGTATCACTCGAAGACGGTGGTCGATTCTCAAGGCTTATCTCTCTGGCGTTGCTTTTTTACTTGCAGTTACTCTTTTGCTACTTCCACCCTGGCCAATGAATTGGCTGCGAGTAGTTTATGATTTGTATGGAAATTGGGAATGGATTCGCACACCTTTGATGAATGTGGCGGGATTATTGCCCGGAATTGCCAATTATCTCTCAATATTCTTACACGCTTCTTTTGCCATCTATTTATTGGTCCTCTGGATCACACTCTTGGGAAAAAAGGGAGATGAATTTATATGGAAGGTGCTTACAACGCTGGTCATTGCCTACTTTTTCCATGTCAGTGTAAACACCTACCAATTGTCCCTCCTCCTACCTGCAATGTTTATGATTTTTAAATTTTGGTCCGAGAGATGGGGTAGGTTTGGATGTATATTTTCCTGGATTTTATTGATGACTATTTCAACCACCTCATGGCTGCTGGTCAGGACTGGAATATCGTTTGATGCAGAACAGTCTTTGCCATTAATGACAATAGGTTTACCCGTCTTTGTATTTATTGGCATGATCTGGATACGATGGTGGGCGCTTAGAATTTCACGATTACCGTTTGAACGCTAATAGTGTTTCGGGGTAAACTTCCATTGAGAGAAATTAAATTATGCTATACTTTGTAGAATTTGTGTCTTCGTATATCATATTATGAAGTTATTTGATAAACAGCAGTCTTTATTGAATCTTGGATTCAACTCATAAGTGCAACAAAGCTGGTAGTAGAAAGGTAAGCTGAA
>CAZNRI010000028.1:0-38341 GCA_964575595.1 uncultured Candidatus Brevefilum sp.
CCATTGTGCCCACGTTCAGGTGCGGCTTCGATCGTTCAAATTTCGCCTTGGCCATATATTCCTTTCTCCTTAGATAAAAGCTACATTCTTTAAAATCTATAAATCATATTTCGGCAGAAAGCCCTCAATGGGATTTGAACCCATGACCTCATTCTTACCAAGAATGCGCTCTACCGACTGAGCTATGAGGGCAGCCGATCCGACTGGAAGCCAGAGGCTGCCAGAAGTGGACGGTGTTGGATTCGAACCAACGAAGGCCTGTGCCAACTGATTTACAGTCAGTCCCCTTTGTCCACTTGGGTAACCGTCCTGGACCAAGCGAGCTTATCACTCGCTCGAGATCGGGATCGTTTCGCAAAATAAATCCCAATCGCAAACGTATAAGCTGAGCCGATGATGGGAATCGAACCCATAACCTATCACTTACAAGGCGATTGCTCTACCATTGAGCTACATCGGCAAAACACTTGTTTTTTAAACTACAAAACGCCGTAAGACTGCACGATTATACCAAAGCCTAAAACTAAACGCAAGGCTTTATTATCGAGCATATAGGCATGCAGTGTGAGTTAAGAGTCTATCCGATTTGGGGGTAAAGGTCAAGCAAAAATGTACCCTCTCAAGTTTGGAATCTGCTATTATAGACACCTCTTGCAATCATAACTTCCTGTATCCGCCATACCAAAACCTATCAACAGAGAACAATAGAATAGCCTTTATAATTTGACATAAGGAATAAAGGTATGTCAAATTAGTACATCTTCCAGCAAAGAGTCCAGCAGAAAACAAAAAATGAGCAAGGTAAGGGATTGCTATATTACTATATTGGTTCAATACTGCTGATGATTGCTGGTTCATGGCTGATATTGTTAATCCCCAAGACAAGCGGTATTCCCATTTTTGTAAAAGAATCAAAAAAACGCCCAGCCGAGTATGTTTAGTTATTTCAGCCCTTCCGTGCAGTACTGGGAAGAGGATATTCTTTCCTGGGCGGAAGAAACGCAAAGATATGTACTGTTTGGTGCAGCAATTTATGAGGAGGCGAAAACCAATGAACATAAAAGCGCGGCAATAACGGCATGGCTTGATTCCGGAGGGAAAAACTTATGTCAGCAAGCCGAATTTATTCTTGGCATTCGATAAGCCCCGTTTCTTATCCCCACCTAATGCAGCGGCTTCGTAGGAATTTCCGATTGTGAAACTGGTAGCCAAACTAAGAATTTTGTTCCTTTGCCGATCTCCGATTCAACATCAATGCGCCCACCATGACTGCGGGTGATCCAATAAGCGATCGGCAAACCTAATCCAAAACCCGTTTCATCCACTGTGCGCTTTCTGGATTTATCACCACGGTAAAAGCGTTCAAAAAGATAATCGCGTTCTTCCAGAGGGATACCAGGGCCCTCATCACTGATGGTGATCAACGCCCACTTCTTTCTAAGAGATAAACCCAGGATAATGCGTCCGTTTTCAGGTGAAAACTTTACTGCATTACTTCCCAAGTTGAGTAAAACTTGTTTCAGCCGATCCCGATCACCGGTCACAACAGCAGGTTCAATATTCTCAATACGGATATCATGAACCCCAGCGGAAAGCACCGTCATTTCCTCAAACACTTCTAATACAAGATCATCAAGCTCAACCGGTTCCAGCATCAACGGCAGCCTTCCGGTCTCCGCTTGGGACATTAATAACAAATCTTTTACAAGGCGGGTCAGACGATCCACTTCCGATTCAATACTGCTGAGCGATTCTTCATCATAAGCATTCATCATTCTCATCAGCCCAACATTCCCTTTGATGACGGTCAGTGGGGTCCGTAATTCATGGCTGACATCCGCCAGGAACCGCCGCTGCATATTAAATAACCGCTCCAGCCGGACCAGTGTCTTGTTAAAAGTAAGGACGAGTTTTCCAATTTCATCATGTTGAGCCGTATTCACCGGAATACGTTGAGAAAGATCATCTGTGCTGGTAATGCGATCTGTAATCCTTGCCATCTTTTCCAACGGCTCAAGCGCCTGACCTGTCACCAGCCACCCAAGCACACCAGCGATAATGATCGAGAACAAGGCAGAGATGCCAAACACGATCAACAGCAGGCGCTGTGTATACTGAAGATCCGTCATGCTAAACCCCACCTGCAGCCAACCTGCACTGGAATCTGCAATCATTAAAGGAACCGTTAATATTCTATAGGGTGTTTCCTGGATTTTCACATTACGAAAAATTGTCTCATTCTGATTAATGGCTTCAATGTCCAAAGCGTTAGCGAGTACCTCAGTGTTTTCCGAAGAATATATGATACGACCCTCCTCAGACCACACCTGATATTGAATCGTATTGGGGATATTCAATACTCCATCATCAATCTCAACCTCCCCCAATACATCGCCCTGTAAGACATCTATAATAAGATTAGCGTTTTCCTGAAGTACATCATCAACCTGATTGACCATCACCACGCTGACCATTGAATAGACAACAATGCTGAGAAGCAGCACTACACCACTCAGCAAAGCTGTAAAGATCAATGTCAGGCGGAGACGAAGCGACATTAGAGATTTTTACTCTTCAGGCTCTCGCAATACGTATCCTACACCCCGAACAGTATAAATCAAGCGGGAATCACCATCTTCTTCCATTTTCTGACGAAGATAGCGAATATAGACATCCAACACATTGCTCTCACCGCCAAAGTCATAATCCCAAACCCGATCAAAAATCACTTCACGAGTCATCACCTGGTTTGGATGGCGCATGAATAATTCAAGCAGATCATATTCCTTTGCGGTCAGTTCAATCTCACGATCCCCGCGCTTGGCTCTACGCGTGCTACTGTCGAGGGTGAGATCCTCAAATTCAAGGACTTTCACACGATCAGCAGCCGTTCGTCGAAGCAACGCACGAATTCTGGCGAGCAATTCCTCAATTTCAAAAGGCTTTACGACATAATCGTCCGCACCAGCATCAAGCCCTTCAACCCGATCCTGTGTCGTATCTTTAGCTGTCAACATCAAAATAGGCTGGTTCCCCAGTTTCTGCAAGCGGCGGCTGACTTCCAATCCATCCATACTGGGCAGCATCCAATCTAAAACAATCAGATCCGGGCGCTGTTCCTGCGCCAGAACCAAACCCGCTTTCCCCGTTAGGGCAGTGTCCACAATATACCCCTCATAGGTCAGCACGCGTTTCAACACTCGCAGAATTTCCTCATCATCCTCAATTATCAGAATTCGCTCGTCCATCCTCAATCCTTTCTTAATTATTACCCATTCTTCTGAAAGTCCATTTTATCAAATTATATTGCTTATTTGGTACAATCCTATTAATAATGACCTTTAAATTATTGCCTAAAGGCACTCCTTTTGTCAAACGGTTGTATGACCTCTTGTTGACCGTCCCACTGCTGATAATCCTCTCACCCGTGATACTCATCATCGCCATCGCAGTGGCTGTTCGGCATGGATTCCCAATCCTCTTTCAACAGAAACGCCCCGGTTATCATGGGGAAGTTTTTAAAATCTATAAATTCCGCACCATGCTCGACCAAAATGATGCTAAAGGCAATCCATTGCCAGACGCAAAACGGCTGACAAAACTGGGACAATTCCTGCGCACCACAAGCCTTGATGAACTGCCAGAGCTCATCAATGTGATGAAAGGTGAAATGAGTCTTGTTGGTCCTCGCCCCTTATTAATATCCTACCTGCCACTTTATAATTCAGAACAATCCCGTCGTCATGATGTCCTACCCGGGATAACTGGTTGGGCGCAGGTTCACGGTCGAAACGCCCTCACCTGGCAGGCAAAATTCGCCCTCGATGTATGGTACGTTGACCACTGGTCCCTGTGGCTGGATATTAAGATCATTGCTATGACCATTGTTAAGGTTCTTCGCCGGGAAGGTATTTCACAACCTGGTCAGGCAACATCTGAACCTTTTACGGGTAACCCACCCAGCGCCGAATAACTCTTGTCTTAAGGAGCATATTCGGTCAATACCAATCCCGCATCAAGATCCGCTGACATATTTTCGAACAAACGCAGTCGCCCCTCTGAGACCCATTCGGCCTCCATGTCCGCCAGGGTGACAGAGGCGGGTACCTTCATGCCGTTTGACCCGTTGAGGACAGCATCCCAAATATCAACGAGAGCCGCCCCAAAATCCGATTGAACCGTCCCCACCCAATTGTTGCGGACCATATCCGGGGGAGAATCGCTGACCACCAGAATCCCTACATTTGCTAGATTTGAAAGCAATTCCGGTGAAATTAACTCACCCTGCAAATAAAGAATCTCTACGCCGTAATTCACGAGACCATCAATCACTGATTGTAATCCGCTTTCGCTTACACCAGGGGAAATAGAATCCCAGGATGGGAAGTTGTTGTAAGGCGGATAACTCGGTCTACAAATCCCACAGAAATATTCCGCACCGATGACGAACGCGTTCACAACCTCAGTGTTGGCGTCAGATGAAAACAAACCGCTCACCTTATAATCTGAAGAAATAACCGCCGCCAAATACCCAGCCATAAAAGCCTGCCGCTGCTGGCGTGCCAATGGATCACCAATCACAAACAGGTTATCTGTTGGAACTGCGTTCGGATCATCAACAGCGACAAAACGGATATCGGGCGCTGAGGAAGAAAGACTGCTCAAATTCAACCCCTCTCCCACCCCCACCACAACGCGCACATTGGAGGTTAGCATTTCCGGCAGAAATTCATCGCTCGTCACCAAAGTAAGCCCGGATTGTTCTGTCAACGTTGTTAACGCTGATTGTGTTTGGGACAATGTAAGGAGATCAGCCTCATCCGTGTAAAGGAGCAACACTGTTGGCACAGATACGGTTATTGTAGGTTCCTGAGTATCTGTCACCGCCGGCGCTTCCGTGGTCAGTTCTACCGCAGTGGGTTGATCTGTCATTGGTGTTGAGTCGGGCGTACAGGCTGAGAGGGCAATGGCAATAACGATCCCCGTCAACTGAATGAGCTTTTTTAGGCAACTATGCTTCTTCATTAATTCAATTTTACCTTAATAGAAGATAATTTTTCGCTCGAACAAAACTGAGAAATATTTTAGACATTTCTTTAAACTTTGGGGGCATGTATTATAATGGAAAAGAGAAAATTGCTCTAATTGTCATTAGTTAATGGAAAAATGCCATGAGCCTACCCAGCAGCGAACCTTTGCCTGACGATATCAACGATCTGCCCCCCGCCAGACAGCGTCACATCCGCCGTTTGCCGCGTTCAGCAACACCTGCCGAACGACAAATACTGCTTGATTCACTGATCGAGTTGACCTCGCCAACACTCAACTTCTTTCTCCTTACGTTGATCGGCGCTTTGGTTTTAGGCGCAGCGCTGTATTTCAACGATCCCGCACTGTTGATCGTGGCAGTTCTCGTGCTGCCTTCCCTGCCCCCTGTGTTCAGATTGGGTCTCCTCCCAACGACATTGAAAATAAGGAGCGGTCTTAAATCCCTGATCAGTACCCTCATTTCCATCATCCTGATTTTGACCGCCGGCGCACTGGCTGGCTGGCTCCAAAAAGAAGGAAATCTTTCAAACTTAGGTGTCACCAGGTTCAGCGCACCTTACTGGCTTGATATGAGCCTCGTCGGTGGGGGCACGCTTCTTGGCGGTCTGATTTTGCTCCGCCAGGGCAGACTTCCTCAACTGATCGGCGCGTTTCTCTCTTATGAAATTTTAATCCCATTAGCTATTTCGGGGTTTGGCTTCGTACTGGGGAACGCTCAACTCTGGCCCGGCGCTTTACTGATCGGATTTCTTCATTTGATGATCGCTGTTTTTGCAGCCATAATGGCTTTCCTGTTGTTGGGTTTCTTCCCAAAGAAGGCTCTTGGTTGGCTTTTAACAATGCTGCCGCTTGCCCTGGCTCTTGCGCTTCTGGGTTTGGGATTAAATTTGAATCCTAGAGACATGATCGCTATAATGAAATCCTCACCAACACCGACTGCCATCATCATCGTCTCCGACTCCCCCGACGCTGACACGTTATCTTCACCCACATTAACAGAGATACCAGCCACTTCCACCTTACCGCCCTCACCCAGCCTCTCAGCCACATTCGCCCTCTCACCAACGCCAACGCCCACTTCAACACCTACACTCACACCAGAGCCGACGTCCTATTGGGGACGCGTGGATTCACTAATCGGTGGTGTTGTTCGGGAAACACCGAACTTTGAAGCGGCTGTTATTACCTATGTCAATGATAACGATATGATTGAAATCCTGGATGCAGTTGTCAGCGAAGGTGGCACGCGCTGGTTCAAAGTTCGCACCGACTCTGAGGAGATGGGGTGGCTGCTCAGTTCATTGGTGGTTACGCCCACACCAACCCCCACACCTTAAGTCAATATTGAATACTTGTCAGGGAAAATTAATAGGGAGGATTGTTTTCTACTCAAGAATGACAAGATTACTCTGGGGTAAGGTTACGGATTTACCATCATCCAGACAAATCGCAGCTGAATTGACTTCCAAACCGCTTTCAAATCGAAGAGGCTCTTCCAGGCATTCTTCAACTTCTCCAACTCTGCCGGCAAACTCCCCGCTCAGTATTCGAACACGCCGTCCCGCCGCGATCTCACTTTGGAATCCCAGGTCTTCGCCGGTCAGCTTACCCTCCAACGGGATAATCACCTCCGGCCTCAGCCCTTTCACATCATCTGCAGCAGCCGCGTTCACACAAGCGGTCTTCCCAGCTTGGGAGCAAAGCAAATCAACAGTTCTCTGATCCACCGGAAGAACACCAAACCCGCCAAGGACGATCACTGGGAAGGACAATGCCATCGCTGAAGATATCAGTTCAGGCGCTATGGCATTCAGGATAACTCCCGCCGCTTCTTTTTCCTGGGCACATTCGAGTACAGAGACATGGAGGCAAAGTCCGCCAGCCAGTATTTGGCCTTTTTCCAAATCATCCAACGCTGAAGTCTCAATCGACGTCGATGGCGGCGAGTCCACCCAATGAAGGGTGCCTTTTCCGATTCTCCCATTACCCCACACACCTTGAAGCAAACTTCCGTGGGCATGAATCACCGCGCCATACTCCGGGATGACCTCAACAATATCACCGATCATCCCAGCACTGACCTGAATGGAACTTTCACCTGCCGCGATCACTGCCTGTCCACGAACAACATCCACCAGCCTGCCATCCACAGGAGCCCGTACCAGACGGGGGAGAGGCTTTTCACATTGCGCGACGATATCGCCTTCCACAAGCGCCTCTCCAACCTCTCTCACGATGCAGGTTTCCGCTTCATCCTGAGAAAGACCCAAGCCTCGGGCAATATCCAGCATCACGATTTCTTTGGGCAGCGATGTTTCAGCGATCACGTCTTCAGGATTAACCTTGTCGCCTTCTGCCACCAGCACAGTCCCTGGAAAAGGCAACTGACGGGTTCGCTGGATGTCCAATATTGAAGCGGCTCTCAGTACATCAGTGAACATAATCCCTCTCGTAAATCATAACTATCAACCACCCAGAATCCACAACCAGCGCCGGAGTTGTTCCACGCGATCTTCATCCTCATCAGGCAACCGCAAAGGACGCCCGCGCGCGTCAATCACCAGGCCTAACAGACCGCCTGTTACCTTCAAACGCCCGCCAATACCCCTACCATTGAAACCGACATCGGTTCGGCGATCAGGCTGGATTTCTAACACAGCGGAGTCGCCCATAGGAATAAGCAGACGACGCAGCGACCCTTGTTCGATATCAACAGAATAGGTTTTCCCAGCCTCTGTCTCCACCCGCACTGATAGGATCATCTCGCCTTGTGGTGCGCGGCTGATTGGCGCAATAACAGTTCCTAGATTTTCAAATGCGTCCGTGTTCATCACGTGCACAGGGAGCACAGGCTGGGCTTCCCCCACCACAGCCAGCAGCGGCAGGAGGTGATGCCTGTCCAGCACCATTGTTGTGATCCCACAAGGCTGCAGCCCGTCCAACAAGATCAACATCGCCTCGCCCGAGGTGGGCGCCATGGTCAGGGCTGCCCCACTGGCGATCACCGGCTCGAAACGATCCATGTAACATCCCCGATCAAGATATGACAGCCAGGGAGTGTGATTGATCAACTTTTGCATCGTCTGTCTTAATTGGAAGCGAGCAACACTCTGAGATAGCGCCAATTCTCTAAGGGTTATAGGAACTGTGGAAGGATGAAGGGAGTGCATACCCAGGTATTGCGCTGTCTCCTGCACCGTAACCGGCGCCGCCGTCCAGCGATGAATTTCATGAAGGAAGCCCTCATCTTCCATTGTTGATACGTCCCGCCAGGTGTCCGTCATCACTGTTCCAGTTTTACCGTTCAAACTAGCTGAAAGTACTGTCGATCCTCCGCCCAGGTCTGCAATTAGGAGTCCGTGATCTCCAGAGTCTGACCGATGAGCCTCCACCGTCCGGCTAAGATATCGGGCTGAGCGGTTGATTGAAAAAGCCTTGGACCCCTTCAGGCTCTGAGATAGTTGCAACAAATCCTGCAGCCCCGGCACACGCTCCTCCCAAACCCGGAAGATTTCATCTTCAATCAAGTTTTGTGCGGGAACCAAATCCCATTTCCCCTGTACAGGCATAATGTTGGGCGCTATATGGAGAGGTGTCTGTGATTCCAGACGACGACGGAGGTCATTTTCAACCTGCGCATTGCCGGCAAAAATCACAGGGGGTTTAACATGAGCGGGCAGCAAACGATAAAATAACCGTAAAACCTCAACCCATCGGAGCAGAGGTTCTTTTGCGCCGCCATCCTCACCACCCACGAGGATCACGAGTTCTGGTCTCAGCGTCAATAAAGATTGGACCATTTTTGAATCGTCGACCAGATCCGCTAACCCATAACTGGCGACCAATTCCAGGGGCATGGAATTCACCAAAGCCCGTCCGGCTGCTAATGAGCCGCCCTGGGTCAACCCGAGGAGGGCGGTTTTAATTCGCGGTCCAGCCGATGTCGTCAGCGCCACCTGATCAACGCCCAACCCAACGGCTGTTACCGGCATGACAAGCCCGCCTTCAGCCTTCATAATAATGTGCTCAGATGCACGCTGAAGCGCACCCATCACCTCACCGGCACCTGTGCCCAGATGCAGCCCGGGGCCCAGGCTGGTGGGTGCCGTTTGACACCCTAGCAGTTGGTATTTCCCATCTACAACACCAAACAAGGAGGCACGGGTATGGATCCGTCCAATATCTAAACCCAGAAGTACGGATAAGGGTTCCTGGGTCATCCCCCACCCCCTACCAAGCCAGCGATAAAGTCAACAATGAAGGCAATCCGATCAATCAGCGCCAGGAGTGCTGATGAAAACACACCGGCAAAAACCGCGCCCAGGGTGATCCCGATAAAGATCTGTCCAACCTTGCTTAAGATTTCAAGAATACGGGGGCGTTCAACCACTTGTTCTTTTTTATCAACGCGCCATTTCCGCCCAAAATGGAAGAAACTGAGGGTGGTCACAGCCCCAACCAGCATCAGCGCGCTATCCACAATCCGCAGCCAGGGGCGCTCAGCAGCTTGATACCAAAATGCTGGGTCAAAAGCATCAATCAGCGATCTTACCTGGGGAATCAACGTACCAAAGACCGCGCCACCGATGGCTACCGCGGCCGTCAAACCGACCAAAAAAGCCAATGGAATGCTTCCCAACCCCGCCAATTTAGGGATCTGACTCAATACCAACAAGAGGATCAGCAGTAGTGGAATGCCCAGCCACAGCGCCTCCATCCAGGAGTGCGTCGCCAGGGGCGTAATGAGATATGGATAGAGGATATGATGAACGATGAGAACAACCAGATATCCCGCTGTCAACCCGATAAACAAATGCGCTGCCAGACGGAAGAAAAAGTTATCCCCGATCAGATAACTCAGAACCATCACGGTAAGTAGGAAACCCACGCCTCCCCAGATCAACTCACTCAGACTCATTCTTCACCTCGCCGCCTGTCCGCCCCTCTGGTATCCGTATTGAAAATTGCACCAATTACCAGCACAGCAATTAAGATTAACAGTCCGGTTTGATACGACCGCCATCGGGTGGCAACCGATTCCCCATCGGACAAAGCCCTTTCCACGCCTGCAGCTTCCGACAATCCTGAAACCATACCATTAACCTGACCGGATTCCCAATAGGGAAGCAGCATCGGTCCAGCCTGCGCCGTGACCACCAGGTTCAAAGGTATCTCTGGCATTAAGGAACTGATTTGTTCTATCCAAACCTGAGCGCCTTCAAAACTATCCGATAATATCAATACACCATCAAACCCATCGGACGGCAGGGGTTTTCCCATCTCAGGTACATCCAGCAGTGCGTCTTCCGAAAACCCTCCACTCGCCATGCCATAAGCGCCATAGGCTGCAACTGGGAAATACCCATAATCTGTTACCTTATAAGCAGCGCTCGCATCAAGCTCGCCAAATAACCTCTTGGCAAGCAAAGAACCTGAGGGAGTTGAAGAAACAAGAGTAATCGCGCTGCCCTGTTTAATTGCCTCTTTGAGGATTGGGCGAGCCACCAGGGCTATCTCGCTGGCATAACCAGCCGAATAATCAAAAACCAACAATAAAGAAGTCTCCGCCGGAACCTCCCGAGCCCAATATAGAAGCGCTTCATTCTGTGGTTGAAGCAAGCCCTGCGGGAGTGTAGGGGCACCGCCTATAAATAATGGAAAACTCAATCCTGCGATCAGAATCAGCCCCAAGACTAAACGCATCACCCACTTCAAGGGTGCTCGTTTGGGTTGACGATCCGGACGAGAAGCTCGCTCATCAACAATGGTCGCCGCTAACTGATCCGCCTGCGCTTGTTCTTCACTGGAAATGGATAATTCCGGCGGCTTGAATTCCAGCTCATCCCGGCTCATCGGCTGAGTTGATTCCAGGTCCGGCTCCTGTGATGAAATCCGAGTTGGGAGGGTTTCCCCTCGATGCCTCTCCACAAACTCTTCTTCCATCTCCGATAGAGGCTCCGGCGCTTCGTCGCCGTTTTCAACTGCCACCAACCATTGCAGCAAGCTGTCGCCCTGGCGCTCATCAATGGAAGGCTGGTCCTCCTGATAGGTGTCTGAATGCTTGCCTTCTGCTTTCTTTATCTTGGAAAGCCAATCCAAATCATCTTTGCTGGATTCGTGATGTTCTCCCAGCTGCTCTTCAATGCCTCGCTTTTGCCCGCGCAGCCGCTGCAGATAAGATTCGTATTGTTTCCGTTTGTTTCCGTTTTTTTCGCTTTCAAGGCGTTCCTGCGCAGTATTGATTTTTCGGGTGATTTCCCCTATAGCGTCTTTTTCTTCATGGGCGCGCTTTCTAATGCGTTTTAACCATTCCGGAATGCTATCTTCATCCTCGCCCGCATTAAAATCAAGGGGATTCTTTACGGATTCTTTTGGTGAATCCGGGGTTGGCTCCTGTTCTTCGCCGCCATCATCTGACACTTCCTCATACTGCTTGAGGGCGTTGAGTAGATCGGGGAGGTCTGGATCATCCTGAGCAAATAAATCCAAATCATCCCCCTCAGGCTCCAGCGGTTCAGACGAAGGAGAAGGTATAACGCCCAGCAGGGACGCACCGCATTCCTGACAGACTTCCGCTGTCAGGCTGTTCTCTGCACCGCATTCAGGACAAATAACAATCATCTCACTCACCGTAAGGTCGATCCACAGTTAATAACACACGCAAACCAACAACCATGCCGCCCAAAGCCATCCCCAAGAGGATGCCCCGCGCCCCAGCTATCGGCAAACGATCAAGTAAAGCAATAAGCTCAGCGCCCAATGTGCCCGATCGTGTCTGGACAAATCCCAGATCAATGATCAATGAAAGGATCGCACTCACCAGAAAAGCCCCCGACATCGGCGTCCATCCCCGTGTCTGGATCAGGCGCAAACCGGCATACAAAAGCATGACGGCTAGGATCGCCAGGAGACTCGCTTCAACAGGAATCTGAACATTCAGGATCAGGTGACGATAAAACGAGTTCTGTGGCGTCAGGATAAAACCGGCGATAAGTGCAAACAAAAAAGCTGCCAGCACGACCCCGCTATAAAAAGCACCCTTTTTATTTTGGATGATTTTCAATAAATGCATGCGAAACAAGTATGCCACACCGATTAATCCAGCCGCGCCTGCCAGTAAGATACCCCAATCCAAAATCATTGATAGGACAGGACCTAATTGCGCCTGGAAAAAATAACCTGCCAGGACGATCAAGCCAGTAACAACAGCGATGACAATCCACACGATTTTCTTCATAGAGCCCCTGCCATTTTTAAAACCGCACCAACAAGGATCATCAGAATGAGCAGCAAGCGCAGGATGTCCTCTGTCAGCCAGCCGGCTTCATTCGCAGCCCTGGCTTCAATCAAGCCGGGCAGCGTGAACACTTCCTCCCCCATCAACAAGTCCCGCACACTAAGGAATAGGACAGACTGCGAAGAGAGAGAACCCGCACCGGCAAATACAAACTCACCCTGATCCGCAAGCGCTTCCGTCCACAGAAGGGCTTCAGTACCATAATTTCCAAACAACGCCAGTGACCCATAGGGTTGAGATCGCAATTCCGATGCCATCCCTGCTGTAAAGGATAGGGGACTCACCCCAGGCAAGGATAATCCCGACAATACATCATTCAGCGTCTTCGAAAAACCACCCTGATATTCTCCCAGAGCAATCTGCCTGGCAAGCATCAAGAGGCTTCCCTCACTGGTAAACACGCGTTGTCCGCTATCCGATGCGCTTTCTGCGTCCATGAACGCTGGCAGCGCCGAAACAGCCCCCAACCCCAAACCGGGGTAGGAGCGGGACCAGAGACGGTGCCCGATAAAAACCCCCCGTTTCATGCCGCGCTCCAAAGCGGACACACGGGATGTTTTCAACCGTTGAACAGCTGGAAAACGCCGCACGTGATAGGCTTTTCTTTCTTTAAGTAGGAAATGGAATATGAGCAGCAGCACGGCTGATAATCCGATAAGGATCCACCCAACCAGCGACCAGGTCATACCCCTCCTCCTTGCAGATATTTGGAAAACAGGGCAACATGATCCTCATCCCCCAGCATATCTATCAGACCCTGATACTGTGCGCCAAACGGAGAGCCTTTGAAAAGCGGTAAGCCCAGGACCATCACTTGAGCCGCAAACGGAAATAAGGGACGCGCATGGTCCATCATCTCGCACACCAACGACCTCAACCCCCAGCGCTCCAGAAACACTCCCCAGGACTTCCAATCATTGCTCTTCATCATTAATTAAAAGTATAGCATATCCGAGTCAAAATTAAATCCGATTTTCACCTCAAGTTTTTCTCGCATTTGGCGGTCTTTATTCTTCTCATCGCTATCGCCCTCACGCCTATAGACCAGCTTAAAGTATAATTGTTGACATGAAATCAAAACTGCGTGTTCTCGTCGTCTTCGGCACTCGCCCCGAGGCGGTGAAACTTGCCCCGGTCATCAAACAATTGGAAAAGCACTCAGAGCAAATTGAGTCGCGGGTATGCGTGACGGCCCAACACCGGGAGATGCTGGATCAAGTACTGGATGCCTTTGATATAAAGCCAGACATCGACCTTGACCTGATGAAACCTAACCAAAGCCTCCCCCAACTGACAGCCCGCATCTTCAGCGACCTGGATACGGTGCTCAAGGATGAGAAGCCCGATTGGCTGCTGATCCAGGGGGACACGACCACCGTTATGGTGGCAGCGGTTTTAGGGTTTTACAACCACATCAAAGTCGGGCATGTCGAAGCCGGCTTGCGCACCCACGACAAATGGCAGCCCTTCCCCGAGGAAATCAATCGACGCATCGCCGGGGTTGTCGCGGATGCTCATTTTGCCCCCACCGAGAACAACCGCCAGAATTTATTGCGGGAGGGCGTTCCTGATGAGATCATCAAAGTCACCGGTAATCCTGCCATTGACGCCCTGCACATCATCCGCCAGCAGCCCATCCCAGCAGAAGCGAAAGACCTCCTTGATCGAGCCGAGGTATCCTCTGGTGAACGGCAGCTTATCCTGGTGACCGCCCACCGCAGGGAGAACTTCGGCCAACCCATCAAGAACATCTGCAGTGCCCTAAAACGAATCGCCCAGACATATAAAGAAAAGATCACACTGATCTATCCCGTGCACCTTAACCCCAACATCCAAAAACCGGTCTATGATGCATTGTCGGAAGTCGACAACATCATCCTCCTGCCGCCCCTGGATTATCTCCCCCTTGTGCATTTAATGAAGCACGCCACCCTGATCCTCACGGATTCCGGCGGCATTCAGGAAGAAGCCCCTACCTTCGGCATCCCCACCCTCGTTTTACGGGAAAGTACGGAACGGCAGGAAGGTGTGAAAGCAGGCACATTGAAACTCGTCGGCACGGACCCGGATCGCATCCTGCGGGAAACACAGCGCCTTTTAGAAGACCCTGATGCCTATGCTGAGATGTCCGGCGCAACCAATCCCTACGGCGACGGGCATGCTGCTGAAAGGATCGTAGAAGTCCTGCTTAACTGGCGGAGGGATGCCTGATGGCGAAAACGGACTTTTACACCCGCCTGGTTTACGCCCGCCAGCGTCCCGTGATCGGAAAATTGGCGTATTATCTGTTGAAGCTGCTGGGGTCGGAGATTCCCCTCTCCGTGCCTATTGGACCAGGTTTTATCCTCGAACACGGGGGGCACGGCGTGGTCGTCCACAGCAAAGCCAAAATCGGCTCAGGCGTGCACATCTACCAAGGCGTCACTATTGGCCGGGCGGATATCTACCTACCCAGCGAACGATCAGAATTTGATGGGGTTGAGATCGGCGACAACGTCATCCTCTGCTCAGGCTGCAAAGTATTATGCAAAGAAGGTATCCTGCGCGTCGGCGACGGCACCGTTGTCGGCGCCAATGCCGTCCTGCTGCAGTCCACCGGCGATAACGAGATCTGGGCAGGGGCGCCCGCTCGCTGCGTCGGTCAGCGTCCGAATTTAGGTGGTGAGTGACCATGAAGGGACAAATCTGCCTGGTGCCCAAACTGGCGGGGCTGGGGGGAATGGTCTCCTTCCAGGCGAAGTTAATCCAAGGACTAACCAAAAGAAATATCCCCATCACCTTTGACCTGAATCACCCTGACAATCAGTCCATCCTGGTGATCGGCGGTACTCGCAACCTGTTTGCGTTGTGGCGCGCCAAGCGCCGAGGCGTGCATATCGTGCAGCGGTTGAACGGAATGAACTGGCTGCACAAGGCCGAAAAAACGCCCCTGCGCATTACACTGCGGTCTGAGATCAATAACGCCATCCTGGCTTTGATCCGGCGTTCCCTGGCCGACCACATCGTCTATCAGAGCCAATTCAGCCGAGATTGGTGGAACCGAGTCTATGGAAACCCATCGAAACCCAACCAGGTCACCTATAACGGTGTGAACCTGGAAACCTATTCGCCCCATGGGCTAGAACAGCCTCCCAAGGATCATTACCGCCTCCTGTTGGTGGAAGGGCACCTGACCGGTGGGTATGCCCGTGGACTGGAAACCGTCGTAAGGATGGCGCAAACCCTTCAAGAAAAACACGATTTGACGGTGGAACTCATGGTCGTCGGCGATGTCAGCGATGGACTAAAAGCACAAATTCAATCCCAAGCGCCGGACCTGTGGATCACCTGGCACGGTGTCGTCCCACGGGAATCCATCCCGGGCATTGACCGTTCAGCCCACGTCTTGTTCAGCGCAGACTTAAACGCCGCCTGTCCCAACAGCGTGATTGAAGCCCTGGCTTGCGGGCTGCCCGTCGTCGCCTATGACACAGGGGCGCTGGCTGAGCTGGTGCAGGGTGGCGCTGGCGAAGTCGTGCCCTATGGCGCCGATCACTGGCAGCTCGAAGATCCCAGCATCCCGCCCTTAGCCCATGCTTGTGCCAGGATATTGCAGGATAACCCCGCTTACCGCCAAAGTGCCCGGGCACAGGCGGAAGCCGTCTTCAGCCTGGACGAGATGGTGGAGTCCTACTTGAAAGCGCTGGTGGCGTGATGGAGACATTTTCAGGAAAGGTTGGATTGGTACAGCGTGTGGTGCCCCATTATCGGGCATGCTTCTTCAACGTCCTTGGGCGCGCCTGCTCAGGCGGTTTGAGCATCTTTGCCGGCAAGCCCCGACCGGACGAGATGATCAAGTCTGTGGATAACCTTGAGGATGCCGACCTGAGGCGGGGTAAGAACCTGCACTTATTTAATGGATCTTTATATCTTTGCATCCAACTGGGCCTGATGGACTGGCTGAGGGATTGGAATCCAGATGCACTGATCGTAGAAGCCAACCCGCGCTATTTGCGCACACCAGCCGCCCTGCAGTGGATGCACCAAAGGGGCCGCGTCGTTATCGGCTGGGGATTAGGTGCGCCCCCGCTTTCGGGACCACTGGCACCATTCCGGCGCAAGAGACGCCAGGCCTTCATCGAACAATTTGACATCCTGATCACCTACAGCCAGACCGGCGCGGCGGAATACGCCGCTTTGGGTTTCCCCGAGGAGCGGATTTACATCGCGGTCAACGCGATCACGCCGGCGCCCGCCCATCCCCTGCCAAAGCGAGAACCTCTTGGTAAAGGTCAAAAACCGAGAGTGCTTTTTGTGGGGCGTTTGCAGGAACGCAAGAACCTGGATAACCTCATCCAAGCCTGCGCGCAGCTCCCGGAATCCATAAAGCCCGAATTAGTGATCGTGGGCGACGGCCCAGCCCGTGAACAATTGGAGGCTTTAGCGGAAGAGATCTACCCTGCAACAACCTTCGCCGGCGCACTTTATTGGGACGCTCTGGCTGAGCAGTTCCGAGCCGCGGACTTGTTCGTCCTGCCGGGGACGGGTGGCCTGGCTGTGCAGCAGGCGATGAGCTACGGCTTGCCCGTCATCGCCGCAGAAGCGGACGGCACCCAGGCGGATTTATTACGCCCTGAAAACGGCTGGCAGATCCCCGCGGATGACGTCCCAGCGCTGACAGCCGCCCTGCAAGATGCCCTGTCGGACATCGCCCACATAAGGGAGATGGGGGCGGAAAGCTATCGCATCGTTGCAGAGGAGATCAACCTGGATCAGATGGCTGAAGTTTTTATCCAGGCCCTCAAGGAGAGCAGCCGATGAAGAAAGCGCACCTGCTGTTCATTGCGGATGGGCGCAGCCCAACGGCCTTGAGTTGGATCGGACATATCCAATCCCTGGATTTTGACGTCAGCCTGATCTCCACCTTCCCCTGCCAGCCGCCAGATGGCATCCTGCACTTTCACGTGCTGCCCGTTGCCTTCAGCCAGTTCAGCGGAAGCACAGCCAGGGAATCAGGCGATGCAAATCAAAAAACCCCCGCCGGACTCAAAAGTCTCATTCGGCGGTTCTCGCCCCTTCTCCAAAAATTGCGCTATCTCCTCGGTCCCCTCACCCTTTTCTGCCACAGAAAGACTTACCGGCAATTTATTCGGGAGATCCAACCGGACCTGGTGCATGCCCTGCGCATCCCCTTTGAGGGGATGTTGGGGAGTGCCACGCCAGAGGGCATTCCCTTCCTGACCTCCACCTGGGGCAATGACCTCACTTTGCACGTCAGGGGCTCCTTGTTAATGCGTTCGTTTACCGAACGTTGTTTAAACAGAGCGGACGGCCTTATCTCTGACACCCAGCGTGACGTCCGTCTGGCAAAGAAGTGGGGACTGGATGAAAACGCGCCCACGCTGGTCGTGCCCGGCTCCGGCGGGATTGATCTTGAAAAAATTCATCAGGCGAAAGGTTTTGACCCTAAGTTGTACGCCATACCACGAGAAGGTGACTGGGTGGTCAACCCGCGCGGTCTGCGCCCCGGCTCTGTCCATCAGGATGTGTTCATTACTGCTGCGGCTGAACTCCTGACTCAAAAACCAAATACGATATTCATCTGCCCCGGCCTGGCGGGAAAACAAAAGATAGCTGAGCAAGTCAAAAGATTCGGACTCTCACAACAGGTGTATCTGCTTCCCATCCTTCCCCAAGCTGAGTTGTGGGCTTTGATGAAAGGGTCGAAAGTATATGTCTCCCCCAGCAGCCACGACGGCACCCCCAATTCCTTCCTGGAAGCAATGGCCTGCGGCTGCTTCCCAGTGGCTGGAGATATTGAATCCCTGCGGGCGTGGATTGACCCTGGTGTTAATGGGTTATTGGTTAACCCCCGCGACCCCCAAGCGCTTGCCTCTGCTATCCTGACCGCGTTGGAGAATGCCAAAATGCGTGAGGACGCCGCTGCACATAACCGCACCCTGATTGAAAACAGAGCAGCCCTTAGCGCGACACTGCCCAAGATCAAAGCCTTCTATCAAGGCTTCCTCAAATAAACATGCCTCCTCCTGAAAATTCAAACCCCATTCACTTGAAATATCCTTAATGGGAGCGTTCCCAGCATCGGGAGTGAACCATAACACCAAAAGGACAGGTTATGACACAATACAATTTTCCAAAGGACTTTATCTGGGGCGCGGCGACCGCTGCCTACCAAATTGAAGGGGCATGGGATGAAGACGGCAAGGGCGAAAGCATCTGGGACCGCTACACCCACCAACCCTACCGGATTTGCTGTGGCGATACAGGCGATATTGCCTGTGATCATTATCATCATATGCCCGAAGACGTCGCTATGATGAAACAACTTGGAATGGATTCTTACCGCTTTTCCATCAGTTGGCCGCGCATCCTGCCACAAGGCAAGGGCGCAGTGGAACCCCGGGGTCTGGATTTTTACGATCGGCTGGTGGATCACCTCCTGGAAACCGGCATCACCCCCATGGCGACCCTCAACCACTGGGACTTTCCCCAGGCTTTACAAGAGTTGGGCGGTTGGCCCAACCGTGACAGCGTTGGATGGTTCAGGGACTATGCCCGTGTCGTCTTTGAAAAACTGGGCGACCGCGTGGCGTTTTGGGCAACCCACAACGAACCCATGATCGTGTCTATTCCGGGATATGCCCAGGGCAATTTCGCCCCCGGGGTTGCCAGCTTCCCTCAAGCGCTTCGGGCTGTGCACCACCTGCACCTTGCCCATGGGGAGACGGTAAAGCTTTACCGCCAGCTTGGTTTGGCAGGCCAGATCGGCATCGTCCTCAATTTGGCGACCTTCCAACCCCAAACGGATGACCCTGCGGATATTGCCGCAGCGGGAAGGCTTGAAGACCTGATCAACAACCTGTTCTTGGACCCCATCTTCAAAGGCACATACCCCGCGAATTTCATGGATTGGCTGGGCGAGATGGCGCCCGAAATCCAGGATGGCGACATGGAAACCATCAGCCAACCTATAGATTTTCTCGGCGTCAACTTTTATTTTGGGGATGTCGTCAGCTTTGATCCACACAGCTTCCTGAAGCTTCAATCCAAGCCCTACACCGAACCGGGCTGGGGACAGACCCTCAAAGGATGGGGGATCTGCCCGACCCAATTGACAAAACTTCTCCTGCACCTCAAGGAGGATTATGGCAATCCGCCACTGTTTATCACGGAGAACGGAACAGCATTGGACGAGCCTGCTGATGAGCATGGCTTTGTGAACGACAGAGGGCGGATCAACTACCTGCGTGCCCATTTCATCGCCGCACATGAAGCCATCCAAAAAGGTGTGGATTTACGGGGATATTATGTATGGAGTCTGATGGATAATTTCGAGTGGGCAGAAGGTTATGAACCGCGTTTTGGTCTGGTGCATGTTGATTTTGAGAATCCAAACCGAAAACGCACCCCAAAAGCCAGCTTTAATTGGTATCGAGATGTGATCGAAAACAACGCTGTGGGCGGGTAAGAAATAGCAAACGTTCAATTAATACCCGTTCTTCTTAGGCTTCCCCTCAAGGAGGGAAGCGACACAGCCCCCGCAGGGGTAAAGGGGAAGCTGTCTGCGGAGCAGACTGATGAGGTGATGTTGTAAAAAGAAATCCTCATCCAGCGTCCAATGGTCATTCCAGTTCGCTACAGCGCTTATATCAAATCACATCAGCCAACCCGTAGAGACGCCCGGCCGGGTGTACCTACGCGTGTTTTATCTATTCTCAAATTCGAGCAGACTCAGCTTCTCAAATACGATCGGCCCCAGCCAGGATACCCATAGCCCAATCAGCGTATAGCGGACGAAGCGCAAAGCAAAGCTGATGATGTCACCATTGTCGGGGAAGAGTTGCCCCAATCCCAGGTATAGGGCAAGCACACCTACCAACCCCACCAGGAAGCGCACCAGGCGGCGCCAATCGCCCTCTCCCGCCAGGAAATACCCCTTCGTCTCGGTCAGCAGTGCGAACCCACCCAGCATTCCAACCCATGTCCCGCTGAGGGTGAAAACCCCCTCCATATTTAAAGGATCCACTTCACCAGCGCGTTCCGCCCATTCCGGGTTCATGATCCATGAGTTTGCCGCCAAACGGCCCAACAAAACCAGGGCGATCATTAGTACAGCGCTGCCGAAAACCAACAACAGCTTCACCCCCAAAGACTGCTTTTCCAGCCAGCGCCCGGCTTTCTCATGCCAGGCGGAGAAAGCCCACACCAGCAGGCCTGCCAGCAGCCAGCCCATGAGCACATCGCTGAGAAAATGCATCCCCAGATACAACCGGGAAACGCCGATCAGGAATGCCAGGACCAAAGCCGCAATGGTGAACCATCGCTTCTTGATCTCACATGCCAGCCAGCCCCAGATGGTCGCCGGCGTTTGTGCATGGTTCGAGGGGATGCCGAATGACGTCTCATGAGAATACTGTCTTACATTTTCACTGATCCAATAGGGTCTGGCATTGTGAAACAATAGTTTAAAGAAAGAATTTACAGTATTACCGATTAAAAATATGATCCCCACCTGCAGACCCACCATCTGGTCAAAGCACCAGTAAATGGTGGGCAGCAGCAAGATGTAAAACTGCTCATAGCCTAGCGTGGTCAATGCCTGCATCGGTCCTCTGAGCCATTCCCCCAGGTTCTGTAAGAACTCATTGACGATAATTTCAATTGCGTTGATCTGCCCCATTAAATATCTCCTTTAAAACCCAATGAATATTAGGATGTGTAGTAGACCTATTCTAACCTATGGTTTAAAAACAAACCACGAAATTTATTTTTAGAATTTTTACATTTCTCCCGTTATTAGCGGTAGGTCATGCATGGCGGCGAAGCCGCCTGCGTGACAATATTTCTCATTTCGAATGAATAGCTGTTACGAGTCATGTAACAAATCCAGGCTAAAGCCTGTACTCCATAAGGTATTTATTTAATCAATCCGTATTGTTTATCAAAATACGTAATGGCGTGAGGACTTTAGTCCGATATTTTCTCTCAATAAGAGACTTTTCTAATTGAGAGCTATTCCTTCACTTATTGCTCGATTTCTTCAATAAAACTGCTTTCCACTGGCGGGAAACCACACCATTTCGCGATTTTTAGATCACCACGTCACCACCTGCGGTGGTTCCTCGTGATGACAAAGATGCGGTGGGCAGGAAAGCACTGCCCACCCTACGACTACGACTATTCTAACCGATAGTATAAAATCAAACCACAAGTTCCTTGGTTTGTTGATCCATACTATTACAAATTTTTTGGTGAATAACTTTTTGATTAAAGTTCTTCTTCAAACAGCTTCTGCACAATCCACTGTCCCTCATCCAAAATCGCGTCCAAGTGATCCTGCCCCTTAAAACTCTCAGCATAAACTTTGTAGATATCCTCTGTTCCCGAAGGGCGCACAACTACCCAGCCGTTCTCTGTCACGATTTTCAATCCCCCGATATCTGCATCATTTCCCGGCGCTCGGGTTAATTTCGCTTCAATTGCCTCACCTGCTAACTCCTCCGCTTTCACCATCCCCGGTGTCAACGCATCAAACACCGCCTTTTGCTCCCGGGTCGCTTCACGTTCCAGTCGGGCGTAGAATGTCTGCCCAAACTGCTCTTCCAGATCAGCGTAATGCGCTGCCGGGTCCTTGCCGGTCACAGCTAGGATTTCAGCCGCTAATAATGCCAAGATGATTCCATCCTTATCCGTTGTCCAGGTCGTGCCATCCTTACGTAAAAAGGCAGCGCCTGCGCTTTCTTCCCCTCCAAAGCCCAACTTACCTGCCAGTAATCCAGGGACAAACCATTTGAATCCAACGGGCACTTCGGTCACAGTGCGTCCCAAAGGTTTCGCCACCCTATCCAGCATGGCGCTGGTGACCACCGTCTTACCGACTGAGGCTTCATCCAGCCAGCGATAACGATTTTGGAAGAGATACCAAACGACCACCGAAAGATAATGATTGGGATTCATCAATCCGCCCTCAGGTGTCACGATGCCATGTCGATCGTAATCCGGGTCATTGCCGAAAGCGATATCAAACTTATCCTTCAATTCAATCAAGCGTGCCATGGCGTAAGGAGATGAACAATCCATGCGAATCTCACCGTCGCTGTCCACCGTCATAAAACGGAATGTGGGATCAACTTTACGATTGACAACTTCCAAGTCCAAGCCATAAGTCTCAGCAATGGGATCCCAATAAGCAATCCCAGCCCCACCGAGGGGATCTACACCGATTTTTACACTGGCAGCGGCAATCGCGCCGATGTTAAGCACGTTCTTGAGATCATCGATATACGGCCGCATGAAATCAATGCGATGGGTGGTAGCCGCTTGCAATGCTTTTTCCCAGGGCATCCGTTGTACCCCCTTCAGCCCGTTGCGAAGGATCTCATTTGCCCGATCCTGAATGGTTTGCGTGGTCTCCGTCCCCGCAGGGCCGCCATTGGGCGGATTGTATTTAAAGCCGCCATACCGTGGCGGATTATGTGAAGGGGTAATCACAACGCCGTCCGCTTCACCGCTGCTGCGCGCCCGATTATAGGTCAAAATCGCATGGGAGATGACAGGCGTGGGTGTATATCCCATTCCTTCCTGAAGCATAACCTCTACATCATTGGCTGCGAAGACTTCAACAGCCGTCCTCAATGCCGGCTCGGACAACCCGTGCGTATCTTTTCCAATATAAAGGGGACCGGAAGTACCTTGTTTGTTGCGGTATTCAACAATCGCCTGGCTGATCGCCAGGATGTGATCTTCATTAAAAGCCCCTTCAAAAGAAGATCCGCGATGGCCGGAGGTGCCAAACGACACCCGCTGTGTAGGATCATCGGGGTCTGGCTTTTCCGTGTAATAGGCTGTAATTAGTTTGGGGATATTAATCAATAATTCCTGCGGCGCCGGCTTTCCTGCAAGGGGACTCTTCTCCATCTCGTTTTCCTTATTCAATTAGATTGCTGATTATTCAAATTATACCCCAGTGAAAAACTAAGCTCCTCATCTACTATTCTTGCAATGTAATCGCAAAATCGTACTTTTTATACTTTCCATTCTCAATTTCAAGTAATCACTTCTTTATTAATGGCATTAAGGCCTTCCCCTTGAGCGCAGCGAAACACCCAACGGGTGCCAAGGGGAAGGTGGCGCTCGAAGGGCGACGGATGAGGTTTTTCTTGACGATGTTAATGATGAAGAAATAATGTGTGATCTTTGCAATTGCCCTGCTTTTCTTGCTAATATGCTTCAAGGAAACTTTACCAGCTCCCTTAATATCGAAAGAAAGTACAGTTAGAATTTTCCTCTGAATATTAACGTGCTATCAGAAAACTGGCGAAAACTGGCATATCATGACCCATCCAGTATAATGAACGAAATTATCGATTGATTAGTTACGGCAAAGGTTTCGGTTTGTTCCGACATCTGAACCATCATGGAGTGAATAATGAAAGAAAATAAAGGTAATATTATTGAGAAAAACGTCGTCGTCACCCTGGAGTACAATCTTAAGGTGGACGACAATGAAATTGATTCCGGCCCAATCCAATTCTTGCATGGATACGGCAACATTATCCCTGGGTTGGAAAGTGAATTAGAAGGTTTGAAACTGGGAGATGAAAAAGAGGTTCTGGTCAAAGCAGAAAACGCTTACGGTCACTATGATGACGATTTGGAAGTTGAAGTTTCCTTAGACTCCTTTCCAGAAGATTTTGAAATCAAACTCGGTCGTCCCATGCGATTGCAAGATGGCAAGGGGCATACCTTCACCGGTGTTGCCATTGCGATCACCGACGACACCGTTAAGTTGAACCTCAACCATCCTTTAGCCGGAAAAGACCTGCTCTTCAAGACAAAGGTACAAGAGCTGCGCCCCGCAACAGATGAAGAAATAAAACGAGGACGCCTTAACAGCACTTGCAGCGGCTGCGCATCGGATGACTGCAGCGATTGCGGCTGATCTTTTCGAAAATATGATTATTGCGCCAGTGGAGATTCGCTAGCGCTTTTTCGTTCCCAATATGACAGTAAGGACGTCCCCCACCTTATTGACGTAGTTTGCCGTCTGTGTTAAAATATCGTGCACTTGCCCCCATCGTCTAGCGGCCCAGGACGTGGCCCTCTCAAGGCCAAAACCGGGATTCGAATTCCCGTGGGGGCATCTCCTATTTAATAACAACAATCAAGTTAGCCCTCGCAATACCCGTGGAGGGTACAGGTGCCAAAACCAGGATTCGAACACAGTGCCCGAATGGGTATTCCCGTGGGGGCATTTTCTAATTAAGGACAACATCATCATGGCCCTCTCAATACCCGTGGAGGGTACAGGTGCCAAAACCGGGATTCGAACACAGTGCCCGAATGGGTATTCCCGTGGGGGCATTCTCTATTTAAGGACAACAACATGATGGCCCTCTCAATACCCGTGGAGGGTACAGGTGCCAAAACCGGAAACAGATCTCTTGTTGGTATGAGTAAACTATAAATATTATCTGTGTCTTTTTGGGACAACCCCAAATTGTTGATACTAACTATTTCTTGCGTAAAGCCCGATAGAGGATAAACCCGCCCCCAATCAACAAGGCAAGGGGCCAGACATAGTTGATCAAGTTTGTCGCGCCGAGCACCACTAATAGACCGATCAACGTCAGAATTCCAGCGGGGTACAAAGCCCAATTAAGCCGGCCAGCAGGTTTCGGCAAGAGCCACACCAACCCAAATGTGGCAGCCATACCCAGGAAAAAGACACCCCCCGAGAGGACGCCATTGTCTGGAATTAAGGTCACCCCTGCCAGGGTCAAAAGCACCCCGCCGGGGATAATCGCCCACCAATGGGTTCGATGAGAGAGATACACCAGCAAAAATGCCAATCCCAACAAACCGAGGAAGACAGCACCGCTCCATAATTCTGCCAGCGATTCCATATTCTTCCTCATGAAGATGATGATGCCAATCCCAATCAGGACAAAACCTGGAATCAAAGCCCACCAATTCTCCGTATTGAATATAAAGACCATCAAAAAGATCAACCCTCCGAGTGCAAACATCGGACCGATGAGTAACTCCCAATCCAGCATGATCATCCCTAAATTGTCCAACAGGAAAACCACACCTGCTGCGATTAGAATTAGCCCCCCAATAATTGACAACAAGAGTCTTGATTGTGATCCTTTCATTTTTTCCTCCATTGATATTTTTTCTATATTTCAATCTCAAATGTGATTATAATTGAATTAATCGGAATATTTAGGGAATCGGTAAATATAAAAAATAGCATAAGCCATCATAGACATTGACTGGTGAATCATGTAAGATATTGATAAGGAGCCACTTCAAGTAAGAATCAATACCTAAGGAAGGAGTATAATCATGCAGGACCTTGTAAAAGATTGGATGATCGATCTTGTGGTCTTTATTGACCCTGAGAGTACAGTTTTGGAGGCCCTCTCAACAATGCGACGCCGGTATCTTAACAGCTTGATCGTGAATAAGACCAAGGACAACCCCGAATATGGGATCATCACCTCCACAGATATCTGCGACAAGATCGTGGCTCATGATCGTAATCCAGCCAAAACAAAGGTCAAAGAAATTATGACCTCACCCATCATCGGCGTTGATCCAGAGCAAACCATATTTGAATGCGCCAAGGAGATGAGCGAACACCAGATCCATCACCTGCCAGTCGTGGATAGCGAAAAGAATATTGTTGGAATGGTGTCGGCAACAGATTTCCTGGTTGTGGCGGAAGCTATTGGGCACGGGGAAGGCGAACAACACTTACGTTAATCTCAGTTCAATGCATTGCGATAGTAAGAACTCTCTATAACACTTGCATTGCGCTTGATCGATTCATGCTATAATCAGATCCTGGGATAATATGAATGAAGCGCGAGTGGAACGGAGAAATCTTTTACTGATTGCGCTGACCTTTATCACGACGACCGTGTTGGGACTCAGCCTTCAGGGATGCCAGACCAACAGCACCATTGATCAAAGCGGCAGCGCGACACCAAAGCAACAAGCAGAAAAGACATCAACCCCTTTTCTGCCATTTGGGAATGGAGATACTGAACAAATAGTATCCACAGCTACCACCACACCAACAGACGCCTACCAACCCGTTTGGGAAAAGTATGCGCCTCCCAGTATTAATCCTGCAACAGCTGTTCCACCACCATTAACAGATCTCGACCTTTCAGACGAAATTTTGGTCTGGATCTTGCTGGGTTCTGATACAGAACCGCCGTTTATTGGAAGAACCCAGGCGATACATTTACTCTTTATCCATCCCAGATTCTCAAAAGTGAGTCTGGTTTCGATCCCGGGCGACCTGTACGTTTACATTCCTGGCTACACGATGCAGCGACTGAACACCGCTTATGCTTTAGGTGGAATCGAGACCCTGCGCGAGACTTTTGCCTATAACTTCGGCGTAACGCCAAGCCGTTTCGTGCTCGCCCATCCTGGCGATTTCCAATGGTTGATTGATGATGTCAATTCGCTTGAGGTGACCGTCTTTTACCCCATGCCTGACGTTTGCGGTGGGATTCCCGCTGGTCAGGTCACCATGGACGGCACGCTGGCACTCTGCTATGCTTCTTATCGTGAAGGCATGGATGAGGTTGACCGGATGCGGCGCCAACAACAGCTCTTGGGGTTGATCTTTCACAAACTCACTCATGACGGCAACCTCGCCAAGCTGCCCGTGCTGTACGCCAGTTACCGGGAATGGGTGAAAACCGATCTCTCCCTGAAAGAATTGATGTCCTATATTCCGCTGGCGTTGCGGTTGGCAGATCCTGATCGGATCAATTACTACATGATCGGGTGGGATCAATTCTCCATCTGGGAGGTGCCCGGGCACAGCCAAGCACAAGTCTTCCTGCCAAATAGAGAACGTGTCAGAGCTCTTTTACAACAGGCCATTGATGATGCAATGGTTCCAGCGCCGTTGACCAATTACGTGCAAACACTGGAAGCGCAACTGACCAATGCCATAAAGGTAACCATTTCAGCGGTCAGTACATCAACACCAACACCATCGCCGACTCCGACACAGACTACCAGTGGAACACCGCAGGTTACAACGACGGGCGGAACACCGGAATTAACGCCAACGCTTACACCAACAGTTCCTGGATATCCCTATCCATAAGAGACTGAAGTATGTGGAAACAAAAGATCAAACATAATTGGATATTCTTCATCACCATCCTGATCATGATAGGTGTCCTGATAGGTTTGGTCTTCACGCGGCCCAATGAGGTTGACGCATACAGCTTGAATGCTGACGGACCAGTGCGCAAAGCAACGCTCAATATTTCTTTTACAACCTACGAATGGTGGCTCCTAACCTGGAGCCGCTCCCAGGTGATCTGCCAGATATATATCGAACATGAAGGATGGCCTGAGACAGAGGAAATCCAATACTATTGCGGCGAACAAATACTTGAAGATTGGTTGGAGACTGAGTCTTGTGAGTATTCCGAGGACGACGATCGGGCGGCTCATTGTCCGGGTTTATACTTGCACCTCTCCAGCGTTACACCCGGCGAACGAGAAATTGAAGTGGATTTACTGCCGCCTGAAGTCTATGTGAACATTACTAACTGCAACCCTCAACCGCCTGAAAATCGCTGCGATACACTGCCCAGCTTGCATTTAATAGCAGAAGAGCCCCTACCGAACGAGTATATTATCAATATCCAGGGTTATCTTGGCGATGAACCTTTTAGCTGTGAAGGAGATGAGTGCACCATCCCTCTGCCAGCCACAGGCGAAAAAGGCATTCAGGTCACGTTTTGGGCAGAATCAAGTTACGGCGATTCCTCTGAAATTTTTACAGCTCAGGTTCGTGTCATTCCCTGGGGGGACTTCGTCGCTCCCGATGTAGAGACTGACGATGCACCCCAATGGTATGTTGATATTCTGAGCACCCAATACATGGGCGAAATCGAATCAACATGCTCACAGATATGGTCAGCCTTTCCCCCAGTCGGCGGTCCGCCCCAATGGTTGTCCTCTCCCGATCATCCCGATGGATTGATATCAACCCAGCCCTATTACTATCTGGCTGGAAATCTGATCGAACAAGGGCTGGTGAATGTCACAGAATGCCCCGATGGCGGTTTGGAATCCCCAGGGATTGCCAACCAATGTGGATTGGAAGCTGCACGTGAATCGATTGATGAATGGCAAAACCAGTTTGACAGCGAAATTATTGAGGTCGCAGATGAGACCGGCGTGCCGGCTCAACTCATGAAAAACATCTTCAGCAGGGAGAGTCAATTCTGGCCTGGATTCTCACCAACTTATTTTGAAGCCGGTTTAGGTCATCTGAGTGATCTCGGCGCAGACACGGTTCTCTTATGGAATCCCAACTTCTTCAGCCAGTTTTGCCCCCTTGTTCTCGATACAACCGTCTGTCAAAAAGGATTCGGAAATTTAGATATTGCTGAACAGGAAATGCTGCGGGGAGCGCTGGTACAAAAAGTGAACGCTGCCTGTCCAGAGTGCCCCATAGGAATCGACCTCCGGCAGGCAAATTTCAGCATCAGTATTTTTGCACGCAGCATACTTGCCAATTGTGAGCAGGTTGGACAAATCATCTACAACACAACGCGCCAGGCAGCCGGAGAGGTCAGCACTTATGAAGATCTCTGGCGCTTCACGCTGGTGAACTATACAGGAGGCCCTGGCTGCTTATCCAATGCCATCCAGAAAGCCTATGACAGCGGACAAACTCTGACATGGGAAAACGTCATCCAGTATCTCGAACCAGGATGTGAAACATCTGTTGATTATGTTGAGGATATCAGTGGTATGTCTTCCTCATCAGAGGAGAAAGCGGAGACAGAGGAGCGACCACAAGTCTCTGCCACACCAACAATCGGCTTTCCAACAGCCACAAATACCCCAAGCGAATCTCCTCAAATCACAGTAACTCCAACCCCAACGCCGACTCAAGCCGGATATCCCTGATCTCTCCCTTTTCACTTGAATTAAAAGAAAACGCCCTCCCGATTTAATAACCGAAGGGCGAAAAATACCACATATTTTCTTAAGCTCTCATATTAAGCTGATTTTTCCTCAATGGTCACATTTTTTCCAGAACGCAGCTTGTCCAATTCGGCTTCCAATTCTGCGCGTTTTTCGTCAGCAGCGCGGGCTACTTCCGCTTGAAGGTTCTTGAAATATTGATCGATTTCACGACGTGTCTCCTCACCAGAGGCAGGTGCAAATAAAAGCGCTATGCTGCTTCCAACCAGTCCGCCAATCAATGCTCCTAAGAGCAGGTTCCCGAATTTTCGCATGTTTTCCTCCATTTCTTATCCAATTTTCCTATCGATTCAATTATAACGCATCTCAAAAGGAATTGAAACTTCACTGAAATAGATTACAACCTTCTCTATGCGATAATTCTTTCTACCTCAGGATTATTAATTCCTGATGTCCCTTAACAGGATAGATATAAAAATCTCTTGGCAGATGATGATCGGTGGTTTTTGCGTTCCACTACAACTGGGCAGTGTAGCAATATAACCCAGACCAGTTCAACAGCCACAAGGAGGAAAATATTCAATTGGTAATCGTTCAAGTTTTATAATACAACCTGCAACACAGGGTACCAACTTAGAGTTGGGCTAACTGTGATGCAAATTCAGCCAGGGAGTTTGCCCGGATTGAAGAAAGTCGTCTTAAAACATCTGCACTCAGATTGAACGCTTCTCCACCAAAGCCGGATGTGATGGCTTCACCCGGGTTGTTCAACAGCGCCTGGCGGAATGATCCGTTGATAACGGCAGCGGTAAGTAATCGGCTAAATTCCTGTTGGATATGAAAATTCTTCGTCATGACTTTATTTCTCCTTTATTACTTATAAATTTGTTTTTTTGCATTGATCGGTCGTTTTGTAGAAGGTACCCAATGACACCGAGGGCTATAAAGACATCTCCGATGCTGAAAGCAACTCGATATGGGATCCACTTTGGAAGCGTCAGGATATCTGACAAAATCCATAAAGTTGTGCTTTCTCTGGTTAGAACGATGTCTTTGCTGTACCCATGTCTGGAACCAATTTGCCAGCTGCTTTGCGGAGCGCCTTGTGATTCAAGGGTTTCCAGTGAAATGGGCATCCATCCGCCGTTAAGGCTGATGACTGCAAGGTTGAGCAGAAGGCCGAGCCCTAAGACCCACATGCCGGGAATTTTGCGGTTCAACCACACAAAAATCAGCAAGATGAGTTGTGAGCCGATTAGAATAAATGGGATCCATGGGTTGGGTATCCTTTCGCGAGTGGCTGGCAGAAAAAATGCGAGGACTTGCGGTAACGTGGCGACCAGTAGAAGCCAGACATACTTGAGGTCTATGGGCTGATATGGTTCGCCTTTTAGTTTTGCTCTAATGAACCCCGCCGCCAGTCCAATTGCGACAGCGAAGACCAGGATCATTGCATGCCAACGCCACCCATACCATCAGGAGCACCGGCAGCCAGGACGAAAAGGACCAGGCTTAACAGTGTGACGAGCAGACGAACGGTGCGGTTATCGGCACGGCTGAGGAAAAATTTGACTTTGCTTGAGAGCTTGTTCATGGTAAATCCTTTCAAAAATAGAGTGTTATGTAATTGATATGAAAGTTACATTCCTGTAATCTTTCAAACATCCTTTTCATTATCGGGGAAAGAGGGCTTCAAGACCCACTGCAAAACAGGCTCATAAACCTATTCATAACAGTGTTGATATACTTTTTACATACGATCCTCCTTAATTTTAAAGAGGTCAAATGTGACGATCAATCAAGCTTATTAATTTGATGGCGAAGTTTCGAGTTTTTCTTATTTTTGGATCAGCGTTTCGTAAAGGTCGCGGGTTTGCTGTGATGGGGGTGCATTAATTTCTTTGATCAATGCCACACGACAGCGTTCATACTGCCGGACAACAGCAGCGCGATTGCCGGTCGCTGCGTGGATGCGCATCGCCAGACGGTGCGCGCTCTCCAGGCAGGAGTCCTCTGTTAAAGCCTGATAACAATAGCGCAATGCGGTCTTATATTCTTTTCTTTCCATATACATATTCGCCAGATGCATCAGGGCATCCAGATACATCTGATAGTATTGCTGCCGGTCGGTGATCGCCCAAATTTCATCAACCTCGGAAAGGTGCTCCCCCTTATATTGTTCGATCGCCTTTGTTAATTGGTCGATTTTTTCTCTTACGTCTTTCGTATCCTGCGCTCGTTGGATCGCATTTGAAAAGGTTTCGACATCATATTCATAATCCAGTGACCAATTAAATTGATAGTAGTCTTCCTGCAAAAGGACAGCCTGCCTGCCCACAGCACGCCTGAGCCGATAAAGGGTGTTCTTGAAACGCAATTTAAGTTCATCTGGCGTGGCATCCGGCCAAAAGTACAGCCCGACCTGCTCCTTGGTCAGTCCTTCAGGGTGCGCCAGGAACAGGAAAAACATATCCCGGGCTGTTTGGGTTTGCCAATCGCTGCTTGAAACTAACTTATCATTGAGATACACCATGGCTTTACCGAAAGATTGGATGACCATGCGCGGTGGAGCAAAGGGCACAATCTTCGCCTGCTGGCGGATATTGCGGCGCATGGAGGGTAATTTTTCCTCAAAATTCTCCACCCGCTCAAGAATACGAGAGAACTGTTTCTTAAGGGTGTGTTTACCTTTGACGGAAGTTAATACTTTTTTAAACTCCCTCGCCTGGATGATCAGCGGGGTGGCATAATCATTTTCCATTAACGTGGGCAAAACCTTTTCCAAATAGGTTAGGGCTCTATCCTTATCCCCCTCTCCAGCGAGTGCCAGGGCACAGGTGAAGGCTGACCGCAGGGATTCGTTTTCATGTCCTTCGCTGTCGAAATACTCGAAAGCAGTCTTGGAGGACTCAAATGCCTTAGAATATAAACCTTGCGTCAGATGATACATTGCCCATTCTGAATTATGTAACTTCATATTATAAAGAGAGTCGCTGTCCTCGGCTTTCCGTTCAGCGGATTCAAAGGAGAGTTTAGCCTTTGGATAATCCCTGGACATTCGATTCAAGACACCTTCTGCCAGGTCCAAATAGAACAACATGAAACCATCGCCCAATTGTTTGGCTATTGACTGAGCTTTCTTATATACATCCAATGACTCCCTGTAAGCATCCAAATCGCGATATAGATCACCAAGACTGGTTAAGCTGAGACTCTCAGCTTTTGGAGAGTTGCTTATTCGTGCATATTCAATCGCTTGTTCAAAATTCTTAGCCGCTGTCTCATAATCACCACGAAGCTGCTGCAATATCCCCAGATTATTAATTAACTCAGATGCCCAAACAAGATTACCACCCGACTTCCAGTAATCCAATGCTTCCTCATACATCATCTCTGCTAAAACGTAATCCCCGGTTACTTTATGTAGAACAGCGATATTGAATAATAATTTAGGTATGTTCTGCTGGTCGTCAAAACTTTCAAAAATATGCAAGGATTGTTTAAGAACCTTTAATGCTTCTTGAATTTCACCCTGATAATAATATGTTACACCTAAATTCCTAAACGTCTCCGCTTTTATTTTTCCATATGCTGATTTTTGATCAAGTATTATTAATACCTTACGGCTGTCTTCCACCGATTCTTGATAGTTCCCCAACATGCGGTAAGCAGCAGCCCTTCGGTTCAAACTTAACGCGAGAGTTTCGATATCATCTTCATTCTCTGACAGTCGGTCGATTACTTCCGTCAGCAGAACAATGCTTTGGTTGACCTCACCCATACTCATTAGAATCGCCCCCTGCAATGACAGCAGAGACGGCCGAGAAGTAGCGATCTCCGGCGGCAGAGCTGCCAGCCATTCTTTAAGCGTCAGTAATTTCCCCCCCGTGACCATCTCTGGGCCGGCGTCTTCAACCAGGCTCACCATTTTTTCCGTAGCGTGCACTTGCTTATACAACAGGAAGGCGCGCTCCCAATCCGCCTGGTTGGCGTAATCGTCAGCCAGGGCAATGGTGATTATCTCGGTCTCTTCGGGGCGCTCCCTGCGCATGCGATCCTGCAGAAAATCACGGAACAGGTGATGATAGCGCAGCCAGAGGTGGCCTTCCTCGCTCACCGGTAGGGCAAAAAGATTACGCTGCATGACTTTATTCATCAAGTCCTGCCACGGCTGGTTGATATCCAAGGCTTTCCCTATGACCCGCTTACAGCGATTAACGCTGAACTCCTCCAGAATAGAGGTACGCAAGAGGAAATCCTGCATGGCTTCAGGCTGCTGTTCAAACACCTGCTGAGCCAAATAATCATAAAGGCCCACCCCAGATACCCTTGCCACACGAATGCGCTCCCCAATTTCATCCTCCAATAATTGCGTGGAGAGCAGCAAGCCTGTGATCCACCCTTCCGTCTGTTGGGTGATGTCCGCAGCAGTTGTATCATTAATGGTGATGTGGTAATTTTGAAGCAGCAGTTGTTGAATCTCTTCAGCGGAGAAGGATATCTCTTCAAATGAAAGCCCACCCACCTGATTTCGCGCCACCAATAATGGCATATCCGATAAAGTCAGCAAGCGGCGTGAGGACACCATTAAATGGCAGTTCTCATCCACGTCCTGGATAAAGTGATTGACAAACTGGTTGACTTTTTCACTATCTTCAACCAGATGATAATCATCAAGAACAACAATAAAATGTTCGGGAATGTTATCATAAATATCATTAACGATCGTTGTAACGATCGAGGGCATGTCCAGTTTATCCTGAGACATATTATTAAGGACAGAAAGCGAATTCTGACCAAAATCCGGATAACGCTCTCTAATTGAAGCGATAAAGTAGGCAATAAAACGAAAAGGCTCCTGATCCAATGGGTCTAATGACAGCCAGCTTATCGGCCACTCGGTATGATTGGCGAAATCAATTAAAAGAACGGTTTTTCCGTAACCAGCTGGAGCCGCTAGGATAATCAACTTCAAATCCAGTAAATCGTTCAATATCTCCAGCAAACGCTGACGCGTTAATACTTCGTCACGACGGCGCGGGATAATTATTTTCGTTCGAGTAACTGGATACTTGTTTTCCACAACAGCTTTCTAAATTATTTCAATGGTGACTTTGTTTCACTATTCTTATCTTCATCAACTTATCATGCAAGAATAATAAAAATGATTCAAGGAAAAGTTTGAATGTAATATAAGAAGTTCATTAATTTTCACTTAATAATCGCTGTTAATCTTATCAGACAAAGATAGTTTTGTGAATAACTTCCATTTGTATTTGTTTAGATTTAATAATAATATTAGCCAAATTCCTGCCCTGCCTCGAATCCTCAGGAACAAATAAAACACACAGCGATACTATTCATAAAGGTAGAGTGCAAGAAAAAGACCAGATAAACTACCGTATTTATTTTTCTGCGAAAATCAAAAGGTATAATCCTGAAAAAGGAAGAATGGATTTACTCATGGAATGGTTAACAGGGACACTCAATATCAACACAACCGGGCAGGGCTTGCACGCGTTCACCGATGATATCAATGCAATGATTAGGGAGTGGTCCGTGACGCAAGGGATGGCTTTTCTTTTTGTGCAGCACACCAGCGCCTCGCTGGTCATCAATGAAAATTATGATCCCTCAGCCAGGCGTGACCTGGAACGTTTTCTGGACCACCTCGCGCCAGAAGGAGAAACCTGGTATGAGCACACCCTGGAAGGTAAAGATGATTCCCCTGCACACATGCGCACAATGATCACACCCCCAAGCCTATCTATTCCGATTGATCAAGGCAAACTCAACCTCGGCACCTGGCAAGGTGTGTATTTAGCGGAGAACCGTCACCGGGGTCAACGCCGAAAGGTATTACTGCGCGTGTTGAAGGTTCAGTAATTTCAATAGCACAAAATCTTATTTCTTACGCTCACGCATGTCGTCATACAACTGTGAAGACTATCCTTATAAATTGTGATTTTGTCCTAATTCTGATAAATTTTCTATTTATCCTTTCGCTGGGCTAATTGTTTGATCCATTTCAACAATTCAACAGCAATAAAAACAACTGTGCTCAATCCAAGACTGAGAAGCAGCTGACTAAATGTAAGTGCTGTGGTACCGAAAATATTTTGCAGGAAAGGCACATAGATCACAGCCATTTGAAGAGCGAATGTCAGGACAACAGAACCGATCAAGGTTGGGTTGGTGAAGATTCCTAATTGCAGCAGAGTCAGCTTATCAGATCGGATTGCCAGAGCGTTTCCCATCTGCGCAAGCGCCAGTGTAGAGAAAACCATTGTTCCCCAAACATCATTATCAAAACTCAATGAAGTAAAGTGATCCAGTAATTCGGGTAAAAGGGCAACAAATCCCATTAGCGGGCCTACCCAAAGCATGTAAGTCCCTAAGCCTCGAGCCAATACACTTTCATTTGGCGGATGTGGAGGACGATCCATTGTGTCAGGCGCCGTTGGTTCAACGCCCAATGCAAGACCTGGTAATCCATCAGTTACTAAATTGATCCAAAGGATTTGAATGGCATTTAATGGAATCGGTAAGTTCAACAGCGGTGCAACTAACATAACCAGAATTTCACCAATATTGCTGGACATGGTGTATTTAATGAATTTACGGATATTGTCGTAGATTGTGCGGCCTTCTTCAACAGCGTTAACGATCGTTGCGAAATTATCGTCCAGCAAAACCATATCTGAAGCTTCTTTACTGACATCCGTTCCGGTGATCCCCATTGCTACACCGATATCCGAACGCTTCAAAGCGGGGGCATCATTTACCCCATCGCCTGTCATAGCGATAATCTCACCCTTTTTCTTTAGTGCTTCAACGATTTTAACTTTGTGTTCCGGGCTGACCCGGGCATAGACCGACACGTCTCCTACCACATCATCAAGTTCGTCAACGGACATCTCAGCTAACTGCTGCCCGGTAATGACCAGTTTTCGATTTTCTTGCTCCTCTGCAGCCTGCACGATACCTAAATCACGGGCGATATTCAAAGCAGTGAGGGGGTGATCGCCGGTAATCATGACAGGGCGAATACCCGCCGTCCGACATTCTTCAACAGCGTCCCGTACTTCTGGTCGGGGTGGGTCAATCATGCCGGTCAAGCCGATAAAAATCTCTTTTTGCTCAAGCTTGTCTTCCTCAGCTTTGTCGGGAGCAGAGTCCAGGAAGCGCATGGCAACGCCTAAAACTCGCATACCTTCCTGGGCTAAATTATTATTTGCTTCTTCAATCCTTGATCGCCATTCTTCATTAAGGGGTTCAATTTCGCCTTCATTCCAAACACGATCACAAATCTCTAGTAAGCTGTCAACAGCTCCTTTTGTGAAAACCACAAATTTATTATCAGGTAATAAATTCAATAAAGCGACATAAGGATCTTCCGAAGATTCCTCCGAGACTGATTTTCGCTCATGTACGGTGGTCATCCTCTTTCGCTCAGAAGTAAATGGCACTTCAGACACACGGGGCAGTATTTGATCCAATTTTTCTTTCCACAAGCCTAATTTGGCTGCAGCAACCACCAGTGCACCTTCAGTTGGATCACCAATGGTATGAAAACCCTGGGAGTCCTCATCTGGCTGAAGTAAGGCATCATTAGCTAAGGCCCCACCAGCCAACAATAGAGCAAGATCCTGATCGGGTTCAACGATTGGGGTTTCTTCTTTTGAAAGTGTGGCGCCTGAATGCTCCATATGGGTTGTCAGGTCCATCCTCGTTCCTGCAACATCCAGTACGGTAACGGTCATGCGATTCTCAGTTAAAGTCCCGGTTTTATCTGAACAAATCGTCGTTACCGAACCAAGCGTTTCAACAGCAGGTAATCGTCGAATGAGTGCTTGACGTTTGACCATCCGTTGTGCGCCTAAAGCAAGAGCTATCGTTACCACTGCGGGTAGACCTTCAGGTACAGCGGCCACAGCAAGACTGACTGCAGTCAGGAACATTTCCTGAACCGCTCCCCCACGCCAAACACCTACAGCGAAAACAATTACTACCAGGATAAATGCCCCAATCGCCAGCCATTTGCCCAGTTCAGCCATCTTCCGTTGAAGCGGCGTTTTCTCCTCAGTGACCTCCTGAAGCATATCAGCAATATTGCCCAGTTCGGTTTTCATCCCGGTTTCAACAACAACTCCTGTACCACGACCATAAGTGATTGCGGTACCCATAAACAACATATTTCGCCGGTCACCAAGTGAAAGGTTTTCCTTTTCCATAGGTTTTTCTGTTTTATCGACCGGTACCGACTCGCCAGTGAGGGCAGCTTCTTCTGCACGAAGATTTACAGACTCAATCACCCGACAGTCTGCCGGAACTCGGTCACCCGCTTCAAACAAGACAATATCCCCAGGCACAAGATTGATCGCTTCTATCTCCTTAATTTTTCCTCGTCTTCGAACTTTCACAGTTGGGACAGATAATTTTTTTAAAGCAGCCATTGCCTTTTCAGCTTGGTATTCCTGAGTGAATCCTAAAATAGCATTGAGGATCACAATGATCAGAATCATGATCGCGTCGGTTGTTTCACCAATGAGAAATGAAATGACGGCCGCGACGAGTAGAACAATCACCATGATTTCTGTGAATTGACCTGCTAAAACAGCCAGAGGACTGCGTATACCGCGTTCCTCTAATTCGTTTGATCCATATTTTTCTATTCGTTCTTTAGCCTGATTTTCATCCAACCCATTTTCGGATGAATTCAACTCTTGTAAAACCGCTTCACGATCTTTCATGTACCATGACATTATAAAAACTCCTCCAAAAAATCTTAATCTGAATGATTTCTTTTGATTCTTGATTTTCTCATTGCTGATAACTGTTATTTTTAAGAAAATGCCTTCCAAGTCTGATACACAAAAGTATCACGAAAAAGAATTTTTTATCTTTCTAAGAAATAATCGACAAACAAAAGGAATTATACTTTTCAACTTAATTTATACTTGGATTCAAGGATTTAGTGCAACGGATGAGGTGATAAAATCATTCGTATGC
>CAZNRI010000029.1:0-36799 GCA_964575595.1 uncultured Candidatus Brevefilum sp.
CAGACCCTTATAGGGTCAGGTCAAGCCACCCGCTATGCGGGTGGTCTTGACTAATCTTAATGATGAGGAGGCTGTTTATTACTTTGCTGAAGGTCGGATGATTTGAATTAAGGTAAAATCGCTATTATCTTACAGGGTAGACTGGATCTTTCAATGGATGTTGTGATTTTTCTGATACGCATCTTGACCGCTGTAGTTGCGCCGATTGCCACAATCGTTTTTGCGATCTTGACAGCCGTCACTGTTGCAAAGGATAAGGGGATACCCCCAGGAGGAGATCGGCATTGCCTGCGGTGTGAGGGTTCTGGGCTTGGGGCTGAGGCGCATTTTCATTTCACTGAGACTCTTAGCAGCCTTCGCGATCGTTCTGTCAGTAGACGACCGGCTCCAAATGGAATCTCTGTCCTGGGAGACGAAACACATTTCATTTGTGACCGCTGCGCTTTTCGTTACATCCGTAATGAGATCATTCAATTGATTTTGATGGTTCTTTCCTATCCCTTCTATCTTTATGTCATCGTGCCAATGTTCGCTGAACAAGGTGTTTTTACCAATTTTCTCATTGAAACACTGCTGGTTGTGCTTTCAATCAGCGGTTTTATTTCTGCTATGGATCTCTACCGTGCCGTTCAACTGGGAGAATCACCGCTGGCTGAAGCCCGGGATCGTGTGGCGATCAATGAACGAAAGAATGCTTTGGGAAAGAAATTTAATTATTACACCCGCATAGGACTCTCCCGATTAAAGAAATAATACTAAATAAATAAAGTAGTAATGGGGATTCTCTTAAAAACCCTCGATTTTTAAGGCTAATATAAATCCATTGTGACTCCGTCATGCTATAATTTATACAACCAATGCGTCCTCATATTTTTGGAGGGGCGCAATTTTTTACCACTTGATCTTATAAGAGTCTTATGTCCTTTGTCCACCTTCATGTCCATTCCACCTATTCCATACTGGATGGTTTCAGCCAGATAAAGCCCCTTGTAAGGCGTGCAAAGGAATACGGGATGCCTGCTTTGGCGTTGACCGATCACGGCACCATGTATGGGACGGTTGAATTTTTTAACGCGGCGGTTGAGGCGGGGATCAAACCGATCATTGGTTTGGAAACGTATCTGGCGCCGCGCAAGATGACGGACCGGGACCCACGGCGCGATAAACGCACTGCGCACCTCTTGCTGCTGGCAGAGAACATGACGGGGTATAAAAACCTGCTCAAGATTGCCTCCGCTTCGCAGTTGGAGGGTTTTTATTACCGCCCAAGAATTGATAAAGCCTATCTGGCATCCCACAATGAGGGCTTGATTGCGACGTCCGGCTGCATTTCGGGGGAGATCCCCCGCGCCCTGTTAAATAACGACCTGGAGCGTGGCAGGAAACGGCTGGATTGGTACCTGGATGTATTTGGTCGAGATCGCTTCTTCCTGGAATTGCAATCGCATGACATCAAAGGATTGGCGCAAACCAACCAACGCCTGATTGAACTCGGCAACCAGTTCAATGTCCAATTTGTCGCAGCCAATGACGTGCATTATATCAATAAGGAAGATGCTCGATTGCAAGACATTCTGCTGGCGATTCAAACCGGCAGTCTGCTTTCAGATCCGGACCGGATGCGCATGGGGGATGATTCCTATTATCTGCGCAGCCCTGAAGAAATGAAGGCTTTGTTTGGAAATATCCCTGGCGCCATAGAAAACACGTTGAAGATCGCTGAGCGCTGCAATGTTGATCTTTCTCCAACGGGATATCACCTTCCCTTGTTCACAGTTCCCGAGAATTTTATAACCCAGTCCTACCTGCGTCATCTGTGTGATGAGGGATTAAGGCGAATCTACGGCGATCGCGCTGATGACCCGGAAATCCGCGAGCGGCTGGATTATGAGCTTGATGTGATCCATGATATGGGTTTTGACGCTTACTTCCTGATCGTTTGGGACCTGTGTAAGCACGCCAAGGAGCGGGGAATCTGGTATAACGCCCGCGGTTCAGCTGCCGGTTCGTTGGTGGCTTATACCCTGGATATCAATTTGATTGACCCATTGGAACACGATTTGTTGTTCGAGCGGTTTTTGCAAAAGGGGCGCGTCAACATGCCCGATATTGATCTTGACTTCCAGGATGACCGTCGGGCGGAGATGATGCAGTATTGCGCAGAAAAATATGGCGAGGACAAGGTTGCGCAAATTATCACCTTCGGCACCATGGGCGCTCGCGCTTCCATCCGGGATGTCGGTCGGGTGATGGATATCCCCATCTCGGAGGTGGATAGAGTTGCTAAACTAATCCCTGCTATTCCCGGCAAGCCTGTGACAATCCAAGGCGCCTTGGAAGAATCAGCAGAACTGCGTCAGCTTTATGATTCCGCAGATTTTTACAGGGAGTTGATCGATACCGCCAGTAAAATGGAGGGCACGGTCCGCAATGCCGGAACCCATGCCGCCGGCGTGATCATCACGGACAAGCCCATTATCGAATATGTCCCCCTGCATCGGCCCACCAGCCAATCTGAGGATAATCCCATTAACACCGTCACCCAATATGAGATGTCGATTATTGACCATCTAGGGCTGCTTAAGGTGGATTTCCTCGGGTTGGTGACCTTGACGATTATGTCCCGTGCTTGCGACTTGATCAAGATACGGCATGGGGAGGAATTCGATCTACGCTCAATCCCCACTGATGATCCCGAAGTCTTCGACTTCATCAGCCAGGGGCACACCACCGGCATGTTCCAGCTTGAAGGTTCGGGGATGACTCGTTATATCACAGAGATGAAACCGAAGGAACTGGAGCATGTGATCGCCATGATCGCACTCTACCGCCCCGGCCCCATGCAGTTCATCCCCGATTACATCAACCGCATGCACGGCAAGGAAAAACCGACCTACCGCCATCCAGCCTTAGAGCCAATTTTCAAAGATACTTTCGGCATTCCGATTTACCAGGAACAAATCATGCAGGCTGCTATGCAGTTGGCTGGGTATGAAGCCAGTGAGGCGGACAGCCTGCGCAAAGCCATCGCCAAGAAAAAGTTGAAGCAGTTGGAAGTGCATCGCAAGAAATTCATCAATGGAGCACAAGAACACGCGGGTATAGACAAGTGCGATGCTGAAATGATCTTCAAGGATTGGGAAGATTTCGCCCGTTACGGTTTTAATAAGAGCCATGCGGCTGATTATGGTGTGATCGCTGTGCAGACTGGTTATCTGAAGTATCACTATCCTGTTGAATATATGACCGCGCTGCTTTCCGCATGGAAAAACGACACGGACAAAATCTCCACGTATGTTGCCGACTGCCGCGCCATGGGCATTGAAGTCTTGCCGCCGGATGTCAACGTTAGCGAGTATGACTTCAGCATTGAAGACCGTGAGGGCGCTGATCCGGCGATCCGCTTTGGTCTGGGGGCAATTAAGAATGTTGGGCAGAACCCAGTGAATCTGATCCTTGAGGCTCGTATTGACGGCCCCTTTGAAGACCTGACGGATTTTTCTCGCCGTGTTGACCTCCATCAGATTGGACGACGTCCGATGGAGTGCTTGATCAAGGTGGGCGGACTGGACCGGTTTGGGCTACGCCTGGCGTTACTCCAGGATCTGGAACGCATTATCGCTGTCAGCAGCAGCTTTTTCCGCGCCAAAGAAGCGGGTCAGATGATGCTCTTTGATGCTTCGGATGCCATTGACGACAGGATTGAATTGCATGAAGCCCCTCATATCGATAAAAGGGAGGAATTGAACTGGGAACGGGAGCTGATCGGTTTATATGTATCTGATCATCCTCTTGCCCCCTATCAGGAGATCTTTGCTGAAAGGGTGACCCATTTCTCTCATCAATTGGCGGAAGCTGGGGAGAATGAAAGGGTGATCGTGGCTGGCATGGTCGACCGTTTCCGGCAGCATCTGACGAAAAATGGCAATAATATGGGCTTCGCCACGCTGGAAGATTTATACGGTAAGATTGACCTGGTCATCTTTCCACAGGTTTGGGAGAAGTATTATCACTTATTGGAGATGGACTCCGTATTGCAGGCGGAGGGGCGGGTGGATGCCAAGCAGGGCGATCCGAAAGTGTTGGTGGACCAACTCAATCGGATATCGCTTGATGACCTCGCTGGGGGCGTGGAATCTGAGGGGGGAAGTGAAGGCGCTGTCTCAGCTGAAGAAGAGATGCTGGAAGATTACCTTCCTGATCTGCCTTTTGAGGAAATGGATGAAGCTGAGTCGGGTTCGTTGGATAACGATATCCAACCTTCGGTTCCCAACTCTTTAAACGAAGGCAACAGCACGGACAGATCTCATCCTACACCATCGCCCATGGTTGGTAAAGGGGTAGCAATTCAAAGCCGGAACGATACGGCATTTCAAGATCAGGAAAGTCGAACACCTGAGAATACCAGTTACAAAACCGCTGTCTCGCCACATTTAGACTCCAATCAAGTATATTCTGTCCCAGTGGTGGAGATAGAGGTGCAGGAACGCCCCGAGCCAAGAGAGTATTACGTTTTCAAAGCTCCGCCGAAGGCAGAGCTGCTGCCGCGTCAAGATCAGCAACCACGCTGTATTTATATCACTTTGGATTCCTGCGGCGATAAGAACAAGGATGTCCTTAAATTACGCCGAATTCATGACATTCTCGTTTCACGCCCAGGCAGGGATAAATTTATCTTCCGCGTATGTGAGAACGGATGGATTTACGAAATTGACTTTCCAAACACGACCACCGGTCTTACGGATACGTTAATCAGCAAGCTTGAAGGGATGATGGGGGCTCATAATATCGATATTGCCCAATTGTATTAAAAATCACACAATTTGAATTTCCTTTTTGGTTTTAGTAATAATAAATGGGGCGTGGGGTAACTATTGCTAGTTATTTCTGGTAAAATCCAGGTGAATTTATAGAAAGCTGAGTGGATGAATCATGTCTCGCATTAATATTGACTTGAATCCGGTGACACATGTGACTGTGGACGCCATTGGACAGCCCGGCGAACGCGTGTTTTACCTTCAAGGCAGGAATGCCGATCAGGTCATTACTCTATTGGTTGAAAAATTCCAAATCCAAACGCTGGCGTTAGCGGTCGAAAACTTGATGTCAGAACTGCGTGAAAAAATGCCAGACCTGCTGGATGCTGCTCCCGAATATAAGGAAGAGGATATGACGCTTGATCCTCCTCTCGAACCGCTCTTCCGGGTTGGCGAACTGAGCCTTGGCTATGACCCTGGGAAGGATTTACTGGTCCTGATCGCCAAAGAAGTGCCGATGGGCTTGTCGGATGCGGAAGACGACGATGGTCCCAGCGAGGTGCGATTCTGGTGCACGCGTTCACAGCTTTGGGCGCTGGCCAGGTGGGGGATTGAACTTGCCAGCCGAGGACGTCCGGTTTGGCCTTCTACAGGCGAACCGATCCTTCCGCCCGGAGAATTCTCGCCCAAGAACAACGGGCACAAAACCTCCCCCTGAAAATTTTCATCATGATAGATAAAGATTTCATTCTTTCAGCGCTGAAAGATGGGGAAATGAAACTGGAAGGACGCTTCATTTACGGTTCCAATTACACATTCATGGCGGGCGTAGCCTACCAGGGGCAAACCTTGACGGCAGTTTACAAACCCCTGCAGGGTGAGCAGCCGCTGTGGGATTTTCCCGCCCAGACCCTGGCGCACCGTGAGGTAGCGGCTTATCTGGTCAGTGAAGCTTTGGGGTGGGATTTGGTTCCTCCGACGGTTTTACGCAACTCGGATGCCCCAATGGGTTCAGGCACCCTGCAGATCTTCATTGAACACGATCCCGAATACAACTATTTCACCTTCGATCAAGCACAGAAACGGCATATGCCAAAGGTGATGCTTTTTGACCTGCTGATCAACAACGCTGACCGCAAAGGGGGGCATTTGCTGATTGATCCATCCGGCGACCTGAAACTGATTGATCACGGATTATGCTTTCATGTAGAGGATAAATTACGGACGGTTGTTTGGGACCATGCCGGGGAACCAATCCCCAAAGTTTTGTTAGCGGATGTTGACAAGGCTCTGATGCTGCTCTCCCTTGGAAAATCACTTTATCAAGGACTCAAGCCGCACCTTTCGGAAGTTGAGATCACTGCCCTTCGTGAAAGAGGTCAGGCGCTTGTGGAAAGCGGTATGTTTCCCCGACCGCCGGAGGATCGGCGTGCTTATCCCTGGCCCTTGGTATAATGGGAGACCTGATATGACATCAAATGATCCCACTTTAATTATTCATAACGCCTCTCAACTCCTGACGCTTGTCGGCGGTCCACAGCGCGGGCATCGCCTTGGTGATCTGGGAATCATTGATAACGGAGCGGTTGCCATCAACGATGGCCAGATTTTAGATGTAGGCAGGAGCGAGAACCTGCTGGCGCGCTATCCCGACTGCGAAGCTCTGGATGCCAGTGGGCGGGTCGTCATGCCCGGATTTGTGGATCCGCACACCCATCTGGTATGGGCTGGAGATCGGGCAGCGGAATTCAGCATGCGCTTACAGGGCAAAACATATATGCAGATCCTGGCGGCTGGCGGGGGAATTTTGTCCACCATGCGTGCCACCCGCGCTGTGTCTGTGGTAGACCTTATCCAACAGACAAAGCCCCGCGCCTGGGATGCCTTTATCCACGGTACGACCACCATTGAGATCAAGACGGGCTATGGGTTGAACCTCGCGGATGAGCTGAAGCAGCTAAAAGCCATCCTAGAGCTGGACCGTGAAGTCCCAATCGACCTGGTTCCGACGTTTTTAGCTGCCCATGCCATCCCGCCGGAATATGAGGCCCAACCCGAGGCTTATGTGGATCTGATTTGCACTGAGATGCTGCCCGAGTTACTCGCCTGGTGGGGTTCAAATGCGGAGGATCGTCCCCTGCCTTTTTTGGACGTCTTTTGTGAGAAGGGCGCCTTTGACCTGGCGCAGTCCCGGCGGATTTTGGAAAGAGCGCAGGGCTTGGGCTTTCCCCTTAAGATTCACGCTGATGAATTTGAGAACCTGGGTGGGGCAGCTTTGGCGGCTGAGCTGGGCGCGGCGTCCGCTGACCATCTGGTGAAGACCTGTCCACAGGACATTGAGGAGTTGGCGGCATCAAGCACGGTCGCTGTCTCGCTGCCGGGGACGCCTTTTGGCCTGGGAGAAGACAAGTATACGCCTGCCAAAGCGATCATTGAGGCAGACGGCTTGCTGGCGCTGGCAACCGACACCAATCCGGGGACGGCGTGGTGCGAATCCATGCCGTTTATAACGGCATTAGCCTGCCGGAAGATGGGCTTGACCCCTGCTCAGGCCATTGCCGCCTCGACGATCAACGCGGCAGCTGCGCTCAAGCTAGAAGAAAGCATCGGCTCCATTGAGCCTGGCAAGCAAGCTGACCTGCTCATCCTGAAAGTAGAAGACTACCAACATCTAGGGTATCGTTTCGGCACCAATCTTGTAGCTACTGTGATCAAACGGGGCAGGGTTTATGTCGTAGAACCACCTGCGCCAACCAATAGATGATCAATGGAAGTTGTTGAATGATGTCTGAAACTATTCATAATATTCTGTATGTTATTGCTGGTGGGATACTTCTGGTGCTAGGCGTGGTGTTCCTCCGCTTTATCCTAAAATTTGCCTGGAAGGCTGTACGGATAATCTTATTACTTTTATCTGCCCTGCTGATTGCGGGTTATTTCTTTGGCGTTTTAGATATCTCACTCCAGTTTTGAACCTAAGGAATTTTACACCTATGAAACCTGTCACTATCGAAGAGGCAAAAGGGTGGTATACAGATGCTGACCCTGTGCACGATTTTGATCACGTTTTAAGGGTCTACCGCCTGGCGGAACGATTGGCTGAGGTGGAGGGGGCGGATTTGAGGATTGTGCGGGCGGCGGCGCTGCTGCATGATTCCCGCGGCAGTGCACCCGGCGGGGATGGGGAGGATCGGGCGGGACATCACATTGCTTCTGCATTATTTGCTGGTGAGATCTTGCGGGAAAAAGGCTGGCTGGAAGAGGATATCAAAGCTGTTCAGCACTGCATCCGCACCCACCGCTTCCGCGGAAAAGAGGATGCGCCGGAGACATTGGAAGCGAAGGTGCTCTTTGACGCTGATAAATTGGATGTCTTGGGCGCCATTGGCGCGGCGCGCACCATTGTCTATGCTGCGCTAGACGGTCAGCCGGTGTATGCCGAACCCTCTGAGCGTTTCCTGGGAACGGGCGAGAAAGAACCCGGCGAGCTGCATTCTTCCTATCATGAATTTTTATTCAAACTCCGCCATGTAAAAGACCGTATATTTACTGAGAGCGGGAAGTCCCTGGCAGAAGCCCGCCATGCTTACCTGATGGGTTTCTACGAACAGCTTCAGGCGGAAGTACGAGGGGAGCGGTGAATCGGCTTCCAATAAACATCAATTTCAGACTATACTTGACTTAAACCTCGTGCACCCGTCACAGGAGTGTTTTCTATGAACATGTGTATTATCCACGATTGGCTGACCACCTATGGGGGTTCAGAATTGGTTTTAAAGAACCTTCTTGAAATCTGGCCTGAAACGCCGGTATATACACTGGTTTATGATGAAAATGGAAACTGCCGTGATATTATTCAATCCACTGAAGTTCGGGGATCTTTCATCAATAAGTTGCCTTTTGCCAAACGTAAACACCGCTCATATCTGCCGTTGATGCCGCTGGCGATTGAGCAGTTTGACCTCTCTGGGTATGACCTTGTGCTTTCGGACAGCCACGCGATTGCTAAGGGTGTGATCACCGGCCCCGACCAGCTTCATATCAGTTATATCCATACCCCTGTGCGGTATGCCTGGGACTTGCAGCATCAATACCTAAAGCATGCTCACCTGGAACGGGGTTTGCGCGGTTTCCTGGCGAAAGCATTGTTGCATTACATCCGTCTGTGGGACATGCGCACAGTCAGCGGGGTGGATCATTACATTGCCAATTCAAAATACATCGCGCAGCGGATTTGGAAGCTGTACAAACGTGAAGCAAAGGTCATCCATCCGCCCGTTGAAATTGACCGGTTTGAGGTTCAGGAAGTTAAAGAGGATTTCTATTTGACCATTTCACGCTTGGTTCCCTACAAGAAAGTGGATGTGATGGTGGAGGCCTTCAAGGATATGCCGGACAGGCGCTTGGTGGTGATCGGCGATGGGCCTGAGTTAAAATTATTGAAGAAGATGGCATCGGAGAATATCACCTTCCTGGGCTTTCAAAGCGATCAGGCTGTTGAGGATCACTTGCAGCGCGCCAGGGCTTTTGTTTATACTGCTGAGGAGGATTTTGGCATTGTGCCAGTGGAAGCTCAGGCTTGCGGGACGCCCGTGATCGCTTATGGCAAGGGCGGCGCGCTGGAAACGGTGATTGAGGGGGAAACAGGGTTGTTCTTCCGGGAACAGACACCGGAAGCATTGATCCAGGCTGTGGAAACCTTCGAAAATCAAGGGGAATGGGATAGTCAAGCCATTCGCCGCCATGCAGAAGGATTCAGCAAGGAACGATTTAAAGGAGAGATTCGTTCCTTTGTCGAAGGAAAAACGGCGCAGTTCTTCGAAGCATAATTCGAGGTTTATTAAGTTGATGAGAATGATTAGGATGAGAACAGATGGCAGATAAAGGACATCGGCAAGGCATAAACAAAGTGTTATTGGAAAACCGCAGCCCTGTGGTGAATGTCCTCTTGGTGCTTGTGGATATCGTGACCATCAGCTTTGCGGTGCTCCTGTCAGCCGTCATCCGCTATCTGTTAGCGCCCGTGATGGGTGGTGAGGTGAACTGGCCCCTAATCTTTAACGGGCTGATCTTTTATGTCGTTATGGCGCTGATCATGGCCTGGCTGAACGGCCTTTATCCAGGGTTTGGCTTGGCGGCAGTTCATGAGATGCAAAAGGTGCTGTATGTCGTTTCATTGGCGACGATCTTTCTGGGTGTGTTTCTCTTTCTACAGCAGCTGGCCCTGGCCTATTCTCGTTTTATCTTCCTCCTGACCTGGTTCCTTTCCGCTTTGTTCATGATGCTGGGCCGGTTCGCCCTGCGCAATGTGTTCTCCCGTTTTGAATGGTGGGGTATCCCTATCGCCGTTATCGGCTCCCAGGAACACGCTGCGCCCGTCATTGAACAGATGCTTAAGAACCGCAGGGTGGGATTCCGCCCTGTTTGTTTTTACGATCTGGCAAGTAATTCAGCTTCATCTGATCTTGACATTCCAACCATGACCGCAAAAGGGGAATTGAAGGCTTTTATTGCGGATTCAGGGATAGAGCACGTCATATTCACCGATTCTTTAGAGGATATCCAGAAATTTAACATTCATTGGATACGGGACGTTTTCCAAAATATATTATTTATCCTCAACATCGCACCCTTTGGGTCTTTATGGGTGCGGACGATTGACCTGCATGGGACATTGGTAATTGAGACCAATTATCATCTGTTGAATAAGCGTGAGACCATTATCAAACGTGTGCTGGATATGATCCTCACATTTTTACTGCTTTTAGTAAGCTGGCCTATCTTCCTGTTGTTGGCTTTGCTCATCAAAATTGACTCCAGAGGCTCTGTGCTCTATACGCAAAAACGCCTTGGTCAGGATGGTGAATTGTTCGACAGTTATAAATTCAGGACGATGTATAAAAACGCAGAAGACAAGCTTAAGGATCTGCTGGCTGAAGACCATGAAGCATATCTGGAATATGAGAAGTATCATAAACTCGCCAATGACCCTCGCATCACGCGCGTCGGTAAATTTCTCCGCCGATACAGTTTGGATGAACTACCGCAGCTTATTAACGTGGTCAAAGGGGATATGAATCTGATCGGCCCCAGGAGCTATCTGCCCCGAGAACTTCCCGATATAGGTGAATATGCCAATATTATCCTGAAAGTCAAGCCCGGGTTGACCGGCTGGTGGCAGGTCATGGGGCGCAATGCTACTTCGTTTGAAGAACGCATGCAGCTTGATGAATATTACATCAGCAATTGGTCAATCTGGTTGGATATTTATATTATCATCAAGACAGCCTACGTTTTGATTTCCGGCAAAGGGCTGTGATCTTCCTAACATTTCTCCCCACATCAACAGAGGAAGGCAGAGAATCCCATCATAAAAATAAATTTGAATTTAAGGTAAAATTCGGGCTGTGGTCAACAAAGATTGACGAACAGACTGAAAAGGAGCTTGATTGAATTTTAAGTCGTTGTGTATCATCGGCATGGGTTATATTGGGTTGCCAACAGCCAGTGTCTTTGCCGGCAATGGCTTGCACGTGATTGGGATGGACGTTAACGCCGATATCATTGACGGATTGAAGGCTGGAAAACTGCACATCTTTGAACCCGGTTTGCGACAGTGGGTATTCGACGCTCTGGAGAGCGGACATCTGGAGGTTTCTGAGGCTGTGCAGCCTGCTGATGCCTTCATTATTGCCGTCCCCACGCCGTTTTATGAGGATAAGCGAGCTGACCTGAGTTACGTTATCTCAGCGACTCAATCTATCGTTCCACACCTCAAACTGGGAAACCTGGTTGTTTTGGAATCCACCTCGCCGCCGCGCACCACGGTGGATATTGTGGCACCCATTCTGGCGGAATCTGGGTTGAAGGCCGGCGAAGATTTTCTCCTGGCCTACTCACCAGAGCGGGTCCTACCCGGACGCATATTGCAGGAATTGGTGGATAACCCGCGAGTCATTGGCGGTGTCAACCGGGCTTCAGCCGAGGCAGGGCGTGATCTCTATCGAACCTTTGTTAAAGGCGACATCATCCTGACCGATGCGACCACAGCAGAGATGGTCAAGCTGATGGAGAACACCTCACGAGATATCAATATCGCTATTGCCAATGAGTTTTCCCGCCTGGCTGAGAAATTTGACGTGGATATCTGGGAAGCGATCAGCATTGCTAACCTGCATCCCCGGGTGGACATTCTGCGGCCGGGCGTGGGCGTGGGCGGGCACTGCATCAGTGTGGATCCCTGGTTTCTGGTGGAAGCAGCGCCGGAAACAGCCAGGTTGATCAAATCTGCGCGAGAGGTTAACGATGCCCAGCCAGCCTTTATTGCCGATTTGGTGGAAAAAGCCAGCGAAGGACTATTCGGTAAAACCATCGCATTGTTAGGTTTATCTTTCAAGCCCAACGTAGATGACCTGCGCGAGAGTCCGGCGGTAAAGCTGGCACACATCCTGAAGGATAAGGGTGCGCGGGTCGTAGTTTTTGAACCTTTCAAACCGGATGCTGGCATTGTGGATGTCCAACAGGTTGACAGTTTGGAGACGGCTCTGATCGAGGCGGATGTGGTTCTGTTGGCGGTTGCCCATGACCAGTTCCGAGATCTGAAACCGCAGGAGATTCGCAGTAAGACCGAAGCTGGAGTAGTATTTGACGCAGTGAGCGCCTGGGATAAGGCGGATTGGGAGAAGGCGGGATTTCGGTTTTATGGGTTGGCGAGGAAGTATTAATCAGGATTCTTATTCTCAAAGTCAAAATAAAAACAAGGGGAGGAGCACATGCTCGGTGCCATGATCGGCGATATTGTCGGCTCTGTGTATGAGTGGCATAACATTAAAACCACGGATTTTGTTTTATTCAAATCAAACTCGACATTCACGGATGACACGGTCCTGACGGCCGCCACAGCAAAAGCGCTGATGACGGGTATGGACTATGCGGAAGCCTATCAAGATTTTGCACGGCGTTATGAGGGGCGCGGGTACGGCGGCAACTTCAGCCGCTGGATTTGGGCGGAGGATCCGCAGCCCTATAACAGTTGGGGCAACGGTTCGGCCATGCGGGTCAGCCCGGTGGGATTTGCCTTTGACACGGCGGCGGAGGTGCTGGCGGAGGCGGAACGCAGCGCATCCGTGACGCATAACCACCCCGAGGGCATCAAAGGCGCGCAGGCGACCGCTCTGGCGATTCTACTGGCGCGGCAGGGGGCTTCGCAAAGTGATATTCGGCGAGAAATCGCTGATAGGTTCGATTATGATTTGAATCGCAAGTTGATTGACATCCGCCCAGGCTATGCCTTTGATGTCTCCTGTCAGGGCTCGGTGCCCGAAGCGATCATCGCCTTTCTGGAGTCGGAGAGCTATGAAGATGCGATCCGGAAAGCGATCTCCCTGGGCGGGGACAGCGACACCATCGCCTGCATTGCCGGTGGAATCGCGGAGGCTTTTTATGGGGGCGTGCCAGAGGAGATCGCCGCTGAGGGCCGGGAGCGGCTGCCGGGGGAGTTTGTTCAGATATTAGATGATTTTATGGAATTTATTCAATAAAAATTAGATCATCTTTTTCTTGTCATTGCGACAAGCTGAGTGCGCTCAACGCACATCGGCGAAGTGCCAGGCGAAAGGATTCGCCGGCCGAGCGCAACGGAAGAAGCAATCTGAGAATAGCATAATTCACGAAAGTGTATATCCAATACTATTAACTTATGTAGTGCAAGTCTTGGATTGCTTCGTTGCACCCTACGGGTGCTGCCTCGCAATGACAGAATCCTCACTGTGTGGCGCAGGCGATGCAGGGGTCAAAGGCGCGCACGACGCGGCCGACCGCCTTCTCCAATTCCAGGTCAATCGCTTCGCCGCTCACATAGCGCTCACCGGCCACCTTCAAGGCGCGTTCTATCGCCAGCATATTGTGCACGGTGGGGATGATGAACTCGGCATCCTCAATCAAGCCGTCCTTGACGGTGTAATGATGGATCAGCGGGCCGCGCGGGGCTTCAACCAGGCCGTAACCCTCCCCATCCTTAAGTGAATAGGGTACAGAGGTGTCTTCATATAATAAGTCTTTAGAGAGCATCTCGATAGCGCGCTCAAAGGCGTACACCAATTCTATGCCGCGGCACAGGTCAAACAACAGGATGGGGTGGGCGGGCTTGCCGAAGGTATGCGTCAATTTATCTAGATACTCATCCGCCAGGGGTGTCCCCATGGAAAGTGCCAGGTTAATCCTCGCCAGGCTGTTGGCGCGCATGACTTCGCCCTGATAGCTGGTTTGGCCAGCGTAACTGTATTCCGTTTCCTGATAATCCAGATAATCCCTGAAGTGATGTGGGGCAAAGCTTGCCCTTTCCACGCCGTCAGGACCCAAGACACGGATCGTGTTACTGTTTAATTGCGGGCGGGTTGTGCCAGTTGATGCGATGTAGAAGGCAGGCTGGTCGTCCCCCCAGGTGCCGATGCGCTCCTTCATGGCCATGGACATATCCCAATATTCGTCAAACAAGGTGCAGGCTACGGGAAGCAGTTCTTCCAACTCTGCCAACATCTTATCAGCATCTTTCCGTTCAATGCCGCTGGTCACGCCCCCAATGATGGCTTTGATGGGGTGGATGAATTGGCCGCCGGCAAGGGTGATCAGATGGGTGCCGACCTGGCGCACCTTCAACGAGCGCTGCGCCAAGCCGAGCTGCTTTTCAGGGTCGGCTTCGCTTTCATCCATTTGGAAAATGCTGCTGGCGCCGACACGGTCTGGCATGGTGAAGATAAACAAGGAGGTTGCCTGATTCTGGATCAATTGCCCCAGCAGCAAGAGTTCCCTTATCTCTTTTGCCAGGTCCGGCGGCTCAACCTCAAAGATGTCTTCCAGGGCTTTTACCGAAGCGACGTGATGGGCGGTGGAACATACCCCGCAAATGCGCGGTGTGATCACGGGCATTTGTTCCGCTGGCGTGCCTTGTACGAAATAGCGAAAGCCGCGCATCTCTATGGCCTGAAACTGGGCTGCCACAACCTGCCCATCCTGAACTTCTATTTCAACACGGGCGTGTCCTTCAATACGACTGAGGGGAAATCTGAGCGTTGTCATCTTAGAGTATCTTCTCCTTCGGGCGTGGTGGACGATCGCCGTTCATATAATCCGTGAATTGGAACACAAACAGGGATAACTGCGGGGAATGCAGGGCTTCGTGAATTTCCTCAGGGGGAATGTCCGTCAACCGCTCAAACACTTTTTGAACGCGGTCGAACCATACCTGGGATGGTTTTTCGATATAAGCATCCGAAGGCCCCCGGCAGCCCACACAGGGATGTCCGGGTCGTGTGCAAATTGCTCTACAGCCGCCTCGAGTGGAGGAGCCGAGGCACAGATAGCCCTGATTGATCAAACAGATATCCGGCAAAACTTCGCCCTGCTGGAACCCGAGCAGGTGTCTGGGGCGCATATCTTTGAGCTTTTTCCGACCGCATTCGATACAGACGATGCTGCTTCCGTCAAACCCTTCAGGGTCGGTCAGGGCGGCCATGAACAACTCCGGTGTAGGCGGGCAGCCGGGGAGATAGAGGTCTACATCCACAAAGGTGTCAATGGGATGGCTCTTGGGGAGTAGATGTGGGAGGTGGTGGCGATTTGATTGTGCCATGAACAACTCGCGAACTTCGTCGCGGTCGCCCAGGTTAGCTACGCCGCCGGAAATGGCGCAGGTGCCGACGGCGATGACCTTATCTACTATCTCCGCTGCACGCTTTAGATTATAGACATCCTCATCATTGCGGACGCCGCCGCTGACCAGGAGGATCTCGGTATCCGCTGGGATGCGGTGTGTGGAGGTGACAAGGGGCATATAGACCAGTTGATATTTTTCCACCCACTCTGAGGCATTAATCAGTGCTACCTCGCAGCCAGCACAACCGGAGAGCTGCAGGACAGCGAAACGCGGTAAAGTTTGTTTTTGAGAGGTCATCCGTTGGTCCTTTCCGGATAAGGCACGGGTTATCCACATTTATCCACAGGTGTGGATAAATGTTTGTGAAAAAGCATTCTAATATAACCTGAGTTTCAAATAAAAATGGTTACAATAATAGAAGCGTTAATGCAACCAAAATAATAAATATACTGAACCTGATATTCACCTCAGGTTATTACCACAATTTTTAAGGCTTCCCCTCAAGAAGCGAAGCGACGCAGCCCCCGCAGGGGTAAAGGGGAAGCTGTCTGCGGAGCAGACTGATGAGGTGGTGCAAACTCAAAGAACACCTCATCCGACACTGCGTGTCACCTTCTCCTCAAGGAGAAGGCTTTTCTATGTTTTGTACCTAATCTATTCCATTACTCCGAAATCTTCAGGTTACTATAATTTTACTGTAAAGCGATTGTGTTTGCCTTGATTCCGGTTGAGTGATTAACAATATGAATTGGGTATACTAAAATGGAGCGTCAATAAATACTGATTTTAGAAAAGATAGGCGATGAAACCAACCTTAGAATTTATTACAGAATTAGCTTCAACAGCAGGCAATATTTTGCAAAGCTTTATTGGCCAGGATTTGGATGTGCGGCATAAGAGCCGCACCGATCTGGTAACTCGGGCGGATCACGCCTCCGAGAAGCACCTGATCACCAGCATCCGCAAAGCTTTTCCAGATCATGCTATCAATGCCGAAGAATCCGGCGAATGGGAGGGGGCGGCAGAACATCAATGGTTCATTGATCCCCTGGATGGAACGCTGAATTACGCGCACGGGGTGCCTATTTATGCTGTCTCAATTGGTTATGCCTTTCAAGGTGAAATGGAATTGGGCGTAGTTTATGACCCGACTCGGAAGGAATATTTTTGTGCAGAGCGCGGCAAAGGCGCGACATTGAATGGCGAACCCATTCATGTATCTCAATTTGAGGATTTAATTGACTGCATGCTGGTCACGGGCTTTCCCAACGATATTTGGAGATCGCCGGATGATAACACTGCCAACTTCATAGCGTTTTCAAAAAAGACACAGACCGTCCGCAGGTTGGGTTCTGCAGCATTGGATTTTGTCTATGTGGCAGCGGGACGGTTGGATGGCTTTTGGGAGATTGAAATTTTCCAATGGGACGTGGCTGCTGGGGGGTTGATTGTACAGGAAGCCGGCGGCGTCGTTACCGATGTCTTTGGAGATCATGATTTTTTGAAAAAACCGGTTAGTATTGTGGCCGCCAACCCGGTCATTCACCGTAAAATGCTGGATACGTTGGAAGAGGTACGTAACACAAACGCGTAAAAGGATCATGATTAAAACAAAAATACCGCTGGTCACATCTCCGTGATCAGCAGTATAAGTTTTTAAAACTTGAGTTACCGGCGATTGGTCGGGGTGTGTAAAACGAAATACCCTGTGCTCTGAGCGGAAGTTGGTAGCAGGAGATTTTCATTATTTCTCACAGAGTTTGTTGCGAATTGTGGTTTATATGGGGACAAGAATGTGAGCACCATGGCAGCCAGGGGCAATATCACAGACCCTAAAAAACTCACATTCTGACTCTTTTGATGTCAATTCATGAATTTTAGTCACATTAACCCACTTTTCTTAACTTAATCCTACCCTCTCAAGGCAAATTCTTGATAGAATAAAGGGATCTCAGGGAGGTCGTTTTACGATGGAAGAAACTTCTCAAGGAGTTACTAGATCACCTTTTCAGGGCTTTATGCCTTTCTTCTGGATGGCATTGGCTTTCACAGTGGGCATTCTGCTTGCGGATTGGATCATGGTCTCGCCTTGGCTTTGGGGTGGGGGTGTGGTTCTATGTCTCCTCGCGTTATTTCTTGGGCTTGCCCTGCCAAAAACCCTGACCATAACGCATCTTTTGAGACGCTGGACAGAGATTGATCGCTGGTTGCCGGGCGCCGTCCTAGCCGCGATATTCTTTTTAGGTGCTTGGCGGTATGCAGCAGCCCAACCCATGATCACACCAAACCATGCGGCTTATTACAATGACCGAGGTAAGGTGCAGGTGGTTGGGAAGGTTGTTGATTATCCTGAAATTCGTGACAATACCATTAACCTGGTTGTCCAGGTGCAATCATTATCTCTTCCAGGGAGCGGGTCGCAGAGAATCAGAGTGGCCAACATGCAAGGTTTGGTCCTGGTCCAGGCACAACCCGGGGGCGATTGGGCCTATGGCGATATGCTGCGAATCACAGGAGAATTACAAACCCCCTATGAGAGCGCGGACTTCTCCTATCGAGCGTACCTGGCGCGTCAAGGCATTCTCAGTTTGATGCCCTATGCGCATGTGGAGAAAGTCAATTCTGGCGAGGGTACCCCTATCAAAAGCTTTCTCTACAGGGTTAGCAATCAGGGGTATGAAACGCTGCAAAACCTTTTCCCTCCCCCGGAATCCGATCTTTTGTCCGGCATCCTTCTGGGGAGGGATGAAGGGCTATCACCAGATCTTCAGGAAGCTTTCCGCCGCACGGGCACCACCCATATCATCGCCATTTCCGGATTTAATATCGCTATCCTAGCTGGTTTGTTCTTATCTCTCTTCACCCGTTTACTGGGGCGGAAATGGGGCGCGCTGGCGGCTATCCTCGCTATTGTCGGGTACACAATGTTGGTTGGGGCGGACGCTGCAGTGGTGCGTGCTGCGATCATGGGTGCGATGGGCGTCTTCGGTGGGATGTTTGGGAGGCGGCAGAATGGATTGAACAGCCTCGGGTTGGCAGCTTTGTTGATGATGTTTGCCGATCCGAATATCCCCTGGGATGTGGGGTTTCAATTGTCCATCGCTGCCACGTTGGGGCTTGTACTTTATGCCCAGCCTATGCAATACCGCTTGCGTCAAGTCCTCGAACACAGAATGTCTGAAGAAAAGGCGAGGCAATGGAGTGGGCTGTTGAGTGAATTTTTCTTATTCACACTCGCGGCGCAGGTAATGACGCTACCCCTTATCCTTTATCATTTCAGCGGCGTCTCCTGGCTAGCCCTGGCTGCCAATCCCCTGATCCTCCCACCGCAATCACTGGTGATGATCCTGGGAGGTTTAGCGATGCTGGCGGGGATGATCCTTCCCGGATTAGGCCAAGTCCTGGCGATGCTGGCATTGCCCTTTGTGCGTTACACTGTTCGGATGGTGGGTTGGCTTTCGCTCTGCTCGGGGGGTGATTTTGTCATACCCCAGTTTCATCCACTGTGGCTGGTTGTGTTCTATGCAATTCTGTTTCTACTGACATTGTTCCCCACAGAACAACGTAAAAAAATCTGGCAGAAGGTTTTTTCCCCTGCTGCCGGCCTCCTGGTCTTGGCTGGGATGGTGGTCATGACGTGGACACGGCTGCTCTCAAAACCGGATGGAAGACTGCATGCGACTCTGTTGGATGCAGAAGGGACGGTGGTGATACAGGCGCCCGATGGCGGCGTGGTGTTGATTGGCGGGGGGACCAGTCCGTCAAATTTGAAACAGGCGTTGGGTGAACTGCTGCCAGTGGGTGATCGAACCCTGGAAGTGGTTATCATCGGAAGCTCTGCCAGGGACGATCTCAACGGGTTGTTAGGCGCGCTAACAATCTATGATGCTGAAATGGTCTTGTGGGGTGTGGACCCCGAGGTAAATCAGACAGCGGGGGGCCTTTACGTCATGCTGCTTGATAAAAATATGCCCATCCAGCCCATGGCGCCCGGGCAGGTTCTTGATCTTGGCGGGGGAGCGAGGCTTGAAGTGGCTTGGGTCGGCGAGCGGGGCGCGGTTTTCTGGTTGGAATGGGAAAATTTCAGTGCCTTGATCCCCACAGGTAAGGTTGAGGATCGCTGGGACGAGGTCCATGGCGCGCCCGATCTCCTGCTCCTGCCTGAGGGGCTGGGCGCTGAAGATATCCCCCTTTGGAAGGTGAACCAATGGGCACCTTCGGTCATTTTGCTGCCGCTGGATGAAACCGACCTGCCGATTTTGGGAGAGCATGAATGGATAACATTGTTTGAGGGTTATCCTGTGTTGAATCCCATTGACCATGGGTGGGTGCGGGTTAGCTCTGACGGGAATCAGCTTTGGGTGGATACCGAACGATGATCGAAAACGCCGAGACGCTGTATGGCTTGCTCTGTTTTGATTTCCACCATACAATCAAGGATACAGAACATTTACACCGATTGAACGCTGGAGAGGAATAAGGATCGTGCCCCAGAAATTGCCCGAAAGTTATGCCTTATCAAAACAATTAATTCAAGCGATGCAGCTTAGCGCCCCGATTGTAGCCCTCGAATCAGCCGTCATCACCCACGGCCTGCCAAGACCTGAAAACCTCAATCTCGCCAGGGACATGGAAGCTGTGGTGAAAGAAAATGGTGCTGTGCCTGCGACTGTGGCTTTGTTGGAAGGTAGAATACGGGTTGGCTTGAGCGACTCACAATTGGAAAGACTCGCCAATTTGGAGAAGACCCGAAAGATCAGCTTGCGCGATGTTGGGATTGCCTTAAACCGCGGATTAAGCGGCGGAACGACAGTTGCAGCGACGTTATTTGTGGCATCTCAGGTCGGTATCCGTGTGTTTGCTACCGGTGGGATTGGTGGTGTGCATCGGGGTGCGCCATTCGACGTCTCCGCCGATCTGCCCCAGCTTGGAAAAACACCCGTCTTGGTGATATGTGCAGGGGCAAAGGCCATTCTCGACTTGCCTGCAACGCGAGAATATCTGGAAACACAAGGGGTTCCTGTGATTGGGTATCAAACCGAGGAGTTCCCCGCTTTTTATACGAGAAGCAGTGGACTGTCTGTGGATGAGCGCGTTGAAACTCCGGAGGAGGCTGCAAGTATTGCTTTGGCTGCCTGGAGGGCTGGATTGAAATCCGCTATTCTTTTCGTCGTACCACCGCCCGAAGAGGAAGCCCTTGCTGCTGATAAAATGGAATCAGCTATTCAAGATGCGATGATGGAAGCCGAAAAGAAGGATATCCATGGAGGAGCTTTGACGCCTTTCCTGTTGGCACGTGTGAGCAAGATCACGGAAGGAGAAAGCCTCAGGGCTAACCTGGCGCTCCTTAATAATAACGCTAAGATTGCGGCGAAAGCTGCCGCCGCAATGGCTGCCTCTGAAAAGATTGGACCGTTTTAGATCATTGTGTGGGGGTGGGCTGTTGGGTGTCCGAGGGGTGCGGCGTTCTGGTGGCTGTGGGTGTGGGTGAGATGGTTGACGTAGCTGTCGGCCAGAGTGTGAAAGTCGTTGTTGCAGTGCCTGTTTTTGTTGGCATCCGGGTGGGCGTAAGCGTTCGTGTGGGTGTGTTGGTGATGGTCGGGGTGGGCGGCTCGCCGATAACGGTGAAGAAACCGGACACCTTCCAGGTTGAGCCGATGAATATTTGGACTTCGTAGATGCCGGGACGCCATTGGTTGCTGGACGGGTCCCAATCCGTGTAGCCGTACCCGCCGGTTCCCCCCTCCCAGAGGGTGCTCTCGTAATACACCAATTCATCCTCCCAATACCAGAGCGCACTCCATTGGACGCCATCCGTCATATTGTTGTAACTAAAAGCACCATAGAGATGACCCACAGGGTTTTCGAATTCCACAGCGGGGTCAATGGGCTGCAAGTTATCATCCAGGCGGCGGGAGAATTGGAGAGGGCTGAAAAGTTCATCATCGCTGGGCGTGATCTCCGATTCGAATTTCTCCTCAACTTCTGAGGGGATGCTGGGTGTGCTGGTGATGGAGGGTGTATCGGTGATGGTTGGCGTCAGCGTAATGGTAGGTGTTAAAGTAATGCTGGGTGTTAAGGTGATCGTTGGTGTGAGAGTTAATGTTGGTGATGGAGGAAAATATTGATAAATGACCGGTTCAGAAAAATTTAGAATAGCCCAGATCAGGGGAATGATCAGCAAGGCGGTGATTAATAAACGCCAACCCCGCACAACCCGATAATGACGTTTACCGTAGAATGGAATCTTACGGCTCTTAAGGAGATGTCTGATTCCAAATATGAATGCAAAAACGGCAAAGACACCTAGAATGATAGAAGCCGTCAGGACTGTGGAATGGATATCAATTTGCATTACATTGGACTTTCCGTCGAGTATTTCGATTATAGCGCAATTTATTTCTTTCATTAATACCAAGTTAGGTTAAAATCATTAGAAGGCAACCCAACATAATAACTGGATGGATATGACCTTAGAAAATGGCGAACTCCTAAAAAATCGATATCGTATCCTCGATATCCTCGGCCAGGGCGGGATGGGTGCAGTCTACCGCGCTGTTGATGAGAACCTGGATGTTGTTGTTGCCGTTAAGGAGAATTCATTCCTCACAGAGGAATATGCCCGACAGTTTCGACGGGAAGCTAAAATATTAGCTTCTCTCCGGCATCCAAACCTGCCTCGCGTGTTTGATTACTTTGTTATTGATCAGCAAGGGCAATATCTGGTGATGGATTACATTGAAGGGGATGATCTCCGACAGTGGATGTCCCGCGAGGAAGAAATCACAGAAATTGAAGTGCTACAAATTGGGATAGCCATTTGTGATGCCCTGATTTATCTGCATTCTCAAGACCCCCCAATTATTCATCGTGATATCAAGCCCGGCAACGTCAAGATCACACCTAACGGTGAGGTGGTGCTGGTAGATTTTGGATTGGTCAAATTGATGAACGATAAGGAGATCACCACCACAGCGGCACGAGCGATGACTCCGGGTTATTCTCCTCCAGAACAGTATGGCCAAGCGCATACCGATCATCGTTCGGATATTTTTTCGCTTGGTGCGACATTATATGCAGCCCTGGCAGGTTATTTACCCGAAGACAGCCTTGCCCGCTCAACGGGTAAGGCAATACTAACGCCACTTCGAAGTTATAATCCGAGTGTCTCATCGAAAACTGGAAAAGCTATTGATAAAGCGTTGCGGTTACGTTTTGAGGAGCGTTGGCAGTCCGCGGAATTGTTTAAGAATGGCTTATTGAACGCGCTGGAGAATTTTCCCAAGGAAGTTCGGAAAAGCAATCGTTTGGTCGGGGTAAATTCTCAACGCATGCAAAATCATATGGATGGGTCATCTGATGTGGGAGATGTGAAGGGATTTCGCAAGTTATGGATGAAGTTATCCGGTCAGCGCAAGGGCATGGATCCGACCTGGTTGATTTTTAGCCTAATGATCTTTTTGCTTTTGATTCTCCTGTCTTTGTATCTAATCAACCCTAAAGGGCTGCAGCGTCTTTTTAATCCACCCCTGCAGAGAAGACCCACAACGACCAGGGTTCTTCAAGGAAATTCAACCTCTGTGCCCGTTGCAGCGTTAACACAGGGAACGCAAGAGTCATCTCCCACGGACTCGTCTGGTGGAGGGGATTCATTACCACAATTTGTGACACCCTCACCAACGATCACCGGAGGTGGATCTGGATGGCTCGCCTTTGTTTCAGAACGAACGGGGATGCCGCAGATCTGGTTGATTAACGTTCAAAATGGTGAGATGAAACAACTCACAAATTTGACTGATGGCGCTTGCCAACCTGATTGGTCTCCGGATGGTTCACAGATCGTGTTCACATCACCTTGTGGGAGTAAGCGTGCCCGTTACCCCGGATCAAGCCTATATATTGCTGATGTATTAAGCGGCATCCTAACGCCCCTGCCAGCCTCATTGGAGGGTGATTTTGATCCAGCCTGGTCCCCGGACGGACGATGGATTGCTTTTACCTCAATCGTTAATGGTCAGATGCAATTGATGAAGGTCAGGGTTGATGATCTTTCGGTTGTCATGCTTTCCGATGGAGGTTATGATGATTCTGATTCAGCGTGGTCAGCCGATGGACGCCGTTTAGCCTTTGTGCGTTTACGCAGTGTGGGGCAGATCTGGTTGATGGATGCCGATGGGGGCAATGCCGTGCAATTTTCCCTTTCTGGGGCGATTGATAACAGCAACCCTGAATGGTATCCCGATGAGAACCTCATCCTTTTCAGCCAGGTGATGGGATTGGGCAGTCCTTCCAAACAGATTTTCGGCATGCGGATTGAAGACCTTGGGGAGCATGAGGAATATCCTATCTTGCCAGGTACAGCCTTCGACTATATCCCACTGATGGATAACGTGAGTGTTTCCCCTGATGGTTACTGGCTGGCTTTTGATTACTGGTATCATAACGTTCTATCGGATATTTATATTATGACTTTCCCTGGCGCGAATTTGATACAGCTAACAGAGCATTCTGCAATGGACTACGACCCGATATGGCGGCCAATTACAAACTGAGGCGATACCTGAAATCATAACGAGGTCAGCTTTACTGGATCCAGCGGTTTTATAGGAGCAGTTGATGAGCCTGGAAATTAATACCAGATTACAAGATCGTTATCGAATCATCAAGGAACTCGCCCAAAGCGGTATGGGGACCATTTATCTGGCACGGGATGAAGTCCTTAATGTTGACGTGGCAGTCAAAGAAAACTTATATACAACGGCAGCGCATTCTACTCAATTTCATCAAGAGGCAACTATCCTGGCGGGCCTGCGCCATCCCAGCCTGCCCAGGGTCATTGATCATTTTGTCATTGAAGACGTTGGGGAATACCTCGTGATGGATTATGTCGAGGGACAGGATTTAAAGGAATTCCTGGAAACACGTGGTGGGACTCTATCAGAAAATGAGGTTGTGCGAATTGGCGTTGTGATTTGCGATGCTTTGGAGTACATGCATTCTCGGACGCCGCCGATTATCCATAGGGACATCAAACCTGCCAACATCAAGGTTACTGAAGATGGTCAGGTCGTTCTGGTTGACTTTGGATTGGCGAAGCATTATGAGCAAGGCGAGATGACAGCCGTTGGCGCTAAGGGCGTCACGCCAGGCTATTCGCCGGTGGAACAATATGGGCAGGGCACGGATGCCCGCAGTGATATTTATGCTTTGGGGGCGGCACTTTATACCCTGCTGACGGGGGATGTGCCGCCTGAGGCGCTGGATAGAGCGATGGGGAATGAAGAACTGCCGCGTATGGATGAGATAACCCCAGAAATTTCAAACCCCCTGCGAACAGTCGTCCAAAAAGCGATGGCAATTAAGGCTGAGTCTCGATATCAAAGTGCGGGGGAATTGAAGGCTGCGCTTTTGGAGGCGATTCCTCTACCTGAATTCTCTCCCAAAAAACCAGTTCTTCCTATCAGTAAGGTGCCTTCTTCCCCCACCTTTAAATTGGAGGCTGCCGAACCCACGATTCGAGTCCCTGAGAAGAAGAAAAGACGAGTGTGGTTGTGGATGATTCCTGTCCTGATCCTCGTCGGCGCTGGGGTGCTGTTTGGGATTCGCTTTTTAGAGAGATGGAATCCTTTTAGTGACGGTGAGGTCATTTCCCCCTCTGAGACACCCATTGATGAAATGGTCAGCCTTAATATAACGGAAACCGAGACACAAAACCCAGCGACGCAGACGCCCGAGGGGACTGCTGCGGCAGCATTGCCTAGCATTACGCCGACGCCTTCGCCGGAAGGGACGCCTCAGGGCGGCGGTAGTGGTCAGATAGCTTTTGTCTCCGAGCGGAGCGGACTCCCACAGATTTTCCTGATGAATTTCAAGGGCAGCGAGGTGGAGCAGCTCACTTTTGAGGCTGAAGGCGCATGCCAGCCTGCTTGGTCTCCGGATGGGATGAAATTGGCGTATATTTCACCTTGCTCGGGACGAAAAGAACGCTATGAAGGGGCGAGCATCTTTATCCTCTCTTTGGAGACCTACCGGTCTGATCTGATATCCACTTTGGGGACGGGGGATTATGACCCCGCATGGTCGCCTGACGGTTCACGGCTGGCTTTCACCTCCCTGCAAACGGGCAAACCGCAAATCTTCATTTATGAATTTGAGACCAGTACCTCGCATTTATTGATGAACCGATCCATCGTCAACCAGATGCCAGCATGGTCACCAGATGGGGGACAGATTATCTATGTTTCGCCAAGCCCGGTAACCAACCGTCCGGTGCTTTTCGTGGTGGATGCTTATGGCGTGAGAGATCCCAAAGGTGTGTTGGGGCAAAATTATCAAAAGGCATTACGACCGGATTGGTCGCCGGAAGGAAACCTGATTTTGTTTGATTTGGGGGGTGAATCGTTAATTGGCGGCAGGCTGATAGACATTAACCAGGATGTGCCGATCAATACAGCGCTGGGGGATGTGGAATCGCCCGCGATCTCACCGGATGCGGAATGGCTGGTTTGTGACGGCGTGATGGACCTACCTGGGCGGGATATTTTCATCATGCTGCGCACCGGTGCTCGGTTGACGAGGTTGACTGAGGATCCGGCGGATGATTATCAGGCGGCGTGGCGGCCTTAATGGAATTTTTAAATAGTGACTTTCTAACAGTCTGATATTTTATTGACCTGGGTTGTTTTCGAGAAATTCCTCAACCTGTGGATGGGTGGGCAGCGCTGGGATCGCACCGCGTTGGGTCGTGGTGAGCGCGCCGACAGCGTTTGCATAGCGGCAGATCTTTCGCAGTTTTGATTCGTCCTGGTAGGCTTTCCGATAATTCAGCAAGCCCTTCAATAATCCCGCCACAAAACCATCACCGGCGCCTGTCGAGTCCACACTCTTGACTTGAAATCCCTCCATAACCCCACGATAATTCGGTGTATAGTAGCGGCAGCCGTCCTTCCCTAGTGTGACGACCATCAGACTCAGGGTATCGTGCCAAAGAGCGTCAACCGCTTTATCGATATCTTCCAGTCCCGACAAGAAAGTCAATTCTTCAACGCTGACCTTGATCACATCCGTCTTTTCCCAAACACTCAGCATCACAGCTTTGGCTGTTTTCGGGTCCGGCCAAAGCGCCAGGCGCAGATTAGGGTCGTATGAAATCAATAAACCATTTTCTTGTGCCCCATCCAGCGCTGTCAGGGTCGCGCTGCGGGAGGGCTCGCTGATCAGGCTGATGGAACCAAAATGGAAGATTTTTGCATCCCGAATCAGATTGAGGTCAACCTCTTCAGGAGTGTATAACATATCCGCGCTGGGGTGGCGGTAGAACATGAACTCACGCTCCCCATCCGCTTGCAGCGACACAAAGGCCAATGCAGTGCGCGCTTCATGTGAGAATACCAACCCCGACGTATCCACACCCACGTCGTCCAGTATGCTTTTCAAGAATTCCCCGAAAGCGTCCTGCCCCACCTTACCCAGGAAGGCGCAGGACGCGCCCAGTTTTGCTAAGCCGGCGGCGACATTGGCTGGCGCGCCGCCTGGGGCTTTCTTGAAGGCAGGCGCTTCCGTCAGGGATACACCGGAGACTGTTGGAATAAAATCAATTAATAACTCGCCGAGGGTGACCACATCTGCCATTGTTAGTTCATCTTCCTTTCCTGACAAATTATGAATCCTTCAAATAGAAGAAGTGTGACTAATTATAAATGGCAAATCATGGGTTTTATAAATGCAATGAAACACCTATTACTGGGGTGTCAAATTGAGGTCGCTTTACGCTTCGCGTATAATTAATGTACCTGAATAGCGATAAAATGCATCAATATAATAAAATTAATTCTTAAAGGAGGAATTATGGAATATCGTCACTTGGGAAAAGCAGGCGTCAAGGTATCTGAACTTTCGCTTGGCGCATGGGTAACCTACGGCACGCAGTTTGGGGTGAAAGAAGCTAAAGCGATCATGGCTGCGGCTTATGACGCCGGCGTGAATTTCTTTGACAATGCAGAAGCCTACGCCAACGGAGAGGCTGAAATCATTATGGGTAAGGCGCTCAAGGAGTTGGGCTGGCAGCGCAAGGATTACCTCATTTCAACGAAGATATTCTGGGGAGGGGATGGCCCTAACGACCGAGGATTATCCTATAAACACATTGTTGAGGGCGTTAATAATGCTCTCAAACGATTGCAACTGGATTATGTTGATTTCGTCTTTGCCCACCGACCGGATCCGGAGACCCCCATTGAGGAGACGGTCTTCGCTTTCAACCAGGTGATCCGTGAGGGAAAAGCCTTCTATTGGGGCACCTCGGAGTGGTCGGCAGCGGAGATCATGCGCGCCACAGACTTTGCTCGGCGCAATAACCTGCGCCCGCCATCAATGGAACAACCGCAGTATAACCTGTTCCACCGCCATCGTTTTGAAGTGGAGTACGCGCCCCTGTATAAAAAACTGGGTTACGGCACGACTACCTGGAGTCCGCTTTACGGCGGTCTGCTGACGGGAAAATACAATGAGGGCAAAATCCCGGAGGGCAGCCGCGCTGACCTGGATGATTACAAGTGGATGAAAGAACGTGTTCAAAATGAGCGCAAACTGGAAGTCAGCAGCGAGCTGGCTGAGGTGGCAGATGACCTGGGCGTCTCCATGGCGCAAATGTCGCTGGCCTGGCTGCTGAAGAATCCCAATGTGAGTACGGTCATCACCGGTGCCAGCAAGGTTTCACAAGTCGAAGAAAACATGAAAGCAGTGGATATTAAAGAGCAATTGACCGACGATGTGATGGAACGAATTGAGGAGATTGTCAAGGATATCGAAGATTAGGTTTTGATAATCTAAGCATTAAACATGGGCTGCCTGAAACTCTCCGGCAGCCTTTTTATGTATCTGACTTTTATTCGCCTTCAATTCGAGTTAAAATGAGAAGGTGCTCATTGAGTCAATAGTAAAAAGGATTACTTATGCCTCCTGTTTTATATCTCGTTGACGGCCACGGTTTGGCTTATCGGGCGTATTATGCACTCACCGCTGGCGGAACACGAACCAATGCCTTCCAAACCAGCAGCGGTGAGCCTACAGCCGGTGTGTACGGATTTACCAGCATTCTCCTGCGTATCTTTGAACAGGAAAATCCTGACTACCTGGCTGTTGTTTTTGACAAGGGGAAGACTTTCCGCCATGAAATATTTGATGATTACAAAGGCACCCGCGCTAAAATGCCGGATGACCTGCGTCCGCAGGTTGAACGCATGCGGGAGATCGTGGATGCGTTCAACATTCCCCGCCTGGAACGAGAGAAGTATGAGGCGGATGATGTCATAGGCAGCGTTGCGCGTTGGGCGTCAGAGGAGAAAGGATTGGGGGTTAAGATCATCACTGGTGATAAAGACCTGCTGCAACTTGTCACCGACCGGGTGGTGGTCAACCTGGCTGGCAGCCGTCTTTCTGATGCCAAGGATTACTTTCCTGAGGATGTCAAGAAAAAATTGGGCGTTCCACCCGAGAAAGTGGTTGATTTTAAAGCCTTATGTGGTGATTCTTCAGATAATATCCCCGGTGTGAAGGGCATTGGTGAGGTCACAGCCACCAAGCTCCTGGAGAAATACGGTTCCCTGGATGGAATTTATGAGCATATTGATGAGATTACCGGGCGCGCTAAATCAGCGCTGGAGGGGAGCAAGGACATCGCTTACCTCAGCCAGAAGCTCTCTCGGATTGTGACCGATTTGGATATTGAGGTTGACCTGGAACAGGCGCGCATTGATCGCTTTGACCCCCACGCAGTTGAGGATTTGTTCCGAGAAATGGAATTCCGCAGCCTAACCGAGCAGCTCAACAATTTGGTTGGTAAGATGAAACCCATTATGCCGCAGGGAGAACAATTGGATTTATTTGAAGATCGGGAAGGCGTCTCCCTGGGTGAAATCTCCTCGGAGGGGATAGACACGAAGATTATAGATTCCTCTGAGGCTCTTGCGGATTTAGCGAAGACGCTGAATGAGGCTGAGTTGATCGCCTTAGACACGGAAACAACGGACACTGACGCGATGCGAGCTAAGTTAGTGGGCATTTCCTTGGCTGTCCAACCTGGTCTTGGTTATTACATTCCGATCGGGCATCGCGCTGGAAAACAGCTTGACATGGAAGAAGTGTTCTCCGCGCTTTCTGAACCATTGACGAATCCGGACATCGGCAAGGTTGGGCAAAATCTAAAATACGATTATTTGGTGCTCAAGCGCGCCGGTTTGACGGTTGCGCCTTTGACTTTTGACACTATGATCGCGGAATGGCTGATCAATCCCGCTTCACGAAACCTGGGTTTGAAAAACATGGCATGGGTGCGCCTGGGGTATGAGATGACGCATATCGAAGACCTGATCGGCAAAGGGCGTGGGCAGAAGACCATGGACGAAGTCTCCATTTCAGAAGCCGCGGGATATGCCGCGGCGGATGCCGCCATCTGTCTGCGGCTGATCCCTCAACTGCAAGAGGAGCTGCAAGAACATCAGGCAGATGATTTGTTCAAATCAATGGAGATGCCCCTGATTCCCATACTGGCAGCCATGGAAGAAGTTGGAATTGGGCTGGATGAGGATTTTTTCCATCGCTTTTCAAAAGAATTGGACGAGAAACTGCGTGAAATGGAATCCATGATACACGAGGCTGTGGGCTACGAGTTCAACCTGAACTCTACCCAACAGCTTTCAAAAGCCCTGTTTGAATCGCTGGGGTTGGAACCGCCAGACCGGGCGCGTAAGACCGCCTCAGGTTATTATTCCACAGCGGCATCGGTGTTGGAGGCCATGATGGGGCAGCATCCTGTGGTTGAGTGGGTGCTTGAATATCGGGAGCTGGAGAAGCTGCGCTCTACATATGTGGATGCCCTGCCGGAGCAGGTCAACCCGCAAACCGGACGGGTGCATACCTCCTTCAATCAGACCGGTACCGTTACAGGACGGATCGCCAGCTCTGACCCGAACCTGCAAAACATCCCCACCCGCACGGAGATTGGGCAGCGGGTGCGTAACGGATTTGTTGCCAAGGAGAGCTGGCAGCTCCTGGCAGTGGATTACTCCCAGATTGAACTGCGCATTGTCGCACACATGTCGCAGGATGAAGCTATGCTGGCTGCCTTCCGCGCCGGCCAGGACATTCACGCCACTACGGCAGCGGCTGTTCACGGCATTGAATTGGCGGATGTGACACCGGAGATGCGGCGGCATGCCAAGGCGATTAATTTTGGCTTGATTTATGGCATGAGCGCTTATGGGCTGACCAATGCCACCGATTTAACGCTGGGGGAGGCTGAAAATTTCATTGAGACATATTTTAAGGAATTCCCCGGCGTGAAAAAATATCTGGATGGCATCCGAGAAACCGCAGCCAAACAAGGGTATGTTGAAACGCTTTTGGGTCGGCGGCGCTATTTTCCGAATCTGGCGCGGGGTGCCAGCTATAACGTGCGGCAGCGGGAAGAGCGGGAAGCGATTAATGCACCGATACAGGGTACCGCGGCGGATATCATCAAGATCGCCATGTTGAAATTACCGGACGAACTCAACCAAGCGGGGTTGCAGGCGCAAATGCTCCTGCAGGTGCATGATGAGTTGATGTTTGAAGTGCCTGAAGACGAACTGGATGAGACGACGAAGCTTGTGCAGCAGGAGATGGAAAACGCGTATACTTTGGACATTCCCCTCAGCACGGAAGCTAAGGCAGGCACAAGTTGGGGCGGTATGGAAAAATTGTAAGAAATATTCATCAGAATTAATAAAGCCGGAGAATTCTAACTATCATCAATTATGCTCATGGCGATGATGCAAGTCAGGCCAGTGGGGGTGGCTGTGGGTTGTTGGCTCGTGGTTGTGTTTGTGGCTGTGCCATTTTGCATCGGGCACATCATCGGCATGGTCATGGTTGTGATGCAGGTCTGTGTGATTATGCCGATGAAGGTGTACCTGGTTTTTATGGTGATGAAGATGGCTGTGGGTCTCTTTGAATAATAAGATCATGGAAACCATGAATAATCCCAACGATATTAATTGATAAATGGATAGCGACTCCCCAAGAAGCACCGAAAGGAAAAGACCGAAGTATGGAGCGCTGGAGAAAATTAATTGTGACCGGGTTGCGCCTAGTTGTTGAGCGGCATTGATATACAGCAAGATGGATAAGCCATAGGATAAGGCACCTAATCCCAGCCCACCCAGAATTTGTATTGGAGAGGCTGCTAAGGGAGCGGTCATTGCTCCAAGGGCAAGGTTGACACTGCCAGCAAATAGCCCTTTCCAAAAGGTGCTTTGCGCTGGCGAAATGCCATCAATCAAGGCTGTCAGGTGATTGTCCACGCCCCAGAAAATACAAGCCAGAGTGATTAAGCCCCCAGCTTTAATACCGGCAATGCCACCCTGCCAGGCAAGGATTGAAGCAGCTGCCAACGCACCAAGGCTGGCTAGCCAGCCTTTAGCTGAAAGGTGGTCTTTAAAAAAGAAGAAGCCAATAACGGCAGTCGCCACCATTTCAAGGTTTAGCCACAGGGATACAGATCCAGCGGAGGCCAGGCGCAGTCCAGCCAAGAGGAAAATAGGTCCGAGAATGCCACCAAATAGGACTGCCCCAGAAAGCCGGAGTATATCTCGTTTGGGAATGCGACGGAGAGATGAGAGACTACCTTCCCTAAAGATGATGGGCAGTACACCTAGTGCCGCACCTAAGTAAAGCAAACCTGCAAGCTGGAAGTCTGTTAGAAACGTTAATAAGGGCTTGCTCAAAGGAGCAGCGGCACTGAATAGCAATGCCGCGATAAATGCGGTCAGCGCGCCATAATTTTTCGATTTTAACATGATGAAGGTGAGTATACTACATTCAAAACTTGCTTATAACTTAGACCGCAACGCTGACGCGACCGTAGAGCTTCTCTCGGATTTGGAGTACCTGGCGGCGCAAACGTTCATCAGTTTCCATAAGATTGTTAACCTTGTCGCAGGCATAAATAACCGTGGTGTGATCCCGTCCGCCGATGAAGTCCCCAATCTGCGGCAGAGAGACGCCGCCTTCCTCACGCAGCAAATACATGGCGACCTGGCGGGGGAGGGCGACCTCACGGGTGCGCTCCCTGCCCAAGAGGCGGTCATTGGAAACCCCAAAGGACTTGGAGACAGCGTCCAACACGTCATCGGGTTGGAGGTCTGCCGGCTGGGGCAGGAAATCCGCTAGTGCGTTATGTGCTAATTCCAGGGTGAGCGGGATGCCGCTCAAGTCTGCATAGGCAAGGACGCGGTTAAGAGCACCTTCCAGTTCACGGATGTTGGATTGCACCTGTCGGGCGATCATCTCCAGGATCTCCGCGGGCACTTCCCTGCCCGCACGTTCTGCTTTGGCGCGCAGGATCGCCAGACGGGTTTCGACATCTGGGGGATGGATATCAGCGGTGAGACCCCATTCAAAGCGGGAGCGCAGCCGTTCTTCCAGGGTGACCAACGCTTTTGGGGAGCGGTCTGAAGAGATCACCAACTGCTTGTTCTGTCCGTGCAGTGTATTAAACGTATGGAAAAATTCCTCTTGCGTGGACTCCTTTCCCGCGATGAACTGAATATCATCAATCAACAGGATGTCAATCTGGCGGTATTTTTCTCGAAAGGCGGGTGTGGTGTGCGTGCGGATGGCGTTGATCAGGTCGTTGGTAAATTCCTCGGAGGAAACATACAGAACATTCAGATCCGTCTGCTGGCAGGCATTCCCTATGGCGTGCAGCAGGTGTGTCTTCCCCAAGCCGACGCCGCCGTAGAGAAAAAGCGGGTTATAGGCGCGAGATGGATTCTCCGCAACCGCCATACACGCGGCATGTGCCAGACGGTTGTCCGCGCCCACGACGAAATTATCAAAACGATAGCGACCGTTGATGGTGGGGTTATCATGTCCAAGGGTGACGACGGGTGTTTGTTTTAGGGTTGCGTCCGGTTTAGGCGTTTGGCTTTTGGACCAAACTTTGATTTCAGGTTTTACAGTGTTGCCAATCATGCCTGTGAGAAGCCGTTCCATTTTTGCACTCAAGCGATCTTCAAGCCAATCGCGAGCGTATGCATTCTTGACGCCAATTTCAAAGCAGCCTGTTTCCGGGTTATAACCAAGGAACTCCGCGCTGCTGACCCAGGTATCAAATGAAGCCTTTGACATCTCTAATTGAAGTTGACCGAGGGTGGCTTGCCAGGCATGCTCTGCGTTCATTGACTTTTCCTCTCTTCTGTGTTCCATGACGGATCGCAAATGAGTGCACTAATTTTTAGGTAAGAAAACGCCACTGCGTTTTTAAGCTCAGTGGCGGTGGTAATCGACTATTTTTTCGATTTCAAAAGGATGAAACCAGTCGCCCGCTTATGTGTTCACTAGTAGATATTTTATCAGACATCCAAAAGAGTCTCAAGGAGAATCGGCTTGTTTTTGCTAAAAAAACCTGAATCTTTAAGAAGGTGAAATGTTAAAATATCATATTCCTTTTAGGCAATATTTTATATTTTGAATGATGAGAGTCTTAGCCCGATTTAGAGAAGGACTCCTACAAAGCCCCCCTACATATAGGGGGAGGAATCTGTAAATTGGGTTTTACCTTGTTATATTGGGGTTTGCGAAATAAGCCCCTTTGCGAGGAAATGCTCATATGTTCGAAAAAATGATTCGTAAATTGGAATCAAGCTTTTTTATCTGCAATCATCATCCCCGCAGCGCGGCGTCCAATCTCCACTGCGAAGTTCGTGCCGCGGTCCCAGGGGTAAACCTGGCTCATGCTCGCGAAATACAGGCCGCTGATCGGGGTCCGTATGTTGGGGATATTTTGAGAGTGGTTGACGAGGGGCACGGGCTGGGCGTACTTCGTTCGAAACAGCCAGGTCTTCTGGATCCAATCCGGAGAGAAATCCGGGTTGAACTTTGGCAGGTGGGGTAGGAAGTGCGCCAGCAATTCCTCTTTAGTCAGGTCGAAGTATTCATGATCTTGCGGGAGGTAATCGCCGATATAAAGGATATGGTCGCCCCCGAAATACTCTGGGTCTAGAAAGTTGGTGTGGTCCACCAAAGACAGGAAAGGAAAACCGGCGCTCTTGGGGATGTTGAACCAGTAATACCCTTCGCGTGAGAGTTGGTGTTTGAGGGACAGGACCATTACCACGGCGCCCATACTTTTCAGTGAGAGAAGCCCCTCCAGATAAGAGTTTGGCAGACCTGGGGTTATGTGCGCAAGCAAGCTGGGGGAGGTAGTGGCGAGCACCTGATCGAAGACCTGCTCCTCCCTCTCATCAGTGGAAAGGATGACGCCCTTCTCGGCAGAGCGGATGGATTGCACGGAGGTTTCTAAAATGATCCTCACCCCCATCTGACGCAGACGATCTGCGAACTGGTCGGCGAAAGCTTGAAAGCCGCCTTTGAAGGTGCCCAGACGCGTGGTTCGAGCGTGAAGCCGCGCCCAGAACCAGGCCATGTTGACCACATTGGCGTATTCCTCGCTAAATTTTCCGATCATCATCGGTTCCCACATTGATTCATAAACCTTATCTCCAGCCCATTTGCGCATCCAGGCATCTACCGTGGTTTTTTCCAGAGATTGCCAGTTGTTGGTCAGCCGCAGATAGAGGCCGACCAATCCGAAGCGGATCTTGTTGATGCCCCATCCCAAGCCCGGGTACATCAATGCTGCCGGAATGGAATCAAAGGGATAAAATTTTCCTTTGTAATACATGACCGTAACCGGGTGGGGGAAGAGCACTTGACCTGACCAGCCTAATTCATCTATTAAGCCCAGGATATGTTCATCAGAAGCGAACCAGTGATGGTAGAAACGTTCCACCGACCAATCCCAATGGGGCTCTTTGAAACCCGCTGCCAATCCACCGACATGGTCGGCGGCTTCATAGATGGTCACATTCCGGCTGGCAAGGGCCAGGTCATAGGCGGCGGATAATCCGCCAATTCCTGCACCGATGATGGCTGTGGAAAGCTTATCAGGTGTCATCCTCTTCTCCATTCAGTTTGCTGGGTTCATTCTCTTGCGCTTGTGCTTGCATTGCCTTGATGTCCGTGGTCCACTTCAGGCCCTCTCGCACGAAGTAGATCGCGCCGACCAGCGTGATGGGCACCCACAAGGCAATTCGCAAAACGAGAGTATAGCCCAGGGCGGGTTCTGCCGGGATGGCGAAGGCTTCCAGCACGGCTCGGCCTGCCGCGTCAAAAGTACCCAAACCGCCCGGGGCGGCGGGGACGAGGAGCACCAGGTTGACCACGCCGTTCAACAGCATGAGCTGCCCGAAGGTCAAGCCCAGACCCAAGGCTTGATCCACACACCAATACAAACCAGTCTCCAGGGTCCATATCAAAATCGAGGTGAGGAAGATCATCAAGGCATCTTTGGGTGAGCGCAGGCTCATTAACCCCTCCAGAAAGCGGTTGGCGATGTTGATCACAGGTTCGCGCCAGCGTTCCGGCAGGATGCGGTTGATCATCCCATGAATCAATCTCATAGCAGGCTTGGGGAACATGGCGATGAGGATAAACACCGCTAACCCCGCCAGAAAGATCACGACCGCCCAGGTAGCAAGGTTGCTAAGCTGGGCAAAGGCGCCGGCGCCTGGAAGACCGGTCAACTGTCCCAAATTGAGCAGGACGAAACCGACCACGACCACAGCATCAAAGATGCGCTCGACGACAATGGTTGCCAGACTGCCGGAGATAGAAACATCCTCGCGCCGTTTGAGCACCACAGCGCGCAGCACTTCACCCATGCGCAGGGGAAAAACGTTGTTGCCCATATAGCCGATATTGATGATGGGAAACAGGGTGGGGATGGAGACCATCTTGAGGGGTTTCAGCAGGTGCTGCCAGCGCCAGGTGCGGGCAAGCACGCCGATGAAGTACACACCCAACCCGGGGAGCAGCCACCACCAACGGGTCTCACTCAGCGTCTCCCACAGTTCATTGTAATCAATCTCACGAAAAGCCAGATAGAGGAAAATGGCGGAGATGACCAATCCCAGCCAAAGCAGCCAATGTTTTTGTTTGCGCTTCATATCAACATTCTACCATGCGACCTCTTTTTTACGCGCTGAACCAATGTGACATATTAGGTCATTGTAAACGCGGTGTTTTTTGTTTTAACTTTAAATTTCTAGGTATCAATTATTCAAGAAAGTTGTTTAATGCCTTCCCCTTGAGCGCAGCGAAACACCCGAAGGGTGCTGAGGGAAAGGTGGCGCGTAGCGCCGGATGAGGTGATTCTTATTAGTGTCCTTTGTTACAGCGTGGCAATGATTATAATGACATCCTTGTCAGGTGGGCGGCATTCGCCGCCACACCTGACCTTGTATCTTTAAATGGTGTATGCTGGAGAGGCGAAAAGCACCAGCCAGGG
>CAZNRI010000030.1:0-36271 GCA_964575595.1 uncultured Candidatus Brevefilum sp.
CCCAAGGAGTTCTTTGATTTGTTTATAAATATGGAAAATCTTGACAGTAACTAATATTGCGTTTCGTTTTATTACTCAGAAATTTTATGCTACAATAATAGGGAAGACGGCGTATTTAGGATGCCCCCCTCATCCTAGGCGCTGTCTTCACTTGTTAAAAAAGGGGAAGGGTGAATGGGGGATGGGAAAAGACAGGTATGAGGTATTAGGAATCAGGCAATTAGGATTAATGTCCCGTCCCGAGTAATGTTAACAGAAATCTTGTCATTGCGACAAGCTGAGTGCGCTCAACGCATATAGGCGAGTGCCAGCGAGGATGCAATCCAATGATGACATTTAATATGTAATATGGCTGGGTGGGTTAATTGTACTGTGCAGCGTGACTCTGAGGCTGCTTCACTTCGTTCCATTAGACTTGATTTATCTTAGATATGCTAATATGGGAATAGTCGAACAAGGGCTGAATAAATCTATTTCGTTCGAAGGCTAAAGCCTACAATGCGATGAAGACCCAGCCCTTGCGTGGATCAAAGCTATATAGTAATGACGTCGCAGTGACAGAAAATTTGTTGTTGCGATGAGTGAGAGCGAAGAAGTAATTTATAAAACTAGTATTAGTCTAGATTTGATTCTTTTATGAATTTTATTACATTGCTAATTTGCTTGTCTAAATCCAGAATATTATAGTCAGGCTCATTATCAAGTTCTATGTACTTTCTTGCCACCCTCATTTTGTCAATTCTATATTCTGTATCCGAACTATCTAAAAACTTTACTACACATCCATATTGACCTGTGCCGGCCAATATTTTAAATTTACTTCCGGTGTGAACTGCCTTTATTGATTCTTCCAATGTCTTTTCAGATAAGTAGTTTTCGATTTCCCTGCCTTTGGTGACCCACACCAAGCCCTCATTATTTTGAATTTCATTTCGTATTCTTTGTTTTGTGCTATTGATTTGTTTTTTTGGCTTTTCTCTGTCACTATCCATAATGACGACCATTCGTCTATTTAATTTGCGTAAGGAAATGAAATCATCAATAAGAGGGTCGTCTTCGGATGATAGATTACTCAACAACTTTCCTCCATAGAACATGATTGAATAATGAAGCCCTTCTTTAAATTCAGATGTCTTATTCTTAATCCAGTGTTTTAGATATTTTCGATCCGATGGGCCTTCGACCCAAATGATGCAATTGGTTTGGAAAATATCGGAGGGTTGATAACCCAAATCCCGACAGATTGATGACTTTTCTGAAATTTCATAGGCATTAGACACAATTGATTCACCATTCTCTAGAGTCACATGAAAAATTGATGCCCCTGTTGTGTTGAGAAGGTGAGCTGAATGGGTAGAAATGAAATATTGATTATTTGTATTTTGATTAATGTAATGGATAAATTTCTTTTGTAGGACTGGATGAAGGTGGAGCTCAGGTTCTTCAATGCAAACAATTTTATTTTCATTCACTGTACAAGCTGCCGCTAACATAACCACTTCATGTATTCCTGTACCAAGAGAATCGATAGGTCTAAAATTATTATCCCCATTAATATCCACGGATATCATATCTTGAGAATATGGTATTTGCAATTTTGCTTTTGGAGAATTGGTGACTTCCTTTACAAATTTCTCAATTAATTCAAAACGCGCTCTCTCAGAATTATAATTTGATGGTTTTGGTCTATCTAATCTTGCTAACGATGAAATTAGTTCTGAACCATCAAAAACGCTTTTTGTTTGATTGTATGATCCAGTTCTATTTTGAATTAATTCCTCTTCATTTTTTAGGATTTTAATTTGACGGAAATCTGGTATTAAAACAGAATCAACTATTTTTATATGATCTAATAAAATATATTTTAGTATATTAAATAATTGATGATGATATGAATCGTCTGAAGGCAAGTTTAGTGTTCTTGAACAATCACTAATACTTCGTCCCCCATATTTCTCAGGTTTAATTTGAGGTAAATTTTCTAATAAATCAATTACTGGACTTCTCTTTTCCCCTTCTAATACGACCCATATAATTCTTTCATCAATTCCTCGGAAGGCTTCAATTATTTTATTTAGAAAATCAATAGTGAAATTATTTTTTGATCGAGATTTCAATGTTTTTGTATAATCAGAAAACATGCTTTCTGAAACTATATTGAATCCGAACCCAAATTTTATATTTGACTTTGTTAAACCAGTATGGATATCATTATCAGAAAAATTAAAATTTGGATCTTTATCTTCGCTGATGTATTTGAAGATACGCTTAAGATGGAAATTAATTAAACGTAAGATATTAGATTTTCCTGAGTTGTTTTTTCCAATGATAATATTTATCTTTGAACATGGGCCAATTTTTTGCACATTTGGTCCAAAGCTACGATAATTTGAAATAGCAATTCCATCAATGAAATTCATTTGTCCCTCCTTAGATATTGTACTATGGTCTTTTATCATTGATATAAAAAAGGCTGCACCGAGCGGTGCAGCCTTCCTAATACCTAATTTCCTAATACCTAATTTCCTAGTACCTAATTCCTATGCCTCATGAAACTCGCCTTCAACGACGTCTTCATCATCGCCTTGTCCCTCAGCTTCGCCTTGGGGACCCTGCGGCCCCTGCGGGCCAGCGCCTGGCGCACCGCCGGGCTGCTGGTAAGCGGCCTGGCCGATGGCTTGTAGGTCCGTTTGTAGGGACTCCATCAGCTTCTGGATGCGGGCTTTATCTTCGCCCTGAATTGCTTCGCGCAGGTCTTTCACTTTGCTTTCAACGCTGCTGCGTTGATCGGCGGGCACTTTATCGCCCATATCCTTGAGCAGTTTCTCGGCTTGATAAGCCAGGGAATCGCCGCGGTTGCGGGTTTCGATCAACTCTTTGCGGTGTTCGTCCGCTGTGCGGTTCTTCGCTGCTTCCTCAACCATCTTTTCAATGTCTTTTTTGTCGAGGTTGGTGGAAGCCGTGATGGTCACGCTCTGCTCCTTGCCGGTAGCCTTATCCTTGGCGTTCACGTTAATGATGCCGTTGGCGTCAATATCGAAGGTCACTTCGACTTGCGGGACGCCGCGGGGTGCCGGCGGGATTCCGTCCAGGCGGAAGCGTCCCAGACTCATGTTATCCGCGGCCATGGGGCGTTCGCCCTGCAGGACGTGGATATCGACCGAGGTCTGATTATCCTCAGCGGTTGAGAAGGTCTCCGTCTTTTTGACGGGGATGGTCGTGTTACGCTCAATCAAGGTGGTCATCACGCCGCCCAGGGTTTCAACGCCCAGGGAAAGCGGGGTCACATCCAGCAGGAGGACGTCTTTGACATCTCCGGCCAGAACGCCGCCCTGAATGGCTGCGCCAACCGAGACGACCTCATCGGGGTTCACGCCCTTGTTGGGCTCTTTGCCGCCCGTCAGATCGCGCACCAGATCCTGGATCATGGGCATGCGGGTTGCTCCGCCCACGAGAACCACTTCGTCAATCTGATCTACGGAGAGACCAGCGTCTTTAATGGCTGCATTGAAAGGTCCGCGAGCGCGCTCGACCAGGTGATCCGTCATCTGTTCAAATTTCGCCCGGTTCAGCTTGAGCAGCAGGTGTTTCGGCCCGCCCGCATCGGCTGTCACATAGGGCAGGTTGATCTCGGTCTCCATGACGGAACTCAATTCGATCTTCGCTTTCTCCGCCGCCTCGCGCAATCGCTGCAGCGCCTGGCGGTCTCCGCGCAGATCGATCCCTTGTTCTTTCTTGAACTCGTCTGCAGCCCAATTGACGATTACCTCGTCCCAATCGTCGCCGCCCAGGTGGGTGTCGCCGTTGGTGGCTTTCACCTCGATCACGCCGTCGCCGACCTCCAGCAGGCTGACATCAAAGGTGCCACCGCCCAGGTCAAAGACCAGGACGATCTCGCTTCCCTTTTTATCCAAACCGTAAGCCAGTGCGGAAGCTGTCGGCTCATTGATGATCCGCATCACTTCCAGACCGGCGATCTTACCGGCGTCTTTGGTAGCCTGGCGCTGGCTGTCATTGAAGTAAGCCGGAACGGTGATCACCGCACGCGAGACAGGTTGGCCCAGGTAGGCTTCCGCGTCTGCCTTGAGTTTTTCAAGGATCATGGCGGAAATTTCCTGCGGCGTATAAGTCTTATCGGTAACAGGAATATGCACACGGGCATCTCCCGATGGGCTTTCGGTCACTTCGTAAGGCACCATCTTGCGTTCGGCTTCGACTTCGTCATAGCGTCGTCCCATGAAGCGTTTGATGGATGAAATTGTATTTTCAGAGTTTACAACAGCCTGACGTTTGGCGGGAACACCGACCAGACGTTCGCCGTTCTTATTAAAAGCGACAACAGAGGGGAGAAGGCGAGAGCCTTCCGCCGTGGGTATCACTGTGGCAGTGCCGCCCTCAACCACAGAAACAACGCTGTTCGTTGTCCCCAAGTCAATTCCAATAATTTTAGACATATTTCGATCTCCTCAAAATAAAGTTTATTGATTCCATTATTTTCCTAATATGAGGATACTAAGGGAGTCATAGAAGATCGTTAACAAAATATTGGATTAATATATATGCCAGGTCCTATCGTGTCTATAGTATAAAGTGATATATTAAATTTGATATAATTTTCGAGAATATTGGGGTTATTTTCGTTTTGTGAGGGATTTATGGCAAGAGTAAGAATAAAGGTTAGAGACTTTTATACAAATCTTGGAATGGGTATACCGAGTTTCCCTTTAATTTTATTATTAATTGGTGAGTGTGATCGCTTTTTTTCACTTTTGTATATATATGATATATCTGCTTGTATACCAAAGGGGTGAAAATTTGGGGATGTTTTGTGTTTATCCAGGGTGACGGGTTTATATCTAATTTGATGTCAGATCCGGAGTATTTTTGAATAAGCGTTGGGTGCGGAGATGATATTATTTGAATAACAGTTTATGGAGATGGGAGAAATTCGATGGCAAGCATAAAAGAATTGAAGCGGAGAATTAAAGAGCTGGAATCAAGAAATGAAGAACTAAGGGCAAGTGTAGGATTTGAGGAATTACAAGGATGGAAGCCAGATAAAAGAATTGAAGCACAATATGGTTGGGTCTATGCTTGGCTTTATCCGTTGCATTCTTATTTGGATACCCTTTACCCTTATTCTCATTTGAATACTGAGGACCCAATTAGTCCGGATGTGCGAAATAAAATTATGGCCATTGTAACCGCGATAATTTCTCAGCTATCAATACACGGTAAATATGGTGTAAAAATTCCGTATGATCCAAAGAAAACTGATGTGGATAATTACTTTGAAAAACAAAAAAAATATCAAGAACTTAATTATGATGCTTGTGATATTTGTGGAGAAGATAGGATAACTCACCAATGCCATATTATTCCAAGAGCGGAGGGTGGGCCTAATCATAGAGATAATTTTGTTACATTGTGTCCTTTACACCATCATTTGTTTGACCACAACAGATTGAACAAAAAAGAATGGTCTATTCTATCCAAAGTTATTGATGCGAAAATGGAATCGGCTATTGTTTATTTTAGAGAAGTCAGGGAAAAACAACAAAAAGAATATTGGGATACAACAAACAATTCTTCTGGGGGCAATCAAATCAATTAATGTTTTTTATGATGTTTTAGAGGAATTTATGGCAAGAGTGAGAATAAAGGTTAGAGATTTTTTTACAATTCTTGGAATGGGTATACCGAGTGGCCCTTTAATTTTGTTTCTAACTGGTGAGGTTGAGTTTGACGAATTTATTGTTGTTTTCGGCGTTTCTCTATTGATTGGAATTCCTATCTTGATTGTTGGGTTGCGTAAGCAGTCGAGATTTTCCAAAGCTTGGTATGGTGACAATAGGCATGTTTGGAGGTTGTTGCTTGGGTGGCCTATTGGAATAATTTTCGCTTTGTTGTTGATACGTTGTTCTGCTAAATAGTTCTGTCAATCTGAAGTCGGATTGATACTTGTTTTGAAAAGGTGGTTAGATATGTCTGGGTCTGATTTTGTTACGCTTACATGTCCTAATTGTGGTGGTAAATTGAATATCACAAAGGATATTGATCGCTTTTCTTGTGCTCATTGTGGCACTGAGTATATTGTTAAACGGGGGAGTGGAGTTGTATCTCTAAAACCTGTTCTTGAAGATGTTTCTAAAGGGGTGGGCAGCACTGCAAGCGAATTAGCACTTGTGCGGTTGGAAAAAGAAATTCCTGAAGTTCGGGATATGTTGGAGCGGGTAAAGGAAAGGGTGAAAGGGATTGAAGATCAAAAGCAAACAAGATCTACCGGGAAGATTATAGGTGTTATCGGAGTTGCCCTTGTAATTGTTGGGGTGTTGTTGTTGATATTATTTGAGAATATCTCAAGTTCGATTTTGGTGCTTGGTATTTTTCTTTTGGTAGCTGGTTTTGTTATGCGTTTTGGCTTTACTGAGAGCGTTAAGCCTTGGAAAGAAAAAGAAGAGAAGCTCTCTAAGAGGTTGTCGGATTTGGAAGATCAAAGACAATATCATTACAAAAGGGTAAATGATGTCTAGGTAAAGAGTTGTTTTAATAGTTGAGCTGATTTTATCTCTTTTTATTTGAGCCATATGAGAGAGGAATATGACTGTGTTTAAAAGATTGTTTGGTGGGAAAAATGATAAATACAAGTTTACTGTTCAAGAGCCTACTACTGAAACTTGCCCAAACTGTGGTGCAGAACTTGAAAATATTTCGGATTGGAAAAATGGAAAAATAGATTGTCCTCATTGTGAGGGTGTTATTGTTGTGAGGACTGGAAAGTTGTTTGCAGAAGATGAGGCAAATGTTCGAGATGGGCTAGAGAGTGTTAATAGAAGGTTGTTTGATTATGAAATTACAAGGGAAGAATTTAATCAAATAAGAGAAGAATTAAGTAAAGAATTTGGCTTAATAGCTTCGGTGAATGATACATTGTGGAGAATATTAAATAGCATTAATACACCTGATAAAAGTTATCAGGATAGAAAATTTATTTATATGGCTATGGATGATATTTTGAGAGGTGAGGGTAAAAGCTCGAATGAGATTTTGGCAAAAGTTTGTGAAATGGAGTTGTTGGGTAATAAAGAACTTTCCGAAAATCTGGGAATTAATCTCGTTGTAAAATCTAAAACTGTTAATGATAGTTATGTTTGTGATGAATGTAAGAAATTGAGTGAAGAAACTTTCACGATTGATGAAGCTTTGGAAACTATGCCCATACCTCATAGATGTACTAATGATGTTTGCAGGTGTTATTGGACGTTCACACCTCCTGGTTATGATTAGTTTTCTGTTAGTGGTTTAGGGTTCGCAGTATGGGAAACAATCTTCAAGACGAAGTATTTCTTCGACGAACAGATTAGCACCTACTGATGCTTTTTGTATATATCTTGTTGCTTCTGTATATTCTTTGACAGAGTAGTATGTTGCACTTTCTATTGCGTTTGTGAAAGTGCTAAGAAGAAGTTCTTTTGCATAAGTCATACATTCTGGCACTTCGGTATTAGTTAAGTTATTTTTTTGTTTTGTTAGTTCTGTTAGTATTTCTGTGTAATCGGGGTCATCTTCAGTAGTTAATCCTAATTGGTCTTGTAAAATGGAGAAAATGTCATGGATTTTGCTGTATGCTTCAGTGTATTCTTCTGGGTTGCAATATTCAGGGGTACTTGTTGGCTCCAGAGTGTTTGTGGGTGTTATTGTTGGTTCTGGTGTGCTGGTTGGCTCAGGCGTGAGATTTGATGAGCAGGAAATAAGCAATAAGCTAATTAGAATGATAAGAGCTTTTGTTGATTTCATGTTTCTCCTTTTGGTGGATTTGTTAAAAGTTTTCAATATCGGGCAGGGCAATCAATCCCCAGTAAACTCCCACGTACCACACTCTGCTTCAAGTTGAACCTGATAAGCAGATTCAGGAATATACATTGTTCCCCCCGCCATCCCAAAGTGATTGTTGATGATGTCGCCAGTCCGAGTTGTAATTGACCAATAGCAGGAATCGCTGGTGCCTAAAGAGCGCCATACGCCAGGGGAAATTTCTTCGCCAACGAGATAGTAGCCAGGTGTTTTATTAGTTTTTGTTGGGTCTTTTGTTTGTGTTGGAGGGGGCGTTTTGGTAGGCGTCATTGTAATAGTGGCAGTATATTTGGGAGTTTCGGTAGGTGTTGCAGTGACAAGTACAATCTTAGGGGTGTATGTTGGGGGAGGAGTTAGGGTTGGAAATGCTGTATTTGTAGCGTATGGTGTGTTTGTTGGAACTTTAGTGAATGAAGAAATGGTATTTTCTACTCTGGCGAGTATTGTTGGTTCGATTCTCTTATCAATTACAGAACAACTGGATAATAATAATGTTGCGGTGAAAATGATAGCCATTGTTTTTTTATGCATATTTCTCCCTTGTTTGTCGTTTGTATGTTTAAATTATAAGCTATTTTGAAGTAATTCTTTTTGATTCTGACCCGCATGATGTCTTCGATTAGGAAGTGTGCTACAGGCATTGATTTTGACGAAAAAATGTAACTTGCTTATAGATCTTATGTTCAAGTATTAACTGCAATAGTGAATTATTAAAGGCAATATGCATGTTTTGCCAGTGGTATAAATTGTTGTTATTTTTACAACTTCCTGAAAATGATTGACAATATGCTGTTTGTTCTTTTAATTAATTTTTTAAACTGAGATTACTTTCCTTGAGTTTTATCTTTATTTGCTTTTGAAATGCGGATGATCAGGGACAGGACGTAGAGGGCTAAAACGCTAAGGATAACAGCGAAGCCCAGGATCATATCATTAAAGGTGTCAGCGGGCATGTTAATTCCTCTCCTTGTTACGTTTAGCTTTAAGTGCAGCCAGGCGATAGCGGTGCCAGACCAGGTCCGCCAGCAGCAGGGTGAAGGTGACCAGGCTGATGAAGAAGGCGGTCAGCATCCGGGGGGACATATTGAAGGTTGAGCCGCTGTTTCCAGTGGCGATGACGACGGGGTGGATGGTGCGGAACAGGCGGATGGAGAAGAAGGTCAGTGGCACGGTCGCCGCTCCGACAATGGCATACACCGCCCCCAGCCGTGCGCGGGATTCGGGCGTGTTCAGCCCGCTCCGTAGGATGAAGTACGCGCTGTAGATCAGTTCCATAATAGCCGTTGTCGTCAGCCGGGGGTCCCAAACCCACCAGGTGTTCCAAATCGGCAGCGCCCAGATCATTCCGCTGAGGATGGCGATCAGCCCAAAGACCACGCCGACCTCAACCGCAGACAGAGAGAGCCAATCCCAGGAGAAGCGGCGTGTGCTCAAATAACCGACCCCGGCAACTGCTGCGAGGATGAAGCTGAGCATCCCAGCCCAGGCGGACGCCACATGGAAATAGAACACCTTCTGCACAGGCCCCATGGTGGCTTCCACGGGCGTGCGGAACAGGATCAGCCCCAGCGCCCCAAGGACGCCGACAAGGGAGAGAATATCCAGGATGATTAAAGCAAGCGGTTTTTTAGACAACGTTATTCCTCCAAGATCGTCTCGAAGAACATCAACCCAGCCGCATTAAAAAGGATAACACATGCCAGCAGGATCAGGATCCAACTGCGGGATTCTTCCATTGTCCCACCTGATAATACCGTTCTGCTGGCTTCCACCGCCGCGATCAGGATCGGCAGCGCCAGGGGGTAAAGCAGCACAGGCAGCAAGACGTCCCGCGTGCGCGCCTGGATGCTCAGGGCAGCCAGCAGCGTCCCCAGGCTGGTGTAGGCCCACAAACCCAATAGGATGATGGGTATCAAGGATAAATTTAACAGGTTCTGCCCATAGAACAGGCTGAAAATCGGCAGCAGGACCAGGGCGACCAGGGTGGTGAACAGGAGATTGCTGAGCGATTTCCCAAAGAAGATCGCCGACCGGTCGGCTGGTGCCAACAGTAGCCCATCCAGGGCGCTGCTTTCTCGCTCCAGGCTGACGCTGCGGTTCAGGCCCAGGGTGGAGGCAAAGGCCAGGGATACCCACAATAAACCCGCCGCCAGGCCGGCTTGCAGGTCGGGGGAGAGCTGCAGGGCGAAGTTGAACAGGAACACGACCAGCAGGGAGAATACCAGCATCACGGGCACGCCCTGCCGTCCGCGCCACTCGACCTGGATGTCCTTGCGAATGATCTGAAGGATGATTTTGAGATACCGCAGGAAAGGGTTCATCCGACCTCCTGCAGGTAGGCATTCAATTCGGGTACCTGGGACAGGCTGTCCACAGGGATATGCTGGCTGATCTTGCCGTCCTTCAACCAGGCGATGTGGGAGGCAATGGTCAGGAGGCGTTGAGGGCGGTGGGCGGCTAAAAGAATAGCGCGGCCGGGGCTGTGCAGCTCACCCAGTTTGGCATCCAGAAAGCGCGCCGCTTCCTGATCGAGTCCGGTATAGGGTTCATCGAACAGCAAGACGATCGGCTGATGGAGCAGGGCGCGGGCCAGGGATAGGCGCTGCTGCATCCCCCGTGAAAAAGTGCGCACGGGCTTATCTTGATGTCCCGTCAAGCCTGCTGATTGGATGCTCTCGGCAATTGTTTGATCTGTGCCCTTGACCTGATACAGCCTGGCGTAATGGCGCAGGTTTTCAGCGGCTGTGAGATCCTGATAGAACATGGGTTGGTGCCCAACGTAGCCGATGTTTGAACGAGATCGTGGGTTTGAGGGGATGATTTCATTTCCTATCCTGATTTCCCCAGCGTCAGCGCGCACCAGCGAGGCGAGAACCCGGAGAAGAGTCGTTTTTCCAGCGCCATTTGCCCCCACCAGAACACAAAAATCACCGTCATTGATGGTCAGAGATAGGTCGTTCAAGACGGGTCGGTAATGATATCTCTTGACCAGCCCGCGTACGTTGATCTCTGCTGGTGAAATCTCAGGCAACCTTTTCATGATTATTCAATTATATAGTATGGTGGAAAAAACGATCAGGGTTTTTAGCGGCTGGCGCAGTGCGCACAGAAACTGTTACTAACATTGACTCGATGGCTGCGTGGTGGGCAAAAATTGGATGTTCTTGACACGGCATTTTCAGGAACGTCATTGTTTATGGGGTTTTGGCAGTAGCTTACCGTGAGGAACGATGCTCATTGGGTGTTGAATCTTCTTGAGAGTCTTCCATTCTCACAAATGGTCTGCTCAGGATAAATCCGATGCCGATCACCAGAGCAAAAATTAAGAAAATTAATAGGGTATCCATAGCATTCTATTGAATAATAATCGCTTCATAAATTTCATTTTTGATAAGAATTAATTTGCAAAGCGAGTGTACGGGTGGGGGAGTGTCTTGTTTGTTTTTGTATGAAAAGCTGCTGCCCAAAAAGTGATATAAATCGAGCGGCAGAAAAATAACTTACTGACTTTTCACTAATTCTTTTTCCCGTACCACTAATTCATCAAAGGTGGATTGCCCTAATTTGCGTACTAATTCTTCCTGTGCTTCACACCATATCTCGTGGATGGGACAGGTATCTCCAAAGATGCAAACACTGGGATCCAATGTGCATTCATTGAGGGCAATAGGGCCGTCAATAGCTTCCACAACATCAAGGAGAGAAATGGCTTCAGGTTTCCGTGCCAACGACACACCGCCGTGTGCGCCGCGGGATGTATGGATTAACCCAGCGATGGAGAGCTGAGAAATGATTTTGGCTAAGAAGGACGGGGGGATATCCATCACTTCAGCAATTAGACTGGTAGCAGCCCTCTCACCGGATTTCAGTTTGGCGAGGTAAAGAATTGCTCTCAGTGCGTAGTCTGCTTGGCGTGTAATTTGCATGGTGAACACTCTTTTCTTGCGGTTAGATTGAAAACAAACCGGGACGATATCTAAATGAAGGACGACAAATTATGCGAATTTTTAAGTTCATCCTGCACACAGCTAATTTCCTACCTATCAGGTAGAAATTAGTGTTATTATCTATTTTATCCAATTAAGAAAAGTTTGTAAAGCAGTCTTTATTATAGACTTTACTACCTTAAAACCAACGGATGACTAACCATCTGAATGCCTGTTATTCATTGAACCTCGGTCGTGGGATAGCTTATAATTGGTTTGCTGAAGGAGTAGGATAAGGCAAGCTTATGAATGAGACAAAGCTGTTCACCTATTATCATCCAATCGTCGTCCGTTACGGTGACCTGGATCCGCAAGGCCACGTTAATAATGCAGTGGTCCTGACCTATCTGGAAAGTGCTCGTTTGGGATACTATGAAAAGGTCGGCATTTGGAAAAAGGATTTCAGGATGATCACGGGGATGGTCGTCGCTCATATCGACATTGATTACCTGGCACCGATCTACTTGGGGCAAGCAGTGCGGGTTGGTTTGTGTATGACGCATATGGGGACCAAGAGCCTGGCCTTTGATTTCCAAATTGAAGAAGTGCCCGGTGCCCGACCCCTTGCGAAGGGGAAATCCGTGATGGTTGCTTTTGATAATGAAACGGAAAAGAGCATTCCAATACCGCCTGAATGGCGGGAGAAGATCAACCAATTTGAGAACATGAAGGGATGAAATGAAACTTCCTGAATTTGACAGCGATGAAATGATTGAATTCTTAACTCGGCTCCTCAACATACCCAGCCCGACCGGATTCACCGATCGCGCCATCGCGCTATGTGAAGAGAGTTTATCTCAGTTGCCCGATGTGTCCCTGCACCGCACCAACAAAGGGGCGCTGGTGGTTACGATACCCGGCGAAAGTGACGCGCCCTGGCGAGCGTTGACCGCTCACGTGGACACGCTGGGCGCTATGGTAAAGGAAGTCAAATCCAATGGACGTCTCAAGTTGAGCAAGCTGGGTGGGTTTGCCTGGAATACGGTGGAGGGGGAGGGGGTTACAGTATTCACCCGCAGTGGTGATGTCGTTCGCGGCTCTTTGCTGGTGACGAAACCCTCCGCACACGTCCATGGACAGGATGTGAGTAAAACAGAGCGCAAGGATGACACGATGGAAGTCCGCCTGGACGCACGCACAACCAATGCGGATGAAACGCGGGAACTGGGAATCAACGTGGGTGATTTTGTTGCTTTTGATCCCCGGGTGGAGGTCAATAACGGCTTTGTCCGCTCTCGGCATTTGGATGACAAAGCTTGCGTTGCCAACATCATTTATGCAGCCAAGGCGCTGGCGGATGCTGGTTTGAAGCCGAAGGTCACCACGGTGCTGCATATCAGCAATTATGAAGAGGTCGGTCACGGCGCTGCTGCGGGCATCCCGCCGCAGGTCACTGAGCTGGTCTCAGTGGATATGGCTGCTGTTGGTGAGGGGCAGGCGTCGGATGAGTTCCATGCCACCCTGTGCGTCAAGGACTCCGGCGGACCCTATCATTACGGCTTGAGCCAACGTATGCGAGAGCTGGCAGAGCAATATGAAATCCCCCACAAAGTGGATATCTATCCCTACTACGGCTCCGACGGCGAAGCTTTCTGGCGGGCGGGAGGGGACGTGGCGGTGGCACTAATTGGGCCGGGCGTAGACGCCTCGCACAACTATGAGCGGACGCACACGGAAGCCTTGAACGCCACCACTCAGTGGTGTTTGGCTTACCTTCTTAATTAATCAAACTGACGATATTGATTTTTAATGTGATACTATGCCCGATCTAACCCACCTACTGCATGAAAAAGACCTGGGGTTCCTGCAAATTGTTGCGGAATTATGGGGCTTAGATCTCCACGCGCCTGATGCCCGGTCAGCCCTGCCAGAATTGGTGGGCATGATGAAGGATCCGGCGCTGGTGATGGAGATTGTAGAATCACTTCCGGATCAAACCCGAAAGGCATTGGATAGTTTGATTATGCATTCTGGTTGGATGGCATTGCCCCAATTTGTCCGCGAGTACGGCGAGCTGCGCGAGGTAGGGCCCGGCAAGAGGGATCGAGAGAAGCCTTATCTTGATCCCATCTCCGCCACAGAGACGCTTTGGTATCGCGGACTGATCGGGCGGGATTTTTTGAAACGGGAGGGTGAGCTTCAGGAGTGTGCCTATATCCCAGATGATTTACTGGAACTGTTACCCGAAGTTGAACCCGCTGGACCGCAGCCGCCCGGCAGAGCCGCCTCACCGGGGGAGACCGCCTATATTATTCAAGCTTCTGATCGGATTTTGGATCACGCCTGTACTCTTCTGGCAGCGCTCCGCCTGGAGAATATTAACCGCTCTCCTGCTGTGGATGAGTGGCAGCCGCCTTTGGGAGTTGTGCACGCACTCCTGGCAGCGATGAAGTTGATCACCTCCAGCGAGCAGCCCGTGCCTGAAGATGCTCGGCCATTCCTGGAGATGCCGCGCGGCGAAGCGCTGTCGTGGCTTGTTCGCGGTTGGCGGGAATCCTCACTGTTCAACGAATTAAAATTAATATCAAGTTTGATTTGTGAGGGCGCCTGGCATAACGAACCAGAGGCTGCACGTCAGAAGATCCTGGATTTTCTCAGCGAGGTGCCTGAAGGGGCCTGGTGGAACCTGACCTCCTTTATTGATGCGATCCACGATCGTGAGCCGGATTTTCAAAGGCCTGCCGGTGACTTTGATACGTGGTTGATCCAGGATGCTGAGAGCGGAGAATCTCTAAAGGGCCTTTCCCATTGGGATGAGGTAGATGGTGCTTTAATACGCTATCTGGTCACCGGCCCCATGCACTGGTTGGGCTTGATGGATCTGGCTTCGCCGGATGAGGGAGAGGCGGTCACTGTTTTTCGGTTTTCTGGCTGGGCACCTCAGTTGTTAATGGGGCAGCCCGTTGACCTCTCTGAAGAAGACCAGCCCGTAGAATCCTTTTCCGATGGCAAGATCACGGCTGGCAGGCTGACCCCCAGGCTGGGGCGGTATCAGATCTCCCGTTTTTGCTTGTGGGTGGATGAGACGGAAGAACAATATTCTTATCAAATAACACCGGCGTCTTTGGAGAAAGCCCGTGAGCAGGGGTTGAAAGTGTCCCATTTGGAGAGGTTATTGAATCGGTATGGCGAAGAGCCGCCGCCAAATTTGGTAGAAGCCCTGACTCGGTGGGAGCGTGAAGGCGGGCAGGTGCGCATTCGTCCTTGCATTATTCTGCAGGTTGAAACGCCCAAAATACTTCAAGCCTTGAGGGAGTCCCCAGGGGGTAGGTTTTTAGGAGAGCCATTGGGGCCGACTGCAGCTATCGTCAACCCCGGCGCGGTTGAGAAGGTAACCCGGGAATTAGCTCGTCTGGGTTATCTCAGCGACGTTGAATTTTCCGACATCGGCGTTTCGGATTCGGGTGAGCCCGACGTATAATGACAATATGATAGCGCAAAAAGAGACCAAAGAAGACCCCACAAGGCTGATCCATCCCAGGCGTCCGTTCGTTTTGAGAGTATTATTTTGGGTATTTTCCTTTTGGGCTTTGCTGGGCTGGCTTCGATTTGCAAGAGCGTTGATGGACCGCTCGTTAATCCTGGAAGCTTTGGGCTCGAACTTTGATTACTATTTCCTTTTCGCTGGCCTGTTTAGTGGTCTGGGCGCTCTGCCTGTATTGTGGGGCTTATTGCGCGGCAAACCCTGGACGCTGAAACTTGTTTGGGCGATGGCGGTGTTTTATCCTGCCCTTTATTGGTTTGAACGGCTTGCGCTGTGGGCTGATCCCAATATAGAAGGCAATTGGCCGTTTATGGTGCTTTTGACATTGCTCTGGTTTGGGCTGGTGGCATGGGCATCCTCCTCAAAGCGCAGCCGAAGTGTTTTCAAGGCGGATAAGAAAGGCAATGAAAAATGAACGATCAAGAAAGAGAAATGAAACTGTATATCCGGGATTTGGGGACATTGGCGGAACGGCTGCGGCTCAGCGGTGCGGAGATAGCCCGGGAGCGGACGCTGGAACATAATTTGCGACTGGATACGCCTGACGGCAGTCTAAAGAAGAACGGCTGCCTTCTCAGGCTGCGGCGGGATGATCGAGTGAGCGTTACATATAAAGACCGGACAGAAGTACAAGATGGCGTCATCACCCGTAGAGAGATCGAATTTGTAGCGGATGATTTTCAGATTGTCCTCAAACTTTTTAATGCTTTGGGATACAAAGAGGTTGTGGTTTATGAGAAATACCGCACCGTTTATCGGTTGGGGGATGTAGAGGTTGCCCTGGACGAGCTCCCTTATGGCGATTTTGTGGAGATTGAAGCACCGAGCAACCCACTGATTGAGGGCGTGGTACAGATGCTTGGACTGGATGGGACTAAAGCGATTGTCACCAATTACCTAGGTTTATTTGAACGGCTGAAACAAGCACGGGGTATAGGGATCCATGATTTGACCTTTGAAAACTTCAAGGGCTTGGATATCTCCGCAGATGATATGGGTGTTGAACTCGCAGATTAAGTAGATGAGAGAAACGATGGAAGGCGAACCATTGCTGATTTTCAGACTTCCTGACAGGCAGGAACTGGATTTGTAAGCCAAAATTATGTACAGCAGACCGTATCTTAGATTTTTAAAGCCTGTTTTAAAGCCTTTCGCTTTCTATAATGAACCTGTAAATGGGTAAAATCCCGTTTAAAACACAACATCTTGAGATATTTCCGACAAGATACTCGGCGGAATATTTCAGGGGATAAATATTCCCCCTCATCCTCATGGGCGGGAAAGCAACTTGGCAGGGACGCGGTGTGCGCTGCGTCCCTGCCATGTTTTTTTAACTGTTATAATGATTCAAGGTGATTAAAAATTTTAGAAATAAGTATGAATGACCCGTGGTCAACGCCGCTTCCAAACACACAGGAGAAACAACTATTAAATCTTGGGAGACTCTTTCTAAGAAGCTGATATTGGATATGCCGCCTTTCCTGCTCGTGGAGGCGCATAAGATCAAGCTGCCAGATGGTCGTGTGATCGAAGATTGGCCCTGGCTGATCACACCTGATTTCATCGTTGTTGTGGTTATCACTGAAAGTGATGAATATTTGTGTTTTCGACAGACGAAATACAGCGTAGAGGGCACCACCCTGGCACTCGTTGGCGGATATATCAACGTTGAAGAAGAACCGCTGGCGGCGGCAAAACGTGAACTTGTGGAAGAAACGGGGTATGAAGCGCCGCACTGGGAGAGCCTGGGTCAGTATGCGGTGGACGGCAACCGCGGCAACGGTGTGGCTTATTTATTTCTGGCAAGGGAGGCTCGTCCGGTGGCAGATCCAGATGCGGATGACCTTGAGGAACAAGATCTGCTGAAGCTTTCCAGGGCAGAGGCGGAGGCTGCGGTAGCGCGGGGGGCTTTCAAAGTGCTCGCTTGGCAAACGGCTATGGCAATGGCATTATTGCGCTGTTGATCAGGCTATCACTACTCTATTTATAAATACAGGGAGTGGTGGAATTAAGAATTATATATTTTGGTAGCCTTGTACGATTACCTAATAATTAATACTCGTCTTCCACAGCTTCAACACGCGGCACAACATGTTGCCTTTGCAGCTTTTTCCTCCCCCGCAGGAAATAAAAATAGTACATGACAATAGCGATGACGTATAAGGCAATCGTGCCGATAAAAGGGGGTGTAAAGCCGTACTGCACCTGCAGCCAACCGCTGATGATGGGACTGAAGGCCCGCCCGAAGCTGTGCACCATGCTGTTGAGGCTGGCGACCATTGCTCTTGATTCAGATTCGACTTGCTCCATAACGAATGTCTGGTAAACAGGGGAACTCATGTTCATTAATGTCAAACGAATGTAATAGGCAATGGCGCTCAGGCTGAACCAGGGAGAAAAGCCTAAGAGGACCAGGAAGGGAATGGATAATGCCTGCGTGTAAACCACAACCTTGATCTTGCCGTAACGGTCTGCGAAAGCGGGCGCAAGGATCAAACCCACGCCCATCGCCAGGGACCCCCAGGCGAACATCGTGCCGATGACCGGATCAGGTTGATGATGTACGTTGCTGAAAAATATATTCATAAAGGGCATGATCAGCCCTGCGCCGATGGAGGTGACGAACATGGGCAGGAGTAATTTTGAGAGCATCCCGGGGTTTTCGCGTGCGTATGATATCGGCGCGAAGATGGATTTTTCATCAGTGGAGAAAACATTGCGCTTGAGAAGCGCCCGTGGGATTATAGCGATCATCACCATCACACCCGAAACGCCGATCGCCCAGGCGTAGGCTGTTGAACTGACGGAGCTGATATCGAGCATCTCCCCGAACCAGGTGGGCAAATAGCCGCCGATCCAATCGCCGACCGAAAAAGCCGCCATGCGCAATCCCGAACTGATGCTGAAAAGGTATGTACGTTCTTCTTCACCGCTGTTCTCCATTAAGAAGGGGCCGCTGGTCACACTGCCCAGGCTTGAGCCGACGCCCATTAAGATGTTCATGAGGATAAACACGGTCACAGATGGGAAAGCCACTGTCATCAGGATGGATATGCCTATCAATAACGCTGAGATAACTAGCGAGGCTTTCCGACCTAATATGTCTGCCAGGTAACCCATGGGTAGGGCGGCGATCAAAACTGTCATGCTGCTGATCGTGGATAGCAGTCCCATCGTCGTTTCGTTGTAACCTAGGGAGCGGAGGAAGAAGTTGAAGAGGATTCGATGGATGCCAAAGCCGGCACCGTAGATCATGAGGCTAACCAGGTATTTGCGGGCATTGGGTCTGAACGCCCGCACACGCTGGATGTAGGTTTGGATTACATTGTCTGAGGGGTTTTCTTGTTCATCTTGCAAAGACACAAATATTAATCTCCTGATAAAAAATCCTGTAAAATCCCAATTGTGGTTTCGACCCCTGCCATGCGAATGGCGTACCGGCGGTCTGCCTTAAGAGATACCGTCACCTTTACCAATCCTGCCAGGCGAAGGTTGTTTAAATGATGAATAACTGTGGGAGGGCGAAGGCGCAGGACTTTGGCTAATTGGCTGGGGGTGGAAGGTGTTTCTAAAAGATGGCGTAAAATACGCAGCCTTGTGGGATCCGCCAAAGCTTTTAACGCGTTTAATAAGTCCTCAGGCACAAGTTCACCAGGCACCAGCGGTGTCCCTTTCGGTCGTGCTCCGAATAAAACGATGCCTGTTGTGTTCTTCAGGGTATCGAAGAACACAAAAGGTGCGCCCCAAAAGGATGGTGCCATGATGAGTTTTGTGAGATTGGAGACCCAATCCATTCTGACGCCTGCGGAAAGCTGCTCTAAGACGGAGAGCAACGGCTGTTCTTCCGCCAGCGTTCTGGCGTGTTGCAGGGCGCTGGTTTGGGCAGGGACGATCCTGGATTCTTCTTCAGAGAAGAAATTTTCATTGTAGATTTCAAGAGCGGATAGTATTCTTTCACCAAACCCCCTTTTATTCGACCATGCATCGAAGATCGCTCGGATGACGGACTTCGTCGCTCGTTTGGATCCTCTATAATCCTTGATTTCTGCTTCAATCTTGGTTGTCAGGCGCTGTTTGCCTTCCAACGATAAGAGGAATTGCAGTTTAGTCTTATTTTCGTTCACAAGCGCGGGGAGGCGATCCTCTGGTGAGATGCTGCGGAGAACTGTTAAGGCTGTTGAAGCATCTTTTGGCTCAGGCAGGCTGTACACCCAGTGCATGGGTACGCTGATAAATTGCTGTGATTGTTCCAGGGTGTCGCGCAAGGTAGATGAGAGGCGGGAGCGAACACCGGCAGCCCAGGATGGGCGCAAGCCGAATTGGTCAGGCCGGTGGATGATCCACAAGCTGACGAAAAGATCATAAGCCGTGCCTTTGTCCCATATAATTTGCGGTTGTTTGTTCATAACTCCACCTCGCACTTTTGTCAGAATTTACTTTGAGTTCAAATTGCCCCATGCAGCGTTGCATGGGGCAAATTTTAGAAAAACGATGCAAAAGAAACTGTGGGTGAGTTACCTTATCATCAGACTGCGTGATCGGTAAAACCTCGTGTTTCTGATTAGATAATAATCTAATAACGATTCATTGTCAAGCTTATTTAAAATCAATTTCTATGTTGATCATCGAGTAATGTTTTAATAATCGAAGGATATGTCCAGCGGGGGGATGTTGTTTTTGTTGTCACTATCAGCCCTATTCCTGGAGAAATCCAGGTGCCTGTCATTAAGGACGGTTGATCTGATTTTGGATGTTATCCAATAGATATTCGACCATGTTGGGCTGTGTTCCCATGAAATTTTGCTTTACTGATGCTTCACCTGTTTGCTTACCCATTCAGGTTCGCAGTGTTAGAATAATGGATGTAAGTAAAAGAAAGATGGAGTTGGTTTGTGAAATTATTTAGAAAAATTCAAGCGGTTTTTCCAAAGGATTGGCCGACACGGATACTCTTATCTGTGATCATCCTTGCGGCTGTTGTGGGCGCTGTATATGCCTTCAGGTTGGTGGGCGATTTGGTCGCCAGCACCACCGCTTTTACGCTGCCGGGAGATCCTGTTTTGCCAATATCTGAGGAAACGCAGACTCAGAGCGGCGAGGATGTTGAATCCACCGATGAGCCTGAGATCAATTTGCCCGATCCCGATCCTTGGGATGGTACCAGCCGAGTGAATGTGTTGGTGATGGGATTGGATCTGCGTGATACGGAAGATGACAGCGCAGCCCCGCGCTCCGACACGATGATCTTGCTCACAATGGACCCGCTGAATAACACCGCCGGCGCGATTGCCATCCCGCGCGATATGTGGGTGGCTGTGCCGGGGTTTGGCTATTACAAGATCAATACAGCCTATCGGCTTGGCGAATTGTATAACATCCCGGGGGGCGGCCCAGCGCTGGCGTCCCAAACAGTTGAGGAATTCCTAGGCGTCCCCGTTCATTTTTACGCGCAGATCGAATTCCAGGCTTTTGTGGATTTTATTGACCATATACATGGGATAAAAGTTACCTTTGACGAACCTTACACCGTTGACCGCCGCGGACCGAAGAATACCGTTACCCTGGAGCCCGGCACCTATGTGCTGGATGGCGAATATGCCCTGGCTTATGCCCGCGACCGTAAATCGGAAGGGGATGATTTTGACCGCTCCAGCCGCCAGATGGAAGTGATCCTGCTTATCCGTCAGCGCATTTTAAATTTTGATCAACTGTCGACGCTGGTGATGAACGCGCCAGCCATCTATGAGGACCTCTCCACAGGCATCCGCACGAATATGAGCCTGGATCAAATCATCCAATTGGCATGGAAGGCGCGGGAAATCCCTAAAGAGAACATTCAGATGGTCGTGATCGGCCCTGAATATGTCACCATTGAAAAATCGCCGGATGGGTTGGATATTCTCAAGCCTATTCCTGATAAAATCCGCCTCCTGCGAGACGAAGTTTTGGGAAACGGGGGATTGCTGGCGCCTGCAGCCGGGGACGATCTGTTATTCTCAGCAGTCGAAGAGGGTGCAAGCATTGTAGTATTGAACGGCAGCTATCAACCCGAATTGGGGACGAAAACCGTTGACTGGTTGGCTGAACAGGGCTTAAATGCGATTGCAGAGGGATACGCACAAGCAACAACTGTGTCTTCTGTCACCCTGCAAGGGGAAGCGCCCTACGCCCTGCGCTGGCTGGCCGAAACCTTTGAAATGACCGCCGGCAGGATTACCCATGATTACTTCCCTGATGCACAGGCAGATTTGGTGTTGATTTTGGGGGATGATTGGGCGTCTAATAATCCAATGCCCTGAAATAGGTCGGTTAAAGATAACATTAGGTGAGGAAACCTTCGCTTCGATGATGTTTTAGGCGGATGTATCCATAAGTTTGGTATATGTTTATCGCTTTTTGCTTATCTCTGGGCGTAATTTGATGTCATTTGCTTTATCAGGAGTAAAGGTTATAATCCGGTTATGTTTGCAAAGAACAAGACCTTGAAGATTATTCTAATAATTATTGGTGCCTTGGCGCTAATTTTGGCAATTTATTTTATTCCAGCGGTCAAACGCCGTGTGGATTGGAAGGTATATCAAATACGCGCTGGAATATTTTATTTTTTCAACCCACCTGGTCAGGACCCCTTTACCCCATCCCAACAGAATGAGTTGGATAAAATTGTCCAGATGACACAAACGGCCATGTCGATTACAGCCACCGCTACTGTGGATCCAACGGTCACGCCAACGAATTACATGACCCCTACCTCCACACAGACCGCTTCGCCCACCCCTTCGCCAACACACATCCCGAAGGAAGTCCGATTGGACGGCGTGGATTATGAATATCAGGGGTTCAATAACTGCGGGCCAGCGAACCTTTCTATGGCGCTTTCCTACTGGGACTGGGAGGGAGATCAATACGATATAGCTAATGTGGTTAAACCACATACGAATGATCGCAATGTCATGCCTTATGAAATGGTGGAGTATGTGGAAAAATACACTGACTTGAGCATTCTTGTAAGATATGGCGGTGATCTCGAGATGATCAAAAAGCTCATCGCAGCCGGTTTTCCTGTTATTCTCGAGAAGGGGCTGGAAGTTGTTGATAAAGGCTGGATGGGACATTATACTGTTGCCACGGGTTATGATGATGTAGAGGAAGAGCTTATCTTTCAGGATTCATATGTTGGGGATGGCCAGGATATGCCATATTCTTATGCGAGAACGTTAGAATATTGGAAGGATTTTAATTACATTTATTTGGTTATCTATCGTCCTGACCGTCAGAAGGAAATTGAGTCGATATTAGGTCCCCATATTGATGAAAACTATAACTTGCGTTTTACAGTTGAAAAAGCTATGCAAGATATTGAAACAATGCAAGGAAATGATATGTTTTTTGCTTTGTATAATTACGGTTCCACCCTGGTTCTTTTGCAGGATTATTATGGCGCGGCGCAAGCTTATGATAATGCCTATGCCATGTTTGAGGGTTTTAATCCATATTGGCGTATTACCTGGTATCGGACTGAGCCATATTTTGCTTATTATTTTACTGAACGATATAGGGATGTTCTTGACCTTGCCAGCATCACGATTAGTTATGTCTCTAATGATGCTGCAATTGAAGAAAGCCATGTTTGGCATGGGCGCGCTAATTTAAAGCTTGGTAATGTCGATGAAGCCATTGAGGATTTTCGCACCGCTTTAGAGTGGCACCCGGGATGGTGGGTGGCGGAAAATGAGCTGCAACTCTTGGGTGTAGAACCCTGAATTAATCTTCCAGAAATCGGTTGTCCATCCCGACGTTGTTCTAAAACGTCAGGATTTTCTTTTTACGATCGGTTGCATATCTTCGCAGGAGAAAATATAATAAATTATATCTAAATACTATAAATAAAGGAGAAAAAAATATGCTTCACGAATTTCTCAAGAAAATTGATCGTCATATTCATTTTGACACGGTAGATGCCCACTGCGATATCCCCTGCGGGATTTACGATCCGCATCAGGCGCAGATCGGCGCGCTGACCGTCATCCGCATGGTAGATTTAATTGATGAGCATATCAAGGAGCACGACAAGATCGAGACGGCAGAATTTTTCAACAGCATGACGCGTTATATTGCTGTCAAGGAAGAACATGCTGAACTCGTCAAGCATGAGATCCGGGTGATTTGGGGCGATTTCATTAAGGAATCACAACTTGATGAATACCCGCAGCTCAACGGTCTGGTGCATAAGATCATGGCTCTGGCTTCCAAAGCCCGTCAAACGGTTGACCGTAAGACAGCTGTTGCACTGTTGGAAGCGGTCAACGAATTCGCGGAAATCTTCTGGCAGATCAAGGGTATTGAGACCAAACGCGCGAATGCCCCGTATTCGGTCAAAGAAGAAGTGGTTTACCCTGTCCTTTAATTAATGCTTCGTCTGCTCAGAGTTCGCGGCCAGAGCCTCGCTCCGGACTACCGGGAGGGCGATTACGTCCTGGCCGCGAAGGTTCCTTTTCCTTCTGGTAAAATCAGGGTTGGCGATGTGATCGTTTTTGACCAACCCGGCTACGGCAAGCTGATCAAGCGTGTCCGTCGGGTGCTGGATGACGGCGGCGCATTTGAGGTGCGGGGCACACAGGTTGAGAGCACGGACAGCAGGAATTTCGGTATTGTCCCTGCAGACCGCGTTTCCGGCAAGGTGATCTGGCACATCCGGCATAAATAAATCCAGTAGGACAGGGGTTGCGGATTGAATGCAGATTTCTTATTACTACTAACGGCTGCCATTTGGGGTTTTGCCTTCGTCGCCCAACGTCTGGGCAATGCCTATATGGGGCCGTTTACGTTTAACACCCTGCGCTTTACGCTGGGGGCGTTGGCTTTGCTTCCCCTGTTGATCTGGGAGCGCAAACGCAATAAATCTCGGCCTCAATTCAAAATCAAGCAGCATCTCTTCCCTGCATTACTCACAGGATTGGTTTTGTTCGCGGGCGCTTCCTTCCAGCAGATCGGCTTATTGGGCACGACGGCTGGAAAGGCTGGATTCATCACCGGCTTGTATGTGGTGCTGGTACCCTTATTGGCGCTTTTATGGGGGAGAAGGACGCATCCTGCTCATTGGCTGGGGGCGCTGCTGGCGGCAGCCGGCTTATATCTACTTTCAGTAAAGAGGGGTTTCACCATAGCGCCATATGACCTGATCGTGTTGGCGGGGGCATTCATTTGGGCGGGGCACGTGCATCTGATTGACCGGTATGCGGGGAAGGTGGGCGCCCTGCATTTATCCATCATGCAGTTCGCTATCTGCGGTTTGCTCAGTGCTGGTGCGGCCTTACTGTTTGAATCCATGGACCTCCGTGGGATTGAGGAGGGACTCTGGCCGATCCTTTATGGGGGATTCTTGTCCGTGGGATTGGCGTACACCCTGCAGGTGGTTGCACAACGCCGGTCTGAACCCGCTCACGCTGCCATTATCCTCAGCCTGGAGGGGGCTTTCGCAGCTTTGGGCGGTTGGCTGGTGTTGAATGAATTATTGACACTGAGGGATCTGGCTGGATGCGGCCTAATGTTTGCGGGGATGCTGGTTTCCCAGATACTGGGCAAACGCCTGAAAGTCGAAACAAAGGGTAGAAAACTGTAATTCTTTCACAAGGCTTAATCAAATATCATCCGCAATTATCATGGAAGTGATATGATTTAATCGTCAAAGCGCTAAGTTTGTATTCTTTGCCCTGGAGGAAAAAAGATGACCGCTTCAGAGAAAATCAAGTCCCTCGCCTGGGAACGCCCACTTTCCAAACCCATCAACCAAAAACCGCAGCCCATGAAGATCACCCTCAAGCTGATTTGGGAGATGCTGCCCGCCATCTGGCGCATCCGCCGCTGGACGCGTGAACAGCGCAAGATGGGGCGGCGTCCTTTGTTTGACCTGGTGAGGGGTGGCTTTCCAGTTGTGCCGGACAAGGGTGTGCCCTTGGGCGGGCTGGGCGGCGGGACGATCACCCGCGGCTGCCGGGGTGATTTCAACCGCTGGGGGATCAAACCCGGCGATTACGAATATCGAAAAGTCGACGCCGACCAGTTCTCTTTATGGGTTTCCAGAGGGGATAAGAACCCCCGGGCGCTTGTTCTTAATCCCGATCTGCCGGAAGGGGAAGCCTTGCAGCACTGGGGATGGGGAAAGCTGGACGAGGATAAGGTCACCTACCGCGCTCTTTTCCCCCGCGCCTGGCATGATTATCAGGAACCGATACCTGGGATTAATTTATCCTGCCGGCAGGTTTCACCCGTGATTCCGCACAACTACAAAGAGTCGAGCTTCCCGGTGAGCACCTTCGTTTGGACGGTTGAAAACACGGGCGAAGAGGATGTGGACGCTGCGCTGATGTTCACCTTTCAGAATGGCACCGGCGGAGAAAATGACCAGTGGGGCGGCCACAGCAATCATTTGATAAAGGAGAACAGTGAACAGAGCGAGATCATTGGCATTGAACTGCGCCATATTCACCGGCACCCCAAACCCCTGGAAGAGGGGCAGAAGCTGCAAGACCAGGTGAATTATGAAGATCAACTGGTTTTTGGCATTGGAGCTTTGGCTGGCGGCGGCGTGGATGTGAGCTATCGTACCCGCTTCCTCACTGGTTCCGGTGGGATAGATATCTGGGATGATTTCGCACTTGACGGGAGGTTGGATAACGAACTGGACGAGCAGCCTTCACCTGTGGGGGTTGCGGTTGGCGGGGCCCTTTCCGCCCGTGTGCACCTGCCGGTAGGGGAGAGCCGGGAGATCCTCTTCGCGCTTGTGTGGGATATGCCCATCATGCGCTTCACCGAAGGGACGGGATGGTACCGGAGATATACGAAGTTTTACGGTCGGGCTGGCGAGGCTGTACCGGCGCTTCTGAAGGATGCGCTGACGATGTATCTAGATTGGGAGGAAGCCATAGACGCCTGGCAGCGTCCCATTCTGGAAGATGAAGTGCTTCCCTTGTGGTACCGCCAGATGCTGTTTAACGAGACTTATTATCTGGTAGATGGCGGTACACTCTGGACGGCGGGGCGCGAGGGCAATACAGATACCAGCGAGGATCCGCTGCCGGAACCTGAAATGGGCCATTTTGCCTATCTCGAAAGCCACGAATACCGCATGTACAACACCTACGATGTCCATTTCTATTCCTCTTTCGCATTAGCCATGCTGTGGCCCGAACTGGAGCTCAGCCTGCAGCGGGACTACGCCCATTCACTGATGATGGAAGACGATGAAATTTTCACCTATTTCTTCTCCGGGGACAAAGCCCCCCGGAAGGTGCGCGGCGTCATCCCCCATGACCTGGGCTCGCCTTTGGAAGACCCCTGGATCAAGATCAACGCCTACAATGCCCAGGATGTCTCCCGTTGGAAGGATTTGAATCCCAAGTTTGTCCTGCAGATCGCCCGAGATTATTTCCTGACGGAGGACAAAAACTTCCTGGATGCGGTCTGGCCTGCGGTTCGGGAGGCAATTCAATATATGTTTAAGTTCGACAAGGATGGCGACGGGATGATTGAAAATGAGGGCTTTCCTGATCAAACTTACGATGTCTGGTCAGCAAAAGGCCCCAGCGCGTATTGCGGCGGGTTATGGCTGGCATGCCTGCAGGCCGGCGCAGCACTTGCGGAAGAGATGGGCGAGATAGATCTGGCTAACTTCTATCAAGCGCAATTTCAAAAGGCGCAGCAGGTCTATGAAGATGTGTTGTGGAATGGTGAATATTATGATTACGAAGCCAGCGGCAGTAAACACCAGGATTCGATCATGGCAGACCAGCTCGCCGGACATTGGTACAGCCTGACTTGCGGCTTAGGCGGAGTCGTGCCAGAAGATCATGCCCGGTCTGCTCTCCAGAAGGTGTTTGATTTTAATATCATGGGATTTAAAAATGGGCGGTTGGGCGCGGTGAACGGCATGCGTCCGGACGGCGGATTGGACAAAACGGGCATGCAGTCCATGGAGATTTGGATCGGCACCACTTTTGCCGTTGCAGCGGCGATGCTGCAGGTTGGGATGGATGAGCAAGCGTTCAGAACGGCGCAAGGGATTTTTAACATGGTCTATGAGGACTATGGATTGTGGTTCCAAACGCCGGAAGCCCTGAGTGTGAATGAAAGCGCCCGCGCCATCGCCTATATGCGTCCCCTGGCTGTCTGGGCTGTTCAATGGGAGCTTGAGAGGAAGAAGGGATAGCAAGACAAAAGATATCATTTCAAGAAAGATCAGGCTGTCTCAAGAAAAAAATGGGACAGCCTGTTTTATTTGGATATGAATTATATTTTTGACCTTAAAGAAAACCTGTTTTATGAATATAATGGAGGCAGTGATGGAAAACATAGAATTAACCAACCCAACGGAAACCTCTGACCATGGAAGCGCTCGCTGAGAATGTTAAATCCCTGCTTGGGATAAAACTCTCCAAAGATCAACTGGGGGCGTTAAGCCTTTATCAGCATGAACTGCTTGAGTGGAATAAGCATATCGGCCTGACGGCGATCCGCAGTGTGGAAGGTGTGCAGACCAAACATTTTCTAGATTCGCTGACAGTCCTCCTTGCCTGGGAAAGGCATGATTCGCCGGCGCGCTTAATTGATGTCGGCACCGGCGCAGGCTTTCCCGGGTTGATATTGAAGTTGGTTTGGCCCTCCACGCAGGTTACCCTGGTTGAATCCATTCATAAGAAGGCGGATTTTTGCCGTCACATTGTGGACCAATTGGGTTTGAAGGGTGTTACTGTTCTCTCGGACAGAGTGGAGGCGGTTGGGCAGGATCCCGAACACCGCCAATCCTATGACCTGGCTGTGGCGCGGGCTGTGGCACGAATGCCGATCCTAATGGAATATTTGCTGCCCCTGATTTACGGCAATGGCATTGCTATGGCGATGAAGGGTGAGACAGCACACGCTGAAACCCAGGCTTCTGAAAAAGCAATTCGCCTGATGGGCGGAAAATTGCATAAGCTCGTTCATGTCACCTTACCCGGTGTGGTGGAGGAACGTTACATCGTCGTTGTCAACAAAGTTGCTAGGACGCCCGAGGAATATCCCCGGCGAATTGGTGTGCCAGCCAAGGATCCTATCCAGTAACCTTAATGTCAGATGGCATAATGTAGTAAACTTATAAAACAATGGTAGACCAATTTAAAAGAAATAATAATAAACAAGAGGAAATTGAACGTTGTCTCAGGCTGATCCAGTCAAGAAATCCCCGTGACCGGTCTTACGCAGCCAAACGACTGGGTGAGTTGAAAGAAAGACCTGATATTCTGATGTCCCTGATGGACGATCCCAATGGGTTCGTCAGGTCCGCTTCTGCAGAAGCTTTGGGTCGCTCCGTGGAGCTGCCCGCACCAGAAGTTGTTTCCCATTTATTAGCAGCTATTGATGATCCTAACAACTATGTTTGCGCGGCGGCTGTTAATTCTCTGGGATTATTAGAAGCGAAACAAGCCAAAGAGCAAATTGAAGTCTGTTTAAATGATCCGCATCCTATTATTGTTCAGGCGGCTATCCTGGCGATGGCGCGCATTAATCCTGATGCGATCAAAGATCGTCTGATTGAGTACTTAAAATCCGACGAATACTTAATTCATCTGGCTACCACCCGAGTTTGCGGCTGGTTATCCTACAAACCTTGCGGCGATGTGATTCTGCAAGCTTTGAAGAATTTCATGGCGGTCAATGATCAACAGGATCTTAAACTCCCTAAATTGTATATTGAAGTGTTGGCACGGTTGGACAAGAAGGAAGCCATCCCTACGTTGGTGGAAATCGCTGAAAATGAGGTAGGGTTACGGGCTGTGGCTGTGGAAGCCCTTGTGGAGATGAATGCTGAAGAAGCGGCTGGAATTCTGTCGCCGCTGCTCAGCGATCCCAGCAATCGCTTGCGCCGCAATCTAATTGAGATGATGATGCAGGCGGATTATGGGACAGCCCTACCCCTGGTTCGTCCCTTACTCAAAGATAATGCGATCACTGTGCGGGAGACGGCATTGGCGGCTGTTTCGCAATGGGGGGACAAGGTGTCCGCGGAAGATGTGCGTGGGATTGCGTACAGTGACCCCAATCCTTTTGTCCGCCCTCAAGCTGTGCTCACGTTGACGAAATTGCTTGGACAGGAAGCGCTGCCAGACCTCGTCGAACTCTCGGATGATCTCAATCTCCATGTTCGCAGAGCCGTTGCCCAGTGTTTTGCTGAAATGGAATACCTTACACCGAAGGCAAAAGCGGTGTTGATCAAGCTGGCGAATGACGAGGATACCGCTGAGTTCACCCGGGAAGCGATGCAAAAGCATGACCTCAGTGCTGCACATCCCTTGCCGAGAACAGAGCCCGTGAAAATAGCGCCTGTTCCGGACGAACTGCGCGGCGAATCGCAATCCCTGTTGACTTTGCTTGAGACGTGGCAGGAATTGCTTCCGGATTTACAACAAGAATTTGAGTTGGAAAAACTTTCAGATGTGGATCAGGCGCTATCAACCTTAATTGTCTATTTACGAGAGGCGAATAACGGTTCGAAGTAATTAATTTTATTGGCAAAGCGAAATGACAGCATCAAACCGTTGACCAGCATTCTTCAATGACAAAGTCAACGGTTTTATTTTAGTGACGACAGGAGAGAAAAGCTGAAAACAAAAGGACGTTGGTTCTTGGATTCCGCAGGCAGACGTCTGATGCTGCGAGGGGTCAACTTGAGTGGCGCAACGAAAGTGCCCTATGAACCCGATGGGGCGACTTATCGCCTGGAGCGTTTCTTTGATCATAAGAATGTGAGTTTTGTTGGGCGCCCTTTCCCATTGGAAGAAGCGGATGAACATTTCGGGCGGCTAAAACATTGGGGGCTGACGACCCTGCGCTTTTTGATCACGTGGGAGGCTATTGAGCACAGCGGGCCTGGAAAGTATGATGCGGCTTATCTGGATTATCTGGTCGAGGTCGTCAAGAAAGCGGCGCAATATGACCTGCAATTGTTTATTGACCCTCACCAGGATGTATGGAGCCGTTTTTCCGGTGGCGACGGCGCCCCCGGGTGGACTCTTGATGCGGCTGGATTTAACCTTGAGAACCTGCATCCCACCGGCGCTGCTGTCGTGCATGCTATGATGGGAGCAGATCATCCGAGGATAATCTGGGGGACGAACAACATGAAACTGGCGGCTGCCACCATGTTCACCTTGTTCTTCGGCGGCAATACCTTTGCCCCAAACACGAAGGTAGAGGGACAGCCGATTCAGGATTACCTTCAATCCCATTACATTGCCGCCATCCAACAAGTGGCGAAAAGGCTCAAGGGTTTGCCACATGTCATTGGCTATGATTCCCTGAATGAGCCTTCAGACGGCTGGATTGGGCATGAAGATATCAACCGGCAAAACACTTTTTATCAGCTTGGGGCGTCCCCCACGACCTATCAGAGCATGCTCCTGGGTGACGGCATTCCCACGGAAGTGGATTATTTTGAAATCAAAGGATTGGGGGTTCGCAAGACAGGAACCCGAATCATAAACACCGAAGGGTTGCGCGCCTGGCAGGGGGATAAGATTGGTGTCTGGCGGGAAAACGGCGTCTGGGATTATGATCATGACGGAAAGCCGCAGATTTTGCGTCCCCAGCATTTTTCATCGGTAAACGGCCATGACATGGATTTTCCCAACGATTTTCTGAAACCTTTCATCAACCGTTTTGGTGAAGCGATCCGTCAGGACGATCCAAAGGCTTTGATTTTCATGGAAGCGGTTCCTCATAAGGGGCTGCCGAAGTGGACAGCAGAGGATATTCCCAATGTGGTGGATGCCTCTCATTGGTATGACGATGTCACTCTGGTCACCAAAAGGTTCCGTTGGTATACCTCCATGGACCTGGCAACTGGCAGATTGGTTTTCGGCCCGGGGCGTGTAAGAGCCTTGTTCCGGCAAGTCCTGCGTGAAATGAAGAACAGAACACGGGAGAAACTGGGTGAGGTGCCGACGTTGATTGGCGAGTTTGGGATTCCCTTTGATATGCACGGTAAACGCGCTTATCATACTGGTAAATATCGCAAGCAAATCGTGGCCCTGAACGCCTCCTTCCAGGCGATAGAGGCCAATTTGCTGCATGCCACCCTATGGAACTATACACCGGACAACACCAACGCTCATGGAGATCTGTGGAACGATGAGGATTTATCGATCTTCAGCCGGGATCAGCAGGACAATCCAGAGGATATCAACTCTGGCGCACGGGCGCCGGAAGCCTTTATCCGGCCTTACCCCATCGCTACGGCGGGTGAGCCCATATCCCTGTCTTTTAAATGGCGCAAAGGGCAATTCGAATTTTCCTTCCACGGCGAAGCGGCCGTTGAAGCTCCCACGGTGATTTATGTCCCCGAATTCCATTATGGGGCGGGCGTCAAGATTGAAATCTCCGATGGAACTTATGACTATGTGCCAGAGGAACAGCGTTTATATTACACCCCTGAAAACTTGGCGGGTGAACACTGGGTGCGGTTTGTGCGTTCCTAATAAATTATTTGTTAGTAATCAGGTTTGGAATTTAGAACCCGTATTTTTTCAATAGGTCTTTAAGATCGTCCGGATCATCTACCCAAACCTCAGTGTAGCCGCAATTGGCGCAGCAGTAGCGGGTGACCTTAATCGTCTTGAAAGAAGAGGGCGGCTTGGCGCCGCTGAGCATGGCGGGCGGCTGGATATCGCCGGGCAGACGGACGATATCCTGAGAGCGGCATTTGGGGCATCGTAGATTTTTCATGGTGGTAGCGTCCTTTCATGCTTTTTCAAATTCCCCATTATCCTAAGACATGAATCCTCTCAAAAACTCACAAATTACGCATCGACTATAATTTTGATGGATATAAATACCCCTGGGTTAAAAAAAGAACAGCGCTCTGACTATTAACAGAGCGCTGTAATTTTTCTGGTTGGAGAAAAAAGCGTAATTAAATCATCAAGGTTCTGTCGTTTCTGTAGGTGAAACGGTATTGGTCTGCGTGGGAACTGGTGTAACGATATGGACGGGGATGATCAGGATGTCGCCAACAAGGATATCGTTTTCGTCTTCCATCTCATCCAAATCGTTCTGCCTTCGATATTGATTGGTTTCCTCAACGATCCGTTCTACGGTGGAGTTGAACTCTTCAGCAAGGACATATAAGCTGTCACCTGTTTTAATGTGATATTCTATTTTAGTGCCGGGGAGGATATCCGTCGGCAGCGGTGTGGCTGTTGGCAATTCCTGTCCAGGTGCGGGGATGAGAATCGTCTCGCCGGGGGTGATGAAACAATTGCTGGAGAGATCATTCAAAATCAGCAGCACCTCAACGTCCACGCCAAACTCCTCAGCGATGGTGGTGCAATTATCATCTTCCTGCACCACATACTCAAATGGCGCAGAGGCTGTGTCGGTGGGGGTGATGGTAGGGGTGTTTGTAACGGTTGCGGTCATCGTTGCCGTCGAAGTTGGTGTCACAGGGGTTGGTGTGGGTGTTTCTGTTGGCGTTGGCGTTTTGCTGCTAAATAGCGAAATTTGTAAACCGCCACCGCCCACGAGGTAGATCACCAAAAGGACAATGCCAGCGATTGCCAATATAATGGCTATGCCGCCAATGATGTAAGGTCCAAGTTTTTGCTTTTTTCTGTAAGCCGAGATGATGTTTTTTGCATCTTTTTTGCTCATAAGAATTTCCTTTTTGTATCCAGAACAATCCAGCACTGCGCGCCGGACCGCCCCCTTCCTTTCAATTTTTCGTAGCTTTATTTTAACCGATTATCAGTCTTCGGTCGAGTCAATAAAATTATATTCTATATAAATAATTTTAATAACCTCATATTTGATTCTATGTGGAGGCCTTAACTTTCTTCTTGGGGGGTGTGGTTTGAGAACAATCCAAGATTCGTTTCATAAATTGCCCTGTGTACGAGTGGGACATTTCGCATAATTCCTCCGGTGTGCCTTCGGCGATGATCTCGCCACCTGCGTCGCCGCCCTCAGGTCCCAGGTCAATGATCCAGTCTGCAACTTTGATAATATCCAGGTTGTGTTCGATGATCACCACAGTGTTGCCCTCATCAACCAAGAGCTGCAGAACCTCAATTAACCGGTGGACATCTGCGGCGTGCAAGCCGACAGAGGGCTCATCCAGCACGTAAAGGGTACTGCCGGTGGAGTTCCTTGAAAGTTCCTTTGAAAGCTTGACTCGCTGTGCCTCGCCGCCGGACAACGTCGTGGCAGATTGCCCCAGACGGATATACCCTAAGCCCACATCCTGAAGCGTTTCCAGGCGACGGGTGATCTTCGGGAAAGCATCAAAAAATTCTGCGGCGGTATCAATGGTCATATCCAGAACATCCGCGATAGTTTTATCTTTGAATTTGATCTGCAGGGTCTCGCGGTTATAGCGAGCGCCATGGCAGATATCGCAGGGAACGTAGACATCGGGCAGGAACTGCATCTCAATCTTGAGCTGCCCCTGACCGGCACAAGCCTCGCAGCGTCCGCCCTTGACATTGAAACTGAAGCGGCCTTTTTTATAGCCGCGCATCTTACTTTCCGGCAGCTCGGCATAGAGATCGCGGATGTAGTCAAATACGCCTGTGTAGGTGCCCGGGTTGGAACGAGGGGTACGTCCAATCGGCGATTGATCAATATTGATGATCTTATCGATTTGTTCAACGCCATCAATCGTGTCGTAATCACCGGGGAAGGTGCGCGCATTATGAAGTTGGCGCGCAAGAGCCCGATAGAGGGTGTCGATCAGCAGGGAGGACTTGCCCGAGCCGGAGACGCCCGTCATGGCGACGAACCTGCCCAAGGGGATATCCAGAGTCACGTTTTTAAGGTTGTTTTCCCTGCCGCCGTGCAGGATCAGGTGTTGTCCATTACCGTTACGCCGCTTATCCGGGATGGGCACACGTTTGCGACCGGAGAGATACGCGCCGGTCAGCGAGGTGGGATGGTTGATTATTTCCTCAGGCGGTCCCTCGGCGATAACTTCGCCGCCGTGATCACCAGCGCCCGGACCGAGGTCAACGACCCAGTCCGCCCGGCGGATGGTTTCCGCATCGTGTTCTACCACCAGGACAGTATTTCCCAGGTCGCGCATGTCTTCCAGGGTGACCAGCAAACGATCATTGTCGCGGGGATGAAGGCCGATGGAAGGTTCATCCAGCACATACAGCACACCCATCAAACGTGAACCGATCTGGGTTGCCAGACGGATACGCTGGGCTTCGCCGCCCGACAGCGAGCCTGCGGAGCGCTGCAGGGTCAGGTAATCCAAACCCACATTGACCAGGAAACCCAAGCGGGCTGTGATTTCCTTGAGGATACGCTCGCTGATGATGCGCTCTCGTTCAGTAAAGGGGGATGAATCGCCGGATAAGTGCTCGACCCATTCCAAAGTATTTCGGACGGGCCAGGTGGTAACTTCGATGATGTTCTTGTCGTCAACTGTCACTGCTAGGGCTTCTTTACGCAGCCGATTGCCGCCGCAGGTCTGGCAGGGGCGGTCGCTCATAAAATCAGAGATTTTGTTACGGATATATTCAGAATTCGTCTCGCGATATCGGCGTTCGAGGTTATTGACAACGCCCTCGAAAGACGCTCGAAAGGAGCTCTTACGCCCATTGCGACCCGTGAATTCCACTTTGAGTTCCTTGCCGCCTGTGCCGTAAAGAATCTTATCCAGCTTCTCATTCGGGACGGTTTCGACGGGGGCTTCGAGATCAATATCGTAGTGTTCGGCAACCGCTTCGAGCATCTGCCAGTAATACCCCCCGTCATCCTTAGGGCCGTCCCAGGCAGAGTCGGCGATCGCACCGTTCATTAGGGAAAGCGAACGATCCGGGATCAAGAGATCGGGATCAATTTCCTGTCGGCTGCCAAGCCCCTGGCAGTCGGGGCAGGCTCCGTGGGGCGTGTTGAAGGAGAAAGTGCGCGGTTCGATTTCGGTAATGATGCTGCCGTGCTCAGGACAGGCAAGGTGTTCCGAAAATTGGATATCGCGGGATTCTTCTTCCGAGAGGATTTGAACGGTGATATACCCATCGCCGAACTTAAGCGCGGTCTCAACCGAATCTGTCAGGCGGGAGCGAGCCCCTTTGGCATCCTCATCTTTCTCATGGTCACGCAGGATGACGCGATCCACAACGGCTTCAATGGTGTGTTTTTTATAACGTTCCAGATTGAATTCTTCATCCAGAGTATGGGTTTCGCCATCCACCCGGACGCGAACGAAACCCGCCTTGCGAATTTCCTCAAATACCGCTTGATAGGTGCCTTTACGCTCCCGCACCAAAGGGGATAGGATCTGTAGACGGCTGTCAGCGGGAAGTTTCTCGATGCTGTCCACTATTTCCTGAGCGGATTGCTTTTGCACCACCCGTCCGCACACAGGGCAGTGGGGCACGCCCACACGGGCATACAGCAGGCGCAGATAATCATATATTTCTGTCACTGTGCCAACAGTGGAACGCGGGTTATGAGAGGTGGCTTTCTGGTCAATGGAGACCGCTGGAGAAAGGCCTTCAATGGTATCCACGTCTGGTTTGTTCATCTGCCCCAGGAACTGCCGGGCATATGCCGAGAGGGATTCCACATAGCGCCGCTGTCCTTCAGCAAAGATGGTATCGAAGGCCAGGGAGCTTTTGCCCGAACCGGACAGGCCTGTGATCACCACCAGCTTGTCGCGGGGGATCTCAACGGTGATGTTTTTTAGGTTATGTTCGCGTGCCCCCACCACGCGCAGGTTTTCTCGTGCAGACATTATATTCTCACTCATTTTATCAATTATAGCACAAATGTTTTATTAATTTATTGGCGAATTAACGCGCAACTAATTATTATACCCGCCTGGATTATAGAGCGTGAGTCTGGGTTGTTCTTCAGTTACTGTCAAGATTTTCCATATTTATAAACAAATCAAAGAACTCCTTGGGGA
>CAZNRI010000031.1:0-33427 GCA_964575595.1 uncultured Candidatus Brevefilum sp.
GTAACCCATGTCCCCGAACGACTGTTACCCATGTGTCCTGTCTATACATATACACAAGGGGAAGGGTGCCCGAAGGGCGGAAAGGGGTGATTTGTGGTGGTGTAAAAAGTTACACAGACAATAACGAATGACTTTGCGATTACCCTGACTTGACCTTATTACTGATCCCGAAATAATATGGAATGTAATATAATTGGACGCCTTGACTTGTGAGAAGCAATTAGTCACTAGTGGACGTGGATGAAACATCATGACAGAGAACAAAAATGAAGGTAAAAAGCCTGTGTTCGATTGGATACTGCGGTTATTGAAAGGTGTTTTGGTAGGTATCGGTTTTATTACACCTGGTCTTTCGGGCGGGGTTCTGGCGGTAGTTTTTGGGATTTATGAACCTTTGATGCGCTTCCTGGGGAATATCCGGGAAAACTTTGTCAAGAATGTCTTTTTCTTCCTGCCGGTGGGAATTGGCGGTTTGTTTGGCGTCGTGGCTTTTTCTGCGGTGGTTGATTTCGCCTTCAGTAATTATGCAGCGCAATTCACCTGGCTCTTTATTGGATTTATCGCCGGCACTTTCCCATCCTTATTTAAGACATCAGGCAAGAAGGGGCGAAAAGCATGGCATTGGCTGGTATTGGTGTTGGTCGCGGCGGGAACCGTGCTCTTTATGCGCTGGATGGAGAACTTTCACGCTGTACAGCTCACGCCTTCCTTCGGAAACTGGGTGTTGAGCGGCGCCCTGATCGCTATGGGTGTGGTGGTGCCAGGCATGAGCCCGTCCAACTTTCTGATTTATTTAGGACTGTATCAACCGATGGCAGCTGGGATTCGCCACTTTGACCTGGGTGTGATGCTTCCCCTCCTCATCGGAGGCGTCCTGGTCGTCCTCCTGTTTGCTAAGCTCTTCTCCTGGTTGTTCAAGAAGTTCTATACCTTTATATATCATTTCATCCTTGGTATTGTTGTGGGCTCGACAATTGTCATCATTCCCGGGGGCGTGAGCGGCTGGACGATCGCGGTCTGTGCCCTGTTGTTTGTGCTCGGTGCTTTGATTTCTTATTTCCTGGCAAAACTGGATGAAAAATATTCGCGGGAAGAATTGTTCTAGTAATTTTGAAAATTAATTGAACGGCAGTGGTTATTTCGTGGAAAACATCCACGGTCTCGTTAAAATTAAGTAGATCCTGCCTTTTTTCAGGATTTTTCTATTTCTGTGCTAAGCGACAAGATGTTGATGCGGTTATAATGAGGATATCGTCAAACCGTCGCTGGATTGTAACCGTTTCAGGAGAACCGATTAGGAGTCTTTCGTGGCAGTATATAACCAATTTGCATCCATTTACCAGCGCGGACCTTATCTGCGCTTTTCTCAATTACTGGCAGAATCTCTTATACCTGAATATCTTGATGAATTTGGGATCTTCCCCCAGCGTTTATTGGATGTCGCCTGCGGCGAAGGCAGCTTTGCTGTAGGGATGGCAGAAAAAGGCTACACTGTGACAGGGGTGGATTACTCTCCTCAGATGATTGCATTGGCGCAAGAACGCGCTGAGGACGCCGGCGTACACGTGGATTTTAGCGTTGAGGATATGCGCACGCTGCCCTTTGAAGGAGAATTCGACCTCGTTACCTGTTTCTTTGACAGCCTGAACTATCTTCTCACCGTCCAGGGATTGCATGATGCCTTTCAATGCGCGTTCAGAGCGCTGCGGCCGGGAGGGTTCTACATCTTTGATATGAATACCATTTACGGCCTGGCGGTGGATTGGATGCGGGAGCGAACCTATATCCAGAATGAGACGGATGATTTCATCGAAATCCACCAGCAGGATTTTGATTATGAGAACCTGATCGCTTCCATGACTGTGACAGTCTTTCAGAAACAGGGCGACCAATGGGAGCGCTTTGATGAAACCCATCAGGAGCGCGGCTATCCTATCGCTGACATTCAGTTCCTCCTCAGCGAGATTGGATTTGAGATTGCTGGGATGTATGGCAGTATTAAGAAGCGTTCTGAGGTGCAGATGAACTCCCCTCGGGTGTGGTTCAGCGCCAGGAAGCCAGAGTGAGATTGTGATATTGCAATCTTCGCATGAGTCTTGGTTCACTTGCCGAGCTATGTTCCTGATGATATCATTTGATGGGTTGGAGGTATTTTGAAGGATCTCAGCAGCAAAAAACGGATTCGCTATCTATTAATCCTGGCAACACTGATCACCCTGCCGTGCTATTGTCTGGGCTTGGTAGTTTTAAGGATCAACCAAAACCAGCCTGAAGAGGTGACGCCGACCGTGACATTGACCTCCACTCGTACGGCGACAATCACGAAAACCCACTATATCACCCTGACGCCGACGGATACAGCAACAGCCACTCAAACCCGCACGCCGTCGCCTTCCCCAACCATAACACCCACAGCGACTGTTACTGAAACCCCGACCAACACATGGACGCTTTCACCGACCTCGACGAATACGGCCACAAAAACGCCGACGCCGACGCCGACGCCGACTTCAACAACACCGCCGCCGACGTCCACCCTTACAATAACACCTACACTTACGGAAACGCCTTAATATAATAAAGGAAACACGAATTTATGATTGATTTGTCAGCATACCTCAAAGAGATGTTATCCGCACCGGGGCTTTCAGGCTTTGAAAGGCCAATTCGAGAAATTATCCGCAGAACCTGGGAGCCGTTGACGGATGAGTTGTCGGTGAGTAAGATCGGCAGCTTGCACGGCTTGAAGAAAGGAGGGGGGGAGGCACCCCGTCACAGTGTGTTGATCTCCGCCCATATGGATGCCATCGGCATGATGGTAACGGAGGTTCAAGAGGGTTTGATGCGTATCACCCAAATCGGTGGGATTGATCACCGCATCCTGCCGGGACAGCCTGTGATTGTTCACGGACGGGAGGAACTCCCCGGTGTGGTTGTCCAACCTCCAGGTTATTTGCTGCCGGATTCCCTTGGCAGCGGACCTGTTGAAATGAAATATCTGTTTGTGGATGCCGGAATGCGGGCAGAAGATGCAGCGAAAAAAGTCCGGGTGGGCGATCTTGTCTCTTATGCACAGGAACCCCTTGAATTGACCGGTGAAGCCCTGGCAGGGCATTCCCTTGACAACCGCGTTTCGGTGGCTGCGACCACGCTTTGTCTGGAGGCGCTTCAAAATCGGCTGCATGACTGGGATGTTTGGGCGGTTGCATCAGCACAGGAGGAAGAAACCCTGGGCGGTGCCCTGACATCTCCCTTTGATATTCGTCCGGATATGGCGATTGTGATTGATGTATGTTTTGCCAAAGGTCCTGAAGCCGATGACTGGCAGAATTTACCCTTTGGCAAAGGTGTGGGGTTGGGGTATGGCCCCAACATTCATCCCGCGTTATATGATCTATTTGAGGAGAAAGCCAAGGCGCTCGAGATCCCCTATCACCGTGATTTGATGCCCAAGATGTCAGGGACGGACGCCATGGCAGTGCAGATCGTTGCTGAGGGCATCCCCTGCGCTGTGCTGGGCATTCCACTGCGATATATGCATACGCCAGTGGAGACCGTTTCCATGAAAGACATTCGCCGTGCCGGCCGCCTGATGGCTGAATTTATCGCCGATCTGACGCCGGACACGCTGGACCAGATTCGTTGGGAAGAGTAAATGATGACCAAAGAGACAATGAATGTAAATAACAATACGCTAAAGATTGGTGCTGATCAGCTTGGATTGCTGGAGCGATTATGCAACGCCACGGCTGTGTCGGGCGATGAGCATGAGGTGCGACAAATCGTCATTGAAGAAGTTAAGCCCTTTGCTGATGAGGTCAAGGTGGACAAGCTGGGCAATGTGCTGGTCACCAAATTAGGCAAGGGAGAACATCGCGTCAGGGTTATGCTGGCAGCCCACATGGACGAGATCGGATTGATGATCGTCAAGAAACATGATGATGACTTGTTTGAGTTTGTCTGCGTGGGCGGCATTGATGAGCGCCAGCTGCCTGGCAAAGCAGTCCTGGTTGGGCGGGAGCATCTGCCGGGTGTGATCGGCGCTAAGCCGATTCACCAGACGACGGCGGAAGAGCGAAAAGACAAGATTAAGTTATCCTCTATGCGGATTGATTTAGGAGAGGATATCGGTGACAAGGTCAAACCGGGCGACCGGGCGACATTCGCTACCCGGTTTGAAGTGCTTGGTTATAGCGTCCGCGCTAAAGCCCTTGATGACCGATTCGGTGTGGCGACATTGATAGAACTATTAAAACACACACCGGAAAATATTGACTTATTAGCAGCTTTCACTGTGCAAGAGGAAGTGGGATTGCGGGGCGCGCGGGTGACAGCTTATGCCTTTAACCCCGATATGGCTATCGCTCTGGATTCGACACCAGCTTATGACCTGCCCCATTGGGATGATGAAGACGAGAATGTACGGTACAATACCCGCTTGGATGCGGGACCGGCGATCTACGTTATGGATCGGGCAACTATCGCTGACCGGCGTTTAGTCCATTGGCTGACAGAAACAGCAGAGGATGAGAGAATCCCTTATCAGATCAGACAGCCGGGTGGGGGAGGCACGGACGCCGGCGTGATTCACCGAACACGCAGCGGTATTCCCAGCATTTCTGTCTCAGTGCCGGCGCGCTATGCACACACCGCAGCCAGCATCGCCCGATTGGATGATTGGGCGAATACCCTGAGTTTGCTGTATAGGGCATTGGGCAGGGTGTCCCCAGAGTTGCTAGCGGGCGACCGCTGAGATTGACCCGGTTGTAGTTGTTTTGATATAACTTCAATTATTAGGAGTGCTTTGATGAAATCTTTAATCCAAAAACTTGTTGAAACCCCCGGCCCGTCCGGCTTTGAGTATCAAATCCGAGATGTCATTCGAGAGGAAACTGCTGACTTTGCAGATGATGTCCGAGTGGACGCCCTGGGCAGCCTGATCGCCAGAAAGGGCGCCAAGGGGGAGGATGGGCTGCGGGTGATGGTTTCCGCCCATATGGATGAAATCGGTTTGATGGCAACCCATATTGACGAAAATGGCTTTATCCGCTTTACTAACATCGGCGGTGTCAATCCCCTGACCTGTTACGGGGGTCGCGTTTTATTTATGAGTGGGACCCGAGGCGTGATCGGCATGGATGGTCTTGAACGCGGCAAAACGCCGAAATTGGAGGATTTGTTTATTGATGTCGGTGCGGCTAACAAAGAGGAATGCCCTGTTAAGGTCGGGGATGTCTGCGGCTTTGAGCGCCCCTTTACGGATTTGGGCAAGCGCATGGTCGCTAAATCGATGGATAACCGCATTTCAGCAGCCATTGCCATTGAAGTCCTCAAACAACTTAAATCAACACCCCATGAAGTGCATTTTGTGTTCAGCTCACAGGAAGAAGTGGGCTTGCGCGGGGCGACAACCGCCGCCTTCGGTGTGGATCCGGATGTGGGATTCGCCGTGGATGTGACCCGTAGCGGCGATACACCCCGACCAAGCACCAAAATGGCGACTGCGCTGGGCGATGGTCCTGCCATCAAGGTGCGTGATTCAAGTTTTATTGCCGATCCCCGCGTGGTGGACTGGATGGTGAGAACGGCGGAGGAGGCTGGAATCCCCTATCAGTTGGAGGTCCTGACAGCAGGCGGGACGGATGGACGCGCCATTCAATTGACAAGAGGCGGCGTCCCAGCCGGCTGCGTGTCGATCCCCTGCCGGTACATTCATTCCCCTTCGGAGATGGTGGATACCGATGATGTTGGAAATGCGGTCAAGCTTCTGGTTAGACTATTGAGCAACCCGATCCACTTAAGTTAGGAACAGGAAAGGACGTAAAACCCTGTTGAAACGACTAAAGACATTTTTAGCCTTGGGCTTGATTCTGGCTTTGACGCTGTCAGCGTGTGAGAGCCTGGGGGATCGCATTCCCTGGTTGCGTGATGCTATCCCCACGCCCACACCTACGGCGGGAGAAATCGGAGAGATAACGCCTACAGAGGGAATTACACCTACACCGGAAACTACGCCAGAGCCGGTGACCGAATTGACTTTGTGGGTGCCGCCAGAGATGGATCCGGAGCTGGATACAGAAGCCACCCAGCTTTTTGCTCAGCAACTCCAGATCTTTTCAGATCTCCATGATGATCTGGAAATTAATGTACGGGTCAAAGCTGCCAGCGGCGCGGCCGGTTTGTTGGATGCATTGACGGCCACCAACGCTGCCGCGCCTGATGTGCTGCCGGATTTGATCGCCCTCTCCCGTCCTGACCTTGAGACGGCGGCGTTAAAGGGCTTAATACACCCGCTGGATGGGATGACCGAGATTCCGGACGATTCGGATTGGTTTGGCTTTACCCGTGAAATGGCTTTACTGCAGGGTAGTACTTTTGGTCTGCCCTTTGCTGGGGATTCCCTGGTTCTCGTTTACCGACCGGCAAGTTTCGCTGTTTTTCCTGATACCTGGGAAGAAATTGTCAGCGGGGAAGCAGTGTTGGCTTTCGCGGCGGAGAGTGATCAGGCGCTGTTCCAACTGGCACTTTATAAAAGCCAGGGCGGTGTGATACAGGATAATCAACGCAGACCGATGCTCGAGGTAGATCCCCTATCAGAGGTGTTTCAGCTGATGCAAACCGGTGTTCAGGTGAGCACCCTCCCGGATTGGTTGAACCAATATCAAACGCCGGACCAGGTGTGGACAGCTTTTCGTGAAGGTCAGGTTAACCTGGGGGTAACCTGGTTGTCCAATTATTTAAGGGAAATGCCTGTGGACACAGCTTTTGTGTCGCTGCTGCCGATGTCTGACGGCGCAGTGAGCTACGGCACAGGAATGAGCTGGGCGGTCGCCACATCGGATGAGAACCGTCAGGTTCTTGCGGTTGAATTGGCGGAATTTCTGGTTCAACCTGACTTTTTAGCTGAATGGTCCAGCGCTGCCGGTGTTGTCCCTGCACGCCCCTCCGCTTTGGAGAGTTGGCATGATCTAAACTTAAAAACAACAGTCAATCAGGTCGCAATGACGACCCTCCTGCGCCCGTCTAACGATTTACTTTCCAGCCTGGGGCCTGTTATAAGGGAGGGCACGCGTCAGATGCTGCAGAGTCTGTCCGATCCAGTTCAAGCCGCACAAGCTGCGGCGGAGAGCCTGGAGGAGTAGACATGGCTGATCCAAAGAAAAAGTGCAGTTTTTCAAAGCTGAAATTTTCACCGCATTGGGTGTTGTTTATTCTCACGTTAGGCGTGCTGGTTTTGTCCAGCCTGGCATTTATCAAACCTATTTCACAAAATGATTCGACGCTGACGCCCACGCCTTTCGAAATGATGACCGCAATTGCAGAAGTTGAAGAACTGCCACCGACGCCTGATGAGATTGGCTATACCGACGGCATCATCTTTTTCAGCACGGTCCTTGTTTTGATTTTATTGGTTGGCACATTGAGAGAGACCATCCGGCGAGAGGGTCGTTGATTATTAGATATGACCGATTTTGAAAGTGATGATTATGAAGGATAGATTGGAAGAATTTGAGGCATACCGCCGAAAAATGAATGATCGTATCGCCGATGTAGAGCATTTGGGGATTAAGCGTTTCTTCAACCTGGATACAAATGCTTATGAAGACGGCGCTTTGGATGGAAAAACCAAAGAATTGCTGGGTCTGATTGCTTCGATGGTACTGCGCTGCAATGATTGCATTGATTATCACATCATCCAATGTGTGGACGCGGGGTGGACGGATGAGGAACTTTACGATGCGTTCAACGTTGCTTTGGTCGTCGGTGGGAGCATCGTCATCCCCCACTTGCGCCATGCCGTGGAAACCCTGGATATTTATCGGGGACGCGAGTGTTCCTGATAAGGAGTTATTTACTAATTTTGGATTGTTGAAACATTCATACAACCGTTTTTTCTAATGGGGGAGCTGAGTAAATAATGATAAGGTCAAATTTCTATCGATAATAAAATTTTCAAAGAAATCGTACGGGCGAGTCATGACTCGCCCGTTGGGATTATGCATATGTATTTTTGTGTCTTTTGGATGTTCGCTATTTCTTTCCAAGATACATTCTAATATTTTTGTTTGTTGTCACTCAAATACTGAAATCAGAACCAATCCAATTGCCCTCTTCGTCGGTGTGGATGTGTCCATTTTCATGGACATGCATTTTCTCCTCCAAATTATCCAAACGCGTTATCACCTGTCGTAAAGCCTGACCTAAGGTGTCCGGCAGTTGGTCATGGTGAAGGTCAGGCGTTTCGCGGGGTTCTTTATCGCTGCGCTTGACAACCTGCCCAGGAACGCCGACTACCACCGAATCGGGGGGGACAGGCTTGACAACAACAGCGTTGGCGCCTATACGGCTGCCATCGCCAATTTCAATGGCACCCAATATCTTAGCCCCTGTGCCTACAACAACGTTATCACCCAGGGTTGGATGGCGTTTGCCTTTCTCCAGGCTGACGCCGCCTAACGTGACGCCGTGATAAAAAGTGACGTTATCGCCGATTTCAGCTGTTTCGCCGATAACCACGCCCATGCCGTGATCGATAAAAAAACGCCGGCCGATGACAGCGCCGGGATGGATTTCAATACCGGTGAACCAGCGTGCGGCTTGTGCTAACCAGCGTGCCGAAAAGTAACATTTCCGTTCCCACAGCCAGTGCGAAATACGGTGCAGCCAGATCGCATGGAGCCCAGAATAATTCACCAGGACTTCAAACCAATTCCGAGCAGCCGGGTCGCGCCTTAACGCGCAGCGGATATCTTCTGCGATCATTTTAAACAAGCTGATGTTTTTGTCGCTGTCGCCCTCGCAATGTTCCTGTACTCCTGATGGCCTTGATGTTTGTTCCATATCACACCTCAAAAATTAATGGTTTTTATTCCCGGATGTCGTCAAAGAGCGGCGTGCTCAGGTAACGCTCGGCAAAGGACGGGATGATAACAACGATTATCTTGCCTTTGTTCTCAGGCCTTTTTGCTACCTGTAAGGCTGCCCACGTTGCTGCGCCGGAGGAGATGCCCACCGGAAGACCTTCATCGGTTGCCAGCTTGCGGGCGGTCTCAAAGGCGTCTTCGCCCGTCACCTGAATAACCTCGTCGTAGATTTCCGTGTTGAGGACAGGTGGGATGAACCCCGCGCCAATGCCCATGATGGGGTGGGGGCCATTCTCGCCGCCGGACAGCACCGGCGAATCGGCGGGTTCCACAGCGATCACCTCTATATCGGGATTGTGGGATTTCAGCCCCTCACCTGTCCCTGTGATAGTGCCGCCTGTGCCCACGCCTGCTACGAGGATATCCACTTTTCCATCCGTATCACGCCAGATTTCCTGTGCCGTAGTCTTTCTGTGAATTTCAGGGTTAGCAGCGTTATCAAATTGGTTGGGCATGAAGTAACGTGGGTCGGATTTCACCAGTGATTCCGCTTTTTCAATCGCCCCAGCCATTCCCTCATCAGCGGATGTGAGGATCAACTCCGCCCCCAAGGCTTTCATCATCATTTTCCGCTCGCGGGAGACCTTTTCCGGCATGACGATCATGCAAGGATACCCGCGGGCGGCAGCGGTGAAGGCGAGGGCGATGCCGGTATTGCCGCTGGTGGGTTCCACAATGATGCTTTCGGGGGTGAGCAAGCCGGCATCCTCCGCTGCGTTAATCATAGCGACGCCGATGCGGTCTTTGACGCTGTGGGCGGGATTAAAGTACTCGAGTTTTAGAAGGACATCCGCCGCGGCATCTTGATTCAGGTTGTTAAGACGCACCAGTGGGGTGTTCCCAATTAATTCTGTGATATTGTTGTAAATTTTCATTCTCTTTCTCCAATGTTTTACTTTCAGTGTATTAGATAAAATTCATTTATTAAAACAAATAACCAGCCGAATAAATGCACAGAGCAGCGAAACACATAAGCACCGCTAAAACGATAAATTTGCGGGGCAGTCTGCCGCCCGGATCGACTGGCTGAGGTTTTGGTTAGTTTGTCCGAGCGGTGATTACCGACCCCGCCCAAGACACAAGCAGAGGAACATTAGACATAACTCCATTTTAATATGACAAATACTATCCTAATTATATTTGGAATGGGAGGAGAGTCAAGGGGGGAGGTATTAGGCGATTAGGTACTAGGTATTAGGAATCAGGTATAAGTGATATAAAGTACAGTCTCCTTTAATTTATTGATTTTCTTTGTTAAACCTTAGGGAAGCGCAAACTAATATCAAATACCAAGTTCCTAAGACCCAATACCTCGTACCTAATACCCATTATAATAGAGGCCGTCAGCCATTAAGGAGGTCGTATGAATAATGAACGCATGGAAAAATTAGTTCACTTACTTAAACAACACGGTTTGGGCGGGGTTGCACTGAATCCAGGGTCCAGCCTGACCTATCTCACCGATTTGCATTTTCACTTGATGGAACGACCGACGGTGCTCCTTATCACGCCATCGGGTTCATCTGCGCTAATCTTTCCAGAGCTTGAAAGGGGTAAGCTGCAAAAAGAAACGCCGCTGTTCCACGCCTTTACCTATGGTGATGATCCTGCCACCTGGCCGGCGGTATTTGAGCGAGCGGGTGAGTGGCTCAATCTTGACCGCGGCGAGGTGGGTGTGGAACCCAACCGGATGCGCTATCTGGAACTCAGTTATCTTCAAACTGTTCTCCCCAATATCGACTTTGTGGATGGAAGTCAGGTTTTGGCAAAATTGCGGATCAAAAAGGATCAGGATGAAATTGCGAAAATGCGTGAAGCGGCGAAGATCGCCCAGGCTGGTTTGAGGGCGACACTGAGAAAGATTCATGAGGGAATGACGGAAAAGGAAATTGCTAACCAACTCATCATCAACCTGCTCAAAGCCGGATCCGACCCTGAGATGCCTTTTTCTCCAATCGTGGCGATGGGTGAGAACAGTGCCAATCCCCATGCTGTGCCAACGGAACGCAAATTGCGGAAGGGCGATCTGCTCCTGATTGATTGGGGTGCCGGGTATCACGGTTATTTTTCGGATATCACGCGGACATTCACCTTTGGTGAAGTTGACCCCGAATTGGTCCGAATTGGCGAGATTGTGCTGGAAGCCAATCGCAGGGGCCGCCAGGCGGGCAGGGCGGGGGTTGAAGCCGGCGCGGTGGATCGGTCTGCCCGATCTGTTATCGCCAGCGAGGGCTATGGGGACGCTTTCATTCACAGGACGGGACACGGCTTGGGTATGGAAGCCCATGAACCCCCTTATATCTTCGGTGAAAATGATTTCATTCTTGCTCCTGGGATGACCTTTACCATTGAGCCGGGGATTTACCTCGAGGGCAGGGGCGGTGTGCGGATTGAAGATGATGTGGTGGTGACTGAAGAGGGGCTTGAAAGCCTGACAGATATGCCGCGGGAAGTCCTGCCCTTGGAAAATTTTATTGAAGGGTAGGTTGGGAGGATTTTATGCGGATTGAATACGTTCGTATGACCCTGGGACCTCTGCCCAATAATGTTCACCTGTTGGGTGATCATGACAGCGGTGACGCGGTGGTGATTGATCCAAGTTATGACAGCCAGTTTGTACTGGAAAGGGCGGATAACATGGGCTGGCGGCTCAGGGGTGTATGGCTGACCCATGCCCATTTTGATCATATTGCAGGGGTTTCCGACATTGTAAACGCCTATGATCCCCCATTGCCGGTAGGACTGCATCCTGAGGATCTGGCGTGGTACCGGGATGGTGGCGGCGCGGGTAAATTTGGCATGTCCATAGAACAACCCCCTGAACCCGAATTGCTCTTTGAAGATGGCATGTCCTTAGCCCTTGGATTGGATCAGTTGCCAATCGCTACGGTTCACCATGCGCCAGGGCACAGCCCTGGGCATGTGATGTTTTACTGTCAGTTGCTAGGGGTCCTATTTTGCGGGGATGTGATCTTCAGGGAGGGGATTGGTCGAACAGACCTGGAAGGCGGCGACCAGGAAACGTTGATCAAAAATATTCGGGAGAAGGTGTTCTCATTTCCTGATGATACGCGCTTACTGCCAGGTCACGGCCCTGAAAGCACCGTTGGGCACGAGCGGGACTGCAATCCTTTCCTTAATTAAACAACCCATTATAGATGGTTAAATAAAAGAGGCTGCCAGTAAAAGGCAGCCTCTTATTGTTTTTGTTATAGAACAAATTTATTTTGCATATTCCGTTGCCCGGGTTTCGCGGATGACCGTGATCCTGATCTGTCCGGGGTACTGCATGGTCTCTTCGATCTGCTGGGCGATATTCTTTGCCATGCGGTTTGCTTCCACATCGTCAATTTCATTAGGTCTGACGATGATTCTTACTTCTCGTCCAGCCTGGATAGCGAAACTATTCTCCACACCTTTGTAGCTGTTGGCAATGGTCTCCAATGCCCGCAGCCGTTTAATGTATTGTTCCAGGTCCTCGCGCCTTGCGCCGGGCCTTGCGCCGGAAATGGCATCTGCAGCTTCGACGATCACAGCTTCAACAGATTCTTGATCCACCTCGTGGTGGTGAGAGGCAATGATGTTTACTACTTTATCGTTCACGCCGTGGCGTTGGGCGAACTCCGCGCCAATTTGAGCATGGGTGCCTTCAGTGTTATGATCCATAGCTTTGCCCAGGTCGTGGAGGAGGGCGCCTGCTTTTGCAGCTTCCACATTGGCTCCCAACTCTGCCGCGATCACACTGGCTATTTTTGCGGTCTCAACCGCATGGGCAAGCTGGTTCTGGCCATAGGAGGTCCTGAATTTCAACCGTCCCAATTTTTTGAGAATTTCTTCATGCAAGCCTGCCACGCCGGCATCATAGGCGGCTTGTTCCCCCGCTTCTGCGATGTCTTCTTCCATCTGTTCAGTTTCTTCATTAAGAATCTTCTCAATGTTAGCCGGGTGGATGCGCCCATCGATCACCAATCGGGAAAGGGCTCGTCGGGCGATCTCACGCCTCACTGAGTCGAAACAGGAGACGGTCACAGCTTCAGGCGTGTCATCAACGATGACATCCACGCCAGAGGCTTGTTCAAATGCGCGGATATTGCGCCCGTTGCGGCCCACAATGCGGCCTTTCATCTCCTCGTTAGGCAGGTTAACCAAGGATGTGGTCACTTCGGCGACCTTTTCAGAGGCGACACGCTGTATGGCATCAGCGATCAGCTCACGGGCGCGGATGTTGCCCTTCTCACGAGCTTCACCTTCGATTTGCCGGATGATGCGTGCCATATCTGCCCGGGCTTCTTTCTCAGTTTCTTCTAACAGGACTTCACGCGCTTCGTCTTTAGTCATTTCAGACACACGCTGTAATTCTTCCATGACCTCCTGATAGAGGTGGTCAATCTCGTTCGCGCGTTTATCCATGCTGGATTGACGTTTATTTAACCGAACTTCGCGCTCTTCATATTTCTCCAAACGCTGATCCAATTCTTCACGGCGCTTTTGCAAGCGGTCATCTTCCTTGTTGAGATCAGTGCGACGCCGGTTGAGTTCCTCTTCTGCTTTCTGTGTGATCTTGAGGGCAGCGTCTTTAGCTTCCAGTTCGATCTCTCGCGCTTGTTCTCTGGCTTCGGAGATGATGTGGTCGGCTTTCAGGTTTTGCGCTTTACGATTCCTTTCAACAAGGAACTGTTTGATCATAAATCCGATCAATCCACCCAATATCAGCGCACCTGCGCTGATCGCTATCAATAAAACAGGATTATTCATACTATTCACTCCATATTTTCAGTTTCGTTCAAGCCCTCTTGTTTCGGTTCAGCGAATTCTCTCCAAAGACGTTCCACTGTGGGTTTGACAATACCATAATGGAAGCCGCGACGGCCTAAATAGCCGCCGACTTTTTTGGTGAAATCGAGTTTTGACACTTGCCGGCATTTTTTTGCTTTTTTAATGCCTGCTTGATAAGCCAATTCGTTTTCATCGCCGCCGTACTTTTCGAGTGCTTGTGTGATTTCGTCATCTGACACGCCCTTAAGACGCAATTCATATCTCAGGAGTTGGTCGCTGCGGGGACGGAAGGTGTTGCGGTTTTCGATCCATTGTCGGGAAAAATCGAGGTCATCCAGCCACTTCTTTTCGAGTAATTTTTTTACTGTGACGTTAATGACTTCATCACTGAAACCCTTTTTTGATAGACGCTGTCGGGTCTCCTCGACAGATCGTGGACGGTGAGCGATGAACTGCAAAGCTTTCTGGAAAGCCACTTCATAGGTGTCTTCCTCTTGCAACTTCTTGATCTCCGCTTCACTCAGCTTACGTCCGGGTTCCAACCAGCCAGCCACAAACCGTGATAATCCAAAGGCGAATTCACCATCCAGGTAAATATTGACCCTTTGCCGGTTATATTTCTGTGCCTTGATGGCCGTTATTTCCCGTTCCATCCCAACTTTCTTAAACTAAAAACAGTCGTAGCACTACCCGAGCGGCTACGGCTGTTGTATCAGTAAGAATCCTTCTTAGTTTGCTTGAAATGTATTAAGGATAGCTAAAATCGTTGTTGGTTCTTCTATACCAATATCAGAACCCTTATGTTCGGTTTCATTGACATTTGTAAGTCGATGACCATGACTATCCTGTATACATTTTTTTTGACTCTCATCTTGATGATAGCTTGGTATATTCCGATTTTCGGTTTACCATTGCATTTCAATTCAAAATTGATGTCATAAAACAATTTACAATGCCTGGCAAGATGCCGGCGGAAAATCTCGTACGATTCTTTTTGATATCTTGATCGCAGCCACATCATATGGGCAGCAGATGAACGAATTTTCAAATTTCTGATAAGCCAGTCGGCTTATTTCAGCGTTAATTATACAATAAAATGGAAATTAATGAAGGGGCTAAATTGGTTGAGCAGATTCAAGCTTAAGAAGACGAGTTAGACAATGTATAGATGGGTTGAAATATATTCCTTGGAAGTTTGGAATGCTTAATGTATGGGTGGGAATTAAGCTGAAACGGGGATATACTTTGGTTAATCACCTAACTCATGTTAAAATACATACTATGGATGCGAATATGAACCGTTATCAACCTGACTGGCAGCAAAGCACAAGCTACAGGATGCATAAAAGACAGCGTTTTTGGCAGATCTTTTTCCCGGTAGGGCTGGGTGTTGCAGCGATTCTGACCCTGGCAGTGTTGATCATTCTGACAGCCGTCCGCGGTGATAGGGCTGGGGATATTTCTATATGGACAGACACTTCGCTGATCTTGCTCATATTGCCTGTCCTTTTATTTGCTGTCGGCGTCGCGGTGTTTTTATTTGTTTTGATCTACTTAGTAGGGCGGGTGATGAAAGTCTTGCCTCCCTATGCAGCGATTGTGCAGTATTACAGTAAACTAATCGCCAATAAGACCAGAGGCTTGTTGGATAAACTGGTTGAGCCGATGATCGCCACACAAAGCGTCAAGGCTCGTGTGCGGGCTTTTTTCTCTGCGCTTTCGGGCTGTCTGTCAAAATAATTTGTTTCAGCTCAGCAGTTACTGTCAGGTTAGTCTTTTTCAAAAACAGTAGTTAGCCACGATAAAAGAAGGAAGAGATTGAATGAAAGAACAAGGTTGGAAGACAAGAACGATCGTTATTGGTGCGGTCATTGGGGCTTTAGCTGGCGCTGCATCAGGATTTATGTTGGTCAAACGTGCAGAAGCCGAAGATGAGAAACCCAAACTCACAGCGGGAGAGGGCGTCCAACTTGGCTTGAGCGTGCTGGGCGTGCTGCGTATGATCGCTGGCTTTGGACCAGAATCTTAAGACAAAACTCATCTGGACAATACCATTGTTTGAAATTATTTTCTTAGGGACATCAGCCTCAGCCCCGTCGGTGCATCGAGGCCTGTCATCTTTATTGATCCAGCATGAAGAACACCGCTTCCTCATCGATTGTGGTGAGGGAACACAACGGCAAATCCTTCGTGCTGGTGTTGGCTTTAAACGACTTAATCAAATCTTCTTGACGCATGGACATCTTGACCATATTCTGGGTTTGGCTGGCCTTGTTTCCACCTTTCTCCGCTGGGAGGTAATGGAAGAGATAGAGATCTACGGCACCCAGCATACTCTGGACAGGGTGCACGATTTGATTTTCGGTGTTGTGCTGCGCGGTTACCGGGGAAAACCGCCGGTAACCCTCCACGATATCAAGCCGGGATTGTTCTTCGAAACGGAAAAGTTCACCGTGTCCGCATTTCCAGTTGACCACAGGGGTTCCGATTCCCTGGGTTTTCATTTTAAGGAGCGCAGCCGTCGCCCATTTCTTCCTGAGCAGGCAGAGCGTTTGAATGTGCCGCCTGGCCCGTGGCGGCGCGATCTGGTTGAGGGAAAGGCAGTCAAACTGCCAGACGGCAGACGTATTGAGCCGGATCAGGTGTTGGGAGAATCGAAAGAGGGTACATCTCTGGTCGTCGTGGGCGATACTGGCAGGACTGATGATCTTGTTAATTATGTCAAGAATGCAGATGGCTTAGTGATCGAGTCGACTTATATCACAGAAGAGGAAGAACTGGCTCGTCAATTTGGGCATCTCACAGCTGCGCAGGCAGCTGCCCTGGCAAATGAAGCGGATGTCAGGCAGCTTTACCTGACGCACCTTTCCAGGCGATATCGCGAGCGGGATATCATGGATGAAGCGCAGGCGGTTTTTCCATCAACCCATGTGGCTCGGGATTTCGATCATTATCAAATCAAACACGAAGACAATTGAACAACAATATTGACTTGATCATGTTCCATTGATCTAGTTTTTCCTATATTTTTATCGTCAATTCGAATCCAGTAAATCATCATTTCTCACCCTTACGTAAGAGAGTCATTTCATGAAACCATAGAGGGTTTCAATAGTAACTTTTACATTTATATTGCCTGGTAAAAGTTTTATGATTTATAGGCGTTTATGACCGTCTCATCGTTGATGTGTTAGAATCCCTGCAATGAAGAAATTCATTCTTGCCTCTAATTCCCCTCGGCGTCGGGAACTCCTGTCCTTATTGGATTGCCCTTTTCAAGTCATCCCCGCGGATATTAATGAGAACAGACAGCCTGGGGAATCACCAGAAGATTATGTGCGCCGATTAGCTTGTCAAAAAGCCCGGGCGGTTTCCGCTGTCAAGGATGGCCTTGTCATTGCAGCGGATACCATTGTTGTGGATGATGATGAATTCCTTGGGAAGCCCCTTGATGAGGAAGATGCCCGCAGGATGTTGACACGTCTCCGGGGGCGCGTGCATCAGGTCTTTACGGGGATAGTCCTCATTGATTCACAGACCGGCGAATCCTTTGAAGATGTTTGCCGAACGGATGTCCCAATGCGCGATTATTTGGATGCGGAAATTGAGGCATATATCGCCACTGGCGACCCGATGGATAAAGCCGGCGCATATGCAATCCAACACCCGGGGTTTCACCCCGTAGAGGGGCTGACAGGCTGCTTTGCTTCGGTGATGGGTTTACCGCTGTGCCACCTCGCTGTTGGATTAAGGACATTGGGATATGATGTAACCGAAAGCCTGCCGGAACGCTGCCAGGAGTTCCTGGATTATGACTGTCCCTGCTTTGATGCGATATTGAGTAAGAGATCGTGAAATGTCATTTGATGGATGTTTTTCCATAAAAAGAATCAGTTGGATAATGCTTTGGCTTATCCTGATGACCGCCTGTGCGCCAATCGTTGATGAAACGTCGGGGAGTGTCATTGTCTCTGGTGATATCTCAGATGCATTGGAAGCGCAAGCGGTCGCGGAATCGTTCCTTTTAGCTTGGCAGGCGGAAGATTATTCCGCTATGTATGCCCATATCACATCTCTCAGCCAGGATGCAATGACGCAGGATGAATTTGAATCCACTTACCGTGATGCAGCTTCCGACTTGACCCTGCAAACTTTGACATTCGACATACTATCCATTATGGCGGGAGAATCTCGTGTCGAGGTATCATATCGGGTGCGCTTCGCAACCATGCTGGTGGGGGAGCTGACCCGTGAGATGGTGATGACTTTGGCGCGGGAGGAGCAGGTCTGGTGTATCCAATGGGAGAAGAGTTTAATACTCCCGGAATTGCAGGATGGGAACAGCCTTGAATTTGTCCATGAAATCCCCTCACGTGGGCGGATTTTTGATAAGGACGGTGCGCCTCTGGCAGCTTATGAGAATGCCATCGCCATTGGACTTGTCCCGGGGGAGATACGTGCCGAGCAGGCGGATCTGATCTACGATACTCTGGCTGAGATCAGCATTTATGATTCTGATGAGATTGCTCAGATGGTCGAGTCTACACCGGAAGATTGGTATCTGCCCATTGTTTCTCTCTCACAAGAGGATGTTAAGCCTCATATAGAGAAGTTACGCGATTTGAGCGGCGTCCGACTGGATGAATTCCGCTCGCGGTTCTATGTGGATGGGGGTGTGGCGCCCCACGCCTTAGGGTACATGCTGTATATCCCCGAAGAGGAGTTAGAGACCTACTTGCGGCTGGGGTATCGTCAGGATGAACGCGTCGGCGCTGCTGGTTTGGAGAAAGCCTATGAAGCCGAACTCTCAGGGCAGCGCGGCGGGTCTTTATACTTGGTGAGCCCGGATGGACATATTCAATCGCTCCTGGCTTCCAGTGAAGCCGTCCCTGGGAGTTCGCTGTATACCACCATTGATAAGACTTTGCAGATGCGTTTACAGGACTCCCTCGGCGATCTGCGCGGGGCGGTCGTGGTGATGGAAGTGGATACCGGTCGTGTGTTAGCATTGGTGTCAAATCCAGGTTACGACCCAAACGCTTTTGACCTGGCAGAGATCGACCGCAGTTTGTTGGAATCCTATTTCTCAGATGAGGATCAACCCCTTTTCAACCGCGCCACCCAGGGTCAATACCCCTTGGGCTCGGTATTCAAGATCATCACCATGTCCACAGCATTGGAAACGGATTTATATCAGGCGTACTCCACCTTCAATTGTGGTCACTCTCTATGGGTGTGCGACAGCGTTACAATGTACGATTGGACGTATTGGCATGGGACATCTTCAAGTGGGGAGTTGACTCTTCAAGAAGGTTTGATGCGCTCTTGCAATCCCTGGTTTTATCGAATTGGGGAAAGTTTGTGGGGTGAAGACCGGGAGGATGCATTATCGGATATGGCACTTGGATTTGGACTGGGTGCTGAAACGGGATTTGAAATTGGTGAAGCCACTGGAAATATTCCCAAAGAAGCTGCGACCTGCGTGGAGAATGCCCAAATGGCGATTGGACAGGGTGAGATACTGGTCACGCCCTTACAGGTGGCTGTGTTCATGGCAGCGCTGGCTAACGGTGGGACACTGTATCAACCCATGTTGATTGATCGCATTGAGCCGGCTTCCGGTGCACAGACGGTCAATTTTTCACCGATTGTTAATGGTGAGCTACCGATTTCTGAAGAGACACTGGAAATTGTCACCGAGGCGTTACGCATGGTGGTGGCAGAGCCCCGAGGAACAGGGTATTGGGTGCTGCAGGGGCTGGATGTGCCGGTCTATGGCAAAACGGGGACCGCAGAGACGACCGGTGTTTCTCATGCCTGGTTTACCGGTTTTACCCGCCAGAATGACCCCGAACGTCCCGATATTGCTGTTGCCGTGATCATTGAGAACGGCGGTGAGGGTTCCGAAATTGCGGCGCCTGTTTTTCGCCGGGCAGTTTCTCTTTATTTCTCAGATTATCAAGACCCGTCAGGTCTGATGCCCTGGGAAGATGAACCCTATGTCCCGCAGCAGCCCACGCCGACACCAACCCCAGCAACAACGGCTACGTCCACAATTGAAGATTGACACAGTATAATCAAGCGGTGCATTTGACGACTTAAGTGATGCATGGTTTAATGGCATCATTGGAGACGATTGATGAAAAAAGCAAAATATATCCTGATCCTGATCCTTTTGATGGTGATGTCCTCCTGTGTTTCACCGTCTGGAACCATTGTATCTGAGGCTACAGCTACGCCGACACTGCCCGATCCACAGGTGTATGTGACGCCGGCGCCGGATGCTAAGGTGATGGTTGACGCCTTTATGGGCGCCTGGCAGGTGGAAGATTATGAGGTCATGTATGCTTTATTGACTTCAGACAGCCAGGCGGTGGTCAGCCAGGAGGACTTTAAGGAGAAATATCTAAATACCGCTGAAGCATTGACATTAAAGGTTGATACAGGCATTGAATACAATATTCAATCTACAACAACCATGCCTGACACTGCCAATGCCCTCGTCCATGTGAATTACAACACCAACCTGTTTGGCACGCTTACACGGGATTTAGAGCTAGCGCTGGAGCGGGAAGCTAGCGATTGGCGATTGCAGTGGAACGAAACTGTGATCATGCCAGATCTGCAGGGAGGCAATGTCCTGGAAATCGTGTACAACACCCCTACCCGCGGGAATATTTATGCGAATGATGGCTCTCCAATTGCTTCTCAGGAGGATGTGGTTGCTATCGGATTTACGCCGGGTGATCTGGACGAAAACCTGATGAGTTTGTTTTATAACACCATGGCTGAACTGACCATCTATCAGGTGGATGAGATCATTGAAATTGTTGATAATGCCATGCCCTATGACTTTGTCCCATTAGGTGAGGTGCCCCAGGAAGATGTGGAGCGGCGCATGGGGACGCTGAGCGCGTTCAGCGGTGTTTACCTCAATTATTACTCCTCGCGTTTTTATTATGACGGCGGCATCGCTCCTCAAACGGTCGGTCACCTGACCTATATTTCCGAAGAGAATATGAATGAGTATCTCAGGCTTGGTTATGCGTTGAACGAAAGGTATGGGAGTACGGGTTTGGAACACAGCTTTGAAGATGAGCTTTCCGGTGAGAAAGGCGCTTCATTATATTTGAAGGATGCCAACGGACAAATTATCAGCAAGCTGGCAGAAAAAGGCGCGTCAAATGGCCAATCAATCACCACGACCATTGATTATAGGTTACAGTATTTGCTGCAGCAATCCCTGGGCGATTATCGGGGTGCCATTGTAGTGATGGAGGTTGAGACGGGGCGGGTGATCGCCATGGTATCTAACCCGCAGTTTGATCCCAATCTGTTTGATATTAATAATGAAAATATAGTTTATGCCGACAACCCTTACTTCGTTGAAGACGATCCCGTCTTTAACCGCGCGACAAGTGGGCAGTATCCGTTGGGATCGGTGTTTAAAATTATCACCATGGCTGCTGCCTTGGAGACGGGCGTTTTTACTCCAGAGGATGAAATTTACTGTGGGCATTCGATTGAAGTCTGCGGTAATGAGCTTTTCGATTGGACTTATGAAAAAGAAAAGCCGCCCAGCGGTGACCTGACCCTGCCGGAAGGCTTGATGCGCTCCTGTAATCCCTGGTTCTATTATATAGGTGAGCAGCTTTATCAGGCGGGTTATGCCAATGCTATTGGAGATATGGCGCGCGGCTTCGGTTTGGGGACTGAAACAGGCGTGGAAGTGTCAGAGCAGCCCGGTAATATTCCTGAAGACACCAACACTTGTGAAGCGAATACCCAATTAGCCATTGGACAGGGTGAGATGACCTTGACGCCTTTGCAAGTGGCAGCTTTTGTCGCTGCTGTGGGCAACGGGGGCACACTTTACCGTCCAACCCTGGTTGAGCAGGTTGCCCCTGAGAACGGCTCCCCAACCTACACTTTTGAACCGGAAAGCGTTGGCACCCTGCCAGTTTCGGATGAAAACCTGGCGATCATTCAAGAAGCCATGCGTACGGTTATAAGTGAAGGCCGCGGTACAGCGCACGCACAACTGGCGACCATGCCTTACCGCGCTTATGGTAAGACGGGTACGGCGCAAAACTCCGTCGGTGATCCTCATGCCTGGTTTGCTGGGTATACTGACGTAGGGGATTCGGATAGACCCGATATCGCTGTGGCGGTGATCCTTGAGAACGCTGGGGAGGGTTCTGAAATGGCAGCGCCCGTGTTCCGCCGTGTGGTATCGCTTTATTTTTCCAATTACATAAATTATGGATACATTTTACCCTGGGAAGCTAGACAACCCTATGTTGTCGCTTCACCAACGCCCATCCCATCTGATACGCCAGTTCCCACCAATACGCCCCTCGTTACAGACACGCCTACTGATGAAGAACAGCCCACAGAAGAACCCTAGGAGTGATCTTATTTGAGTGAAACTTTAAATGGTTTGGTAATCCGCGCTCAATCCGGTTTCTTAACGGTGGAAACGGATAAGGGAGAGTATACCTGCCGGCTACGGGGAAGGTTGAAGCAAGGCGAAACAGAAGGGGATATTGTGGCTGTGGGGGATCGGGTGAGTATTACGCCCCATGATGACGGTTCGGGGATGATTGATGCAGTTCACGAGCGTTCAACGGTATTTTCCCGTACTCGCTCTGGTATTAAAAAAGATTTTCGTCAAATCTTGCTGGCTAACCCTGATCAGCTCGTGATAGTCTTTGCTTGTGCAGAACCGGAACCGCATCTGAGGATGTTGGATCGTTTCCTGGTCATTGCGGAAAAACAAAGGATAGATGCCCTGATCGTGGCAAATAAAGTGGACCTAGTGACGCCAAGCCAGGCTAAAGACATTTTTGGTTTATATGAGGATCTTGGCTATCCTGTGCTCTACACTTCTGCTCATACCGGTGAGGGGGTAGATGCCCTTCAGGAAGGGTTGAAGGGTAAGATTTCAGCTCTGGCAGGCCCCTCCGGTGTGGGGAAATCCAGTTTATTGAATGCTATACAGCCAGATTTGGGACTGCACGTCCGGGCGGTCAGCGAAGCCACGTCGAAAGGCCGCCACACCACGCAGGTGCGCGAATTGTTTCCACTGGAAGTTGGCGGGTATGTGGCGGACATGCCTGGATTGCGGTCATTGGCTTTATGGGATATTGAACCAGAGGAATTGGACGCTTATTTTATTGAGATTCGTGATCTGGTGTCGGAATGCCAGTTCAACGACTGCACCCATAGCCATGAGCCGGGGTGCGCGGTTCGAAAAGCTGTTGAGGAAGGGGATGTGACGCCGGAACGCTACACCTCTTATCTGCGGCTGCGGTTTGGGGACGATTCAGAGGATTACTATGATACGTTCTTTGAAATGTAATGGATTTGAACAATCGGTGAATTGGATGACCTGATGAAGCGTGTATTATTACTTGTATTTATCCTGCTATTTGTATTATCAGCCTGTCAGACGCCTTCCAGCGATGGGCAGGCGACAGAGGTTGAGACAATCTCAACTTCTCCGACGACCGTGTCCCCAACGGTCACATCAACCACTGATCCTCCAGAGACATTAACCATCTGCACAGCCGATCTGCCGGAGAGCCTATTCCTTTATGATGGGAACCTCACAGCAGTTAAAGAAAACATCCTGGCGATTCTGCAAGACGGGCCTTTTGACAGGATAGATGGCGAGATTGTGCCGGTGATCCTAAAGAAAGTGCCCACTCAAGCAGATGGGGACTTGCGTTTGGAGTCGGTGTCCGTTCAGCGTGGGCAAACCGTGGTGGATGCCCGTGGAGAATTAGTTGTCCTCTCTCCTGGGGTTAGGGTGCGGCCCAGCGGCTGCCGCGATTCGGATTGTGCGATTGATTGGGATGGCGAAAGTACACTTGAGATGGATCAAATGGTTTTGAATTTTCATCTTCGGGATGGCCTGGCCTGGTCTGATGGAACTACCCTAACCGCTTCCGATTCAGTCTTCAGCTTTGAACTTGCCAGCGCACCTGAGGCTGAAGGATTGAAGTGGGCTGAGGAGCGAACGGACGTCTATGAAACTGTAGATGAAAATACAATTCGATGGATTGGCAAACCTGGATTCTCCACGGCAAACATCACGCGCTTTTTCTGGACGCCGCTGCCCTCGCATCTCTTTGACGGTTCTGAAACCTGGGTTGAAATTGCTGCGAACCCTAACCTTGGCGATATGCTCTTGAGTTATGGCGCTTTTCAGGTTGCTTCTCGTAATGATACACAAATTTCACTCACACCCAACCCCTATTATTTCCGTGCTGACGAGGGGCTGCCTTTATTAGATGAGATTGTTTTCAGAGAGGTTATGGGAGGTGCGCCTGAAGCGTGGTCTTACCTTGAAAGGGGGGAGTGCGATCTTTTGGATTCGTCCTTTGGATGGGAGAACTCTCCCTCGCTGTTGGACGAAATTCAGAATGATTCACGTTTCGCGGTGAATGAGCTGCCGGGTGAATCTTGGACGCAGCTTGTCTTTGGCATTCAGCCAGCTTCTTATGATGACTTTTATAACCCCTCGGTGGGGGATCGGCCGGATATCTTTGGGGATGTCCGCACTCGTCAGGCGATCGCTATGAGCCTGGACCGCCAGGCTATGCTTGACACAGCGGCCAGAGGATTAGGGACGATATGGGAGAGTTTTGTTCCACCTTCACAATCCCAGCTCAGCCAGGCGGAAGCAATCGCTTATGACCCTGACAGGAGTGCTGAGCTGCTTCATCAGGCTGGGTGGCAAGACCATGATGACGACCCGGATACGCCGCTTCAAGCCTGGTCTGTCGCCGGCGTCCCCATGGGAACTGAACTATCTTTGGAACTCTTAGTCAACACCTCTGGATTTCATCAGGCTTTGGCAGAGGTTATCCGTGATTCGTTGAAGAAAGTCGGGGTGGGGGTGACGATCACCTCCATGCCTGCGGAAGAATATTATGCTGCTGGGCCTGAAGGTCCTCTTTTTGGACGGCGGTTTGACCTGGCGCTGCTGACCTGGCAGCCTATGCCGATGTTGGATTGCGGATTATATCAAAGCTGGGGGATTCCATCTTTGGAAAACCAATGGATTGGAACGAATATCGCCGGTTTTTCCGATGAGGTTTATGACAACGCCTGTGCTGATGCGTCATTGGCTCTGCCTGATGAATGGGAAGCGTTATTGTATGAGGCTGAAATTCCGTTTATTGATTCACTTCCTGCCCTGCCGTTGTTGGTAAAAGCATCTTTTATTATCAAGAGGGAGTATAATAAAAACACCCCCACCGAGGATTTGTTGGATTTCTTTGATACCATTGAGGTGTATTCGATTAGTGAAAATGGTCAATACATCAAAGATTGAATTAAAATAACTATGTTATAATTTTAACCTAAGGAAAAAGAGGATAAGGTTTGATTGTCAAACCGGATATTTAAATTTGTTTGAAATGAAAGTTAACTGGTTCTCTAATTCTTGACGAACAAATGTATGTATGCTATATTTTTGTTTTAAGCAAGTACAATAATGGATACACTGATGTACCCATTATTGTGTATTTAAACCACTCATCATATTTTATTAATAACTTAATTAAGTGATATTTGCGAGGAGGTGATGACGATTACTCAAAAGAATTGAATAGATGAATCCCAAAAATAATTCAATTCACTAGTTCCTGACAAATCAATATTTGTTTATGGAGGAGAAAAAATGAAACGTTATACCTTTTTATTTCTAAGTCTTCTCGTAGCACTGAGTATGCTTTTGGGGGCCTGTCAACCGGCAACCGAAGCGCCAGTGGTTGAGGAGCCAACCGAAGTTGAAGAAACTGAGGTTGTAGAAGAAACCGAGGAACCGACTGAAGAACCTGTAGTCGGCTTAGAGGATCTTGTAGCTCAAGCTGAGGAATCAGCTGCTGCCGCTGCCGCATCTGCTGAAGCCGCTGCCGCCGCCGCCGCTGGGGTTCCTGAAGGTGCCGCCGCAGTTGCGGATCTTGTTGCTGGTTATGTACCCGTCGAGTATCCGGAAGTCGGCGATATTGACGATATTGCAGAGCTCGTTGAGCCTGAAGGTGATTTGGTGTCTTTCCCGGAATCAGATGTGACCACCACGCGGAAAGGCGCATGGCCGGATTCAGTTACCATCGTTAATGAAGAAGATGGCGATCTTGCTATTAACCGACTTCTGGTTGGGAATATTGATGTCTACGCCTATACCGTTAGCGATCCAGAGCAAATCGGGAGAATCGAAGCTGCTGAAGAAATAGACTATTATTTCTCATCGGGTTCCTACAATGAGTTAACTCTTAATACTGCTGGACCTGAGTTCAACGACGGCAGATTGAATCCTTTCTCATCCGCTGTCATTCGCGAAGCTATGAATATGCTGGTTGACCGACAGTATCTGGTTGACGAGCTTTTGGCTGGCGCAGGCACTGCACGTTGGACGGCGTTAAACTCCGCCTCAGCTGACGCTGCCGAAGTGGCTGGCGTTATTCGTGCAATGGAAGTTCAATATGCCTACGACAAAGACAAAGCCAATGAAATCATCAGCGCTGAAATGGAAGCCTTGGGCGCTGAAATGGTGGACGGTGTTTGGCAATACAACGGTGAACCTGTTGTGATCTTGATGCTTATCCGGACTGAGGATGAACGCCAGGAAATTGGTGATTATGTTGCCAACCAATTAGAGGATATCGGCTTTACAACGCAGCGTGACTACAAAGTCAGCGCAGATGCTGGTCCGATCTGGACCTCGACCGATCCTTATGAAGGCGCCTTCTCCATTTACACCGGCGGCTGGATCACCACGGCGATCCCGCGCAGCCTGGGAGATAACTTTGCCTTCTTCAATACAGCGATGGGCTATGGCGTTCCCCTGTGGCAGGCGTATGAAAATGATCCTCGCTTCTATGAACTTGCTGAAAAATTAGCCTACGGTGATTACACAACCATGGAAGAGCGGAAGGCAATGATGGAAGAAATTATTCCGCTCAGCTTGAAAGAAAGCCAACGGATCTGGCTGTATGATGCCGGTTCCTTCACCCCCAAGGTCACTAATGTGAAAGTTAGTTCTGACCTTTACGGTGCCGTTGCTGGTTCCTATGTGTGGGCGCAGTCCATCCATCGTGTTGATGAGGCTGGCGATCCCATCGCAGGCGGTGAGATCACGGTTGCTATGCCTGGTCTTTTGACCGAGCCCTGGAACCCCATTGCCGGCACGAACTGGATTTACGATATGATGCCTGTGCGCGGCACCGGCGACCACGGCTTTAAATATGACCCGTTTACGGGCTTATTGTGGCCGCAGCGCGTTGAAAGTGCTGAATTGTATATCCAAGCCGGCGTACCTATGAAACATACTTTGGATTGGTTAGACCTGTATGTCGTTGGTGCGGTAGAGGAAGAAGCTGAAGAGGTTGAAGCCGAAGAAGCTGAAACCGAAGAAGTTGAAGAAGTTGCATTGGACACGATCATTGTTCCTGGTGATGCCTGGGCAGATTGGGATGCTGAAACACAGACCTTCCTGACTGTGGAAGAATATTACAACAAACTCATCACCGACCTTCCTGCTAATGCTGAAGCTGATGTTGCTGCCGCCGAAGCCGGCGCTGCTGATGCTGCTGCCGCTGCTGCCGCTGCTGCTGCTGCTGCTGAAGAAGCTGCTGCCGCTGCTGATGTAGATGCTGCACAAGCTGCCGCTGATGCTGCCGCTGAGGCTGCTGCTGAGGCTGCTGACGCTGAAGCTGCTGCGACAGGCGCTGCTGATCGGGTTGCTGGTTACGCTACTGATTTTGAAACCTATTCAACGGTGCTGAGCGAGGGCTTGGAATCCAAGACCTTAAGTGTCGTTCGCTATCCCAGCGACCTGTACAACAGTGTCAAATGGCACGATGGAAGCAATTTCTCAATCGCTGACATCTTGATGGGTATGATTTTGACCTTTGATCGGGCGAAAACGGCAAGTGCGATTTTTGATCCGGTTGCTGTGGCAGATTTTGAGGGCTTTATGAGCACCTTCAATGGTGTCCGTATTACCTCAAAAGATCCATTGGTCATTGAAACCTATACCAATGCCCTTTACCCGGATGCAGAAATTACTGCTGCTAACAGCTGGTGGCCCTATTACGATCAGGGTCAGGGTGCATGGCACAACCTGAACTTGGGTATCATGGCTGAGGCTGCTGGACTGGGTGCTTTCTCAACCGATAAGGCTGACAAGAACGAATACACCTGGTTCAACTACATTGCCGGTGAAACCCTTGATATGCTCAAAGGCCAATTGGATGCATGGACAGAATCGGCTGCTATTCCTTATGAACCAACCCTTGGTGATTACATTACTGAGGATGAGCTTGATGCACGCATAACGAATCTAGCTGCCTTCTATGAAGAATATGGCCACTTCTGGATTGGCACAGGTCCACTCATGTTGGATTCTGCCTATCCGGTTGCAGGTTCATTGCTCCTGACACGGTTTGAGGATTATCCCGACAACGCTGCAAGATGGCTGGGTTATTCGACACCGCAAATGGCTGAACTGGTTATTGATGGTGAAGCCCGCGTGACCATTGGCGATGAAGCTACATTTGATCTAGCTGTTACGTTTGAAGGCGAGGCCTATGCTGTTGAAGATGTCAGCGCTGTTAAATACTTGGTGCTGGATGCCTCGAACAATGTTGCCCTTCAGGGCGAAGCGACAGCTGTTGCTGACGGCGAGTGGCAGGTTGTACTTACTGCCGAAGAGACAGCTGCATTGCCGGTTGGCGCCAACTCATTAGAAGTTGTTGTGGTCTCCAATCTGGTAGCTGTGCCCACCTCTGGCGCATTTGAATTTGTGACCATTGAGTAGATTATTTAGTTCACTAGTTTATAATTGGGGGCGGGGCATTTGCCTCGCCCCCAATATGATTAAGTATTTCTAGAAAGTGAGAACGCTATGGCTGAAAGTCCTCTTTCCATAGAACAAACGGGCGTAACGTCACCTGCAACAAGAAAACGCCCAAATGCCATTTTACGATTGCTTCGTTATACCTTGTTGAAAATCATTACTCTGGGGGCGGCTGTTGTGATTGGGGTTTACCTGACCATCTTGGTTGCCAATATGGGTGGATATGTTGATGAGATCATGAAGGGGCAAATCCAAGAGCAGGTCATGCTTACCGTCAGCATGGATCCAAAGATGAAGGTACTCAGCCAGGCTGAGCGCACTAAAATTATTGAGAATCGTATTCAGCTTGAAGTAGAAAGACTGAACCTGGATGAACCCTTCATTAAACGCAGTTTTGGATTCTTATGGGATGCACTAACGTTAAACTTAGGCCGTTCTCTGAAACTTTCCAGCGATACCGGTTCAAGACAGGTGCGCACGATCATTCTGGAGCGTTTGCCTTCAACCTTGCTTTTGATGGCGACGGCGAATCTCCTGTTGTTCTTTACGAGCCTTTTTATTTCTTTATACCTTTCTCGACATTATGGTTCATTCTTAGATAAGTTGGTGATCGGGTTATCCCCAGCTTCATCGGCTCCCCCGTGGTTTTACGGCGTATTTTTATTGTTAATTTTTGCTGCTGTCCTTAATGTTTTACCTTTCGGTGGAATGGTGTCAGCCCCGCCGCCTGAAAAACTGGGTCCATATTTGCTTGATCTGGGAAAGCATTTAATATTACCAGTCACAGCCTGGATGTTGAGTTATATCTTTTCAAGTGTTTATAGTTGGCGAACTTTCTTCCTCATCTTTTCCATGGAAGATTATGTGGAGTTGGCTCGCGCCAAAGGCTTATCTTCTCGGGCAATTGAACGACGTTATATTTTACGCCCCACTTTGCCTAACATCATCACTTCATTTGCACTGATGCTGATCACTTTGTGGCAGGGTGCCATCTTGACCGAGACAATCTTCAACTGGCCTGGTTTGGGTGAGATGCTTTATTCAGCCATTCAAAATTTTGATTCCCCTGTAATTATCGGGTCAACGGTCATATTTGCTTATTTGCTCGCAATTACGGTATTTTCGTTAGATTTCATTTATGCTCTGGTTGATCCCAGGGTGCGTGTTGGCAGTGGAGGGCCGAAATCATGAAAGGTTTATTAAGGAACTTTAAACAATACCCCTCTGCGATTATTGGTTCGATACTCGTTCTGATTTTAGTTGGAATTGCTATCTATACAGTGATTGCCATCCCTTATGATGAAGCTATTGATCAATGGCGTGGAGGAGAGGATGTACGCGGCGCTGTGCCTAAAACAGCACGTCCGATTTACGTCAACTGGTTTACTTCGAAAAAGCTACCCAGTACGATGGTCTTGGATACGACCGACCCAGTAGAGGGTGTTGAAAAATCAGAACAAGATCTGGGTAAAGGTCTGCGTGATATTAATATCGTGTTCAGGTTTGATTTTAATGCGGATGATTTTCCTCAAGAATTGCAGGTTGTGATGACCTCAAAATTTGAAGACAAAAATCCCTTTGCGACCCTAACCTGGATTAAGCCGGATGGCACTGAGATTGACTTGGGGGACATTGGGATTAAGCATTCGGAAATTTACCGCTTTCAGGACTCGAATTTGGTTGAAGAATTGCAGGGTGTGGCTCCCCATATTGCTTTGTTTGCTGTTCCTGAAAGTGATCCGCCCGAACCCATGAAGGGCACCTATGAATTGCATGTGGACGCGATTGTGTTCGAAGAAGAAGCCGATGCAGATGCAAAGTTTATCAGCTTTGGACAGGTACATGGGATCGCAGGCACAGACACTCGCCGACGCGAATTATCCCTCGCTTTATTATGGGGAACGCCGATCGCTCTGTCATTTGGTCTATTAGCAGCGGTGGGAACGTCCTTTACGACCATGTTCATTGCTGCAACCGGCGTTTGGTTTGGCGGTGTTGTTGATGAGAGCATCCAACGTGTTACAGAAATCAATATGATGCTTCCCTTTTTACCATTCCTGATTATGGTGGGCACTTTTTACAGCCGAAGCATTTGGACCATGCTGGCGGTGGTGATTTTGTTGAGCATCTTTGGTGGGTCCATCAAGACTTACCGGGCGATCTTTTTACAGGTCAAGGAATCACAATATATTGAGGCGGCGCGCTCTTATGGCGCAGGAAACTGGCGAATTATCACTCGTTATCTAGTCCCCCGCATCATACCAGTTTTGATCCCTGGCCTTGTAAGTGCGATTCCCTCCTATGTTTTTTTGGAAGCATCTTTGGCTATCCTTGGGTTGGGGGACCCTATATTACCCACATGGGGCAAGGTGATTAACGATGCGCGTATGAGTGGTGCCTTGTATAACGAAAATTATTATTGGATCCTACAACCAGCGGTTTTGTTAATGATTACCGGCCTAGGCTTTGCCTTAATCGGATTTGCGCTAGACCGTATCTTCAACCCGAAGTTAAGAGAGGTATAAGTTCGATGGCTGCTGATAAAGTGTTAAATGTAAAAGATCTGAAATTATTCTTCCGGACAACCAAAGGCGTTGTGCGTGCGGTGGATGGGGTGGATTTTACTCTCGAACGTAATCGAGCTGTTGTTATTGTTGGTGAATCAGGATGCGGCAAGACCTCCCTGGCGAAAGCTATTTTACGTCTATTGCCAAAAAATGTTGATACTTATTCTGGTAAGGTATTTCTTAATGATCAGGAAACGATGAAATACACTGATGAGGAGTATCGCACAAAGGTTCGCTGGGTTAAGATGTCTATGGTACCCCAGGCTGCTATGAATTCACTTAATCCCGTATTAAAAGTTGGCGACCAGGTGGCAGAGCCCGCCATTATCCATAATGACATGAGTAAAGAAGTTGCTCTGCAGCAAGCCAAGAAAATGTTTCAGCAAGTCGGGGTTCCTGATGATTTTATAAATCGTTATGCTTTTGAATTAAGCGGGGGGATGCGTCAACGTGTGACGATTGCCATGTCATTGATGTCCCTACCCGAATTGGTTATTTTAGATGAACCAACTTCAGCATTGGATGTATTAACGCAGGCTAACATCTTCAATGTGCTTAAGCGGATCAAGAAGGAATTAGGGGTGAGTTTCATCCTAATTACGCATGATATTGCGACGTCAAGTGAATTAGCTGATGATGTTGCCGTAATGTACGCGGGGCAGATTGTTGAAACTGGTGACGCCAGTCGATTCTTTGACTGTCCTCTTCATCCTTATGCCATTAAATTGATGGATAGTGTGCCACGGCTGCGAGCAAAGCAGGAACCCGATTTTATCACGGGGAAACCTCCCAGCCTACTCAATCCCCCCACGGGATGTAGATTTAAGGACCGTTGTCCTTCTCGATTTGAACGATGTGATGAGGAACCACCGACATATAACATTGAAGGTCGTACTGTTAAATGCTGGTTGTATGCGAAAGAAGGAACGAATCACAATGACTGACACAACACAAGAAAAATCTCAAACAATAATGACGCATGATGATGATCTTAAGAAAAGGCGAGAGAATTCACTTTTATCTGTCCAGAATCTTAAGGTTTGGTTTGAGTTACGCCGCCTAGGTTTTGGGACCACAGGTTATGTTCACGCGGTTGATGGGGTTAATTTTGACTTGGACTATCGTGAGACGATCGCTATTGTTGGTGAAAGCGGATGTGGAAAAACCACTTTAATGAAAAGCATTCTTGCCCTTTATCAGCCGACAGAGGGTGAAATTTATTTTGAAGGAAACCCCTTAAGTGAGCTTAAAGGTTATCAAATGCGACAATACCGCTCAGAAATCGGCTATGTTCAGCAAGACCCATACGGTGCGTTGGCTCCTTTTATGAATATCCGAAGAATACTTGAAGAACCGATGATTATCAATGGAATCAATAGTAAGCAGGAACGAAAGGATCGCATTTTTAACGCTCTTGAAGAGGTCAAGCTAACGCCGCCAGGAGATTTTCTTGAAAAATTCCCGCACATGCTCAGCGGTGGTCAGCAACAGCGTGTTGTTTTAGCACGTGCGATGTTATTGGAACCCAAGATGATTGTTGCGGATGAGCCGGTTTCTATGTTGGACGCTTCAGTACGTGTAGAGATATTGAGATTGATGGAATCCTTGCAGGAAAGGCATGATCTTGCTGTGATTTACATCACGCATGATCTTTCCACAGTGCGTTATTTTTCAGAGAGAGTGTTTGTTATGTATGCAGGTCAATTAATTGAAAAGACATTAATTGAAGATGTGGTTCACGATCCAAAACACCCCTATACAAAAGCATTGATGGAAGCAACCTCAGATCCTGATGCTAATAACGCGTTACATTATCGAGATGTTCCTCCTGGTGAGCCGCCAAGTCTGGTCAACCCTCCCAAAGGTTGTCGGTTTCACCCACGATGCCCTTATAAAATCGAGGGACTTTGTGAGGTGGAAGTTCCGCCGTATTTTAAGACAAAGCCAGATCAATATGTAGCATGTTGGTTATATAAAGATGCGTAATTGGAGTCCTTGGAAGACGATTTTTCTAGGTTTCATGTTATCTCTTTTGGGCGTCATATTGCCTTTATTAATGGTATTACAGGCAATTGCGTCAACGTTTTTCCTGAATTTTTTAGCTGTTGCCTTTTCCGTTTCTGGCATCATCATTGGCTTCATCGGTATGACGATTATAGTGAAAACGCGCCGCGATAATAAATAAATGTTTCCTTTTCTAATTCATTAAATGCTGTTATTGCATCGATATGGGCTTAAGATACTGTATCATATTTCCATATTTGAGTAGACAAAAAGAGAGAACTCCTTGA
>CAZNRI010000032.1:0-31514 GCA_964575595.1 uncultured Candidatus Brevefilum sp.
CTTCAGCTTACCTTTCTACTACCAGCTTTGTTGCACTTATGAGTTGAATCCAAGTAATCAATTCCCCCTTAAATCAATAGTTATGCAGCACCTTTCCACAAGGTATTAACTGAGCTAATACTGGAAAGAACCCAAGCGACATCCTTTACCAACCATGTGCCAACCCAACCCATCCTGAAAATATAGGATACTTCAAAATTAAGTATTGTAATAAACTCCACCCTTATTTATAATATTGTCAGGCAATTTACATCTCAACAATTTCAATCCAACCTCAATTGTCACCGAGACATGAGGGGAGAACTATCAAAATGGTCAATATCATTTATCCACATCAAGAAATCAGCCGTATCATGACTGCTGCGGTTGTTAACTTCCATTTTCGACAAAACCTTCTTACTAATCCACGTGAAGCTATCGAAAAGGGCTTCGGTGAAGAATTTTTCATTCTCAATCAAGACGAATCTGACCAATTAGCCAGTATTCAAGCGAATTCCCTGGAAGAATTCGCTATCAAGATTGTCTATACCTAATGAACAAAATCTAAAAATTTTTTATTTGGAGAGCCGCATCAAATATGCCGCTCTTTTTAATAACTCATCCTAATCCCTGACAATAAATCACCATCCATAAATTTCAATCCCGCAGCCATTGGATGCGGGATTATTTTTTGGTCCGTTTTTAAAAGTCCCTTATAATCAACGCCCTCAACTATCATCGAATTTTTTACCCCCCCAAATACGCTTCCTTCACCATAGGATTTTGCATCAGTTTTGACGCTTCCCCGGAGAGGGCGACGGTACCCGTTTCCAACACATAAGCCCGGTCAGCAATAGAGAGTGCCATTTGAGCATTCTGTTCGACCAGGAGAATGCTCACGCCCTGCCGGTTAATATCTTGTATGACCTCAAAGATCTGCTCGACAAGGATCGGCGCTAATCCCATAGAGGGTTCATCCAACAGTAACAATTTAGGATCAGCCATCAGCCCACGACCTGTCGCCAACATTTGCTGCTCACCGCCGGAAAGGGTACCTCCCAACTGATTTTGACGCTCTTGTAAACGCGGAAAAACGTCAAACACACGCTTCATATGATCACGGATTTGCATTTTATCATTCAATGTATAAGCACCCATCTCAAGGTTTTCACGCACACTCATGCGAGCGAATATTTTCCTTCCTTCCGGCACTTGAACAATTCCTTTTCGAACGATTTGGGCTGAGGAAATTTGCGTGATATCCTCCCCCTCGAAGAGTATCCTCCCTGAGTCTGGGCGTATGATGCCCGAAATGGTATTAAGGGTCGTGCTCTTCCCCGCGCCGTTAGCTCCGATCAACGCCACGATCTCACCCTCATCCACAGTAAAGGTTACACCCCTCAAAGCATGAATCGCGCCATAAGAAACCTGTAAATTCTCAACATCCAACAGCATGCAGTGTCCTCTTCCGACTAAATTTCTCAGAAAGCGCAGCAGCGCCGGGTCCGAGATAGGCTTCAATCACCCGCTGATCCGACCGTATCTCTGCCGGTTTCCCTTCGGCAATCTTAACACCATAATCCAACACAGTGATCTGATCGGAGATATCCATCACCACTCGCATATCATGTTCAATCAACAGAATGGTGATATTTCGAGTATCTCGCAGCCGTTGGATGAACAATGTCATTTCCGCCGTCTCCTGGGAATTCATCCCTGCCGTCGGCTCATCTAACAATAATAATTTTGGATGGCTGGCCAAGGCTCGGGCGATTTCCAACCGCCGCTGTGCGCCATAAGGCAGGTTGTGCGCTGGCGTATCCGCCATGCCTGACAGTCCCACAAAATCTAATAACTCAAATGCCTCTTCTAGAGCCTTTTTCTCTTCCTGACGATAGCGTTTATTGCGGAAGATCGATTCCACCCAATTCGTGTTCATGCGGGTGTGGTGACCCACCAGGACATTTTCAATCGCCGTCATTTGTTTGAACAGCCGGATATTTTGATACGTCCTGGCGATACCCAGGTCGCAGATTTTATGCGTAGGCAATCCCTGAATGGGCTGTCCGACAAATTGAATTTCGCCTTCGTCTGGGATATAGAAGCCGGACACACAATTAAAGAGTGTGGTTTTCCCCGCGCCATTGGGACCGATGATGCTTGAAATCGATTGTTCTGGGACGACCAGATCCACCCCGTTCACAGCCGTCAACCCGCCAAAGTGTTTACTCACCCCTTTGGCACAAATAGCTGAAGATATCATACTTCCACCTCCGCCTTGTCTTTGTCAAATGAATCCCTCTGCGATGTCGAAAATCTTTTACGCTGTGTCGGCCATAGTCCGGAAGGACGGACAATCATCATCACGACCAGCAACGCACCAAAAGCCAGCAGCCGATAATCCGCCAACTCCCGTAATAACTCTGGAAGTCCTTTGAGGACAAAAGCACCGATCACCACGCCGGGCAGGCTGCCCATGCCGCCCACAATCACAATACACAGGACGTTGACAGAAACCATGAGCGTAAAATCTTCCGGCCCTGTGAATTGGTTACGCGAGGCGAACAGTGCACCACTGAGACCGGCAAACGCTGCTCCTAACAATAATGCCAGAATTTTATATCGGTATGTATTGACACCCGTCGCCTGAGCAACTGTTTGATCTTCACGGATAGCGATCCATGCGCGACCGGTCCGAGAATCTTTTAGCCGCTTGGACACAAAAAGACTTGCCAGCACCAGCAGCATCAATAAATGCACATAATTGACATCCGAGAAAATATGACCCCGCCAAAACGGCTGACCGACGTTGGTCACGCCATTCGGGCCATTGGTTAATGGCATCAACAGATCGCTCCTAATTAGAATCCGAATGATTTCGCCAAAACCCAACGTGACGATAGCGAGATAGTCACCGCGTAAATTTAGGATCGGCAAGCCCAGAAGCAATCCTGTTAGGGTAGAGAAGACCATTGATACCACCACTGCCAGCAATAAATTCATTTCAATTCCGTGCGGCTCCGGCGCTGTCAGCAAAGCAAAGGTATAGGCGCCAATGGCAAAGAAAGCAACATAGCCTAATACAAGTTGCCCGGAATAACCCACAATGATATTCAAGCCTAACCCCAGCAGAATATAAATGGCAACAGTGCCCATAATATAATTCCAATAAGATCCCCAAGCCAGCGGCAGGAAATACAAAGCTACTCCCAATAGGATTATTAAAATAATAAGTCCCACTTTACTCTCTAGAATTTGCTTGACTTTGCCGGCACTCGTTAATTTGTTTACGTTTTCTTTGATTTTGGAAAGAGTCTTACCTGACCAATTACCAATCGTAACCAATTTAGCTCCAAGTGCACCAGCTAAACTGAAAATGATCCAATAGATCAGATAAGTACGGGCTGCAGCCATAGGCGTGCTGTAAAACATTAAAAAACACATTTCTTCAGGACATAAATTGGGGAGGTATTTGCGAAAGTCAACACCTTGCATATGAAGCGTCCCCGCCCCCCAAACGGCACCACCCACCAACAGACCGGCAAGGAGTCCTGCGGCAAACCCTGCGAGAATTGTTTGCACCCAATTTGCATCAGTTGCTTTATCTCGGGTACTTAATCCTGTGAAAAATCCCAATAAACCTACAAGAATGAGTAGATTGCTGACAGGAATCCGCGCCCCATCACTTAAATTATCAAGATTTCCAAGAAAATCGCCAATCATTGTTGTGCCAACAGTGATAAATCCAATCAACATCAAAAAGATAAAAACAATGCCAAAAACTAATCCTGATATCAATCCCTTTTTTAGATAAAATAACATCAGACTTTCTCCTCTGTGAGTGCTTCTCCCAGCAGGCCTGATGGACGGAAGATCAGTACCAGAATTAGGATGGTGAAAGCGATCACATCCTTTAGCTGGAAATCCAATCCTAACAATGCTGGTCCAAGCGATTCAAGCAGCCCTAACAGCATCCCACCCATCATCGCTCCGGGGATATTCCCAATTCCACCCAGAACAGCAGCCGTGAAAGCCTTAATGCCTGGGATAAAGCCAACATAATGGTTGAATAATCCATTATGGATACCCCACATAACACCAGCCGCTCCAGCCAACACGCCGCTGATGATAAAAGTCTTGCTGATGACAGAGTCCACATCAATACCCATCAAGGCGGCAGCCTGTTTGTTTTCCGCAACTGCCCGCATGGATTTTCCCAGTTTTGTGCGCTTAACAAGGAGAAAAAGCCCGATCATCAATAGGACGGAAAGGACAAATGAAAACACACCGGTATAGGTTATCATCACAGATTTGTCGCCAATGGGTAACGTCCACCCCGTGCCCCGCCAAAGGAAATCAGGGTTTATATATTGTCGTCTTTGTGGTCCAAAGAGCAATTGGGCTGCATTTTGCAGGAAAATGGAAGCGCCAATTGCGCTGATCAATGGAATCAATCTGGGTGCACCGCGTAAGGGTCGATAGGCAATTTTCTCAAGCAAGTACCCCATCAGCGCCGAGAACCCTGCTCCCACCAGAAAGGTAAGTATTAGGGCAATGACAGGTTGAGCGTTAAGAAAAGTAAGTTCCGGATCTGCTTCTGTCGGCATCGGGACAGCAGCAAGGGCTTCTAACACAAAATAACCGGCGAAGGTTCCCAGCATCATCACTTCGCCATGTGCAAAATTAATCATAAATAAAATACCGTAAACAAGCGTGTACCCAATGGCGATTAAGGCATACATTCCGCCAACCACCAATCCTGCAATCAAAAACCGCATCCAAGTGTCCGTTCCATAAGTTCCTTCACTGAATGCGGTCTGAAAGATGCGCCATCCCAGGTAGATGACAACAATAAGCCCCACAAGCAATCTTAATATCAGCCCAGGTGTGAGCTTAATATTCTTTATTTTATTGATCATAGTAATGTTTTCCAGTAATGGACAAGGATGGGGAAGAAACAGTTTTCTTCCCCATCCAATTGAGCGTATTTCTCTTAATCCGACGCTAATTCAAGCGGCACCCAGACACCATCAACGACCTCATAAAATGTAGGACCTGATGCATTGCATTCACCAATCTCATCGCATTTCACGAGACCAGTGAGACCAACGTAATCGGAGTTACGAACGGCATTAACCAGCGCCCCTCGCGGGACAAACAAAGTCCCATCCTCGACAAACGCGACCGATTCGATTGCGGCGATGAGTACGCCGCCTGTATCAAATGCTGACCATGTGAAAGCGCTGAGTTCGCCCGCTTCCAATGCAAACTCCTCGAAATAAGCAGCATCAAAGGCGGTCTTCTCTTCAGAATCAGGGGGAACGAGAGAAGCGGCAATGGCACCCTCGCCATTTGCGCCTGTTTTATCAGTGAATTCCACGCCATATGTACCATCACATCCAAAAAACAGGACACCACTCAGTCCAGCCTGTGCCCATTGGTTCATCATGACGATCGCATCAGCGGCATAACCGCCAAAGTATACCGCCTCAGGGCTCGCATCAGCCACAGCGGAGAGGGGAGCAACATAATCTGCTTCTCCTGGCGTGATAGCTTCATAGGCTACAACTTCACCGCCCAACTCCTCAAATTCCGCCTGGACGACATCCGCCAAACCCTGTCCATAAGTACCGCCGTCATGCATGACACCGATCTTCCGAAAACCAAGCTGGTTAAACAAAAGATCCGCCGCGGCCTTGCCCTGGTCCGCATCGGTAAAAGCAAGCCGGTTGAATACTGTCGAGCCTTTCTGAGTCAGATCGGGATTGGTGGCAGATGGCGACATCATTGGAAGCCCCGCTTTTTCGTAAACGGGTATCGCAGCATCCGTTGATCCGGAGAAAATGTGCCCTGCAATCGCGACCACAGTGGGGTCGGTAACCATCTTATTAGCCACAGACGCGCCGCCCTCCGGCGCTCCGCCGGTATCCTCTGCCACGAGTTCGTAGGTCCATCCTTCAAAGCCATCATCCGTCTTTAATGCCAAGGAAACACTCTGGCTGATATCTATACCGAACATGGAATAGTCGCCTAATAAGGGTGCGCCCATGCCGATCTTGATCGTTTCACCTTCAGGAATAACCGCACAGCCAAACTCATCATCCAGACAGGCTTGCGGCATAACTTCCTCTTCGGAGACCGGTTCTTCAGTTACCTCTTCTGTAACAACTTCAGTAGCTTCCTCAGTTTCTTCCTCAACTGGCGCCGCAGTCTCGGTAATTGGTTCTGGCACACAAGCACTCAATGCCAGCACAATAACAAACATCAATACAAAAAAATGTTTAACCTTCATTATTCTTCTCCTCTTCTATATGTTATTCTTTGATTCAAATCTTAAAATAAACCTCTCCGATATGCCTCCTTTTACTTTGAAATTCTATAAATCATCGTCAATAACTAAAAAAGCCACCCCTTGGTTGGGTGGCTTGGTATTCTAAGGTTTTTCTGTAATCTAGTCTTGTCTTTCTTTGACCTTTACCATCCCAACCGCAATCCGGTGCTTTGCAAAATACATGTAAAGCACCCAAAGAATAATAACGATCAACCACATGCAGAAAGCTGGCGTCAAAACAAAGACCTCTTTCAATATTTTTTTCGATTATAGATGAGAATTATTAATAATAGATACACAAAACAGGTGAGTTATGTTAATAATTGATTAACACACCTGTATTTTATATGATTTATAGCATTAAACACAAGGAAAACCTTAAATTGATCACAAAGAGTGATCAAACAAGACCGCCTATTAATAACTAAATCCCGGAAGGCAACAAGCCATTCCGGGATCAGACCTTCCCGATTCCCATAGACTTAATAGCGCAAAATTCCCATGATGCGACCCGCTTTGTCCAATTTATCAATACCCTTGATGATCTTCACATCCGCATTTTTTTGCAGTGTTTCTTGAATCGCCCTTTCGACAGCTAATTCAATCATCTCAAATGATCCGCCGCAAAACGGACATTGATCTAATTCCTGGGTGGTCAAATAACCACAGCCTTTACATCGGTACCCTTGCCTTTCAAAATCCTGTGAAACCAGTAGGGTTCGCACCCTTCCTTCGTGAATGGCATTGAGGGTGTCAATCAGACCCGTCACACCGTTGCTTCCCTTGGCGGAAAGGGTGATCGCCTGATCCACCAACTTACTGTTCAAATGTTCCTGTTCGAAGAGCGCTTTTTCAATCGTCTCCTCCAGTACCTCTGTATGGCTGGCTGTCATACTCATCGGGAACTCGCCGACAACCAAAGACTGCCACGACTTAGGCAGTTCCTCTTTGAAACGAGCAATATTATCATCCGTACCGCCGATCATGATTCGGCGAATATGATGTTGATTGAAAAAATCTGTGGCAAAATCAATCACTTCCTTGATGTTGTGATCAATTATATTTTCCACTTTAGCGCTTGCGCCTGAACCACCCATGCGTCCATGCATCGCATTACCGCCGCCGCGTTTTGTTTGTTTAACCTCGTCGCCAACCACGCCCTCGACTTCTTCCAATATCCCCAGCTCGAATGAAAACAATCGCGCCCCTTGTTTATCCACCAACACAACCCCCCATCCGCTAAATATGTCCAACAAACGAACCAGCGGGCGCAGCACAGGTCGCTTGCCCACATAAACTTCGTCAGGAACAGACAAACCGAGTTGATACGTTTGGAAAAAACCTGCATCCTGATTTGAAAAAACAACCAAGCCCCTGGCTGACCAATCATATTCCAGGTTTACATAATCCTCGACAGCCTGTACATCCTCCGTAAGATCGACCGATTTCAATAGGTTGCGAAGCCGTAATTTTGCAGCTTCAGTATTTACCTTTGATGGATCTGTATGAAGATACAGGCTTAAAACCTGACCTTCCTTAGAATAATCCAACAAAGCCTGCAGGTCTTTTTCGGAAAACATGGTTGCCTCCATTTAAATTGTAGATTTTTAAGGTGAGAATTACTCAAAAGCAATCAAGCTTGTGGTTAATTTTATCCTATTGCAGAATTAAATTCAAAAACCAAGAGACAAGAAAACATCTCTTTTAGATTGTGGCTCTGTTTTTTCGTTTATTATCCAATAGATGGTCTTTCGCCAAGTATAATGGTGAGATCGATTTTTTCACCATTTCGTAACACGGTAACCACCATTTCATCTCCGGGCCGCTTATTGAGCAGCATATAACTCAGCATATCGCTGAATTGCAGAACCTCTTTACCATCAACCCCAACGATCAAATCACCGCCAGCATAATAGCCTGCGAGTTCAGTTGGTCGGTTCCCCTCCAGAATGCCAGCTTTGTCAGCCGGTCCTCCTTCAACGACCTCCACGACATAAGCACCTGTCGATTGCGGCAGATCTAAAACATCAGCTAAATAAAGGGACAATCCATCTAAAGCTGACAACCCCAGATAGGGATAATCATAAGTTTCACCCCTTTTTAGTGTGGGGAGTACCTGCTTTAATATATTGGAGGAAACAGCAAATCCAATACCCGTATTTGACACTCCCGTCAGGGAATTGCCGCCAGTCTGAATAGCGCGATTAATTCCGATGACTTCCCCATTCAAATTCAAAAGCGGTCCACCCGAGTTGCCCGGGTTGATCGTTGCATCCGTCTGAATCAAATCGCCAGCAGAGAAGTATTGTCCAGTTTCCGTCTGGCGTATTGATTCAAGCGTACGCCCGCGGGCTGAAACAATTCCCGTGGTCATCGTCCCGCTCAAACCATAAGGATTGCCAATCGCCACCACAGTCTGACCAACATATACCTGGTCAGAATCGCCAATCGGAAGGGGAACAAGCTCTTCAGGATCAACATCTACCTTGATAACTGCAATGTCTGAATCCAGATCTTCCCCGACAACCTCACCATAAACTTTCAACCCGCTGGAGAAATGGACTTCAACGATTTCTACGCCTTCCACGACATGGTAATTGGTGACGATATATCCCTCTTTATCAACAACAAAACCTGAACCTAATCCCGAACCAAATTGAGAAACGACTTGAATAGAAACAACCCCCGGACCAACTGTTTCATAAAGTTGAATCAGCGCGTCCTCCAGCAGCACCTCGTCCGGAATAACAACAGTGAATGGTTCATCTTCTTCATCTTCTTCTATAACAACCTCAGTTGCGGTGACAGCAGTTTCTGTCCCCTGCGCTGGGATTAATTGTGACACGACACCTGGAATGGTGCAGGCCGAACCGACCAACAAGATGACAATAACAATAAGCCACAACCCAAATTTTCGATTCTTCATATTTTTCAATCCTTTCACCTTAATACTCATATTATCCCCTTAAAATTAGACATTCGTTAACAGGTTCGCTGCTTTTCCAATAAATGTTCCTTTACCAACCTAAAATGAAACACAAATGCAATTCCTATCTATTTTAATCATAGTTCAAGTGAATTGTATTTTCTATTGATTTAGAAATAATAAAGACAGATGCCAAGATGTGCAAATAGACCAACTTGACGCTTAAATAGTATTATGCTACCATCCTATTAACATCATATTCAGATAATTATTATCTTATCAAACAAATATATACGATTAAGGAGATGCCTCAATGACGAAAAAATCAGCAATTGTCATTGGCAGTGTTCTGTTAATTACCTTTCTACTCTCCGGATGCAAGCTCCCTGCCTCCAAAGCGCCTGAAACGCCAACCGGTGCAGCAATGACCACGCCAATTCTCATCCAAACAGATTCGCCAGAATTGATGACGCAAACCGCAGTCTCAAAGGCAGCACAAACTCTGGCGGAAACCTCAGGACCGCAGCCAACCTCCACAAACACCCCTGAACCCACAGAGGCTGTCGTTATACCAACGGTCACACGTCCGGCGCAATACACTTTGCATGAAGGGGAATTCCCCTATTGTATCGCCCGCCGATTTAATCTTAACGTTGAAGATCTCATCAACCTCAACAATATCGGAGTGGATGAGGTGATCAGTCCCGGGACGGTGCTTCAAATTCCACAAACCGGCACCTGGGAGGGTGAAGGGCGGGTTCTGCATTCACATCCCACAACACATGTTGTTTCCTCGGGAGATACGATCTATTCCATTGCCTGTTATTATGGCGATGTCTCGCCGGAAGCGATCATTGCCGCTAACAGTCTGGAAGAACCCTACGATCTGAGCTCCGGACAAAAGTTGAATATTCCGTAATCTGTAACTTTTTTTATGAAAGCTAATCATGCTGCGCATTAATTTACTTTAAGCGCAGCTTTTTATATGCCGCCCAATAAGCAAAGGAGTCTTATGCCTTTCACCACCCTCAGCCGATTAAAAGAATATCAAGGACATGCTTTTGACGTTGTAAAAATCCATATCCGCCTGCCGGACGGGCGCGAAAGGGATTATGATCTTGTTGAACACGGGGACTCCGTCACAATTTTACCCATAGATGATGACGGCAACATCTACCTCGTCACGCAACATCGCATAGGCGCACAAGATGATCTCCTGGAACTGCCAGCAGGCGTCCTTGATCCAAACGAAGAACCGCTGGATTGTGCCAAGCGCGAGATCCGTGAGGAGATCGGCATGGCTGCCGAGCATTTTCAAAAACTGGGCGAATTTTTTCTCGCACCGGGGTATACAGATGAGTACATGACGGTATTTCTTGCCACAGGACTCTACAAAGCGCCTTTGGACCCAGATGATGACGAATTCATTGATGTAACCTCCCTGTCGACGGCAGATGTCTATCACCGTGCCTTAGAGGGAAAAATCCATGATGGAAAGACATTAGCTGCGTTACTCTTGGCGCAACCTCAGATTTATCCAAAGTGGATGCCGAAACAACAATAATCCAAAGGATTCTTAAGGTAGAATTCAAGCAAACTTGAGTCAGTATTTTCCTTACAATCCATGAATATGACAGGTTTCATTAATGTAAGTGAGATAAATAACCTGATGAATGATTGGAATCAGGTTATACTTAACGGTTGGATATAACCAGAACGAAAATTATACATTTAAAGCTCGCCTGTCAGTGTCCCGTTCTCAGAACGGTTTTGAAGATCAATAATTAATTGCAATAGAAGGAGAACTTTTCATGACTCGTCAAATGGTAATGACTGATGCCAACGAAGCAACGGCTTGGGTCGCTTACCGGATAAATGAAATCATTGCGATCTACCCGATCACACCTTCATCTCCGATGGGCGAATATGCCGACGCTTGGTCTGCACAGGGTATCCCAAATATCTGGGGTACAGTCCCAGATGTAACAGAAATGCAAGCTGAGGGTGGCGCAGCCGGCGCAGTGCACGGCGCGTTGCAGGCTGGCGGTCTGACAACCACCTTTACAGCTTCTCAGGGATTATTGTTGATGATCCCAAATATGTACAAAATCGCCGGCGAACTGACACCAACCGTGTTCAATATCAGCGCTCGTTCCGTGGCAGCTCAAGCGCTTTCTATCTTTGGCGACCACTCCGACGTGACCGCCGCCCGCGCCACTGGTTTTGCAATGCTCGCAAGCGGTTCAGTCCAGCAAGCTCAAGACATGGCGCTGATCGCCCAGGCGGCGACACTGCGTTCAAGGGTGCCCTTCATGCATTTCTTCGATGGCTTCCGCAATTCACATGAGATCACTAAGATTGAACGATTGAATGAAGATGACCTGGTAGCCTTGATTGATGATGAACTCATCACCCAGCATCGCGCCCGCGCTCTTACACCAGATCGTCCCGTGCTGCGGGGCACGGCGCAAAACCCAGATGTATTCTTCCAGGGTCGCGAGACAGTTAATCCCTTCTATGAAAAAACCCCAGAAATCGTTCAAAAAGTGATGGATGAATTTGCCGAACAAGTCGGACGTTCTTATCACCTCTTTGACTACATCGGTGCGCCGGATGCTGAAAAAGTGATCATGTTAATGGCTTCCGGCACACAGACCGCTGAAGAAACCGCCAAAGCCCTGGCGGATGATGGCGAAAAAGTTGGCGTGGTCTCCGTCCGCCTTTACCGCCCCTTCTCCATCCAGCACTTGATGAAAGCCCTTCCCAGCACCACAAAGGTCATCGCAGCGCTTGACCGCACCAAGGAGCCAGGCGCCAACGGGGAACCGCTCTATCTGGATGTAGTTGATGCTGTTCAAGAAGGTTTTGAAATGGGCATTGCACCATTTTATAAAATGCCAAGAGTCATCGGTGGACGCTACGGTCTTTCTTCCAAAGAATTCACCCCAGCGATGGTTAAAGGAATCTTTGATGAAATGGGTAAAGAGAGCCCCAAGAAACACTTCACCGTCGGCATCTTCGACGATGTAACCCATACCAATCTGAATTGGGACCTTTCCTATGAGATCCTCGGTAATGATGTGGTTCAGGCAATGTTCTACGGTCTCGGTTCCGACGGCACGGTGAGCGCCAATAAGAACTCCATCAAGATCATCGGTGAAGAAACCAAGAACTACGCACAGGGTTACTTCCAATACGATTCAAAGAAATCCGGTGCGGTCACGGTTTCACACCTCCGCTTCGGTCCTGAGCCCATACGTGCGCCCTATTTGATCGCTGAAGGTGAGGCGACCTTCGTGGGCTGCCATCAATTCAGCTTCCTCGAAAAATACGATATGCTCAAATACGCCCGACCCAATGGTATATTCCTTCTCAACAGCCTCTATGGGCCAGATGAGGTTTGGGACCATCTGCCGGCAAAAGTGCAGGAAGCCCTGATCAAAAAGAATCTCGACTTCTACACTATTGATGCTTATGAAGTCGCCCAAAAGACCAACATGGGTACGCGGATCAATACGATCATGCAGACTTGTTTCTTCGCCATCAGCGGCATCCTCCCCAAGGATCAGGCGATTGAAGAGATTAAGAAATCCATTAAGAAAACCTATGGTAAGCGCGGCGAAGCAGTTGTGAAACAAAACTTCGCTGCTGTGGACAGTGCGCTTGAGAATATGTACAAAATCGAGGTCCCAGACAAAGTCACAAGCGATATTCCGATGATGCCCGCTGTGCCCGAGGAAGCGCCCGAATATGTGCGCAATGTCCTCGGCAAAATGCTTGAACGGCGCGGTGATGATGTTCTGGTAAGCGAGATGCCCGTTGATGGTACCTTCCCCACCGGTACGACTCAATGGGAGAAACGCAACGTGGCACTCGAGATCCCTGTTTGGGATCCGGACATCTGCATCCAGTGTGGCAAATGTGCATTTGTCTGTCCGCACGCCACCATCCGCACCAAAGTCTATGAGAAATCTTATCTTGAAGGTGCACCGGAGACATTTAAGTCCATGGATGCAAAATTCAGGGAATTCGGTGATGATTGGGCTTACACCATACAAATTGCACCCGAAGATTGCACCGGTTGCGGGTTATGCGTGGAAGTCTGCCCAATTAAGGATCGGGAGAATCCCAAGCACAAGGCCATCAATATGGAACCACAACCACCGATTCGCGAACAAGAAGTGGAGAATTGGGATTTCTTCAGATCAATCCCCTATCCGGATCGCAAGAGCTTCTCAGCCCATACCGTAAAGAATTCACAGCTCCTGGAGCCTTTGTTTGAATTCTCAGGCGCATGCGCCGGATGCGGTGAGACGCCATATATCAAGCTGGCGACGCAATTGTTCGGCGACCGCATGGTTATCGCTAACGCCACCGGTTGTTCATCCATCTACGGAGCCAACCTGCCAACCACACCTTACACCTTCAACAAAGATGGTCGCGGTCCTGCATGGTCAAACTCTCTCTTTGAAGACAACGCCGAATTCGGCTTGGGAATGCGTTTGACGATTGATAAATTTATCGAATATGCCAGCGAACTCCTGACAAAATTGGCGGATGATGTTGGCAAGGAATTGGCAGATTCAATCCTGAACGCCAGCCAAAAAACGGAAGAGGAGCTAGAAACCCAGCGAGAGCGGGTAGACCAGCTCAAAAACATACTAGAAGGAATAGATAGCCCTGCTGCACGCAACCTGCTGACGATCGCAGATTACCTCGTTCGCAAGAGCGTCTGGATCATCGGAGGCGATGGTTGGGCATACGACATTGGCTACGGCGGTTTAGACCACGTCCTCGCCTCCGGGCGGGATGTCAATGTGCTCGTTCTCGATACAGAGGTATACTCCAACACCGGCGGGCAATCTTCCAAAGCAACTCCAAGGGCTGCTGTGGCAAAATTCGCAGCTAACGGTAGAGATCTGCCCAAGAAGGATCTAGGCATGATGGCTATGTCCTACGGTTATGTTTACGTCGCCAGTGTGGCCATGGGTGCCAGCGACCGGCAGACCTTGCAAGCCTTCCGTGAAGCGGAAGCCTATGAAGGTCCTTCGCTGATTATTGCCTATTCACACTGCATCGCCCACGGTCTCGATTTGAGGCTTGGTTTGCAGCAGCAAGACCTGGCTGTGAAATCCGGCGTCTGGCCGCTTTACCGCTACAATCCGGAATTGGCCGCGCAGGGTGAAAACCCCCTCTCCGTGGATTCCAAAGAGCCTACCATACCGGTCAAAGAATATGCCTACAACGAAACACGCTACCGGATGCTTCTGCAGAGCGATGAGGAACGGGCAGAAATGCTGATGGAGAAAGCCCAAAGCGACGCCGAAAGCCGCTGGAACCTCTATCAACAAATGGCTAACATGCATTACACCAAGCCCGAACCTGAAGAATAAAATTTGGATTCAGCGTTTTCAGACAAGTATAATAATGGTGATGGACATTAGTTCATCACCATTATTTATTGCATTCACATAAACTCAATCCAATACCCTATCATGGAGGAAGATGATGGACCTCAAGACTCAATACCTTGGACTCGAACTAAGAAATCCCCTGGTGGCATCAGCCTCAGCTCTCTCAAAAAAGACATCCTATGTCAGACAAATGGAGGATGCTGGCATCAGCGCGGTGGTCATGTATTCCCTATTTGAAGAACAAATCACCCATGACAGTCTGGCATTCAATTATTTCATGGAACGCGGCACCGAACGCTTCGCTGAATCCCTTGATTACTTCCCTGACCTGGAGCGGTATAATGTCGGACCGGATCAATACCTGGCGCAAATCCAGAAGAACAAGGAAGCGGTTGATATCTCCATTATCGGGAGCCTGAACGGTGTCTCCAACACAGGGTGGATTGAATATGCTCAAAAAATGGAACAGGCGGGTGCGGATGCCCTGGAACTAAACACGTATTACATTCCCACCAACCCAGCTATCACCGCCAGTCAACTGGAAGAAAATTATATTGAGTTGGTGAGCGCTGTGTGCGAGAACGTTGGTATTCCCGTCGCGGTGAAGCTGAGCCCCTTCTTCTCCGCCTTACCCAATCTGATCCAACGCTTGGTTGAAGCCGGTGCAGATGGCATGGTCCTCTTCAACCGCTTCATCCAACCCGACATTGACATCGAAAACCTGGAAGTGGACAGCACCCTGCACCTCTCCACCTCTGCAGAACTGCTCCTGCCCTTACGCTGGATGGCGCTCCTCTACGGCCGAGTGGATGTAGACCTCGCTCTAACGACGGGCGTGCATACCGGCCTTGATCTTGTCAAAGCCGTGATGGCTGGGGCAAATGTTGCCATGGTAGCTTCTGAGTTCATCACTAACGGCGTCGAGCAAGCCAGTTCAATGCTGGCCGAGATGGAAAATTGGATGACAGCCTACGAATACACATCTGTTGAAAAGATGCGCGGCAGCATGAGTCAGAAGAAGGTGGAGAACCCTGCCGCCTTTGAACGAGCAAACTATATGAAAGCGTTGCAAAGTTTCGACAACCGGCTACCGTAGGGTAAACCCATTTTGAAATAGATAAAGGCGCTGGATGTTTCAGCGCCTTTTTTGCACACTATCCCACTCTCCCCTCTGAAGCATTGAAATAATCCTTGATGATCTTCTCCTGGTTGCCAATAATTTTCGGCAAGCCATTTACCGGAAAAAAACGGGCATCACAGACTTCATCAGAGGGTACAAACCTAACTTCGCTTTCCAATTCACCCAGATATACGATATCAATCCTTGAAAATTTTTCAGACCTATCAACAAGCAGCGGTCGAAGGATGCGCACACGAAACGCTGACTCTTCAAAGATTTCTCTCTGGATGGCTCGAACAGTGTCCTCGCCCTTCTTCAACCAGCCGCCAGGTAAGCCCCAAGGGATATCCTTTCGATAAGAGTGTTTAAACAGCAAAACCTCATCATTGTCATTGACGATCAACGCGTCAACGCCCACCAGGAATTTCTGGTTGGACAGCCAAAGAAATAAATGCCGCAGGGCAAAAGGAAATGGCATCTCACGCCACAGCCAGAGAAGCAAACGTTTCATCATTAAAAACTCCTGATGTCTCAATTTTAAAAATCCTGTATCATTAAGCTTAATCATACAGCGGATTTTTATTGTATTGTTTTTCACATTTATTTGTTTATCAAAGTCATTCGGAAAGGATCATCTTATGCAATATCGAAAGTTTGGAAAAACCGGCTGGCAGGTCTCCGAGATCGGTTTTGGCGCCTGGGCTATCGGCGGTGATTGGGGCCACGTCAGCCAGGAAAATGCCCTTAACGCGCTGCGCACGGCAATTGAGCATGGCGTCAATTTTATTGATACGGCTGATGTTTACGGCGATGGGCGTAGTGAGCGTCTGGTGGCTGAAGTAATCAAAGACTTCCCTGACAGGGAAATCCATGTTGCCACCAAAGCGGGGCGGCGTTTGGATCCCCATGTCGCTGAAGGCTACAATCGTGAGAACCTGACCGCCTTTGTCGACCGCAGCTTGAAGAACCTCGATGTTGAGACACTGGACCTGGTACAACTGCATTGTCCACCAACCGAAGTGTATTACATACCTGAAGTGTTCGGTGTAATGGATGACCTCGTCCAATCCGGTAAGCTCCAGCACTATGGCGTAAGCGTTGAAAAGGTGGAGGAGGGCATAAAAGCCTTGGAATATCCAAATGTGGTAAGCGTCCAAATCATCTTCAATATTTTCCGGCAAAGGCCCTCGGAATTGTTCTTCCCCCTTGCGCAGGAGAAAAACGTAGCGATCTTAGCCAGGGTTCCTCTAGCCAGCGGCTTGCTGACAGGTAAGATGTCGGAGAAAACCACATTCCCAGAGGACGACCATCGTAATTACAACCGTGAGGGAGAAGCCTTCGATGTGGGCGAGACCTTTGCCGGTGTGGACTTCAAAACAGGCTTGAAAGCGGTGGGTGAACTGCGGGAGCTGGTGCCAGCGGACTACAGCATGGCCCAATTCGCCTTACGCTGGATCTTGATGTCCGACGCTGTCAGCCTGGCGATCCCTGGGGCAAAGAATCCCAAACAAGCCAGTGAAAACGCCGCAGCATCAGATATACCAGCCTTTGACGACCAAAAAATGGGTAAAATCCGCGAAATCTATGACCGCTACATCCGCGAACAAGTACACCAGCGTTGGTAAGTGAAAAGATAAGGTAAATCGGGCATGGGGAATGGTGATTTGGGACAGAATTTTTTCTATGGAGCATGTTTCACGATTCACCAATCACAATTCTCTCTATACAAATGTCCTAATCACCTAATTCCTGCTCACCTGATTCCTGATATATTTTTCCCGTATAATTCAGGTAGGATACGCAATTATGACCGTTGTTGATGAAATCAAATCCAGACTGGATATCGTAGACATCGTTTCCGAGACGGTGAAGCTTCGCCATTCCGGAAAGAATTATACAGGCTTTTGCCCCTTCCATCCCAACACAAAAACTCCGGCATTTGTCGTCTTTCCGGATACCCAAACCTGGCGCTGCTTCGGACAGTGCAATGAGGGAGGCGATGTTTTCAGCTTCGTGATGAAACGCGAGGGTTGGGACTTCCCTGAAGCCCTGCGCCACCTGGCAGAGCGCGCTGGCGTCACCCTGCGCGAATACACGCCCGAAGAGCAAGAAAAGGTTGAAGAAAACGAACACCTCCGCGAAGTCCTCAGCATGGCTGTGACCTTTTTCCAGCATCAGCTCCGCCATACGGACCCAGGAAAAGAAGCTCTTGAATATCTTTACGGGCGGAAACTCAACGATGAGACGATTGATGCCTTCGCTTTAGGTTACGCCCCAGATTCCTGGGACGCTCTCACCCAATACATGATCTCCCGTGACATCACGAAAGAAGATCTGCTCAATGCGGGCCTTATCTCAGAACGGGATGGCGGCGGAATGTATGACAGATTTCGCCATCGGTTAGTCATCCCCATCCGTGACAACCGCGGCCGTATGGCAGGCTTTGGAGGGCGGATACTGCGCCCGGATGACGTGCCAAAATACCTCAATTCTCCCAAGACACCCCTCTTTGATAAGAGCAGCTTGCTTTACGGCCTGGATATGGTTCGGCGTGAAATACGGGCTAAAGACCAGGCGGTGATCGTAGAAGGTTATCTGGATGTGATTGGACCTTACCAGGCGGGTTTCAAGAACTGCGTCTCTCCTATGGGCACCGCTCTGACTGAAGATCAATTCCGCCTGATCAAACGCTATTCCCGCAATATCGTCCTGGCACTTGACCCTGATGCAGCGGGTGAAAAAGCAACACTGCGTGGACTGGAGACCGCCCGTGAGACTCTCGATCGGGAAGGCGATCCCGTCTTTAATGCCCGCGGGCTCATGCAAGTTGAAGGACGGCTCAAAGCCGATATCAGGGTAACTACCCTTCCCGACGGGTTAGACCCGGATGAGATTGCCCTGGATGATCCCGACCATTGGGCAAGCCTCGTTGATCATGCCAAACCCATCATCATCCATGTGATGGAAACCCTGGCAGCTCACAAAGACATTAATGATCCCAAAACGAAAGAGGAAATCGCCGGTCAGGTCTTACCTCTGATTGAAGATGTGAAAGGCAGCGTTGAACGTGAAGCCTACCGCCAACGCCTTGCGCGCTTGCTGAAAGTGGACGAACGGGCGCTGGTACGAAGCTACTCTGGTGGCGGCGCACCTCACCAACGAAGGCCTTACAGACGGGGACAAGCCTTCCCTTCCCCTGACGTCTCGCCGCCGTCCATCGCCGTCGGTCACCGCCAACTGGAGAAAAGCTGCATTAAAGCCTTAATTGCAGACCCAACTCTCCTACACTTTATCAACAGAACATTCCGAGAGCTTGAATTGGCATGTCTACACAACGATGACTTCATGCACACGGATATCAAAGAGATTTTCATAAATATTAAACAATCTCTGGAACAGGATCAGGAAGCACCACTTGACTTCATTCAAAGAACCATTCCAAAGGAAATGCTGGAACCCTACCTTGAAACGACAGCGGATGATCTGTATCCGGATTGGCGTTTTCAACCTAACTCTCCCCTTCTGGAATCTCTAATCCTATCTTTCATCCGGCTGCGCCGCATCAGAATTGATGAGAGCCTGGATCAACTGGTCTTTCTTCAGTCCCAGGGTGAGGGCGAAAGCGGGGAAGCAGTTTTAGATTATGGAAAACTGGCTTTGGAATATGTTCAAGTGCGCGCTAAACTGGACCAAGCCTTGCAACAGTCCTTTTCGCAAGGAAAGACTCGTTCTTGAGTTGCGTGATAGAATCATTCCGTTATTGAATTCATTTATAAGTAAAGGGCTTTCAACCGATATCATCGGACGTTAATGATGGCTGAGAAAATGACCAAACCAAAAGAAGAAGAACGCCAACTGGAACAGGAGGAGATGAAGCCTAATTCCAGATCTTCTGCGATTCCTGCTATCCTCACCACCGCAGATGACCCTGTGCGTTTGTATCTGCGTGAAATTGGATGGATTGAGCTTCTGAACTCCGATCATGAGTTCTGGCTTTCAAGCCGGATGAAAGCCTATGATCTCATGGAGGGATTGCGCAATACCATTCCGGATTCCAATAAAGAAAAATCAAAGACACTTGCATTAAATATCTATAATGAGTTAAACAACGCTTGTACTTCATTGCAGCGCTCTTTGAGGAAGAAAAAAACCGGCCTGCCCGACTTTGCACTGACGCTCAGCGAAGCGCAAATGCTGCGTCAATCCTGGCAGATCAACGAGCCTTCATACTTGCGCACTTTTCTTGAACAAAACTATTGGATGACGTCCAATAAGCTTGGTGATGTCATCAAATTGATCTTTACGTCCTTCCTCTGTTTTTATCTTCTCCCATTTGAAACAGCGGATTGGCTCCTGACGGCTTTGAAGGAAAAGCCTCAAATTCCAGACCGTTCGGTTTTTGAGAACAACCTGCCAAATACACAATTCTTAGAATCAAACTTCGTTTCTGTTCGTTTTCTAAAAGAAGAAGCCAACCAGATGCTGATACGCGCCAACCTTAGGTTGGTGGTCAGTATTGCCAAGAAATACTTGAACCGGGGTATCTCTTTCCTCGATTTGATTCAGGAAGGCAATATGGGTTTGTTGCGAGCCGTTGAGAAGTTTGATCCCACCTTGGGATTTAAATTCAGCACCTATGCCACATGGTGGGTCCGGCAAGCCATCAGTCGTAACATCGCAGAAAACGCCCGCACAATCCGCATTCCAGTCCATATGTACGAGTCTATCTCCAAGGTCATCCGTATTCAGCGCGAACTGACGCAACAGCTGGGAAGGGAACCTACCCTGGAGGAAATTGCCCTCGAGACAGACTTCATGGACGAAGACACCATTGAAGCCATTCGCATAGCGGAGGATTCGGATTCACCACTTGACCCGGAACTTTCCATTGCCTGGGAAGATGCAACGGATAAGGTCGCCGAGATTCTCAAGACCGCTGAAGAACCTGTATCGCTGGAACGCCCAATTGGAGATGAGGACAACAGCACCCTGGCAGACTTCATTGAAGATCAGGAAGCCGCCGCTCCTCTGGATGTTGCGGCTAGAGAAATTTTGCGGGAACAGGTAAAACGAAGCCTCTCGGCTTTATCAGAACGGGAACGCGAGGTCATTGAACTTCGTTTCGGTCTTTTCGACGGCAAGGACCACACTCTTGAAGAGGTCAGCCAACATTTCGATGTCACCCGGGAGCGCATCCGGCAGATTGAGGCTAAGGCGCTGCGCAAACTGCGCCACCCCAGTCACAGCAGCGATCTGCGTGAGTTTCTTTCATAATTTATTACCGAAGTGATTACAGCCCTATGAGTAAATTAAAATTAATCTCCTATGAACAAGCGCGGGACGGCAACCGCGCCATGTGGGATGAGATCACACCCGTCCATTTAAAATCTTACGGTGTGGAACGGTTTTTGGCCGGAGAACCCTGGCTGCCGCGTAAAATCCTGCAAGAGGTTGGGGATGTGAAGGGGCGGTCGCTGCTGCATTTACAATGCCACTTCGGTTTGGACAGCCTGGCATGGGTGCGGGAAGGCGCAGCTGTGACTGGTGTGGATTTCTCGCAAAAAGCAATTGAAGCCGCTAGGGAATTATCCCAGCAGGCAAACCTGCCTGCGACCTTTATCCAATCCGATATCTACGACTTGCCCCAAAATTTGGAGGAACAGTTTGATATCGTCTTCACGTCCATCGGCGTGCTGTGCTGGCTGAAGGACCTGACGACCTGGGGACAAATCATCGCTCAGCACCTTAAGTTGGGCGGCTACTTTTACATTATGGATGCCCACCCTCTGTTCTACACCTTTGATGAGGAAGGAAAATGGCAGTTCGAATTCTCTTATTTCCACCAGAAAGCGCCCTACATGTGGGATGATGAGGGGCCCGACTACATGGACCCAACCTACACCATCAAGAACCCCAGCTATGAATGGCAGTGGGCGGTCAGCGACATCATCAACGCCATTCTCCACGCCGGACTCCGATTGGATTTCTTTCATGAGTTCAATGCTGTGGAAGATCCTATTTACCCGGAAATGGTTCAACGCGGAGATGGGCTCTTCAGCTACCCCAACATGCCCGTACCACTGCCGATACTGTTTTCTTTGAAAGCCCACAAGGAGCCATGACGGTAACCCAAAGTGATCGGCTCTATGACCGGATTTACGCCATGGTGCGGCGGGTGCCACCAGGAAAGGTGACCACCTACGGCAGAATTGCGGAATTGGTCGGGGGCTGCACCGCCCGCATGGTGGGCTATGCCATGGCTGCCCTCAAACGGGGTACAACCCCAGATGTCCCCTGGCAGCGGGTGATCAACGCCAAAGGCAAGATCAGCATCCACGGCGGTGGCATCGGCAACGCCATGCAGCGCGCTATCCTGGAAGAGGAGGGGGTCAAGTTTGATGATAAGGATCGGGTGGATTTCAGCCGCTTCGGCTGGCCTGGACCGGATGAGCCTTATTAATGGGTGACCAAAACACACACCAACCATGCCTGACTTAAAACAAATCTACCAAAGCGAAGCGGAATGCTATCACGTCCTCGTATCGCGCGAGGATTACCAACACAATCTCCTGCCTGCTATTTTAGAGGTTGACTTCCTCAGCGGCAAGACGGTCATCGAATTGGGCGCGGGCACCGGACGGATGAGCGTCTTGATCGCGCCAATTGTTGACAAATTGATCGCAGCCGATATCTCCCATCACATGCTGGTTTTTGCCAAAAACCAGTTGGAAAGTCTTCCACAAAGGAATTGGGGGCTCAGTTTGGAATCCCACCTGAGTCTGCCCTTCACCTCGAATTCCGCCGATGTCATCATTGCCGGATGGAGCTTCTGTTACGCTGCCATCCACATCGGGGAGAATTGGCAGGAGTCATTGGAAATTGCTTTAGCTGAGGCAGAACGGGTCCTTACGCCGAGCGGAAAGCTGATCCTGATCGAGTCCCTGGGGACGGGGGTTGAGCAACCCAAACCCCCGGATGTACTGGTGAAGTATCTGGATTATCTGAATACCCATGGGTTTGAATCCGCCTGGGTGCGCACGGATTATTGCTTTAAAGATAAAAACGAAGCCGAGCAGCTAACCCACTTCTTCTTTGGGGATGAGCCCATGCCCATGCAAATAACAGATGGGGGCGTAATCGTGCCGGAGTGCACTGGTTTATGGTGGAAAAAATCTATTTAAAGGTCGAATATTGCATAGGTCAGGGATGCTCGCCAACAAGCTGCCCGAAAATCACCTGGCTCATGTTATCAACCCACATAATTCAGATTATCTCTCATCCGTTATACCTTCCCCCTGTTGTAGCATTTTTATCATACAGGGGGTTCATTTCCCCCAGCAGGCAGTGGTTAGGGTGAAAAAATTTATCGCGGTATAAAAGATCCATTCGGAATCCAACCTTAAATCTTTTTCTAATTCGTTCCTGATCGGCGGCCAAATTTTCTGCATGAATATTAAATTTGTTTTATAAGCCTTACAGACAAGATATTGTTGGTGAGTGCTTGGAATTCTCAATAATTAACCTGCCCATAACTTCCCTAATAATTGATGTGAAGTTGAGCATGTTATAATTGAGCTCGTGTGACTAATCTATCATCTTTAAGATCGCATCAGAGGAAAAAGCATGGGCGCAAATATTGTTGTGGGTGGCTTTTGGGGTGACGAAGGGAAGGGGTTGATCAGTGCGTGGCAGACTTTCAGGAATCATGCATTGGGTGTGTTCAGGGGCTGCGGAGGCACGAACCCTGAACATGGACTGTTCATTGAAGATAACTACATCAAAACCAACCAATTGCCCTTAGGGTTTATTTTTGAAGAATGCCTGATCGGCCTCGGACCTGGAACGGCAGTCAATGTTGAAAAATTCTTGGCTGAAGTAAAGCAGTTCCGTCTTTCACCTGAAAAGGTGCGTGTCGACCCTAAATGCCCGATCATTACACCGGAAAACATTCAAGAAGAGATCGACAGCTCAAATATGAATGCCATCGGCAGCACAAAAAGCGGTACAGGGATTGCGATATCCCATGCTGCTTTACGAATTGCGCCACTGGCTCAAGAAATCGAATCCCTCCAACCCTACCTTGATGATGTCCCCAAACTGGCGAACCAACTGGCCAAGAAAGGCACCATCAGTATTGAAAATACACAGGGCACTTTCCTTTCGCGGTACCATGGAGAATATCCTAATGTCACCTCTGTTGATGTCACCGCACCTTCTGGTATTGCGGGCGTTGGGTTGAATTGGCGGTCTGTCAATGATGTGATTGCTTGCGTTAAAGCCCTACCCACCCGCGAAGGCACAGGTTCAGTAGGAAATGTGGAAGAATTCACAGTGGATGAAATGCGAGCTTTAGGAATTATTGAATACAGTTCGATTATTGACCCGGAGTCAGGGCAGCGTCAAATTAGAAGGAAGGCAAAAGGGATCGATTATTCGTTGCTAAAACGGATTATCATGTTAAATGGTGCCAATAAAATTGCGCTCACATTTGTGGAACATTTTGATCCTGAGGTCAAAGATGCCACCCAATGGTCTCAACTGACTTTAAAAGTCAAGAATTTGATCAACAAGATTGAAAGACTTACGGATGTTGAAGTCACACTGGTCAACACCGGCAAACAATGGTCCAGCATTGTCAGTAAAAACGACGACTTACCGGCAATCAACGAAGCCCTGTTAAAGAGATTGAAATCGTATATTTAAATCTCGACACCTGCGGATCAACCTAATCCTTGGTTAATTTGGTCGTCCACCCAGGCCTGGCCTTCAGGAGTTAATACACGGATCTCATCACCGCCGCGCCCAAATTGACGATAATCCAATCCATAACCCACAACAAACAGGGGTTTAATAAACAAGCCCATATGCCGCACTTCGGGCAAATGCTTATAACCATTGAGGCCCGTATTTCTCCACTCGACATTTTCCGGTCGTTCTTTGAACAAAAAGGCGCAAATATTCCTTTGTGAGACTTGCTGCTCATCGAGAAATTCGCAAACCTTGATGATTGTTTCAGATGAATCGATGATATCTTCCACAATGACCACCAATCTTCCTTCAAGATCAGGGCCTTCATAAGGGAAAACCTTGACATCACCGGTGCCATTCACTCCAGAGTAATGATGATGTGTTTTCAGCCAGGCTTTTTCGAACGGGAAAGAAAGATTTTGCAGTTCACGGGCTAGATCACGGTGAAATGGGACCGCCCCTTCTCTCAAGCAAAGAAAAATAGGCTTCTGTCCAACGTAATCAACACTGTAATAAATTTCCTTGGCTACTCTTTTTACTGTTGATTGAATACGTTCTTTACTGGCAATCACCTCTCCCAGCATTGACTCCGATATCTCAAATTTTTCCATGAGTAACTCCAAAGAATTTTTTTGATGGCACAAACATGGACAATCCTACTGAATTGTTACCCCGATGTCAATATATAAAAAAATGATCTCAAATTTTAATTGGTAAATAAAAAATTATCTAAGCTGGGCATGACAGTACGAATTGGATCGAAATTATTTGTGTTGAAAATAACTACTTACTCGATCAAGCCATAACGCCTTAAGGCTGTATCCAATAACATGTTGACCAGTTCAGTATGACCCACGCCTTCCGCAGCAGCTTCAATCACAAAATCTGAGATTCCTGGCGACAGCCCTGGCAGGGGGTTGATCTCCAAAATATACGGCTTCCAGTCTTCTTTAGCACTCAAACGAAAATCGACCCGAGCCACATCCAACGCACCCGTCACGCGGAACACCGCGGCTGCCAGCCAGTTGAGTTCATCCACCATATCATCATCCAGGGGTGCCGGGCAGAGGTAAGTGAGCTGATCCGCCAATGCTACCTTTAACCGGTTAGCATACACAGCGTCCGTTTCCAGGTAGGGTGATAAATCCACCTCCATGGGTGGAAAGAAACGTAAACCGGCCTGAATGCGAGGCAGGTCTTCATTATGCGGAATTCGACGAGCCACCGGACCCAGGAGATTACCCACCATGCCCACCGTAACTTCCCGGCCTTCAATGAAGGTCTCCACCAGGGCAGCCTGGTGATAGCGGTTTAAGATCAATCCTACCTGCTCTCGCAATTCTTCTTCGCTCTTGACAATGGATTTAGCGGTCACGCCCATGCCCGTCCCTTCCCGACTGGGTTTGACAAATAAAGGAAACTGCATTTTCGGATCCAGGGGTTCATCCACCCGCTCAAACGTCTGAAAATCAGGTGTAGGGAGGTCATGATAGGTAAGGACGCGCTTGGTCATGGGCTTATCTAAAGCCAGCGCCAGGCATAGCACTTTCGAACCGGTGTAAGGGATTTGTAGCTTCTCCAAAATTGCGGGCACCTGAGCTTCCCGCGCATCGCCAAAATGACTCTCGCAGATATTAAAGCAAATATCCGGCTGATACTTGCGGACCGTATCTATAATCGTGGTATCGCCTTCCAAAAATTCACAGGTATGTCCGCCTGCCCGAAGTGCGTCCAGTAAGGCGTGGATGGTTTTTTCGCTGTCGAGGTCATCCCACTGATCTTCCGGCATTCCCTCCCAGGTGGGGGCGTTCTTCTTTAAATTCGCCAGTAAAGCTACTCTGAATGACTTCACGTAATTAAAACACTCCTGAAAAGATTTATTTATTCCCTGGAATTATATTCCGATTACTTTGACTGTAAAGGCTAATAAAACAATCAAAATCCTTTCTTTATCAAAACTTTATGAATGGACGCTATGATAGATGCAATCAAAGAAAGGGAGCTTTTCGTGCATATACTTGAACCACGACTTCACGAGGAAACCAGGTTTGAGGAAATCCCTCAACCCAATGAAAATACCAATATCTTGCGCCAAATACTGGAAACTTTCGATCCGGTGTCCCTCAAGGAAATCAAAGCGGCACCCCTGCTCAAACGCATGGATACCAAATACCTATTCCATGAATCACTGCTGCCCGACACATTAAGAGACCTGGCAAATGATTACAACGTGCTGGATGTGGACGGATTACGGATGCAGCGCTATAAGACCCGCTATTACGATACACCTGATTTCGAACTCTACCGCCAGCACCATAACGGGCAGCGCGACCGTTTTAAACTGCGTGTGCGTTCTTACCTGAATTCAGGTCTGGACTACTTGGAAGTGAAAAAGAAAGACAACCATGATCGCACGCAGAAAAGCCGGCTTTCCGAAATTAACCCCCCGAATGGAGAATCTCTCAAAGTCAAATCGTTTCTCGATAAAACCTTTCCCTTCAATAATAAAACCTACGTTCCCAAAATCGTTAACAGTTTTTACAGAATTTCCCTGGTCAGCAAACGTGACCAGGAACGTTTGTCCATTGACTTCGATATCCGTTTCCTAAGCCTCTCAACACAGTTTGCCCTGCCGGGAGTGGTGGTTGCCGAGGTGAAACAGCCGCGATTCTCCATCCAATCCGTCTTTATCCAACAAATGCGTGAAGCAGGACAACGTCCAACCAGTTTCAGTAAGTATTGTGTTGGCGTGGCATTGGCTTTTCCGCACATCAAACGTAACAAATTCAAACCCATTTTGCTCGACATTCAAAAAATTATTGTAGGAGGACTAAACTAATGGCATCTTACAGCATGCTTCTGATCGCTCTGCTCATAGATTTAGTGATGACTTGCATCATCGTCCTGGGAATTTATTTTCCGTCTGAACGGGACAAAGGATATGTGCTGACATTTTTCACATTTAACATCAGCATTTTCTTGGTCGCCTCACTTTTCAGGCAAGCGGACTTAAGCATTGAGTTCGGATTTGGCTTGTTTGCCATCTTTTCAATTTTGCGATACCGCACGGAACAACTGCCTGTGCGTGAAATGACCTATCTTTTCATCTTGATGGCTTTGCCGGTGATCAATGTCATTCTGATCAATGATTCATTGTTCGTTGAAACTGCCATCGCCAATCTCGCCATCCTGGCCGTCTTCTTCATCATAGAAAGAGCCCTGGGCTTCCGTTATGAAGCTCAAAAGACGATAACCTACGAAAAAATAGAAATGATTAAACCTAAACATTACGAAACGTTGCTAAAAGATTTACGCGAGCGCACCGGCTTACAGATTAACCGATTTGAGGTTGGAAAAATTGATTTTCTGCATGACATAGCTGAAATTAAGGTCTTTTACCGACCCGAAATGTTTCAATCCCAAAAAGACTGAAAGAGAGGATTGATACAATGAAAAGAGTTCTATTCATTTTTCTTCTTTTATTATCTCTAATATCTTTAACGGGTTGCAGCATCGTGGAACAATCCGCAGACGCTCTCGAAAATAAATCGCCAACACAATCTGAGAATAACAACAATGAGACAATTGAAAGGCCAGAAGATTGGTCTGATGAAACCCACAGCAACGACATTGATCCGAACTACGAGACTGTCTTCCCGCAGGACAAGGTCAACAGGATCGATATCATCATCAGCGAAGAAGATTGGGAAACGATGATGGCAGACATGACCAAATTAATGGGAGAATTTGGTAAGGGGCAGCAAGGCATGGGTCGTTGGGAAGGGAACATGCCTCAAGGTGAATTTCCGCGCGGTGAAGCGCCTGAAAGCGCGTTTCCCCAAGAACGTCCGCAGGGTGAAGAGATTCCCGAAGGTCAAATGCCACAAGATGAATTCCCAGCCGGCACACCCAATCCCGAAGATTGGAATCTCAATGAGGGAGAGAATCCTGAAGGGATGGGACAGGACGGCTTTGTACCGCCTGAAAACATGCAGCCTCCTGAAGGTGGTTTTGGCAATCGCCCGGAAGGGGATGGATTCAATATGGATTTTACGGATGAGAATCCAGTCTGGGTCACTGCCACCATTGAGTTTGAAGGGACAACGTGGGAACATGTCGGTATCCGCTTCAAAGGGAATTCTTCCCTGCGGAGCGCCTGGTCGGCAGGAAATTTGAAGATCCCCTTTAAGCTGGACTTTGATCAATATGAGGATGATTATCCAGAAATTGACGATCAACGCTTCTACGGCTTCAAACAGCTTTCCCTGTCCAGTAATTTTAGCGATGATTCCTACCTGCGCGAGAAAGTGACCGCCGATATTTTCCGTGACTTTGGCGTGCCTTCCGCACATACCGCATTTTATAAGGTCTATGTTGATTATGGCGAGGGCTCGGTCTATTTCGGCCTATACACCATGGTTGAAATGGTGGAGGACACCGTGATCAAAGAACAATTCGTCAGCGATGAGGGCAATCTCTACAAACCTGAAGGAACTGGGGCAACTTTCGCTGAAGGGACTTTCAATGAAGAGTCCTTCGACAAAGAGAATAACCAGGAAGAAGAGGATTACAGCGATATCCTCAGTCTATTTGAGGCTTTGCATGCAGAAAACAGACTGACGGACCCTGGGGCGTGGCGTGAACGTTTAGAAGCTGTGTTTAATGTGGATACGTTCCTGCGCTGGCTGGCGGTGAATACCGTCGTACAGAATTGGGATACCTACGGTGTGATGAGCCATAACTATTTCCTGTATACCGACCCAGAGGACGGCTTGATCACCTGGATCCCCTGGGATAATAATATGGCCCTCTCAGGCTCAGGAAACAATATTGGCAAGCGCGGCACCTTTTCACTTGGACTGGATGAGGTCACTGACAATTGGCCGCTGATCCGCTTCCTGATGGATGACCCTGTCTACAAAGCACAATACGAAAACCACCTGGGCGAGGTGGTGGAAACCGTCTTTGTACCCGAGGTAATGGCGGAAACCTATCGTTACTATCATGACCTGATCGAAACATCTGCGCTGGCGGAAACCGAAGATGCCACCATGTTGACATCAGAAGCCGCATTTGAAAACAGCGTCCAGGAATTAATTGACCATGTATACTCACAGTATGAAGCTGTGCAAAAGTACTTATCAGATTAGGCTTTCTTCTCCGAAAGTTGCATTGGAAAACACATACAGGCTGTCTATAAAGGCAGCCTGTATGCGATTCTTGGGTGAATAAGCCAAAGTGTCACCCTTTTCTTGTGACCCTTGGAAACTACTTTTACTTATGAAAACATTTGTTATTATTCTATTTTGATCATCTTCGCGTCTTCTTCCTTTGCTCGTTTAATGCCGCGTTCAATATCTACGTTGCGCAACATGATGATGCCAACAATAAAGAAGATCACCAGTGAGACGATGCCCCAACGACCGTCGCCGGTTAGTTGTGTGATCAGCGCCATGATGAAGGGGCCAACCACCGTATTAAATTTCTCAGAAACACTGAAGAAACCGTAAAATTCGGCTGTCTTGCTTTTAGGCATTAACTGCCCGATCAGAGAACGACTGAGCGCCTGGCTGCCGCCCTGAACCATAGCAACCCCAAAACCTAGTAAAAGAAAGTGCCATTCTTCCGACATGAAATATCCGATTATGGCAACAGCGGTGTAGATCAACAAACTCAGAGTGATGGACTTTTTTATGCCAATTTTTTTCGAGAGCTTCCCAAACAGGATGGAAAATGGGGCTGCCACAAACTGCACCATCAGAAGCGTACCGATCAGGATCAGCGTGCCAAAGCCCAGGTCTGTGCCAAAGGCGACAGCCATGGTGATGATGGTGCCAATGCCATTAGCATACACAAAGAATGTCAATAAGAACCAAAAAAGATCACGGAATTGAGAAATATTCTTAATTGCTTTGAAAAAGCGTTTGAATCCAACTTTAAAAATATTTTGTCCGATCTCACTTTCCTCAACCATTCGGTCAGGTTCCTTCACTCGCCTGAAGAGGGGGATTGAGAAAACCGCCCACCACACAGCAACACTTGCCAGACTCAAGCGCATCATTAATTTGGTAGCTTCTGTTTCATCCATACCAGGCAGCAGTGAAGGACCAAGGAAGATCATGGCGACGTTCACCAATAATAACAACCCGCCGCCGATATAACCCATGGCGTACCCCCGGGAAGACAACTGATCAATTTCGTTTTCATCTGCCACGTGCGGCAGCAGCGCATCGTAAAACACCAATGAGCCTGCGAAACCAACAGTACCCAATATATAAAGTACGGATGCCAATAATTGGTCCCCGGGTTGATCGACCAGATAGAGCAATGCTGTACTGATGACACCAAGTGCAATAAAAAACATCATGAACTTTTTCTTTGATGCACGGAAATCCGCGATAGCACCCAGCACTGGGCTGATAAGCGCCGCAATTAAGCTGCCAATAGCAACAGTATATCCCCAGATGGACAAAGCACCTTCTAAAGCAATATATGCTGCAAAGTAATTGGGGAGAATAGCTCCCATCACCGTGGTAGCAAAAGCAGAATTTGCCCAATCATACATCACCCAGGCAAACTGAGCGCGTTTCTTCTCTTTTGATTCCATGAAGAACTCCTTTGATGGATTGTGATCTTCCTAATTATATAACTAAATTTTTCTGTTAAGGTTCTGGTTCTTTGCAGGTTTCAATAGTAGAGGGCAATACCCACACAAAGGTTTCCCGAAAAAACCATGGCAATCGCAAAGTTGGTATTCTTATTGACTCTAATCAAAATTCCAAGGAATCGCTTCTTGATGAAAGATGTTTAGAGCCTTCCCTTGAGTGCAGCGAAACACCCGAAGGGTGTTGAGGAGAAGCGACGCAGCCCCCACAGGCGCTAAGGGGAAGCCTGAAAAATAATGATAGAATGTTTGGACTTTGCGATTGTCCTATGAAGAACAGATACTGTATCATATTTCCATATTTGAGTAGACAAAAAGAGAGAACTCCTTGA
>CAZNRI010000033.1:0-30972 GCA_964575595.1 uncultured Candidatus Brevefilum sp.
TAAGCCTAACGAGGTCTTCAACAATGTTGTTGCACTAAAAGTTTGAATCCACATAGCAAAAACCTCATCCACCAATTTTATTCACTGCAGCTTGTCTATTATAAAACTCAATAATTTATCCTATTTAAAGCCGGTTTAAAAATAATGAGCAGCAGAAGGAACAAGCAACCTGTTTACTGCTATTAACCAATAGGGAATTAATAAATTTGTTGTACAATGAGAATAACCATAACAGCTTCTCCATTAACAGAAATATCTCAATTTTTATAGTGAGGAGGTTGTAACCACCCCATGAAACTTACGATCATTTTTGATAATTCGCCCCCATTGATAAAAGGCTTACAATCGGACTGGGGCTTTGCTGCGCTCATTGAAACCGGAGAGCATCGAAGTATCTTATTTGATACCGGTGCAAACGGTAAAATACTGCTGAACAACATGGAAATACTGGGTATTGAACCGACATCCATTGATGAAATCTTCATCTCACATCCACACCACGACCATGTGGGGGGATTGCCCCTTTTTCTGGCAGAGAATAAAGATGTCACAGTCTGGATTCCGCCTTCCTTCGGATGGAGCATTGACGCAAGAGAAGTCATCGCTGTGCCATATCCCACTCCATTGCATGAAGGCATCTATTCAACCGGTGAGCTGGAAGGCATAGAGCAAAGCATGGCTGTGGAAACCTCAAAGGGGTTGATAATCATTGCAGGATGCTCACACCCGCGAATGGAAACAATACTCACAACCGCATCGCAGTTTGGAAATGTGTACGGCATTGTGGGTGGTCTGCACAGCACACAGCCAGAAGCTCTTCAGGGGTTGGGTTTGATTTGCGCCACCCACTGCACGCAGCAAAAAGAAAAAATCCGAAGCCTTTATCCGGATGCATACCTTGAAGGCGGCGCGGGTAGAGTGATAAATATCCCATAACAGTACCTTTACCCCTCTTGCTTTTTTGGCTGTCGCAATCAATGAGATAATGCTTTTATAGAATGAGGTTTTTAGATATTACCTATCTATCAAGTTGGGAACAGGCTGGGTTATGCAAATCCAAATTTTAGGTACTGAATCTTTTGGCGTGCGCGGTCTTTCTTGTTCAGTCTCTTTAAAAAACAGGAAAATCATCATTGATCCGGGGATTGCATTAGGCTGGCAGCGCTATGGTTACCACCCTCATCCATTCCAGGTTGTGGTTGGCTACCAAATCAGAAGAAAGATCATTTCAGAGTTGAGCGGAGCTACCGATATCGTCATCAGCCACTTTGACGGTGATCACATACCTCTTGACAATGCAAATCCTTATCAGCTCAGTTTAAGTTCGGTCAAATCCTCTTTTACCAACAAACGCATATGGGCAAAAGGAGCTTTGGCCTCGTCCAACCTCGAGAAAAGAAGAAGACAGGCTATTGAAAAAGCCATTTCTAACAAATTGCCAGACGCGGAAAACCGGAAAGACGCGGCACTACAATTTTCATCACCAGTGCCTCACGGCTTAAGGAGTGAGAAAGCTGTAAATGTCATGATGACAAGAATCGAAGAGGATGGGAAAACCTTTGTCCACGCATCAGATATTCAATTCATTCATGAAGAAACGATTGAAAAGATCCTGGCTTTAAAACCAAATATCGTATTATCTTCTGGCCCGCCCTTATACCTTTCCATCCTTTCTAAGGTCCAAAGGCAAAAGACTAGACAAAATGCCCTGAGATTAGCCGAGAACGTTGAAACGCTGATTATTGATCATCATCTCCTGAGATCGGAAGAAGGAGTGCGCTGGCTTGAAGAAATTGCATACACATCCGGTCAACATGTGATCAATGCGGCCGAGTTCATGCACAAAGAGCCACTATATCTTGAAGCCTGGCGTGAGGATTTATATCAATGGCTACCTGTTCCTGGAGATTGGCATAAGTCATACGAACAAGGCAAAGTTGATTTAAACCCATTCTGGCAAAGAGGCTGGCGAGTATTGTATGAGAATGGGAAAATATCATCTCCCAGTCTTTATGTCATGTAATACTACCGAGTTATTATTACTTCTCTTTTCTATAGATAGCGGTCCGCGAAGTAAAATCCTTATCACACGAACAATCGATAATAGACACCACTCCACTTCAATTCTTTCTTGAACGCCCTAAGATCCGTATTTTGATCAATCACAAGAACTTCTAGGCCAGCAATCTCCGCAAAATCCTCTAAGTATTCTGTCGTTATTGCCTGACTGAAGGAGGTATGATGTGCGCCTCCTGCCAGAATCCACGCTGCAGCGGCGGTGTTCAGATCAGGTTCAGGCATCCAAGTCACCCGCGCTACCGGCAGTTTAGGCATTTGTTCTTTTGGATTCACAACATTCACCTCATTGATCAGCAAACGAAAACGCTCCCCCATATCAAGTAAAGTTACATTGATCGCTGGCGAAGAAGGTACCCCAAACACCAGACGCGCCGGATCAGCCTTTCCGCCAATTCCCAAGGGGTGCATCTCAAGGGATGGCTTACCATCTGCGATAGATGGACAGACCTCAAGCATGTGTGCGCCTAGCACCATTTGATTCCCAGGCTCCAAATGATAGGTATAGTCTTCCATAAAAGAGGTGCCGCCCTTCAAGCCAACGGACATCACCTTCATCGCACGCACCAGGGCAGCCGTCTTCCAATCCCCCTCTGCGCCAAAGCCATACCCATCCGCCATCAAACGCTGCACAGAAAGCCCTGGAAGCTGCACCAAGCCCGTCAGGTTTTCAAAGGTGGTGGTGAACGCCTTGAATCCCCCCTCCTCAAGGAAAGCCCTTAAACCCAACTCTATTTTCGCCGACCCACGCAATTCGTCATAGCGTGACCCGCCAGGAAGCAAATCCTTCTGGACGTCATACTGGCTGATATATTCATCTATTATGCTGTCGATGCCCTTATCATTCACCTTATTAATAGATTGACATAAGTCGCCAATGCCGTAACCATTTACAGCATAGCCAAATTTTATCTGAGCTGAGACCTTGTTGCCTTCTGTCACAGCCACTTCGCGCATATTATCGCCAAATCGGGCGATCTTTAAACTCTGAGCGTCATCCCAGGCTAAAGCCACCCGTGCCCAAACCCCCATTTTTTCCAGTACTTCTGGATCTTTCCAATAGCCAACAACAACCTTCCGCTTGATGTGCATTCTCGAACCAATAAAACCAAACTCGCGATCCCCGTGGGCAGATTGATTCAGGTTCATGAAATCCATGTCAATACCGTCCCAGGGAATATCTCTATTGAACTGCGTGTGTAAATGGAGTAAAGGTTTGATCAAGACAGCCAAACCGGCAATCCACATCTTTGCCGGCGAAAAAGTATGCATCCAGGTGATCACGCCAATGCAATTCGGAGCGTTGTTTGCCTCCAGACAAACCCGTTTAATTTCCTCTGAAGTTGTGACCAACGATTTGAAGACAATCTTTATCGGTATTTCTTCCGCTTCAGAAAGGGAAGCTGCGATCACTTGTGAGTCTTCTTCAACCTGCTCAAGCGTTTCAGGTCCATAGAGATGCTGGCTGCCCGCTACAAACCAAATTTCTTTATTCTCTAAATCAATCATTAAGTCCTCTCTATTTATAATTATTTATTTGTCCATAATAGGCATCATCACCGTGTTTCCTCAAATAATGCTTGTCCAGAAGTTCCTGCTGCATAGGAGTAATATTCGGATCCAGGATCTGAGTGCCGATATTCATAAACGCGACCTCTTCTAACACAACAGCATTATGAAGGGCATCCAAGGGATCCTCGCCCCATGTAAATGGCCCATGACTGTGTACAAGCACCGCAGGGACAGCATCGGGGTCTCTTTTATTAAAGGTCTCGATGATCACCAATCCCGTTTCTTTTTCATATTCACCATTAATCTCTTTGGACGTCAATTTGCGGGTGCAGGGCACTCCGCCATAAAAATAATCGGCATGCGTCGTGCCTAAAGCCATAATCCCCCGCCCTGCTTGTGCGAAGATCGTCGCCCAGCGACTGTGGGTATGCACAATCCCACCGATATTTTGAAAAGCTTTATAAAGCTCAATATGAGTCGGAGTGTCGGATGAGGGCTTCAGTTGTCCTTCTAAAGCCTCGCCTGTCTTCAGTTCGACAACCACCATATCCTCTGGCTTCATCTCATCATAGGAAACGCCGGAGGGTTTAATCACCACTAAACCTTGTTCCCTGTCGATACCAGATACGTTACCCCAAGTAAATGTGACGAGATTATACTGAGGGAGTTGCACATTGGCTTGATATACCTGTTCTTTTAATCGGTCCAGCATCTTAATCCAACACTTCCACTGCTGTCCGCTCAATATCCAGTCCATCTTTATAACGCGTCATAAATTCAGAAAAACCAGCGACATCCGCGGGGTCAGGAGTGACTGTCAGCGCATTTTGTCCATTAAAGACCTTATTCGCAAGGTAGCTTTCCAAAGGTTCATCCTCTTCCTGATGAATAAGATAGGATACCAATAACGCCATCCCCCAGGGTCCGCCCTCACCCGCGGTTTCCATCACAGACACGGGCACATCCATTGCCGCCGCCATCATTTTCTGGCCCACTTCCTCCGTCTTAAAGAACCCGCCATGTCCCATTATTTTGTCGATCCCCACATGCTCCTGTTCAAAAAGGATATCCATTCCAATTCTAAGTGCCGCAAGCGCTGAGAACAAATGCACACGCATAAAATTAGCAAGCGTAAAACGGCTTTCAGGCCTCCGGACGAATAAGGGGCGTCCTTCCTCAAGATGCAGAATGTGTTCACCCGAAACAGTGTTATAGGCTAAAAGTCCGCCAGCATCTTTTTCCCCGAGGAGCGCCATTTTATACAGCGTACCAAACAACTCAGATTGGGTCATCTCGATCCCAATTGAATTTGTAAATTCTCCGAACAAGCCCACCCAGGCGTTGAGGTCCGAGGTGCAGTTATTGCTGTGCACCATAGCAACCGGCCTCCCTGTGGGCGTGGTCACCATATCAATTTCGGGATAAACCTTGGAGAGCGGCTTTTCCAGGATGATCATGGCAAAGACAGACGTGCCTGCTGACACATTGCCAGTTCGCTCTGTAACACTGTTGGTGGCAACCATGCCTGTGCCGGCATCGCCTTCCGGCGGGCAAAGAGGAACACCCACCTGTAACTGTCTGGATGGGTCGAGTAATCGAGCTCCCTCTTCGGTAAGCTTACCCGCATCCTCGCCGGCCATCAGGACTTCAGGCAGAATATCCTCAAGTTTCCAGGGAACATCTGCCATCTCGAGTTTCTCGTTGAACAGACTCAACATACGCTGGTCATAATTGTTGATCGTGCTGTCGATTGGGAACATACCCGAAGCCTCGCCAACACCCAAGACCTTTCGTCCGGTTAGCTTCCAATGAACATAACCCGCTAACGTTGTTAAGTGGCGGATATCTCCAATGTGGGATTCACCATTCAAAATCGCCTGATACAGATGGGCAATGCTCCAACGCTGGGGGATATTGAATTGAAATAATGCAGTTAACTCCTCAGAGGCTTCACCAGTAATGGTATTGCGCCAGGTACGAAATGGTACCAGCAGTTTGCCTCCTCCATCAAAAGCCAGATAGCCATGCATCATAGCGCTAATGCCGATGGCACCAATGTTCTTTAGGGGTATGTTATACTTCTCAGATACATTTTCTCTAAGATCAAGATAACAATCCCGCAATCCACCCCAAACATCTTCCAAACGATAGGTCCAGACACCATCCTCGTATTGGTTCTCCCAGGCATGGCTTCCCGATGCGATTGGGGAATGATCCTCGCCAATCAACACAGCTTTAATACGGGTGGAGCCCAGCTCAATGCCAAGTGCAGTTCTTCCGAAGTTGATTGCCTCCTTGATTTCATTTTGATTCATATCAACGCCTTTCTATAATGATTCTCTCTAATGTTTGATAATACTTATCCTTATAATAGATCATCTCATTGTTTCAATGAAAAAAAACACAACAAATAATTATTCCGTACCGGCAATAGCTTGCATGATCTTTCGTTCTTCAACATCACCAGGTAGTTCTGTCACCTTCTCACGATCACGCATGACAACAATTCGGTTGCTGGTGCGCATGACTTCTTCCAGTTCTGAGGAGATGAACACACACGAGATCCCTTCCTCCGCCAAAGCAATTACTAATTTTTGTATTTCGGCTTTCGTACCGACATCAATGCCCCTGGTCGGCTCGTCCAGAATCAATAATTTAGGATTGGTTGCCAGCCAGCGTGCAAGAATCACCTTTTGCTGGTTGCCTCCGCTGAGATTCTTAACCAATTGATCCGACGAGGGTGTGGAGATATCCAGCATTTCGATATACTTATGAGCAATTTCGTATTGCTTATTTTTGTTCAAATACTTAAACCAGCCTAAACGGGCTTGTACTGCCAGAATAATATTTTCCCGTACAGTCAAATCACCCAAGATACCAGCTTCTTTGCGATCCTCCGGGCATAGGGCAATGCCTTGCAAGAGTGACTCGTGAGGAGAATGTCTGGTAATAGGCTTATCTTCGATCGCAATATAACCGCCATCCGGCTCCTCAACGCTAAAAATCAATTCGGCAACAGCCGTCCGACCTGACCCCAACAAGCCTGCCATGCCAACGACTTCTCCTGTGCGCAAGAGCAAATTAATGGGTTTGACAGATCCCTCACGCGCCAAATTTTCCGCCTTAAGCAACACACTCTGTTTGCCCACCTCTTGCCGCGCCTTTTTCATATCCTCATACTCAGCCAAACTTCTGCCGATCATCTTCTCGATCAAACTGATAGTAGGAAGGGAATCGGGGTCATAGGTTCCCACAAGGGAGCCGTTTCTTAGAATCGTAATTCGATCGGCAACTTCATAAACCTGCTTGATGAAGTGGGTGATAAAAATGATACCCACCCCGTTTTCACGCAGTTTGCGCATCACATTGAAGATGAGTTGGGTTTCATGCACATCTAAACTGGAGGTCGGTTCATCTAAGATTAATACATTCGCAGAAGAGATCTCTAAGGCGCGTGCAATAGCGGTGATTTGTTGGATGGCTGTAGAAAAGGTTTCGAGAGGTGCACTGACATCAATATCCACATCCAAATTAAGCATGATCTCCTTTGCACGTTCATTCATCGCCTTCCAATCAATCAGCCCAAATCGCCTTGGTTCGCGACCAAGCATGAGATTTTCCGCGACTGAAAGGTTCGTGCATAAATTTACTTCCTGGTAAACCGTACTAATCCCAAGGCTGTGGGCGTGCTGAGGTGATCTTATCGTGATATTCTCACCCTCATAATACATTTCACCCTGGTCAAACCTCTCAACACCGGTCATCACTTTGATCAGTGTCGACTTTCCCGCGCCATTCTCACCAACCAGCGCGTGAATTTCACCTCTTTTCAAGCGGAAATCTACATTTTCCAGAGCTTGCACACCCGGGAACGATTTATACACATTCTCCATGCGAAGTATTTCATTATTGTTATTATTTGCCATTCTTTAAACCCTTTTGTTGTAACTCATTAGTACAAACTGCTAAGTCCGCTTTTTCCGTATATAGAAAAGGCTCTGAACGCCGATGAATATCAGCGTCAGAATGCCCACACCAATGCGCGTCCACCATGAGGTCAAAGTGCCATTTAACTGCAGGATCGAGACAATTGTGCCGTTGATGAGTACACCAAAGAGCGTGCCAATGACATTTCCCTGCCCGCCGGTTAGGGCGGTACCGCCAATAACAACAGAAGCAATGGCATCCATTTCCATACTCTGGGCATATCCACCAAAGCCAGAAAGCAGCGAAATGCTGAACACAATCCCCGCAAGGGCTGAGCAAAAACCGCTGATGGAATAAACCATGATCTTTGTGCGGGCAACCGGCATACCCATCAACAGGGCAGATTGTTCATTATTACCGATAGCGAAAACCGTCCGGCCAAAATACGAAAATCTTGAGATAACATACACGATGATTAAAAGAACAATCCCAACCAGAGTGGGAATATAAATACCCGCATTATCAAAAAATGGGATTGGAATTTTTGTCAATGCCAGGTAGCGGTATAGTTCATCGCTGATGGTGATGGAAGTCCGGCTGATCACAAAAGCCATTCCTCGCGCGAAGAATAACCCCATCAGCGTTACAACAAATGCCTCAACTTTTAAGTAATGGATGATACATCCCATAGCACTACCCAAAATGATACCCATTATCAGCATCAACAGCATCACTAAAATCGGGTGCACATTGAGCTGCAGCAAAGCGGCTGTGGCAACACTGGTCAGGGCGATCATACCACTCACCGAAAGGTCAATACCACCCATGAGCACCACCAGAGTCATGCCAATGGAAACGATCAAAAGGCTGGCATTGTTGATGAATAAGTTCACAAAAACCTGAGGTTTTTTCATCGCCGGATACAACTGCCCACCGATGATATACACCACAATGAATATCAAAATAGTTGCTAGGAGCGGCCCGTTTGTAAAAAGGAATTTCTTAATCTTAGGCATCGGTACTTTCCTTTTTCCTCTTACCACGTTCAAATAGTTTATTGATCATGCGTCTGGATTGATCAGAATAGAGCAATATCACCAGCAGCACCAGGACCGCTTTGGCAGCCATCAAGGCATTCGCCGGCACACCAACGGTATACATGGTGATGGTGAATGTCCGAATAACTAAAGCGCCGATGACGCTGGCTATTAATGAAAACCTCCCGCCCGCCATCAAAGTACCCCCAATCACAACGGATAAGATCGCGTCCAATTCATAATTCAAACCAATATTATTCGCATCCGCACTATGGGCATAAGAACTCAGGATCAGCCCAGCAATGGCAGCGCAAAAACCGCTGAAAGTATATGCGATCAGCTTGATGTTCTTTTCACTGATGCCGCTGTAATAGGTGGATTTCGCATTGACACCCACAGACTCAACAAACAAGCCGATTGACGTCTTCCTTACCAGTAGTGTGGCAGCGATCACCACAGCAATAACGATATAAACTGCAACCGGGATGCCCAAAACAAATCCGTTCCCAAACCAGAAATAGGGGGTGTAATATATGGTCATGATCTGGCCGTTGGTGATCAACTGCGCAAGACCCCGTCCAGCCACCATCAGGATAAGGGTCGCTACCATCGGTTGAATCTTCGCTCTGGAGACCAGAAACCCATTAAATAGTCCACAAGCCGTACCCGCCCCCAGATTAGCTAAAACGATCAATGGAAGAGGGGTATGCGAAATATTCTGTGTCAAGATTTCATTGGAGATCAACTCGTTACCAAGAGCGGGATTAATCAACACCGCACCCATCGCAGCTGATATAGCAATCACAGCTCCAACGGAAAGATCAACACCATTCGTGGCGATAACCATCGTCATACCAATGGCCACCAGAATCAGCGGCGCGCCGTTGTTGATCACATCAATTATATTTCCGTATAAATGGCCCTCAACAATCCCAATTTTGAAGAATCCTGGGGCATAAATGCCATCAAATATGAGAATGATCACCAGCGCGATAAGGGGCCAAAATATCCGGCTTTTTCGAAACTTTGTAAAGAATGAAACTTTCTTCTCTGAATTTCTCTTCATAAAATATCATCCCTGCACTCAAACTTATTTAAGTTTGCTGTAAGACTAAATCACGTGTAGTCCTATAAATTTATAGATAATTCCTATGTACACATTTTTTCTTTGGTTATGACCAACATCAGATTGAAATATCGAATAAAAATGACCTTTACTTGGGAGAGAAGCAGGGATTTGACGTCTGCTTCTCTCCACATTGTCAAGATATTTATCTAGTCAAACTTGAACTGATTACTGCATGAATCGGCTTAGTATTGTCGTGAATCGATCAATTCTGCAGCTTCCTCAGGATAGTAGACGGTTTCATTGGTGAGAATCTCCGCCTCTACATCCTCGCCGTTCATCAACGCCAGCGCAATCTCAATCACCTGCGGGCCAAGCAGTGGATTACATTCCACATCCGCCTGGATCCAGCCGTCAATCATAGCCTGGAAACCTCCACGGGTGCCATCCACAGAGACAATAACAATGTCGCCCGGATTGTAACCGGCGGCTTTGAGGGCTTCAATAGCGCCGATCGCCATATCATCGTTGTGGATGAACATACCATCAATCTCGTCGCTGTATTTCTTCAAGAAGGCCTCAGTCACGGGAATCGCCTCAGCACGGGTGAAGTTGCCGGTCTGGGAATCAAGGATTGTAATATTGTCGTTCAGCACATCGCGGAAACCATCCGCACGGCCTTCTGCAGCGCCGGAACCCACCGTCCCAAACAACTCAACAATATTCCCGCCGTCGGGCAGCAAGCGGTTCATTTCTTCCGCAGCCCTTTGTCCCTCAAGGTACATGTCCGAGCCGAGGTGAACATCATAGAGTGATGGGTCTGCACTTACGGAGCGGTCTACAATGATGACCGGAATCCCAGCATCTTTAGCTTCGGTCAGAACAGCATCCCATCCATCTTCAACAACAGGGGGAAGCGCAATGACATCCACGCCCTGCGCAATGCAGGAACGAACTGCTGAGATCTGGTTTTCCTGTTTCTGTTGGGCATCGGAGAAGATCAATTGCTTGATCCCATAGTTGTCTGCTTCTTGTTTGATAGATGCTGAGTTAGCTGTACGCCAGTCGCTCTCAGCGCCGAGCTGTGGATAGCAAAGAACCATATCGGCATAAGTATAGGACCCCTCTTCCGCTTCTGTTGATTCTTCTTTTTCACCTGCTTCTGTTGTCGGTGTACAAGCAGCAAGTAAGAGCACACCAATTGCCATCAAAAGGATAATCTTCTTTAAACGTATCATTTTCAACAACCTCCTAATTTCTCTCGTTTTTTACATGCGGTATAATCTACATTGTGCGATTCACGATAGGGTTCGCCAGACTCGTCGGCTTCGCACACTCCTTTTTAATACATCTTTTCTCTCGTCACCTCCTTATTTTTATTATGTCTTGAGTGAACTCTTTCGCACCAACAATTCAGGCTTCAACATGGTCACCTGACATTCAAGATCCTCATCTTCTTCGGTAGCACCAATCATCCGAATGAGTTCTTCGACTGCCAGCGTGCCCACCTGTATGTTGTCATGTTGGATCGTCGTCAACGACGGCCAAAAATACCCGGATTCTGCGATATTGTCAAACCCAACAACAGCAATATCATCCGGCACTGCTAACCCCCTATTATGAATAACCGAAAGGGCACCCAATGCCATTTGGTCATTGGCAGCAAAGATGGCATCCATCTCTGGATATTTTGAGAACAAGTCTTCCGCAGCATCACGACCGCTCGCTGAAGACCAATTGCCTTCTGACCAGCAGCGTTCCGAATCGTCCCGACCGGCCTCATGTACGCCATCCTTCCAGGCTTTGAAACGCTCTTGCGCTTCCCACCATTCCATCGGCCCTGATATGTGAGCGATATGTTCGTAGCTATTCTCAATAAGATGCGACATGGCTAACTGACCACCATAATAGTTGTCTACTGAAATGATGGAAAGGCCCTCTCGCGGTGCCATGGTAAGAAAGACAAAAGGAATATTGAGATCATTCGAAAAATCCTCCACCCATGCACGGTTGTCCCCAATTTCAGGCGCTGCCCATATAATGCCGTCCACATGACGGGAGATAAATTCATTGATAATCGGTTCAATGTCGTTGGCGTTGTAATGAGGAAGCTCTTTTAACAATAAGGAATAACCAACCTCCTCAGCCGTGGTAGTAATACCGTTTAGTGTGCGGTTGGGACCAATATACTTCAAGCCTGCGGTCAGCACACCCAGGGTATAACTGCGGTTTCGGATCAGGCTGCGAGCAATTGCGCTGGGTTGATAACCAATCTCTTCAATCACATTTTTAACCCGTTTGCGTGTATTATCCGCAACATCCGGACGGTTGTTGATCACTCGGGAGACAGTTTGAGTTGAGACGCCGGAGGCCTCTGCAACCTGTCTGATGGTGGGTCTTTTCCTTTTTATGTTCATAACGAGAATCTACCTTGATGGTCTGATAACGTTCCCGATAACGTTCCCGTTATCGATAACATAGATCAAGTATATCATTCTAAAAAACCTATTGTCAAGGATTTATTAAGAAAATATTGTTAATAAATTAAAGGTTAATGGTTTAAATTATGAATTTAAAAATTAATACTGAGATATTTTAAGGTTAATGACCCCACAAACAACAAAATAGCTATCTTAAACCGTTTTGCCATTTCATATGTGTTGGAAAATTTTTAAACCAATAAGTGGCGAACAGGTAGCACTCCGCTGGGTTGACTTTCATCCATCTAAGCAGAAAAGGCAGAATCGGGTATCTCAATTCCGTTCGCAATCATCTTCGGCATGAATTTCGGGCGTAAGCCAGTGGGCTTCTGAGTTCCTCGAACTTTACCATAGCTGAAGCCGGTCTGATCAAAAACGAACAGGTCCTGCATGACGATTGTGTCACTCTCCATACCCTGAACTTCCGACACCTTCACGACCTTACGAGACCCATCCCGCAACCTGGCAAGTTGAACAACCAATTCGATTGAAGATGCAATTTGCTCCCGGATTGCCTTGAGGGGCAATTCCATACCAGCCATCATCACCATCGTTTCAATTCTCCGCAAAGTATCCCGCGGGGTGTTAGCGTGAATGGTCGTCATAGAACCGTCATGACCAGTGTTCATTGCCTGCAGCATATCCACAGCCTCTCCCCCACGGCACTCACCCACCACAATACGGTCAGGTCGCATCCGCAAGGCGTTGATCACCAATTGACGGATGGTGATTTCTCCCTTTCCCTCCACATTCGGAGGGCGTCTTTCCAATCGAACCACATGGGGTTGGTGAAGCTGGAGTTCAGCCGTATCCTCAATAGTTATAACTCGATCACGTTCGGGGATAAAGGATGACAGCACGTTCAGAAATGTCGTTTTACCAGTGCCGGTGCCTCCGGAAACAACAAGATTGATCCTGGCTTCCACACAAGCTTTCAGGATATCTCCAAGACCAGCTGTTATCGTGCCGTTTGAAATCAAATCCTCAACTTGAAATGGTTGAGCTGCAAACTTTCGAATGGTGAGAACTGGTCCCGTAAGCGAAAGTGGTGGTATGGTAGCGTTGACGCGGTAGCCATTTGGCAAGCGGGCGTCAACCATAGGAGAGGTTTCATCAACCCGTCGTCCAATGGGCGAAACGATTCGGTCAATGACACGCATTAAGTGTTGATCATCCTCAAATTGTACTGAGGTAAACTCAATCAACCCACGCCGTTCAACATAAATCCGATCGTGTCCATTGACCATGATCTCTGTGATGTCGGGGTCATTAAGAAGAGGTTCAAGTGGACCATATCCGACAATATCTGCAACAAGCAATTTCAGTATTTCATTTCTTGTTGATCGATTATAAAGTAAATTTTCTTCTTCTAAAAAATGGGTAAAGTAATCCTTAATCAGAGATCTAATTTTCTCAGGGTCCTTGGATGCCTCATTGGTTGTGTTGGCAAGCAACTTCTTTTGAACAGCATCGCGTATTGGAATAAATTCATTTTCAAAGTTAAAATTGTTATCCTGGTTGTTCTCAAAAGGCAGTGATGTTTCTTTATTTAATGCGGGACGATTGGTAAACATACTCTCTCCTTACAGTTTTACAGTAAACAATGATCGGGGGTCACGGTGTGGGAGAAGCCTGTAATAATGCGATTTGTTGGCGAACATCCCATAAACCGGGGTTTTCTTGTTCAATTTTCATAAAGATATTAAGCGCTTCAACTTCTCTTCCTTCTGCAAGCAAATCTTCAGCTCTCTCGTAATCCCTCTTTAACAGCAGCAAGTCATAGACCCGCGATGCTAAGTCCGGAATATTTTTATAATGTGGGTCAATCTCTCTGATCTTTTCAAGCCTTTCTGCTGCATCCTCAGGTTCTCCTTCGCTTAAATAACGCTCCACCTGGGTATCCAATATGCTGAGTTGCATTTTCTCGTCCTTCGTCAACTCAGTAATGAAATGACTATTAATGTAGTCATAAGAAAAAAAAGCAATCAACAACGTAAAAATTGCAATGAGGATAATTAAATAAGCAAATTTAAGAAATCCCCTGATCTTGTCACGGGTTTCCATTTTGTGAATGGAACGTGTCATCGACACCATAGACAATTTCAACTCAATATTTTCCTTGTACTTGATAAGTTCCGGATGCTTTGGATAGTGTTCTTCAAGCACATTGACGCATTTCATGCAATCATTGAATTTACCACTCTGAAAATATTCTACTAATTTAATGTAATCAGGATGATTAAACAAATCAGACGCGCCCTCGTTCTGTCCTAGGGAGGTGTTAGAATTGTTACTTTTTTTATTTGAATCTGTCATAATTACTCTTATTAATTTTAAGAATCGAAATCGGTCAAAAAGCGTTTAAAAGTGTAGGAATGGCCGGGCCAAGAATTACCGCAATAATTGCAGGGAAAATCAGAAGCGCGACAGGAATAATGATTTTTCCCGGCAATTTATTAGCAATTTCCTTTGCACGGTATTGCCTTTGGACACGCATTTGAATAGCCTGGCTGTGAAGTACGTCAGCATAACTCATGCCCACTTTCTCTGCTTGAATGATCAGTGAGATAAAACGGGAGAGGTCTTCAACAGCCAGCCTTGTGCTCATGCTCCTCAACGCAGCCATTCGCGAGACACCCATTTCCATCTCTCTGACAACGCGTCGAAACTCAAGCCCAAGTTCTGTATCCCAATATGTACTGATCTTTTGTAAAGATTGCTCAAATCCTAAACCTGCGCTCGCACAAACAGAGAGCATGTCCAAAACATCCGGCAGCGATCGTAATATATCCTCTTGTCTTGAACTGACTTTCTTCTTAAGCCAATAATTCGGCAGCATTAATCCCACAAAAATAGTCCCAAACCCCAGCAATAATGATGTTTTATCAACAGCGCCAAAATCCTTATTAGCAAGATAGGCAAGAACCACACATCCAACAAATATTAATATTCGAATAGCAAAAAATTCACGAGCATTGAGATTATAGGGATGACCAGCAATGATCAATTTATGCTCTGTTTCACCAATCATCCGCTCCGGCGTAAATCTCCCCAAGAAATTCAAGAGATTCCGAATCCATTTCGCAATTGTCCGATTAAACAACGAGCCCCTGATTTCCCGTGGGATAATGTGGCTTTCATTAGAATCACCAGTCACCTGGTCTTGTGAACTGACAAAGTGTTCCAGCCGACTGGTTTTTTGTTTTTCCCTTTTAGACCAGGAAAAAACGCCATATACAGCCAAGTACAAGCCTAATAGCGCCATTGCCGCCACTAAAAATAAAACTAAAAAGTTGATGTCTTGCAATCCAGAATCCATAGAAATTAACTCAATTTCTAAACTTTAATCTTGACAAGTTGTCTGACCCAAACATTCCCAATAATGACACCCGCGAAGGCAACGCCGAAAATTATCTGTACCATTGAGGAAGTTTTCACCGTATCGAAATGGCTGGGTGACATAATAAAAATTAGTAAACCTGCAACAAAAGGCATCAACGTCAGGAAGTTTCCCACATAACGAGAGTAAGATGTCAACGAGCGGATTTCATTCATTAATTGCATCCGGTCTCGGATTGTCAATATAGCTGCATCCAACACTGTTGATAGATTTCCGCCCACTTGCGAATTGATGATGACGGCTGTCACGACAATTTGCAAGTCATCATTTTCCATCCTATCCGCCAGGTTATTCAACGCCGTCTCCAAAGAGATTCCCAGGCGCATCTCATGCAAAATCCTGCCAAATTCTTCTGATGCGGGCGCTGAGATTTCATTTACCGCCACGTCAAGCGCCTGTATCAAACTATAACCTGCCTGGACGGCACCGTTGATTAAAACCAAAACATCCAATAGCTGATCATGGAATTTTTTTTGCCGTTTGACAATTGCCCTATCCAACATAATGGGAGGCACCAGGATGGCGATTGCAGCCAAGAATATACCGGCAAGAATATTCCCAAGAACAAACCATCCAAAAACCAAACCCAGAATAGTCGCAAAAACGCGAATCAAGATAAACTCTGCATCAGTTATCGCCCAATAAGCACTGGAAAGTTTCATCTGCAATTTTTCTGATGAAAGGCTGCTCATTGCGTTGTTAATCCAGTTCCTAAATTTATTAATGTTCTTTTCTGGGGGGGTTATCGACTCCTTGTCAGTATCAGGCTGGTTATCTTCAAGAGAAGGGGCAACAAAACGCGTTATTCTCCCCTCTTTCTTTGAGGAATCGCCCCGTTTACGCAGCCAAATACCAACCAGGACCATTCCAATCAGAGATAAGAGTGAAATTACTAACAGAGAAATTATGATCGCATTTTGATTCACGGTAATCCTTACACAATACTTCCGCTAATGGTTGAAAGATCTAATTTTTTAGATGATTTATTCATCAGGATGAATTCCAGGTTTCTCATTCTGCATAACTTTTATTTGATCAGCCAGTTTTTTTGCAATACGATCAAACGACCTACTTATCGGGTGATGGGGTTTCTTTAATATGATAGGAACACCTTCGTTGATGCATTCAACAGCCAATTTTTCATCAGCGGGAATCTTTCCAAATATCTCCATCTTCATAATGTCCTCAACCTCTTCCGTTTTTACATCCGTTTTTCTCTTAATGAGATTTAAGATCAATAATATCTTTTCTTTCGGATAGGAAAGGGTGGAAGTGATTTCCATAAATTGGTTTACATCTCGCATTGAAGCCAGTTCGGGATTGGCAACAAGCAGGATCTTATCAGAGGCATCCATAAAAGTAACCGAGTTATCATCCAGGGTGTGACCGCCATCTACAATAATATTGGGATATATTCTTTGCAGACTCTGGATGACTTCAAACAAATTTTCTGGCCTGATACCCTGAGCTTCGCTAATGGATTGCGGGCCTAACAGCACATGAATCCCAGAAGTGTGCTGCACAACCACCTGCTCAATGATTTGTTGGTCCAACATTTCGGCATAGGTAATCAAATCGGTGATGGAATTACCCGTCAATAAGTTAAGATAAAGTGCGATATGCCCAAACATCAGCTTGCCATCAATCAGCAAGACATCCTCGCCAAGCGTTTTATGTAAACTGATCGCCAAATTCGTGGCAACCGTTGTTGTCCCAGCACCGCCCTTGGGGCTGAAGACAGTGAACATATTACAATCCACGTCGTCCTTTTCCGGCTCAGCAGCCTGCGGGGCTTGAGATCGATGACGATCCATAAGCTGCAACACACGCGTTATAGTTGCCACCAATTTCCCTTCTTGGAAAGGAAATCTAACAAAAGCTCGCGCGCCTGAAAGAACTACCTTATCCAAGTCGATGTTCTTGGATTCCCATAAAATTGCAATCACAACAGATTTCGGTGAACTGGATATAATCTTATCGACAAGATCAAAAGGTTGAGCATGAAACGTAAAATCAAACAGAATTACATCTGGCTTGGTCTCAGAGATAACCTGATACCAATTTTCGATTGTCACCTTTTCATCAATGAAATTAAGGAGATTCTCTTTCGCAAGGATCATTTCAGCAGCTTCAAGGACTGCTGCATTTTTTGAAACCAGGAGAATTTTTGCAGATTCGATCATTGTTGACATAATAATGTTCTTCTCTTTGTTATGGGTAAAGTTCAAGGCCGTAAAATTCAGCGATAAATTCCTCTGACACCGGTGTCAGAGAAAATTGATCCTGTGAGGTTGGCGCACGCAAAACAATATCAAATATTGCCCCATTATCCTTTAGAAACTTCAATATCAATGCATCTTGAGGATCTAAAGCAAGCAGGTAAGCATTAATACTTGTCTCAGGTTTTGGGTTTTCAGCGTCACCTCCCATAAGAGAGGTGTTTTGTCCTTCAGTGATCACTTCCAAGATCATCGCCGTCACACTCACGTTCTGCATCGAGTTAAGAGTGTAGGATTTTGTTATTATTATTTCTTCACCCTCTTCATCCATTTCAATAAGTTCTTGAGAAAAAGTTGCAAAAATATCCACAATGTCTCCGCGCTGGACCATTCTCTCACGGCTCATCATATCCGTTGCTGGGAAAGCCATCAACACATGATCATCGCTTAAAATAAAGCTGAGATCGTGATTATTATTCGTTGGATCAGCTAAGTTATGCTTAAGAAGCATTTCACCCTGGACGAGATCCGTTTTAATTATCTTTCCCACAGCTTCTTCGACAGAAGTGACAACTTTATTTTCCGGCACGAATTCCACCGGCACACTTATTGATGTCACATCGTCAGGCGTGATTGCATCACCCAAGGATAAATCGCGGGATAAGACCACGACTGTGGTTTTTTCCACAACTTCTTCATCGGCTGATGTCGCCGCGTTTGACTGAAGATATTCAACCAATAAAAAGCTGGCAAACACACCGACAGCTAACAAAATTAGCCCTGAAATGATGATGAGAATATATTTGATTTTATTTGACAAGGGTAACCTCCAAAAAATACCAATAAGTGTTCATCAATTAGACAATGAGATTGTACAGTTCCCAAGATTAATATCACAGCCCTGGCTGCTGTCAGGTGAAACCGGATAATCTGACAAGAAGAAACCTTCAATAACACTATCCTTTTTCATCTCACCTATTTCTATTGATAAATCTAATCCCGGACACATAGGTTTACCGTTCTTAGAAATGCAGGTGATATAAAAAGGCTGGAAGGCAACAATATGATAATTCGTTTTATTGACCTTATCCATCTTGCTAAAATCATCTTCACCTGAGGGCCAGGGCGAAGCGTGTGCTTCCGTCACGCAGTAATGGTTTTCGTCGCTGGGACCATTTACACAGACATAGTTATAAAGAGGCACCAAAACAACCTCACCAACAAAATCACTTTTCATCCATCCGTAATTAGATGCCATATTGCCAGAATCACCAGTAAGCCATGTATGTGCATTAAGGTTGTTATTCGGTTGTGGACCTTCAAGTATCGAGTCTTTAGCACTTTTATTTACATCAAGATAAACCCAACCTCGGTCGCCGCGCCATGTTTTAACCTCACCCCCCCCCAGGTCATACGTCAGGGCCTTATCGTTGCCGCCAAGAACATAAATTTGTCCTGGCGGCTTACCAGTATTATCTACAATGTTTGTGCCATCAAGGTGGTATACAACACCATCAATAACGACAGAGCTTACTTCGCCATTTAATAACGGCTCAAGTATATCCCAACTGAGGGTTTGCATTTGGCATCCATAATGCTCTGGGAAAGGGATTTCTTCTTGGCCAAGGGCACGTTCTCGGCATTCCACAACCATTGGCATGACTGCTTTTCCACTCACACCATAACAGCCGGCCGTCGCCTCAGCACTGGCTTCTAATGTTTCAACGCCAAATATTTCCGCGAAGTAAGATGGGTTTTCTACAGTTGTATGTACGGTGACCTCAGTTCCAACCACAGTTGCGTTTGCGGTTGTAGCACTATTATTCAAAGCATAAGTCTCCGCGACCACTATACCGTCCGAATAGCCGGAGCAGACCCGCTTTGCACCAGCCAAGGCGCCCGCGTCAGCGGCAGCCTGCGCCGTTCGCCGATTGGACAAAACAGAGCCGCCATCCAGAATGAGAGCTGTCATGCCAAGTATTGCAAACAACATGACAACAACCAACGGGATCACTTGTCCCTTTTCTAATTTGTGTTCAGCAAAATATTTTTTCATAGATGATCTTTTCTTATGGCTCCGCGATAGGCGTCATGATCATCTGGGAGTTCGCATGTAATTGTAAATCTCCCATCAATGAAAGCCCAGGGGTGACAGGCTCAAACAATATATCAATATCAACACTAACGATTGTTGCATCATCCGTGCCAGAAGCGGAATGATTGATTGTAATTGTACTATTGGAGAGTTCAGTGATATCAAATAATTTCGCCTGGATTTCATCGCAAATATTTTGATTTGCAGTTGATTGAGCATTTACGCAATTTAGAGGATAAGAATCAAGATAATACCCGTCACAATCACCGGGATTCGAAAGGTAATCACAATTCGGTTGAACAACGGCATACCGAGTACCCTCTCTTGCCGCCGTATTAATAACAGCGTAATAAAAGACAGCGCGCCCAATATCAAATAACCCCATGACCAGGATGAATAAAAGCGGCAGTACAAGTGTAAATTCAACTAAAGTCTGACCTGATTTTGCTTTATGGTTTCTCATTGATACATCATCTCCACAGATGAACTAAGGCTAAAAGCGCCTTGATTCACAACGTTGATAGAAAACAATTCGCCTAAAAACCCCAAAAGCAGCAAATCATCCACCTGTGTTTCCACAGTCACCATCACGCTTTCCTCTCCTGGTGCAACACTGGTTGTCGGCGTAAAGGTTACAGTAATATCTGAAACACCTGAATTGCTTGCATCTCGTTGGGCAGCGAAGGCAGCATTTGGCGCGTTTCCCGTCCCCGGATCATAATCGGATGGGTTCATCGTCAGGTAATAAGCGCCTTCACGGGCAGCATTGGTTATTACAATTTTCGTAAAGAACAAACGCCCCAGCTCTATTGTTGAAACAATCAATACCAGCAGCAAAGGCAACAGCAAGGCAAATTCCACCAGAGATTGACCTCGGTGGTTTCTTTGAAATTTCTGATTTAATCTCACATTAATAATCATAACGGTCTCGAATTAGCTTTTTCTCTTTGAATAAATTTAAGTCAGATATCGAAATTTCCATTAATTTACCTATAAATTTCGCTGACTTCACCAAAATATAAGTGATTAAATAAAACAATGCTGATATTCACACATAGATTATTTCCGACAGTAACATTCATACTCAATACTACCCTCAGGAAGTATATCAAGAGGATAAATTGCATTCAACTGCTAATCGGTTTTAGGAAAGCCAAGGGAGGTGCAGTAATCTAGGAGCGGCGCCCTTAATCATCATGAGGAGGACCAACAACTTCTGTCATCCTCACCGTAAGTTTACAAATTGATTAATGTATTATTCATATGAAGTCTCTAGAATAAACCAGAGACCTCATATGAATTTATTAATTGGAACTTGTTATCTTTCTTGGCTACTCTGGTGCTAATCGCCGGCACCACTCAACGTATCAATAATACTCTGGAAGGTATCTCCAATTCCTCCTCCAAGAGCAGTGAGGATGCCAATGACAGCAATAGCAATTAACAGGATGATCAACGCATACTCAATTAATCCCTGCCCTTCTTGCTCTTTGCCAGTCGCCAATGACAACCATTGTTTTGCTTGCATAACTAAATTTAACAACATTTTATCCTCCTCTGAGTAATAAAATTATAGTGAACAATAGTAATTATACGGAACGGGAGTCTAAAATTAGTATATTGATAGCTTTCATGAGTAAAACTTATCATTGAATACTCAGCAAAACTATAATATAAATTTTTTTATACTAACGATAAACACCTGCTCTCTAAAACACTTATCAAAACCAACCGATACATAAAGGATTCGTATACATTCTTTTATTCTTCAACCCATATTTTGCCTTTCATCTAAACTGTTGTCAGATAATATTGGAATATTTGTACTTAATTGAAATTAATGAGATTTCTCCTTTCGATTCATTTTTCTCTAAAAAATGAGCTGCGAGTCAAAAACCCAAGCATCTCTCAATTTTTGTTACAATGATAGTGTGCAATAATCATTCCAAAAAGTCCTGCGATGTTGTCAAATTTTTATTAGGAGTCCAACATTGATAATTCTCTACATGATCCTCGGCGTTATATGCGGCATACTGATTAATTATTTTTCAGATGTCCTCCCAATTTCTCACCGAATCACACTGCCACAATGCAAAAGCTGTCATGAGCCATATCCATTCATGGATTACGCACTGTCCCGCAGATGCCCACATTGCGGCAGTGCACAACCCACTCGATCAATAATCGTTCTCATCAGCTGCATCGTTATTGGTATCCTGCTGTACTTTTTCCCAATCTCTGCATTCAACTTCTGGGAAACACTCCCCTTATTAATTTATCTGGGTGTGGTACTGGTGATTGATATTGAACGCAGGGTAGTACTTTATGAAACCAGTATCGCTGGATTGATCCTTTGTTTAATTTACGGCTTTACCCTGCACGGCTTTAAGGTCACCATCCTAGGTGCACTTGGCGGGTTTGGGATCATGCTGTTATTTTATTTATCGGGAGTCGCGTTCAATCTGATCATGGGGAAAACTAGAAATCAAAAGATTAATGAAGTAGCCTTTGGATTTGGGGATGTCAGTCTGGGGACAATCCTGGGGTTGCTCGTGGGCTGGCCGGCTATTACAGGATTGATTATCATTGCTCTCCTTGCCTTTGGCGTATTCTCTTTATTCTTTATCCTGGGGTTAATCCTATCGAAACGATACCATGCTTTCGCCAGCGCCCTACCCTTCGCTCCATTTCTAGTCCTTAGCGTAATCCTTCTTTTTTATTTGTAAAATAATGATCTAAACCACCTATGCACTCAACATTTCCAGCTGATCACCCACTTCATAATCAGAGAATTTGGATGAATGAAGTTCAACCACATATTTAGCAGGCTTTTGGGGACAATAAAATAAATGCCACTTTTTTGCCAGCACCTTATCGACAACAACCTTTTGTGAATCTAACCAGAGCACCGTAATATCATAATTCATGAACAGCATATGTATGCAGGTGTTCAGCCGGGATTCACGCTTTTCGACCAATATCAAACCGCGATCCTCCGCCAATGCCTTGGAGAACATTAATCCAAGAAGTTTGCTGAAAAAAGTATCACAGTACTTAAGCGTAACGGCATTGGAAGGAGAGGATTTCTTTTTAAGGTTAACCCATTTCATTGTTTGGCATCTTCTCGTAATGGACTTAATTATTAATTTTATACTACTTTGGAATCACAAAAGGATAATCCGCTCTTAAATCAAAAAAGCGGGCGACCGGATTCGAACCGGCGAATGTCAGCTTGGAAGGCTGATGCCTTACCACTTGGCGACGCCCGCATTTAAGCCTCTATATTTTACGCGAATCAAGCCGTCTGGTCAATGCACACATAAGACATTAACCCTCCCCTTTCAGCGCCCTTTGCAAGAGCTCCCGTGTCAGCCCCGGGTCGGCTTTGCCGCGCGTCTCGCGCATGACCTGACCCATAAACCAGCCTAGCAAGCCCTCTTTGCCTTCTCTGTAACTGCTGACCTCGTCCGGATGCTCAACCAGCACCTTGTCAATCACAGCCCCCAGCGCCAAATCATCGCTGACCTGAGCCAGTCCTTCCTGTTCCACGATTGCAGCAGGCGGCTTGCCGCTTTCCTGCACCTTCGCCAAAAGCGCCTTGCCCGTAGCATTATTGATCGTACCTTCGTCCACCATCTTGATCACCTGCACCAGATGTTCTGGACTGAGGATCAATTTATCAGCGTCTATCCCCAATTCATTAAGCATGCGCAGTATCTCGTTCATAATCCAGTTGGAAACCACCTTTGGGTCACCTTGATAGGCTTTAACCGTCGACTCAAAATAATCCGAAATCGGTCTATCGCCAGTCAGAATATCGGCATCGTATTCCGGTAGATCATATTCATTCATAAAACGCGCCCGCCGTTCCAATGGCAGCTCGGGCAATTCTGTTAAGACGCTCTGCAGCCATTCTTCTGTCAATTCGAGGGGCAGCAAATCAGGCTCTCGGAAGTAACGGTAATCTGCTTCGGTTTCCTTTGATCGCATCTTATTTAAACGCTGGTGGGTATCATCCCAATCCAGTGTCCAGGCTTCCACCCGCCCGCCCGATTCAACCAATACAATCTGGCGCTCAATCTCCTTATTGATCGCCGCTCGGACAGCCTCAATAGAATTGACGTTCTTAATCTCGGTTTTGGTGTTCAGCTCGGTGCTGCCTGCGGCGCGGATGGAAACATTGGCATCACAACGTAAATGTCCTTTCTCCATGTTCCCTTCGGAGACACCAATCCAGCGCAGTAGCTGCCGCAGGCGAATGAGATATTGCGCGGCTTCATCGGCTGAGCGCAAATCAGGACCGGTGACCATCTCCACCAGTGGAACGCCGCAGCGGTTGAAATCAATATATCGGCGCCCGTGTTCCATCTTGGTTTTGCCCGCATCTTCCTCCAGATGGAGTTTAACAATGTTCACCTGCCGTACCTCGCCGCTCGGCATGGGCAGGTTAAGATAACCCCCGTTTCCCAATGCCACATCGTATTGGGAAATCTGATAGCCCTTGGGTAAATCCGGATAGAAATAATTTTTACGGTCAAAAAAAGATTTCAGCCTGATTTCAGCGTTCATCGCCGCCGCCAGTAAAGCCCCTTTCCGGACAGCAGCCTTGTTCAAAACCGGCAATACACCCGGCAGGCCGGCACACACCGGACAAATATTGGTGTTGGGGGGCTCCTCCCAGGAATCAGCTTTGCAGCCGCAAAATATCTTGGTTGTGGTGTTCAGTTGAATGTGGGTTTCAAGCCCAATAACAGCTTCATAATCCGTCATAATGCGTTCCTCTTGGGAATCCATTTTACATATCTCTCAGTACCTGGGGCTTGACCCTTCGCCAATCAGCATCAGCCGTCGCCTGTTCAAAAGCGTGACCGACTCGGAAAAGAGTTTCCTCCTTGAAGTCCGACGCCAGTAATTGGATTCCGATGGGCAATCCTTCATCAGATACACCCCCTGGTATGGATATACCCGGAACACCGGCGTGATTGGCAGGTACGGTAAGTTGATCGGCGTACTGCATCAACACAGAATCGCCGTAAATATCCGCCATTTTGAATGCCGTGGTCGGTGTGGTGGGCGTCAGCAGCGCATCGACCCGATAAGCGCCTTTGGGGTCAAAGGCAGCTTCAAAATCAGAGCGGATCAGGCTGCGCACCCGCAGCGCCCGTTGATAATACTCCTCACTGTACTGCGCAGCGCTGACATACATTCCCATTAAGATGCGAAGTTTGGGCTGTAAACCAAAGCCCTCCGCGCGGGTCTTGCGATACATCTCACGCAGATTCCGGAATTCCGAATTTGTCCGGCAACCGTACTTGACACCGTCATAGCGATGCAGATTGGATGCAGCTTCCACGCGGCTGACGACGAAATAAGCCGGAATGCCGTAGATCGTGTTCGGCATCGGTACATTTTCCACGATTTCCGCCCCCTGCTCAGCCAGGATTTCAGCAGCACGGAGCGTCGCCTCCCGAATCTCAACTGGGAGTGATTGCCTGACAAGCTCTCCCGTATCGGGGTCGGGAAAAGTGATTTGCATGTAATCGGGGGAAAGACCAATGCGCATGCCCTCAATCCCCTTCTCCAGACTCTCTAGATAATCCGGTATCGGCTCTCTGGCTGCTGTGCTGTCCCGGGGGTCCGCGCCAGCCATAACAGACAACATCATTGCGGCATCCCGCACATCCCTGGCAACCGGACCCGGGCAGTCCAGCGAAGAGCCAAAGGCGATCAAACCGTATCGGGACACCCGACCATAGGTAGGCTTGAGTCCCACCACCCCACAGAATGCAGCGGGTTGCCGGATGGAACCAGCCGTGTCCGTTCCCAGGGAGAGCAAGGCTTCCCCAGCAGCGACGGAAGCTGTTGATCCACCAGATGAACCGCCGGGCACACGTTCCATATCCCAGGGATTGCGTGTGGAAGGCTGAAAAGCAGAAGATTCAGTTGAAGAGCCGTAAGTGAACTCATCCAGGTTGACCTTGCCCAAGGTCAGTGCGCCGGCTGCTTCCAGGCGTTTAACCGCTGTCGCCGTATAAGGCGCGGTGAAGTTTGCCAGGATGCGTGAAGCCGCCGTGGAAGGTGTATCCTTGACACAATAGATATCCTTGATCGTGATCGGTACGCCAGACAGAGGACCAACAGTTTCTCCCGCGCTAACGCGGGCGTCAATGTTTTCTGCCTGCTCCCTCGCCCTTTCTTCCGTCAGGGTGATAAAGGCGTGCACTTTTGTCTTATCCTCCTGACTTAGCTCGCCCACACCCAACGACCCGGGACGACCGTCTACTGCTGCGATTCGATCTAAGGCGGCATCAAGAACTACTACGGCGGATAGTTCACCCGCCTTAATGCTCTCTGCAATTGAAAATGCGGATTTATCTAAAATTGACATAAGGATCAGTCCAGTTTCGTATGGGGAATATCAGGAACGACGATGTAACCATCTTCGACTTGCGGCGCCTGCCCCAGGATCTCGTCTGGATTATCACAAGGCTCCCACACATCCTCACGCAGCTCAGGTTTCGTCTCAGAGTTATAGGTCACGCCGTGAGAAGCTGGTGGAATGCTCTCATCAAGAGGAACCGCTTCTAATTGCCTAACAGCTTTCAACTGCTGATTCAACTCCCGCCGTAAGTATTCCGCTTCTTCCGGATTAAAGGCAAATGCGGCGAGTTCAACAAGATGCTCAAATAACTCAGTGGTAATTTCATCCATCATAAATCATGCCATGCACTTTCTGAAGGTGATTAATTATTGAAATATAGCTAATATCTGATGATATATCATACCTTAAACTCGCTCGATTTGAAGATGCTCGACACAAGTATGCAGCCAGACAATATAGAAGTTCTGAGATGAGAGTGATAAAAACATGAAAGCATTCTTGGTGAAATTGGGCGATTCTTCTATCAACAACTATTCTTCCATGCTATAATTTTTTCTATGGTACCAAAGGAGTTCGCCTATGCAGCAGCCTGAGGCCGATCACCAAACTCAACCTGAAGAGTTATTCGAAGATCAAGACAAAGAGAAAGTCCTTAATCGACTTGCCTTGATACTTTTTATATTAGGGCTCGCCGTTTACCTTGCCACCCGACTGATCTGCCTGCCGGATTTTCCAATTTACTTCTTTACAGATGAAGCCATCCAAACCCAGCAAGCGGCAGATCTGGTCAATCACGGCTTTAAGGGCGATAAAGGCGTTTTCCTTCCTACATATTTTAAAAATGGCGGGCAGTACAATCTCAGCTTCTCTGTCTACGCGCAAGTCCTGCCCTATCTAATATTGGGGAAGTCCGTGTGGGTAACGCGCGGGGTGTCCGTTCTGCTCACAGTTACAGCCGCGGTTTGCCTGGGATTGATCTTGCGGGATAATTTTAAGAGTCGCTACTGGTGGCTGGGCCCCTTACTCCTGGCGGTTGTTCCCGCCTGGTTCCTGCATTCCCGAACCGCTTTTGAAACCGTCATCATGGTCTCTATGTACACAGGTTTTATTTACTTCTACTTGCGCTATCGTCAGGGGAAACCGCGCTCCCTCTACCTTGCCCTTTTGTTCGGGGCCCTGTCCTTCTATGCCTACAGCCCCGGGCAAGTGATCATCGCGGTCACCGGTTTATTATTATTGATATCCGACGCAAAATACCATTGGCAGAACCGCAAGACGACCTTGTGGGGTTTGGGATTACTGGCTTTCTTAATTTTGCCCTACCTGCGATTCTCACTGACCCAAGGGGAAGAAATCACCCATCACCTAACCGTGCTCAGCTCATACTGGATCAAGCCTATCCCCCTACATGAAAAAATATTCACCTATGTCGCCAACTGGTTGAAAGGGTTTAACCCCTTTTATTGGTTCTGGCCCAACCCCTCAATCATCGAAATCCTCTGGCCGGATATATCATTGCCAGCCTGGCTGTTCTCCAACCAGGGTGATCTCGAGCGGCACATCATGAAGGGATATGGACATATCCTGCTGGCAACCTTTCCCTTCTGGATTGCCGGTCTGGTGCGCTGCATCAAACGCTTCAAAGACCCCGCCCATCGTCTGCTAATTTTAACAACCCTTGCCGCCCCAACTGGAGCCGCCATCGTGGATTGGGGCATCACCCGTGGAATGGTGTTCATTATTCCTACCACCTTAATCACTGCGCTGGGGATAGAGGATGCCTTTAATTGGCTTCAGGAAAAATGGCACAGCCTTAGCTATGTTCACATCGCAAGCTTGTCCTTTATCTTCCTTGCTGGTTTCTGCTTCCTGATGCTGGGTGATTCACTGATCAACGGACCCACCTGGTATGACGACTATGGTCTAGGCGGGATGCAATACGGCGCCCAGCCCGTATTCACCCGAGCTGCCGAATTAGCTGAGGAATACCCAGAGACAACAGTTTATGTCAGTTCAACATGGGCCAACGGCACCACCGTCCTCATGCGCTATTTCACAGATGACCTGGTTAACGTAAAGATGGGCAATATCAACTCGTATGGTCAGCAGTATAAACCTCTGGACCGAAACATGCTCTTTGTGATGACCGGGGATGACCTAATCTGGATCAAAGAATCAGGAAAATTTAAGAATGTGCTCATTGAAGAGACACTGCCTTATCCGGATGGGAGCAGCGGTTTTTTCTTCGTTCGTCTAGAATACGTCGAAGATATAGAGACGATATTGGCAGAAGAACGAGAAGCGCGTCAAGCCCTCATCTCCGAGAAAATCACAGTTCTGAATCAAGAAGTGACCGTTCAATATTCCGCTCTGGATATGAATGAGATCACCCATGCCTTCGACGGCGACCCTACCACCTTGATTCGCACTCTGGAAGCTAACCCCCTGCGCTTGGTATTGACATTCTCTGAAGCTGTAGATGTACAGCGGCTTATTTTAAAGGTTGGTGGAACGCCAACACGGGTGACAGTCACCGCGCTTGCCAATGGAGATGTTATTGGATCACTCACTGAGGAAGTCGACAGCTCGCCCGTCCCCAGGGAGATGACAGTGGTATTCGAAAAAACATTGACTGTAGATGAGTTGAAAATAGAAGTCCTTAACGTCCACGATAGTGAAATTGCCCATGTTCACCTCTGGGAAGTGATCATCGAATAGGACCCTTCCTCCTTATATAATCTGGTATTCCTTTGCCAATCAAAAATCATTAGTTTTCTGTCTATTCATTTTTCTATTCCCTGGAAACGCTCCTTTATGAAAGGCATTAAGAAGCTTTCCTCTTAGCACCCTTCGGGTGTTTCGCCGCGCTCAAGGGGAAGGTGGTGCACAGCGCTGGAGGAAGCGGAAAACCCATCAGGTGCTGGACGAGGTTTTTCTAATTCTTTTCCATAGCGATTTATATAAAGAAGCAATATCATGACTTTGCTATTCCCCTGTTTACATCACCAACAGACAGCCTTCAGATGAAGTAAAGGTATAATGTTAGCGTATCTCTAAACCTAACCACGATCTACAGAGGGAGCTATGTCAAGCAAACTTAATTGGATTGATGAAGAACTGGAAAGCCTGAAGGAATCGGGGCTGTATAACAAAATCCGCACCCTGAGTTCACCACAGGGTGCGTGGCTGGTCGTTGACGGAAAACGGGTTCTCAATTTCTGCTCGAATAACTATTTAGGACTAGCCAACCACCCCCGACTGGTAAAAGCTGCTCAAGAAGCGATGGATAAATATGGCGTCGGCCCTGGCGCAGTTCGCACCATAGCTGGCACGATGAACCTGCACCTGGAACTGGAAAAACGAATCGCAAAATTCAAACGGGTGGAAGATGCCATCACCTTTCAATCTGGTTTTTCAGCCAACTTAGGCACTATCCCTGCTCTGGTCGGGAAACAGGATGTTATTTTTTCGGATGAACTCAACCATGCTTCCATTATTGACGGCTGCCGCCTTTCACGGGCAGAGATCGCCCGATATAACCATGCCGATCCAGCTTCTCTGGAAACCGTGATCCGCGAGAATATTGGCAATTACCGCCGGGGATTGATCATCACGGATGGCGTATTCTCAATGGATGGGGATTACCCGCCTCTGGACAAACTCGCTGACATTGCCGAGAATTATGACTTATTGTTGATGGTGGATGACGCACACGGTGAAGGTGTCTTGGGCGAGGGTGGTCGTGGAATCGTAGACCACTTCCACCTTCACGGCAGAGTGGATATCGAAGTGGGCACCTTTTCCAAAGCCTTTGGCGTCATGGGCGGCATGGTTGCAGGCAAGGCAAAAATCATTGAATGGCTGCGGCAGCGCGGTCGGCCTTTCCTGTTTTCATCCGCGGTGACTGTGCCTGATGTGGCAGCCACGATCGCTGCGGTCGACGTTTTAGAAGAATCAACCGAACTGGTCGACAGATTATGGAAAAATGCAGATGTTTTTAAAAAAGAAATGGGAAATTTGGGGTTTGACACCGGCAAAACCATGACCCCCATCACGCCAGTTATGTTGGGCGATGCCAAACTCGCCCGGAATTTCAGCCGGCGGTTATATGAAGAAGGGGTCTTCGCCATGGCGCTGGGTTTTCCAACCGTACCCAAAGGTCAGGCTCGCATCCGGGTGATGATTTCAGCGACACATTCCAGGGATGACCTTGAGAAAGCCTTAGGTGCATTCGCCAAAGTTGGGAAAGAGCTGGGTGTGATTTCTTAATCACAAAAAACCAATCAAAGTGAATCACACCGCCCTCTAACGGGCGGTGTCTCATAATAGTACACAAAACGCTCAGGTGAGCGTCTTATGCAAATATCGTTTGTGAACCAGAAAATTACGAGGCGGGTTTAGCCGCTTCAGGCTCTTTGAAAGGATCATAGTCGGGATTGGTGCCCGCCCAACAACAGCATGGTTGTTTAAAGTGGTTACAGGCCAAGCCGCGGGAACATCGATGAGCAATGATTCGGGGTGCCTGATCCGGCAAGAAGGTGGCTGGATAAACAATCTCAGCTTCTAGGGCAACTTCCGCACCGACATGTTCACAATAGGATACCTTGATTACTTCCCAATTTCGATAAGCCACAAGTTAACCTCCATGGGTGAACTAACTGATACTGATAAAGGCAGGTGAATTATAACATATTCAGGAAATAATCTAAACTTATCACAATCTCAGGTTACTGTCAAGATTTTCCATATTTATAAACAAATCAAAGAACTCCTTGGGG
>CAZNRI010000034.1:0-28133 GCA_964575595.1 uncultured Candidatus Brevefilum sp.
TGGCTTCCACCGGCATAGCCGGTGGTTTTTTGTTTCGGGCGTTCCGCCCTCAACCCCCTAAAGGGTTAAACTAAAACAGCGGTCGTGATGACCGCTGTTTTTAGTTAAGTCAAATATCTGTCAATCTAGATCAATCCTAATTGTTCTCCAACCTCTTTGAACGTCTCCAAGACTTGTTCAAGCTGTTCATCTGTATGGGTAGCCATGTAGCTGGTTCGTAAAAGCTGCCGCCCTGGAGAGACCGCTGGGGATATCACCGGATTTACAAAAACGCCATTTTCAAAGAGTAACTTCCAGGTCATAAATGTCATTTCATCATCGCCAATGATGATGGGAATGACTGGCGTTTCCGATGTGCCCGTATCGAAGCCCAGCTTTTGATATTCCTCACGCATGTATTTGCCGATCTCATTAACACGTTGGATCCGGTACGGCTCCTCTCGCATGACCTGCAATGCTGCCCTTGCCGCTGCAGCATTGGCAGGAGGGATGCTTGCGCTGAAGATCAGACTGCGGGCGTGGTGCTTGATATAATCCACCACATCAGCCTCACCGGCAATAAAACCACCCAAAGAGGCAAAGGACTTGCTAAAGGTGGACATAATCAAATCCACACCTTCCGTCATACCAAAATGAGCCGCTGTCCCCCGTCCGCCGCCCAAAACCCCCATAGCGTGCGCGTCGTCAACCATCAAACGAACGCCAAATTCCTTGCATAGGGGCACCAATTCCGGCAGAGGGGCAATATCCCCTTCCATGCTGAATAAACCGTCAACGACCAACAACTTCCCCTTGTCCTCAGGCAAGCTCGCCAAAACGCGTTTAAGATGGCCCATGTCATTATGGCGGTAGCGCTCAATCTTCCCGCCACTCAGGAAAGATCCATCCACAATACTGGCATGATCTTCCTTATCAATGATCACAATATCGTCCCGCCCAACCAGAGCGCTGATCGTCCCCAGATTAACCTGCATCCCAGTGGAAAACACCAAGGAAGAATCCTTCCCTACCCATTCCGCGATCTCCTCTTCCAATTTTTCATGGAGGGACATGTTGCCATTAAGAAAGCGGGACCCTGTGCAGCTTGTACCATAACGTTCAATCGCATCCCGAGCTGCCTGACGTACTTTGGGATGTGTGGTCAGACCCAGATAATTATTCGACCCACACATGATGATCCGACGGCCATCGTAGAGGACTTCTGTCCCCTCGTTTTCATCCAAAGGAATAAAATAGGGATAAATTCCCGATTCCTTTGCATCTTTAACCGTTGAATATTGATAACACTTAGAGAAAATATCCATGATTTCATCCTTGTCATTAATTTACATGATCATTTGTGATTATAATGGCAGTTTGAGCACCACCCTTTAACAATAAGTAAATAAATCCTTCATTTGTATTAACCCTTAATGTTAATTCAAGTTGCGTTGAGGGGATGAAGACCTTATAATAAAAGACAATAGGTACCAATGATTGAGGAGAATCCCATGAAAAAGATAGTTGGCATTTTATGTTTAATGATCCTGTCCCTTCTTATCTCAGGCTGCAATCTTCCGGGGGAAAGCGAACCTACAGTGGATATCATCGCCACTCAAGTAGCAAATATGCTAACCGAATCAGCCGAAGCTGAAGAACAAATCGCTGATACCATCGCGCCCACAATGACAGCAACTGAGGTGATTAGTGAAGCCACATCCACTCCCACCTCAACTGCCACCATAACCTCAACCGCTACCATAACCCCGACCGTCACCCAGGATCAGAGCGATCCCACAGCGCAATTAGGTTCGCCCGCCTGGACGCAGGATTTTAGCGGCAGTTCCAGCGCCTGGGACTTCGATTATGAGCAGGCAAGTTTTGAGACTAAAGACGGATATTTGAACCTGACAGCCAAAACAAACTCCAATTGGCACAGCTGGTACGTCTCAAGTCCAAAATTAAAAAACGCCTATGTTGAGGCAACCATCCTAATGGCGAATTGTTCCGGTCTGGATCGTTTTGGCTTAGCCGTTCGGGCAAGTTCGGATGGACAGCAATTCTACTTCCTGGGAATCACATGCGATGGACAATGGGGATTCTACCGAATGGCGGAAGACGTTGACATCAATGAAATCATAGGCTATCAATCTGCCGATCCCTTGAAAGAGGGCATGGATCAACCCCATCGTGTGAGCATCTGGATGGAAGGCTCCAGTTTTACCTTCTATATTGATGGTAAGGAGGTCGGGACTGCGTCGGACAGCACCTTAACCAACGAAGGGTATACAGGATTCCTGATCGCGTTCTCTAATAATCCCGGCTTTACCGTAAAAGTGGATGAATTAAGGTATTGGAATGTCCCTTAAGAACACTTTTTAATACCCAGCCTAACTAACGCCTTATTCTTGACTGCGTGTCTTGGAAAACAACAGAGTCCAATTCGCCCAACAATAAAAATCCATAGTGATGGATAAAGGATTTCCCATGAAGATCGTCCAATTCACGCCTGATGACCGACGCTGCCGCCGTGCTTTTATCAATTTCCCCTTTAAGCTGTACGAAAATACCCCTCAATGGGTCCCGCATTTTCGCACTGAAATGCGAAAAATCTTCAAGCCAAATTTTTCTTTTTATAATTATGGAGAAGCAGGCTTCTTCCTTGCAATTGATGAAAACGGTGAAATCCTGGGAAGGCTTGCTGTTGCCAATAACCATCGCTACAATAATTTTCACAATAGAAAAACCGCTTTCTTTTATTACTTTGAAACGGTTGAGGATCAAGCTGTTGCTGACGGATTGTTTTCCAAAGCATTTGAATGGGCTAAAGAACAATGCTTGAGCCACATCTTAGGGCCAAAAGGATTCACCGTTTTGAACGGTTTTGGCATGCTGATAAATGGGTTCGAACATCAACCTGCTTTTAATCAGCCATACAATCCATCCTACTACCCCCAAATGGTAGAAAACCTGGGTTTCACCAAAGTAAAGGATATCTACACCGGTCGCATTAGCAGAGAGACCGAAATTCCCGAAAAATTCGCAAAAGCAGCCCACTTAGTTGAAGAACGTGTAGGGTTTAAGGCTCCAAAAATCAACACAAAAGCGGAATTACGCGAGGTCATTGATGACTTTAAGAATCTGTATAACGAATCGTTGGCAGAACCCGCGGGAAATCCACCGCTGACGGATGAGGACATGGATACCATGGTATCTCAATTATTATGGATTGCCGATCCGCGCTTGGTAAAGCTTATTTATAAAGACGAACAACCGGTCGGTTGGATTTTGGGCTACCCGGATATTGGCAAGGCCTTACAACGAACAAAGGGCAGGCTGTTCCCCTTTGGATGGCTGCAAGTCCTGTTGGAAAGTAAAAGAACCCCTTGGATTGATATGAACGGCATCGGGATTGTTGAAGACTATCAACGCTTAGGCGGCACAGCCGTCTTATACAATGAGATTTACAAAAGCGTGAAAGATGTCGAGCAATATGAGTATGCAGAGCTGCTGCAGATGCGGGAAGAGAATATCAACATCTTCCTGGAAGCCGCAAATCTGGATATTGACTTCCACAAAATCCACCGCCTCTACGAGAAATATCTATGAAGTTCAGTTCAAACTCTCTCTGCGAAACCTAACCTGCCCAATCCTGAACGCAATTCCCCATTCACCCAATCCCTAATTACCTAATACCCAATTCCCGATTCACCTTTCACGATTCTCAAATTTACCCTTGTCAAATTGCCCATTTCCAATTATCATACTGGTATGACCACTTACCAGTCTAAACTAAAAAAGAATAGATCCTGGCAGCCTATACAAAAACCAGCTGAAATCGTCGAAACACGACTGATTGATGCTATCCTCGATGGGACTTTTCCTATCAACAGTCATCTTCCTGCCGAACGCGAACTTTCAGAGGCATTGGGCGTTACACGCCCCACCCTGCGCGAAGCGCTACAAAGGCTGGCAAGAGATGGATGGCTGGAAATCCATCAGGGCAAACCAACCAGAGTCCGTAACTATTGGACCGAAGGAAAATTGGGCGTGCTCAACACGCTTTCTGAACACCCCGATCATCTTCCCGATGACTTCATCCCCAATCTATTGAACGTCCGCCTGGCGATGGCGCCCATGTATACCTCCTCAGCGGTATCCAATGCAGCTGATCAGGTTGTCCTAATACTGAAAGATCGACATGTATTGGATGAATCACCAATAGCTTTCACGAATTTCGATTGGAACCTACAGCACGAGCTCGTTCTCCTGAGTAAAAACCCGGTATTCATCATGATCTTGAACGGATTTGAGAACCTATTTTTAAATTTAGCACCTTATTACTTTTCAATACCCGAAGCACGTCAGCATTCATTGCAATACTACGCTGACCTGTCGGAAGCAGCCGAGAAGAAAGATGTCAATCGCGCGAAAACCCTCACCGAGGATATCATGCGAGAGAGCCTGAATTTTTGGCAGCAAACGAAAATTCTCTAATTAAACCAAATGGAGGAAGCCATGAAACGCATCCAGGGTTGGGGAAGCGTGGAAACCGATTATCCGGTTCCCGAACCCGCCAGGAAATATCTAGAAAGTGTTGTGGGCAAACCGGGCGTCCAAAAAAATATCACCCTAGAAGAATTGCTTAATAAAGTCCAAGCATCAAGACTCCCTGATCATCCATTGATCACAACAGACCCCAAAGAACGGCTTGGCCACGCACGGGGTCAATCGCTAAACGATTGGATTGATATGCTGGATGGATTGATTGATTCATTTCCGGATGGCGTTGCATACCCCGCCACCGATGAAGACGTCCGGGATTTAATCCGTCTCGCGGAAGAACACCAGATCAACCTGGTACCCTACGGCGGTGGGTCAAGCGTTGTAGGACATCTAACACCTCCCAAGGAAGGACCACCAACCCTCAGTGTAGACCTGGCGAAAATGAATCAACTCCTTGACCTTGATGAGGAAAACTTGGAGGCAACGTTAGGGGCGGGCGTACGCGGTCCCGATCTGGAAGCGCAACTTGAGAAACACGGCTACATTCTGGGGCATTTCCCGCAATCCTGGGAATACTCCACACTGGGCGGGTGGATCGTAACCCGATCCGTCGGACAGCAGTCCTACCATTACGGCAGAATCGAACCCTTGTTTGTCACCGGTCACATGGAAACTCCCTCCGGCCCGATTGACCTACCGCATGTGCCCAGGAGTGCTGCCGGCCCTGATCTGCGCCATATTCTCCTCGGTTCCGAAGCGCGTTTGGGCATCCTGACCAAAGCGAGAATGCGCATCCGGCGGCTCCCAGAGGAAGAACACTTCTATTCTGCATTCTTCCCCAATTTCAATGCCGGCTTCGAAGCGATGCGCGAGATCGCCCAAGCCGAACTGCCCCTATCCATGTTACGCCTTAGTGACCCTCTGGAGACAGAGACCAACCTGCAGCTCGCCGGAAAGCAAAGTCTGGTCAATATCGCCAAGAAAGGGCTCAGCCTTTTCGGCCATAGAGACCAACGATGCATGATGATTTACGGTCTAACGGGTCATCCTGCAATTAACAAACTGGCTGATCGACAGCTCGCCCATTACGTCCGCAAGCATCAGGGCATGGTCGTCAAATTTTATATCGGTAAGACCTGGGAAAAATCTCGGTTTCATACCCCATACCTACGCAACACCCTGTGGGACCTGGGATATGCCCTGGACACCCTCGAAACCGCCCTTCCCTGGCAAAAAGTTAAGACCTGCCAGGAAAGCATCCTCAAAGATATTCGATACGGCCTTGAAGATGTCAATGAACCGGTATTTGTGTTCAGCCACATCTCCCATGTTTATGCCAATGGCGGCTCACTTTACATATCCTACCTATACCGCCGATCCAAAGACCCACAGCAGACATTAGCCAATTGGCGAAGGCTTAAAGGGCTTGCCAGCCAGAGGATCGTCGAATATGAAGGGACGATCTCGCACCAGCATGGCGTTGGTCTGGACCACAAACCGTATCTTGCTCCCGAAAAGGGGCCATTGGGCATGCACATGATCGAAAACATTATCAAAGACGTTGATCCAAAAGGGATCATGAACCGCGAAAAATTGATTGATATCAATTGAGGAAGAAATAGACAAAATGCTTACTCGAACCTGGCGGGAACAAACCTGGTCCGATCTTGACCAGTCCTGGGACATCATTGTGATTGGCGGCGGCATTACCGGCGCCGGCATCTTCAACATGGCTGCACAGAAAGGATTGAAAGTTGCCCTCCTTGAAGCGCGAGACTTTGCCTTTGGCACCTCCAGCCGATCTTCCAAACTCGTCCATGGAGGAATCCGTTACTTAAAAAATCGCCAGTTTGATGTCGTCAGGGAATCCGTCAAAGAAAGAGAACAGATAATCCGTGAATCTGGCAGCCTGGTTGACCCATTAGCGTTCATTTTTCCATCCAACGAAGACAATATCCGGGCAACCAGGATGATGAAATTGGGTGTCATCGTCTACGATCTGTTTGCACCCAAGTGGCAGCACCGAACCCTGAATCAAACTCAGGTCAGAGATGCCCTCCCAGCATTGGACTCGGATGGGCTCGTTGGTGGTGTCAAATATTTTGACTCCCGGGTCGATGATTCCCAGCTTGTGCTGCGTGTCATTATGGACGGCATCCGCTATGGCGGCTCAGCCATCAATTATGCTAAAGTGGTTGATTTCTGTAAGTCAAAGAACGGCATGGTCGAAGGCATCCTCCTCCAGGATGAGACTGGGACGCTGTCTCCCACGCAAAAAGAGCTGCGCGCCAAAGTGGTAATTAACGCCACCGGGCCTTGGTCAGATCAACTGCGTGACAAGCTCAATGGCGACCCCAAACTGCGTCGCTTGCGCGGCAGCCATCTCATCTTCTCTCAGGAAAAAATCCCTCTCCATACGGCAGTGACCATGCTGCACCCGCGGAACAATCGGGCGTTGTTTGCTATTCCATGGGAGGGCCGCACGATAATTGGGACAACGGACCTGGATCACGACTTGTATGAAGATGAAACACGCATCACACAATCCGAAGTGGATTATCTGCTGGAAGCCGCCCACCATGCCTTCCCGGATTTCCCCGTAACAGAAAAGGACGTCATTTCAACGTTCTCCGGCCTCAGACCGGTGATTAACACCAATGCATCTACCCCGTCCAAAGAATCCCGTGCCCACAAAGTCTGGGAGGAAGATGGATTAATCACAATTGCTGGTGGAAAATTAACCATCTTCCGCGTCATGTCTGCAGATGTCCTTAATTTCTGCCGCGACCGCCTGCCAAACCGGCCTAAATTTAATCACCGAGCCCCATGTTTCATCCATCCCAAGCCCCTTAACCAACATAGCGTATCCAATCCGGATTGGATCATGATGGCGGGGAGGTTGGGAAAAGACGTCAATGCCTTCTTCAGAAACGCTGATCCTGACAATCTGCAACCGATTGACCCCATGCCGGAATTCTGGGCGGAACTAGCTTGGGCTGCGGAAAATGAAGCTGTTGTCCACCTGGATGATTTACTGCTCCGTCGAGTGCGTTTGGGGCTGCTGCTGCCAAACGCCGGTCTTGACCATATGGACCGAATCCGCCAACTTGTACAGAAACCATTAGGTTGGTCAGACGAAAAATGGGAAAAAGAAATTCAACGCTATAAAGACATCTGGCGGGAGAATTACTACTTGCCAAATTAATCGGATAAAATATCAGGAATGAAATAAAGCGATTTTCGATACCATCACCGATTGATAACCATCAAAGGGAGAAAACCATGGCTGGAGAACAGATCCTGGCAATTGATAACGGCACCCAAAGCGTGCGCGCTTTGCTATTTGATTTACAAGGTAACCTCACTGCTAAAAAACGCATCCCCATTCAACCTTATTACTCGCGAAAACCAGGATGGGCAGAGCAGGACCCCGACGTATTCTGGGGTGCGGTTTGCCAGGCTTGCCAGGAACTATGGGAAACGGAAGGCGTTGATCGGAATGCTGTTGTTGGCGTGGGTCTGACAACCCAACGATCAACAGTTATTAACCTGGATGCAAACCAACAACCCCTCCGACCAGCTATTGTGTGGCTCGACCAACGCAGGACAGAAGATCTCAAACCCGTTGGGGGGCTTTGGGGGTTTCTATTCAAACTGGCTGGTATGCAGGACACTGTTCACTACCTTCAGGCAGAAGCGGAAGCCAACTGGATCAGAAAGAATCAGCCTGAAATCTGGCAAAAAACAGATAAATTCGTCTTCCTATCCGGTTTCCTCACATACAGACTGACAGGAAAAGTCATCGACTCCATTGGATGCCAGGTGGGTTATATGCCCTTTGATTATAAGAACAAAGATTGGGCAAAACCCAATGATTGGAAATGGGACGCTGTAAATGTTGAAAGGGACAAACTCTCTGAACTCGTGCCGCCAGCCGGACTATTAGGACATATCACCAAAGAAGCCTCTGAAGCGACCGGCATACCCGAAGGGCTGTCCCTTATCGCCACAGCCGCCGATAAAGCCACAGAGGTGATTGGTACAGGCTGTTTAGAGCCTCATATTGGCTGCCTCAGCTTCGGTACCACAGCCACTATCAACACAACGCATAAAAAGTATGTCGAGGTTATCCCCCTGATTCCTCCATATCCTGCAGCTGTACCGGGGGCTTATTCCCTGGAGGTGCAAATCTACCGCGGCTTCTGGATGGTGAGTTGGTTCAAAGAGGAATTTGGAAACGTTGAAAAGCGCGAAGCCGAAAAACTTAATATTGAAGCGGAAGTCCTGTTCGACAAACTTCTGCAAGAAGTGCCGGCTGGCGCTGAAGGACTCGTCCTGCAGCCGTATTGGTCGCCGGGGCTGAAACTGCCAGGACCGGAAGCCAAAGGAGCAGTGATCGGCTTCGGGGACGCCCACAGTCGGGCGCATTTTTACCGAGCTATCATTGAGGGGTTAGCCTACGCCCTGCGTGAAGGCGCCGAGCGCACGGAAAAGCGTTCACACATCCCCATCACAGAGTTGCGGGTCGCCGGCGGCGGCAGTCAAAGCCCCGGTGTCATGCAAACCACAGCAGACATCTTTGGCCTTCCAGTGTCACGAGGGCATGTTTACGAAGCATCAGGACTGGGAGCAGCGATTGATGTGGCTGTCGGCCTTGGGCTGCATCCTGATTTTAAGACGGCTGTAGATGAAATGACCCACCTCGGCGATACTTTCGAGCCCAATCGAGATAATCATAAGAAATACAATGCGCTTTATAATCGCGTCTATAAACGCATGTATGATCGATTGAAACCGCTCTACGGCGAAATCCGTAACATCATTGAATGAGAATCCATAAATCGACTTATAATAATGACGGGAGAAGCTATCCCGTCATTTTTTCTTTACAGCAAGGTAGATGTAACCAAATGAACACACCACAGGTATCTCAACACATCACATTTCTGCATGCGCAGGACCTGGCTGCTACCCAACATTTTTATGTCGACCTGCTTGGGCTGGAGTTGGCTCGTGATCAGGGCACATGCCTGATCTTCCGTGTCACAGAATCAGCCTTTATCGGATTTTGCAAACATATCCCACCCATTCCTTCCAGCAGAAGTGTAATTCTGACTCTGGTCAGCGATGATGTGGACGGCTGGTATCAAGCTCTGAGGGACAAAGGTCTTTCGACGCTAACCCAACCTGAATATAATTCCAAGTTTCATATTTATCATTTTTTCCTGGAAGACCCGGACGGTTATAGGATCGAAATTCAGCGGTTTGAAGAGCCCTTATGAAACGTTTTTTGACCTTTGTCTCACTCTTACTGGTTATCATCATCACCGCATGTACACCTGCCATCCTAACCTCGACTGCCTCTCCCACCAACCCATCCACAAAAGCATCAATACCCAGCCCTGCAGGGCATACTGAGACTCTGCCTCCCCCAGCCTTCACAGCTACCTGTGAGAACACTCCACTGCCGGAAGATGCCCAATTATCTGACCGCACAACCTATCAATTTAATATCAGCCTGAACTATCAGGAGCATCATCTCTCAGTTTCACAGGTAATTGACTATACGAATAATACTGGGGGTCAAATTTCATATCTTCCCCTTCTGGTTCCACCCTCCTACAGTGACGGCGCTTTTCATTTAGACTCCATTCAATTGGATTCCGCGTACGAGAATTCCACAACCCATATGGAAGAGGGCATTCTCCATATCCATTTAGACCCAACCTTGCTGCCAGGTGAACTATTAGAACTCTCACTCATATTTCATCTGACGCCGCCGCACAGCAATTCATCCTTTGGTTACACAGAAAGGCAGCTCCTGCTGGCAGATTGGTATCCCTTTATTCCACCCTATCTTGACGGTCAGGGATGGCTCACAAACCCGCCTGGAGCCGTAGGGGAATATCTGTCCTATCCACTCAGTCATTTCTCCGTTAACCTGATGATTTCTCCGCCTGATAAAAGCCTCATCGTCGCGGCAAGCGCACAACTTGAATCCCACGATGGAAATTGTTTTCGCTACACAGCAAAGGATGTCCGTAATTTCTCATTGGGCATCAGCCCGGAATACCAGGTATCAAGCTCGGAAAACGACCTTGCCGCTGTCCGAGTCTATACCTTTCCAGAGCACGCTGATAAAGGTCAAAGAACCGCAAAATTGGCATTAAGTGCCTGGGACACCTTTACCAACCTTTACGGCGATAATCAACGGCGTTTCATGAGCATCGTTGAAGCGGATATCCATGACGGGCTGGAATGTGATGGACTGTTTTATCTAAGCGATTGGTATTTTGAGAGCGCAGACAATTCCCCCAAGAATTATTATGAAACGTTGATCGTCCATGAAACCTCCCACCAATGGTTTTACGGGCTGGTGCACAACGACCAGGCGAACGAACCCTGGCTGGATGAAGCCCTGGCAACCTACAGCGAATTGCTTTATCTCGAATCTCATCATCCTGAGCTGACCGATTGGTGGTGGGATTTCAGGGTTTATGATTACTCTCCCACCGGATATGTCAACAGCACCATTTACGATTTCGATGAATACCGCCCCTACATCAATGCAGTCTACCTCAACGGCGTCAAATTCTTAAATAACCCCAGGCTGGCGATGGGCGATGCAGCATTTATGGCATTCCTCCATGCTTACGCCCAGGCTGGTCAGGATCACAGTGATCCAGCTTTCTTTTTCTCCCTCCTCGCTGATTTCAGCGATGTGGATATGACCCCTTTAATCAACACATATTTCAAATAAGCTAACCTCCCTCAAAAAATTCCCTTCCAGTCCAATCGGTATAATCAATCATAGGGGAATGGATCACAAGAGATTTTGGGAGTTAATCATGCGAAAATGGCGTAAGGTGCTTCACTGGATTATTATTATCAACTTCATTATTGAAATCGGTTATGGATTGTACATGGTATTTTTCGTCGTCGGCGGTGGACGCTGGCCGCTCATGGCAAAGGCAACCCAAACGCCCATTGAGGTCATCCTGAAACGACGTTTATACGCTATCGAAGCCTGGATTGCCATTGCAGGATTGGCGATTTATCTGGCATTAACAGAATTCTTGCCAAAGAAGCAATCGCTCCGCCTTCAAGATGAAAAGAATAGTGAATCGGAAGAGTCCTGAATAATCCCTTCTTAGGTCGTTCCTTAACTAACAAAGGTTATAATTATCCAAATAATTAAATCATATCTAAAGCCGTTCATAAGAATTTATTGACCTCGGAGTAACGATTGGATGAAATACTTTCTACCTTATGGGACTGGCCAGATCATTATAGAGCTTCCCGATGGCATGACTGTCGATGTGCTCGTCCCGGATTCTCAAAAGCCCATAGAACACATCGAACAAACCCTTCTGGAGGGATTTCAGAACCCGCTCGGTAATAAAAATCTTGAGGATTTTCATGATGCAAACTCCATCGGCATTGCCATCAATGATAAAACCCGCCCTCTGCCAAAACCCAATCCTTTAGAATTCCTCCTCAATTATTTGGATACCCTGGGCATAGACCGTCAACAGATTACACTCTTCGTTGGTTCCGGGACCCATGCGCCCATGACCGATGCAGAACTGCGGACTATGCTGGGAGATGAGATCGTCAATACCTATCCTATCCTCGTCCACGACTGTGACCGCTCGCCTATGGTTGATTTGGGGACGACCGATGCTGGAACGCCCATTTTCATCAATCAAGACTTTTATTCCTGCGATCTTAAAATTACTGTAGGCAACATTGAGCCCCACCACTTTATGGGTTTCTCCGGCGGCGTTAAAACAGCTGCCATCGGATTGGCGGGACGGGAAACCATCACGATAAACCATGCCATGCTCATCCAGGACAGCACTCGATCAGGCTTGTTTCAAAACAATCCCATGCGTCAAGATATTGAGGAAATCGGTAAAAAAGCAGGCATACATTTTTCATTAGGAATCATCCTGGACGAAGATAAACATATCTTGCAGGCTTTTTTTGGAGAACCCATCCCTGTAATGCAAGCGGCAATTCCCATCGTCCGACAGATTTTCGGCGTCGAGGTTGAGAAGTCTTATGATCTGGTGATCGCATCCCCTGGCGGTTCACCCAAGGACATCAACCTCTACCAAGCCCAAAAAGGGATGACCCACGCCTCCCGAATCACAAAGGACGGCGGTTGGGTGATCCTGCTCGCGGCTTGCCCTGAAGGTTCGGGAAGTAAGACATTTGAAGATTATGTCATCCATACTGAATCTCATGAGGACACTCTGAAAAAATTCAATCAGGGGTACTTTGAAATAGGGCCGCATAAAGCATTCCAGATCGCCAGAGAAGCGGTTCGCGTCAATATCCTTTTGGTTTCAGATATCCCAGCCGGTTTAGTAAGCCAGTGGAAGCTGACCCCCAGCACACCTGAAGGAATCAATCAAGTGATAAAAGCGATCATCAGCAAGCTGCCCAAGAGACCGCACATCGCAATCTTACCCGCTGCCACACGAACCATGACGGAGGTGAACGATGGCTGAAAACGAATATATCAAAAATCCCCAACTCGCTGGCAACGATGTCTTCTGGGAAGGAAGCCAGACCGGCGTTCTATTGATCCACGGCTTCACAGCCACAACCGCCGAAGTCAGGCTGATGGCGGAAAAACTGCATCAAGCCGGGTTTACCGTTGCTGCGCCCTTATTACCCGGTCACGGCACCCACCCTGATGACCTCAACCGCGCCACCTGGAAAATGTGGCTGGAAAAAACCAAACAATTCTACGAAAAATGCGCCAGAAAATGCAACCGCACATTCATCATTGCAGAATCAATGGGCGCATTGCTGGCGATTGAGCTTGGCGCACAGCATCCGGAGATCAATGGATTGATGCTTTTCGCCCCCGCCATGAAAATTAAAGGGCTTTGGGTGGCGCGAATATTAGGGCCTTTCAAGAAATACTTACATAAATCTGGCAAAGACGATGGCTTGCCCTGGAAAGGATACACCATTTATCCCTTAAAAGCTGTGGTTGAAATGTTGAAGCTGCAGCAGCATGCTAGGAAGCAGCTCTCCAAAATCACCCAACCCACGCTGGTTTTCACGGGAGAATTTGATCAATCCATTTCGGAAGACTCATCCGATATCATCCTGAACAACATCAGCGCGTCCTATAAGAAACACATCCACCTGGAAAACTCACCCCATTGCATCCTGTTAGCTGGAGAATTGGACTTAGCTTATCAGCATGTTATCAGTTTTATTGATGAAGTAAATTGACACCATCAAATCGCCATTACCATAGCGGTTTGTAATTCAACCTGATTTTTCTTTTCCATTGACACCCATGCAACATCAAGGTAAGATTGAAAACTCGGGAACAAAGCAAGTTGCAAACCTCATTTTCGTAACAAAAATGGATGTGTGAGATGGTCCCCCGTCCACATTTGCCTATATACATCTGTTCATATATAACCAGTACTTTCAGTCATAAAAAATTGACATGACACCGTTAAGTGAACTGGAGAGGAACATCTGTGTCTAAAAAAACTTATTATGATATCAATCTGAGTAAGACGGTGTCAAACAACCGTTTAATAGGCTTGTGGCGTATGATGAAGGGCTATCATTGGCTCTACATCGGCGCCACAGCGACACTGGCTGTTTCAACGATCTCACGGACCGGTATATCACTGGTACTGCGTAAATTTGTGGATGACGTTATTATTGCCGGGAATTTCGGTACTGATCTGACCTTGATCATCTTGAGTTTTATAGGCTTAGCGCTTCTCCAAGGTGGTTTTTCCTTCATCTCTGGATGGATGGCATCCAAAACCGCGGAAAGCGTGACTCGGCGCTTACGCAATTACTTGTTCGACCATCTCCAGCGGCTCCCCTATGCCTATCATGCCGAATCCCAGACAGGAGACTTGATCTCACGTGCCACCTCCGATGTTGATGCCATTAACAGGTTTTACAACGACCAGGCTATCGGCATTGGACGCATACTGATCATGTTTGTCGTCAACTTTATCGCACTCCTTCAATTGAACACACGATTAGCCCTGTACTCGGTCATCGGCATCCCCATCATTGTCGGAGTTTCAATCTTCTTCTTTGGCAGGGTTTCAAAAGCGTATGAGAAATATCAGGAGCAGGAAGCCACTCTCAGCAGCCGACTTCAGGAAAACTTGACCGGCGTACGTGTTGTCAAAGCCTTTGCCCGCCAGGGGTATGAAAGCTATAAATTCGATCAGGAGAACTGGCAGAAATTCCGATTGGGAAAGGAACTGTTATCCATTCATTCCCTTTTCTGGCCTGTGTCCGATATCATCTGTGGCGCACAAATGCTGGCCTCATTTTTCATTGGTGCGTTCATGGCACTTAACAATGAGATTTCTGTTGGCACCTATATGGCTTTTACGTCATTAGTAGTTTGGATCATCTGGCCAATGAGGAATCTTGGACGTCTAATTGTGCAAACTTCCACCGGCATGGTTTCCTATCAGAGGGTTGTGGAACTCCTTAAACAAAAGCGAGAGCCCTTAACCCAAGGCGAATATGAGCTTGAGGAAAGCCTCAAGGGCGAAATCATCTTCGATCATGTCTACTTTGAATACGAAGAGGACAACCCTGTCCTGGAAGATATTAGCTTCACCTGCCACCCAGGAGATGTGATCGCACTTCTGGGGTCAACCGGTTCTGGTAAAACAACCTTGGTCAATCTTCTACCACGTTTTTATGACGCCAATCAGGGATTGATCACATTGGACGGCGTCGACCTTACAAAATATTCACGCAAATACTTGCGCTCCCAGATCGGGATTGTGGAACAGGAGCCTTTCCTATTCTCACGATCAATTCGAGAAAACATCACCTACGGCATCCATCGCAAAGTCTCTGAGGAAGAGATCATCCAGGCTGCCAAATTCGCCGCTATTCACGATGTCATTCTGGAATTCCCCAACGGCTATGACACACTGGTGGGTGAACGCGGCGTGACACTTTCAGGCGGACAGAAACAACGTGTAGCAATTGCCAGAGCGCTATTGAAAAATCCGCGCATCCTCATTCTGGATGATTCAACCTCAAGCGTGGATACAGAAACAGAAGGACAAATCCGAGCAGCCCTGGAATATCTCATGCAGGAGCGGACTACATTTATCATCGCCCATCGCATCCAGAGTGTAATGGATGCTGATTTGATCTTGGTATTTGATAAAGGCAGAATCGTCCAAAAGGGCACACACCAGGAATTAATGAAAACAAGCGGTATGTATCGCGACATCTTTGATATTCAAACCAAAATTGAAGATGAATTAGAAAAGGAAATTGCCAGTGTCGATGTATGAAGAACTTGAAGAAAAAGAATATGGAAAACTGACCGGACACATCTTTCAGCGCTTGCTCTCATTGCTAAAACCCCACTGGAAGTGGGCCATCGGCTTCTTGATTTGTATTGCGATTGTATCTGTAATTGATTCGTACACAACCTATCTCAGTAAACGCATCATTGATGATGGCATCATTGCTGGAAGTCGCGAAGCAATCATTCGCACAATGCTGACCTATGCCGGTGTGATCACCATCCAGGCTGTCGCTGCATTTGGTTTTATTTACATGGTGGGTGTTCTGGCAGAACGTGTTCGCTATGACCTGCGAAAACGAATGTTCAACCATCTCCAGCAGCTCTCATTATCGTATTTCAGCCAAACGCCCGTCGGTTGGATCATGTCCCGCTTGACCTCTGACACGGAACGTTTATCCGATCTGATGACCTGGGGCATTCTGGATGTCACCTGGGCGGTGATTAACATCTCCACCGCAGCGATCTTCATGTTTATCATCAATGCAAAACTCGCCCTGATCGTGATTGTGATGCTGCCTGTGTTGATCGTGGTTGCTTTTTACTTCCGGACACGCATCCTGTATCACTACCGCCGCTCAAGAAAGATGAATTCCAAGATAACAGGGGCATTTAATGAGAGCATTACGGGTGTCCGGGTGATCAAAGCCTTATCCAGAGAAGATAAAAACCTGGAAGAATTCTCCGAGTTAAGCGAGGGGATGTATCAGGCTAGCTTCAAAGCCGCCTGGCTGTCAGCTTTATTCTTGCCCACGGTTCAGATCATAAGCGCCATCGGATTGGGCATTGTCCTGTGGCGCGGCGGGATGCAGGTACAAATCGGCGCGATGACCATCGGTGGCATTCAAGCCTTCGTTTCCTATATCACTTTCATCATGTGGCCCATCCAGGACATGGCGCGGGTCTATGCACAAATGCAAAATGCTGTGGCATCCGCTGAACGCATTTTCAACCTGATTGACACTGAACCCGATGTTAAGAACCGCACCAGAACCGTTAAAACGAAAACCATTGAAGGCGATATCCGCTTTGAAAATGTCCATTTCTACTATGAAGAGGACAATCCGGTTATCAAGGGGCTTAGTTTTTATGTGGACAAGGGCGAAATGGTAGCTTTGGTCGGCCCAACGGGCGGCGGCAAATCTACCATTGTCAACTTACTTTGCCGGTTCTATGAGCCCACACAGGGAACGATCTACTATCATGGCGTAGATTACCAGGAAATGAAACTTGAAGACATTCAATCCCGCATTGGAATGGTGCTGCAGACACCGCATCTCTTCACAGGTTCTATCCGGGATAACATCCGCTACGGTCGGCTTGATGCTTCCGATGAGGAAATTGAAGAAGCCGCTAAACTTGCCGGCGCACATGATTTCATAATGAAGTTTGAACACGGTTACGATCAGGATGTCGGTGAGGGTGGCAACCTCCTTTCTGTCGGGCAAAAGCAGTTGATTAGCATCGCCCGCGCCATTCTCGCAGAGCCGGAGCTTTTCATCATGGATGAAGCCACCAGCTCGGTGGACACGCTCACGGAAGCATTAATCCAGCGTGGGATGGATCGGCTGATGAAAGGCCGCACCAGTTTCGTAATCGCCCACCGCCTGTCCACCATCAAACGCGCGGATAAGATCATCGTTATTGAAGATGGTCAGATCGCCGAGATGGGGACCCACCGTGAGTTGATCCACAACAAAGGAAAGTATTACAACCTGTACACACAGCAATTCCGGCAAGAACTTGAGGCGCAGTATGACGTGTTCAATAAACCGGAGGCGTTTGAAACAGCATAATTAAGGGACAGTAATTGATGATTGGTAGGTTTTGAGGGGCGCTTCATGTTATGATTTATTATACTGAAGGTAAGTAAAACAATAACAGGAGAAGCCGTTTGTGAGCACCGATAAGAAGAAAAAGTTTTATGAACTGACAATACCCGAACGCCTGGAACGATTGGTTGAAGAAGCCTATCTGGATGATGAAACTCACGCCATGCTAAAAGATGGGTTATCCACCGATATCGCAAACATGATGATCGAAAATGTGGTGGGTATTCAAGGCCTTCCTTTGGGCATTGCTCAGTACTTCATTGTGAACGGTCGAGAAGTGCTGGTGCCAATGGCTATTGAGGAACCTTCTGTTGTGGCCGGGGCATCCTTTATGGCAAAACTGGCAAGATCAACTGGAGGATTTCATGCTTCATCCAGCGCGCCTGAGATGATCGGTCAACTGCAATTGCTTGATGTTAAAGACCCCCATCAGACTATACAAGTGCTCCAACAACATAAAAATGACCTCTTAATAGAAGCCAAAAAAGTAAATCAATTCATGGTGGAAATCGGAGGCGGACCGCGCGATGTAGAAGTACGGCTGATCCATGACTCCCCCATTGGATCATTCATTGTCTTACACCTGATTTATGATGTGCGAGATTCCATGGGGGCGAACACGATCAACTCAGTTATGGAACACCTGGGACCCATTGTTGAAGATCTTACGGGTGGTCGCGCCCATCTTGCCATTCTTTCAAACCTGGCAGATAGACGGGTTACGCGCGCCACTGTCACCATCCCAACAGACGAATTGGCTTTTGATGAATTTACGGGTGAAGAAGTGCGAGACGGTGTGATCGAAGCCTGGGCGTTTGCAGTCGCTGACCCCTACCGGGCAGCCACCCACAACAAAGGCATTATGAACGGCGTGGATGCGGTTGCCATCGCGACAGGCAATGATTGGCGCTGTATAGAAGCTGGCGCGCATGCATACGCCGCCCGTTCAGGTCGTTACACCAGTCTATCCGAGTGGGAAAAAGACGCGCAGGGAAATTTACACGGCACCCTTGAAATGCCGATGGCCGTTGGAATCGTCGGGGGCGCCACACAAGCCAACCCCGTCGCTAAAGCATGCTTGAAGTTGATGGGCGTCCAGACGGGAAACGAACTAGCTGAGATCATCGTTTCTGTCGGTTTAGCCCAAAACCTGGCTGCACTGCGAGCTTTAGCCACCGAGGGCATTCAGCGGGGGCATATGAAACTTCATGCCCGGAAAACAGATGTTGAAAAATGATCCATCTCCTCATCCCAGTTTGTTTTAAGACCTTGCGTCAAAGGTTTGTCAAGCGATTTGTTCAATGCTATATTAATAATTAAAATCCTTAACCTCATCCTGGGTTCAAAAATGGTATCTGAAAGTCTGTTAAACGTTTATATTAATCCACAATACAACTTGCAAAAAACAAGTTTTTATCTGATTGTGTAAAATCCCAAATGTCCCCTTTCTTTTCCCCGAAACGGTTCGTCATCCAATTAATCCTCATCTTTTTATTATTCACTATAGGGACGGTCATTGCCTTGGGTGTTCCGGTTGGCTGGTTGCTGGGTAAGCAAACAGATCAACAATTGCATGCCTTGATCGATCAATCCAACCAGACGACCCTGGCGCTGCTTGAGAACAAGACCATTCAACTTCAAAACCTGGCTTTATTGTTGATGGAAAGGCCAACCCTTAACCAACTCATAGTTGAGGAAGGGAATGTAACGCAATTGTCTGAATATCTTGACGAGTTTTTGGATAACGCTGCTGCTGACGGGGTGTTGATTTGTCACCAAAACAACATGATTGCATCTTCCGGAGGGGGATTAGATCCTAGTTTTTGTACCTCACCCCAACCTGAGGGCTTTAACATAACCAACAACCGTGTTTTGCTCATTTCATCAGCAGCATCAACGAATCCAACTTCATCAATCACGAAAATTATCATCGGTCAGGAGGTAGGTTCGATATTGCAGGAATTCCACATCCAAAGCGGTTTGGATTATTATTTATTTTATGATGGGGAACAAATCGCATCCAATCTGGTAAGCGATAGAGGGTTAAGTGAGATTGAGATTTCAAGCAATCTAGAACTATATGATACATTATCGGGTAACGGCGACGACGCTGGCAACACGTATATGTCCACCATCATTCCATTATCCAGTTATTCAGGATTTAAGTTGATTGGCCTGCTTGATATCAGTTCATATAGATCTCTTAATCGGCAGCTTAGGAATATCATCATCGGCACAGTCGCAGCTGTAAGTTTGATCGGCTCGGTGATTGCAATTCTGATCTCCCGCCGGATCAGCAGACCCCTCCATCAGTTGGCACGTTCAGCGGCCGCTTTAAGAGAGGGAGATTTAGCGACCCCACTCGCCACCCCCTCCAACACTTGGGAGATCACCCAGCTCACCAACGCACTTGAGGACGCCAGAGTCAGCCTGAAGCATTCCCTATATCAGCTTCGTAAAGAGAAGGCTTGGATTGAAGACCTCCTGGATTCGATTGTGGAAGGTTTGCTCACCATTGACAATGATGCGAGGATCACATTTACCAGCCAATCCATCAGCGACATTACAGGCGTTGAAGCATCCGCTATGTTGGGGAGGTTAATTGATCAATTTTTTGTGTCTTCTTCCGGTGAGGAGTTGTTCAGCCATCAAATCCCAGCTCCGAACCAGAGCCGCAGGATTCCCGTCATTATTGACGGTAAAGAATTATTACTATCCGTCTCCGTATCAGAGTTCGTCCCCCCTGAAGCCGGCAACGCCACCCGAGCGCTGCTCATCCGGGATGTGACGGACGAAGAACGCATCCATAAGCTTATCGGCGAGTTTATGGCGAATATCACCCACGAATTCCGCACACCCCTGACTGCATTATCAGCATCGGTGGAGCTGCTGATTGACCAACTGCCCACTCTTTCAAACGAAGAAATTGAACATTTGTTATTTTCACTGAACATTGGCATTGTGAATCTCCAAGCGTTGATCGATAATCTCATCGAAGCGGCGAGTATCGAAGCAGGTCGTTTCAAAGTCAATCCCAAACCCATTGAACTGAATGTCATCATCAAAGACGCCGTGGATACCATACAACCCATTGCCAAAAAACATAATGTTAAAATTACTCCGCCCAAACAAAAGCAGTCCTTTCTGGTCATGGCAGATCAGCGACGTACCGTTCAAGCCCTGCTTAATCTCTTGTCCAATGCCGTCAAGCACAGCCCAGACAATGGCTGTATCACCATCCGAACCTTAATTCTTAAGGGAAATGTTATGGTTGAAGTCCACGATGAGGGGCCAGGTATATCTTCGGGCTTTCAATCCCACCTTTTTAAACGCTTTATCTCTCCAGAAACCGATGATGAAACATCAGACCTGGGACATGGGCTTGGCCTCTCTGTTGTTAAAGCTGTCATCGAAGCCCAGCATGGAGAAGTCGGTTTTAAGAACAAAGAGAATGAAGGTGCCATATTCTGGTTTACACTTCCTATGATCGAAGGACCAAAATAAATGAAAGCACTCATCGTTGATGATGACCGCACATTGGCTGACCTGATAGGTTTCACTTTACGTCGAGCAGGCTTTGAATCCTACCTCGCCTATGACATCTCCAGCGCCCTTGAGCTTTTCAAAGAAAAATCCATTGATGTCATCATTCTGGACGTTAACTTACCTGGGGAACACGGAATAAAAAACGGCTTTGATATCTGCCAGAAGATCCGACAGACCTCTGATGTCCCCATTATTCTTTTGACAGTCCGCGATGAGGAAGAGGACATCCTAAAAGGATTAGACATCGGTGCAGATGATTACATCCTGAAACCCTTCAGCCCTCGTCAACTTGTAGCAAGAATCAAAACTGTTCTACGTCGATCATACCCGGAACAACCCGAGAAAAAAGAGCCCTTTACCTATGAAAATATCATCTTTGATCCAATACGCCGTGAGTTCACTCGAAATGGACAGACACCTATCAAATTGACCCGTCTTGAATCATACTTGCTCGAATATTTTATGCTCAATGTGGAACAGATCCTGTTGACGGAAAACATCATCGCTGAGGTTTGGGGGCCGGGAGGGGGAAGTACTGAAATGTTGCGCCAGCTGGTGCGTCGTCTGCGTGTAAAAATCGAAGATAATCCCAGTGAACCTACTCTCATCATCAACCTGCCAGGAATGGGGTATGGCTTCGGGGTGAAGTGAGAAGTACTTTTTAAACGGGGAAAACCAAATTGTCACAGGAATATCACACACCTATCACAACTCTCGTCACAGTAGAAAAATAGAATGATAAACAGGTAATGCATGCTTGGTTTTACGCGTCACAATTATTCATCATTCTGTGAGGGTAGGCTGTGTCAATTCGTCTTGAAAATATCAGTAAATATTTCGGTCACCAGGCTGTCGTAAACAATCTCAGCTTGGAAGTCAAGGATGGAGAATTCTTCGTCCTCCTGGGAGCGAGCGGCAGCGGAAAGACAACCGCTCTAAACATCATTGCAGGGCTGGTGCAGCCAGACAAAGGTAGGGTTCTCCTTCACGACCGTGATGTGACAAATCTACCCACACAAAAGCGCAATATCGGTTTCGTCTTTCAGAATTATGCCCTCTTCCAATATATGACTGTCGCCCAAAACATAGAGTTTGGATTACAGGTCCGTAAAGTACCTAAAGAACAGCGCCAGAAAAGGCGCGATGAATTATTAGAGCTGGTTGGACTGGTCGGATTGGGGGGCAGAATGCCCAGCCAGCTTTCTGGGGGACAGCAGCAGCGAGTAGCACTGGCACGGGCGTTAGCAGTTGAACCGGAAGTACTGCTTCTGGATGAGCCTTTGGGGGCATTGGATGCCAAAATCCGCGTGGAGTTACGCCGCAGCCTCAAGCGCATTCAATGCCAATTAGGTGTGGCAGCTATTTTAGTCACACACGACCAGGAAGAGGCTTTTGACCTCGGCGATCGGATCGGCGTCATGAATTTTGGCCGCTTGATCGAAGTCGGGACACCTCACCAGTTGTATCAATATCCAAAAACGGAGTATGTCGCCTCATTTCTGGGTTCAGCCAACCTCTTGTTAGGTCGTCTTCACGAAAAAGAAGTCTATATCGGCGACCATGCTTTCCCGCTGCCCGTGGAAACCATACACCTGAGTTCAGATCAACGCGCACAAATCCTTTTCCGCCCCGAAGATGTAGCGCTGTCAGCTTCAAAGAAGGATTTGGGATGCTTTCCGATTGGAAAAGGTGAGATTATTGAAAAGGGATTTAAAGGCCCTGTGGAACACCTGCGGGTTGAAATTCCCCCAATTCGCGGCGTGCGTTCCATCTCGCCATCCATTCCCTATGGTCACCCTGGCTTCATCCTGGATGTCAACCGCTCACCGGAACAAAGCACAAATGCACCTTTTGATCCAGGGCATGAGGCATGGGTGGGCATCAGGCGTTTGCATGTCCTTTCACATCCTGGTTTAAACTTCCTGCTGGTAACAGATGGTTCATTACGTAGCCAATCCGCACTCGCGCAGGGCGGATTTATGGCTCGAATGTCCCATGCTCAGCTTGTTCTTTTAGGAGTTGGAGAGGACCAAACGCGATTAGAAAAACATCTAGTAGACGCCAGAAAACAAATCGGAAGTGGGATGGCTTCGCTTGAAGTCCAAATGTCGTGTGAACCGTTCAATGTAGCCCTTGCTAATGCAGTCGAAGAAGGTCCAATTGATCTTGTGATATTGGGATGGCGTCCCACAGCAGGATACGAACAACCCGAACAGACCTTACAGATAGGTGAACACCATTTATACCTTGCTACCAATCCAATTACACATTTACGAAAAGCATTGATTTGTTTGGAAAGCGGTGAACCAGGAAAAGACAATGTCGTCTTTGCAGGTCGCCTGTTACGCCATATGGGGGCAGAAGCCACCTTAATGACGGTTGTTCCAGATAACCCCATAAATGAATACCCAACAACAAGAATTGAGCGCTTCCTGGTTGATGGACAAAAAAGCCTTGCCCTTTTCGGTGTGGAATCTCAAACCAGGATAAGAAAAGGCGACTTGCTGCCAGCTATACAGGAGGAATTGAACATGGAAGACTACGACTTGATCGTCCTCGGAGCGCCATTACCCAATCATAATCAAAAGCCGGGGTTGAACGGCGTAACGGGTGCAATCATTTCAACAATTGAAGGTTGTTCATTCTTAATCATACGGTCTCGACAATATCAAAGGCTGCAAAACCGCTTCAGGAGGACTACATGAAAAAAATATTAAATTACTTAGTAATAATCCTAATTGCGCCGCTGCTTGCTTCTTGCAGCGCTGGTGTAGAAACTCAGACCAACGATGAGGTCTCTCTGATTCTTGGCGCCTATACCACCCCGCGGGAAGCATATGGTGAGATCATTCCGCTTTTTCAGGAATATTGGTTATCTGAAACAGGACAGAAAGTCACTTTTGAGGAATCCTATCTGGGTTCCGGTGCGCAATCCCGCGCCGTTGTGGAAGGCTTTGAAGCCGATATCGTTGCGCTGTCCTTAGAAGCGGACGTCAACCGCATTCAAGAAGCCGGTCTGATCACCCATGACTGGAAAGCAGGGGAATACAAAGGGATGATCACGACGTCCATAGTGTCTTTTGCCGTTCGGGAGGGCAATCCTAAGAACATTCATGACTGGATGGATTTAACTCAACCGGGATTGGAAATTCTCACACCGAACCCCAACACAAGCGGCGGTGCCATGTGGAATGTTCTCGCACTATATGGCGCAGCTCTGCGCGGGAAAGTAGATGGTGTCCCTGGGGATGATCCTCAGGCAGCCTCGGATTTTCTGTGTGAGGTATTAAGTAATTTAAGCGTTATGGATAAGGCAGCCCGTGACAGCATCCTGAATTTTGAAATGGGCATCGGCGATCTGGCGATCACCTACGAAAATGAAGTGCTGGTGGGCAGACAGACTGGAAAAACATACGAGCTTGTCATTCCCACATCAACCATCCTGATTGAGAATCCCGTCACTGTTGTAGATGCCAATGTGGACAAACACGGCATCCGAGAGGTCGCTGAGGCTTTTGTGAATTTTTTGTACACCCAGCAGGCACAGGAAATCTATGCGCAGCACGGTCTGAGAGTGGTCAACCCAGATGTAGCAGCAACCACAACAGAATTGTACCCAGCGGTAGAAGATTTATTCACCGTTGAATTTTTCGGCGGATGGGAGAACATCATGGTTGACATCTTTGGAGAAGAGGGCGTCTACACCCAAGCCATTCTGCAAGTCCAGGGCGGTGAATAATCATGGAACGCTCGCTAGCCCAATCTGAACAAAAAGCGGGCTTATCGCAATGGCTGCTCCGCCTGCCAGCCATCCTCTACCTTTGTATAATGATTCTTGTTCCCTTAATTGTCATCATACAGGATGGATTTCGAGAAGGGCTGTCCGGCCTCTGGCATCAAATTACCCTGCCAATAGCCAGCCACGCCATACTCCTGACCTTATGGACATCTGCACTGATGACGATCATCAACGCTGTTATGGGGCTGGTGACAGCCTATGTCCTGGTTCGATACGACTTCCCAGGCAAGCGTATCCTCAATGCCATCATTGACCTGCCCCTTTCCATCCCAACTCTCGTCACTGGGGTCATGCTGGTCATGCTCTACGGTCCACAGGAAGCCTTGGGCGGTTTCCTGTCAGAAAGAATCGGTTTCCAAATCATATTCGCCCCGCCGGGGATCGTCCTAGCGCTGCTGTTCATTTCCTTCCCATTTGTCGTACGAAACATTCAACCCGTATTGGAGGATTTAGACCTGTCCCAGGAGGAAGCAGCCGTTACCTTAGGAGCAACACCCTGGACAACCTTTCGAAAGGTCGTCCTCCCACCTCTCACCCTGCCCATATTGAGCGGATCGCTGCTCAGTTTTTCACGCGCGGTGGGCGAATTTGGCGCGGTGGTGATTGTAGCCGGCAACATTCCCCTGAAAACGCAGACCGCGGCTGTGTATGTCTTAGGCGCTGTGGAATCAGAGAACCGCCTAGGAGCTAGTGCCGTTTCCATTCTGTTGATTGTTATATCCCTTTTGGTATTGATGGCGGCGAATGCCATAGAAAAGCACTGGGGAGTCCATCGGTGAAACAGAAGAAAAAAGGCTGGGGTGCTTGGATCTTAATTATGCTGGTAGTTTCTTATATGGGTTTACTGATTGTCGCCCCAATCTTTGCATTAATCAAAGGCGCGTTACAAAACGGAATTGCCGCTGTCTGGCATAGCATCACCTCAATGGCATTACTGAATTCTCTCTTCCTTTCTCTGAAAATCGCCCTTCTCGTGGTGCTCGTGCAAGCTGTATTTGGGTCGCTGACCGCCTGGATCATTGTCCGGCAGGAATTTCCCGGAAAGTCGCTTTTTAACAACCTGATTGATCTCCCTTTTGCACTCTCACCTGTCGTTGTGGGATATATGCTGTTGCTTCTCTTTGGGAGAAATGGACTCCTTTATCCGTTATTAGAATCATTGAACATTAAAGTCGCCTTTGCTGTTCCTGGAATGTTCCTGGCGACTCTTTTCGTCAGCCTACCCTTCATGATTCGTGAGATGCTGCCCGTAATCAAAAACCTTGATCGGCAACAGGAGTATGCGGCGGCAACCTTAGGTGCAAATCGGTGGACGGTTTTTTGGCGCGTGATTTTCCCACAAATGAAAAGTGCATTGATCTACGGCGTTTCACTGACACTGGCGAGAGCTTTGGGTGAATTTGGTGCTGTTCTCGTCATCGGTGGTGGAGTTCAGGGAAGAACAGAGACAGCCACTTTGTTTATTTTCCGTTCAATTGAAGAACGCCAAAACATAGAAGCCTACACAGCCTCAATCCTTCTGGGGGCATTTTCTGTGCTGATCGTTTCCCTCGCGGATCGATTTAAAAACATACACAAGAAAAAGCAAACCATTAAATCAATTTAGATCAATAATTGATTTCTCCCAAAATTGGAAGACAAAGATATCACTCAAAATAGTAAATCAGGTAATTTAATCTAAACCTACTCCCTGCCTTTTCTCCTTTTCTGTTATGATGAATGGGTTATGATCAAAGACGATGATCAACGTCAAGAAGGTCATAGATCCATTCAAACCTAAATATCACAGGAAGTAACATGAAATTTGCCGTCAATTATTCCATCCCACTCATTCACTTATTAGAAGAAAAGGCCGTTAAAGTTGATCTTATCAAGTGCCCCGATTGGGAGGGAATGCTTGAAGAAGCCAAAAAACACAACCCAATTACCATCCACTACGATCACGATGTCGGGCTGGGAAACACTTTTAACCTTGATTTGTCCAGGGTTGAAAACCTGATGAAGCAGACTGAAACCCCTCACGTCAACACTCACCTCGTAACACCCCGTAATTTCAATCCGGACGATCCATACGAATTGGAAAAAATCAATCGGCTTTGGCGTGATGAAATTAAAATATTGACCGATCATTTTGGGGCTGAGCTTATCGCATTAGAACACTTTCCTTATACTTCCGCCAATCCTCACATCCGCACAGCCGCGGATAGCGAAGTCTTTTTTAAAGTCATCCAGGATACCGGCTGCATGCTGTTATTGGACTTAGCTCATGCAAGGATTACAGCGGATACACTGGGGATTGACGTAAAAGATTACATTCAAGACCTCCCTCTTGACCGGTTAGCCGAATTGCACATCACAGGGATCAGGCTCTACGCCGGCGTTCTGACAGATCATTTCGAATTGAAAAAAGAGGGTTGGGAAAACCTCAAATGGGCGCTTAGCGAGATTCGATCAGGAAACTGGCGAAAGCCGTGCCTAGTTGGTTTTGAATACGGCGGTGTAGGAGATGTATTCGTCTGGCGCACAGATAAACAAGTTCTTCAATCTCAAGTGCCTAAACTCTATGAAATGATCCACGATTGCGATTAACCCTGCCCTGAACATCCGGAATCAAGCCTTGCTGTACCAGAAATGACAGGATTTCAAAATCTTCTTCTGGATTTTCATGAATCCGTCGAAGGATAAACACCGTTCCAGGGACGAATTGCGACAGCAGCAACCATTCCTGAGCCTCATCTTCGTATCCAGGCAGCGGATTACCGTGGGGACAAAACATTGGATCTTCCATTTCCAATTGAAGCCGCTCTGCGACTTCAGACTAAACGGCGTGTTCGATTTGATGAGCTTATCGGTGCATTTCTGAAAGAGGCAGCTTCAAAACACGGGAAAGCATCCATTCCGTGAGCATATGCCGGCGGATAACACTCATCACGGCTCTCAGGCCGTCTTTTGTCAGCACAATCTCTTTATTCTCATCAATCCTCACCCATCCATCACGACACATACGTTTGATTGTGGCAGTGACTGTAGATGCTGAAACATCCAAGGTCTCAGACAACCGGCGCCGATCACCCGTTGCGATACTGTATCATATTTCCATATTTGAGTAGACAAAAAGAGAGAACTCCTT
>CAZNRI010000035.1:0-25551 GCA_964575595.1 uncultured Candidatus Brevefilum sp.
CCCAAGGAGTTCTTTGATTTGTTTATAAATATGGAAAATCTTGACAGTAACACCCGTTGCCTAAGTTTAGCATTGAATAACCTTATCCGGTACACTTAAAGAAATAACAACCTTATATAAGAAGATAAAAGGATATTCAAATATCTTGATTTTAAAGGTAAAATTACTAACAAATGAGAAAGGAATAGAAATATGGCTACATTAGGTCAAAAATTACGTGAGTTAAGACATCAAAAAGGATATAAGCTCAACGAAGTCGCAGAAGGCGCTGATCTTTCAATCTCTTTTATCTCCCTGATCGAACGCGATAAAGCATCCATCTCCGTTGAAAACCTTCAAAAACTGGCAAATTTCTACAATGTCCGGTTGTTCCAGATATTTCAGGATATTGAAGAGGAAGATGCCTATATCGTCCAAGAGGAGCAAATGAAAGGGCTGACAGGCTTTGGCGCCCCTTCCAAACCAGAACTCTTCTTGCTGTCCCCCAAGGATAAGCTCTCCTTCAAGGCGATCCTGGCATTCCTGCCGCCTGCATCGCACCTTGAGAGCATCCAGCTTCAAAAAGGAGAAGCCTTCATCCTGGTAAGAGAAGGTCAGCTCGAAATTTCTCTCCCCAATAAAAAACCATTGACGCTGAATAAGGGTGACAGCGCCCATCTCACCAGCTTCAAAGGCACCCAATTGCTAAGTGCGATGAATGATGCACCCACCACTATACTCATTATCGCCACAGCCACAACACAGCATCTGGACAAACAGGGCAACATTCTGAAATATAACGAGATTGTTCAGTAGGAACTATAGAGACTCTTCGACGCCCAACCTTTTGGACCAATAAATAATTTACGGATACGGTCAACTCTTTTTATCGATTTACTGTAAAACCGCACTGTCATAAGATTCATTCATTGGATGAAAATTGTGATTATTTTTTTATTGACAAAAGAGAGTAAATATCCTATAATTTAGACAATAATTATCATAATTGGTTTATGGAGATTTCAGCGAACAGCAAATTTCTTACAACCTCCAATATTTCTCTTCCTCAATGAAAAAACCGCTTAATCCTGAGCGGTTTTTTTTATTTCATTAATAATAGAAATACACTGGTGCTGTCCATCACCACAAGGAATTTGTTATTAAAATCATACACTTGATCAATTTCTAAATTTCTATCACCAAACATAGAAACTTTTTATTCTCTGCCCTTCATATCAATCATATTTTTAGAATGTGTATAGTATACTGAAATACAAGCAACAATTAATGGATAAAACCAGAGATATGATTCGAATTTCGAGAACTTTTGCCATTCCTGAAAGTGAAATCGACGAAGAATTTGTGCAATCCTCCGGGCCAGGTGGTCAAAATGTAAACAAGGTCGCCACCTCGGTCCAACTTCGGTTTAATATTAAGGAGTCCAGTACCCTCCCATCAATGGTCAAAGAAAGGTTGAAAGAGCTGGCTCAAAACAGGATCACTACTGATGGCGTATTAATCATTGAATCTCAAAGCCACCGCACACAGCAAAAGAACCGTAAGGCGGCTCGTGAAAAATTAGCTCAACTGATCCGCAAGGCACTCAAGCCGCCGAAAAAACGCAAGAAAACAAAACCGACACGGGCATCACATGAACGCCGACTTGAGGATAAGCGCCTTCGTGCTAGAAAGAAAGAACTGAGAAAAGACCCGCCGCCCCCGCCAGAATAAATATCCCCTATCACACACGATAGCACTTGTTTCATGTCACATGCTTAATGTCATATCATTTTAGATAAATATCTAACGAATTTATTAAACTTCTTTGATTTAGTATGTTAAGCGCGTATAATTGGCAAGCTATGAAATTATTGCTAAGATTTGCAAAGAAATATACCTGGGCGCTGGTCATCACAATGATCAGCATGCTGGCTTTGGTCGGCGCGCAGCTGCTGATTCCCTGGCTGATCCGTACGCTGATTGATTTGATCACGGAAAATCAACTTTCGCCTGAAACGATGAATGTTGTCCGTCGACTGACTCTCATCGCTCTGGTGACCTTCCTCGCCCGTGGAATTGTACAGTTCCTCCGCAGTTATATGGCGCACATCGCAGGTTGGGGTGTTGTTTCCGATTCCCGGAAGTATGTTTACGAGCATATGCAGCAGCTTTCCCTCCGGTTTTACGAGGATAAACAAACTGGACAATTGATGTCCCGCGTGATCAACGACACTGACCTTTTTGAGCGAATGATTGCTCACGCCATCCCGGATGTCCTGGTCAACCTGATCACCTTTGTTGGGATTACATTTGTGTTGGGGAGCATGAATTGGCGGCTAACCATTTACAGCATGGCGCCCATCCCGCTTGTGATCCTTGCACTTCTCGGATTTGCTAAAATCGTACGCCCTGCTTTTCGCAGACGGCAATACGAAGTTGGAGAACTGAACGCCATTCTCAACGACAGCATTGCCGGAATCAGGGAGATCAAGGCTTTCAATCGAGAAAGCGAACAACTCCAACGGGTTGAGGTGGGAATTGAAAGATACCGCTCATCCTTATTGACAGCCTTACGGTTGATGGCGATCTTTCAACCCTTTATTGATCTTTCGACCTCTATTGGTCAGCTCGTGGTGATCTTTTTTGGCGGTCAAATGGCTCTGCAGGGCACCCTTCCCGTTGCAGATTTGGTCGCCTTTTTCCTTTATCTCGAAATGTTTTATCAGCCCATTCGCGCGCTGGGCATGTCCTGGGAACACATCCAGGAATCCTTAGCAGGTTTCGACCGTGTATCTGAACTTCTTTCAGAACAGCCTGATGTCACCAGTCCATCAAACCCCTTACCCCTCCCAGAGAAGATCAATGGGCACTTAGAATTTGAAAATGTCAGTTTCAGTTACGGTAGCGAAGAAACTGTTTTAAGCAATATCGATCTGAATATTCCAGCTTCTGACGTTGTCGCTCTGGTTGGTCCCACGGGTGTTGGAAAATCCACCCTGGTGAGCCTCATCCCCCGATTCTATGATGTCACTGAGGGCGCTATCAAACTCGATGGCGTAGATATCCGCAAGCTTGATGTCGAAGCTCTCCGTCGAAATATCAGTATTGTCCTTCAGGACGTCTTCCTCTTCCATGGCTCAGTTCGGGATAACCTCCTCTTTGGAAATCCAAATGCTACGGATGAGGATATTATCGCTGCAGCTAATATTGCCAATGCACATGATTTCATCATGTCACTACCTGAAGGGTATGACACGATCATCGGCGAACGCGGTGTTAAACTCTCTGGCGGTCAGCGTCAACGCATCTCCATCGCCAGGGCTGTTCTTAAGGACACACCCATCCTCATCCTTGACGAAGCGACCTCCTCAGTCGACACTGAAACGGAACTCCTCATTCAACAAGCGTTAGAGCGATTGATGGAAGGCCGCACGACCATAATCATAGCCCACCGCCTTTCAACGGTAAGAAACGCGGATAAAATCGTCGTCCTCGAGGGGAAAGAAATTATAGAACAGGGTACACACGAAGAATTAATTAAACAGGGCGGATTATATAATCGCTTGTATACTGTACAGGAAAAACTGTAATTCCATCCCAGAAAAAACGACAAGCGCTGACAAATCAGCGCTTTTATTTTAAAGGTAGGATGGTATTATCTCTGTGCTCTATCTCAATGAACTCAATATCCCCGTGGGTTAATTCTATCATGTGATTCTTGAAGGAATCGACGCAAGAATCCTCAATGCGCGCAGTGAGCGTCACATCCGCGCCGAAATCCTGATCCTTAATCACGCCATGATGATTATGTATAATGAGTCGCGTCTTTTCATAAATTGCATAAGGGATAACGAACATCAGAGAAGTTGTTGAAATCTTGCGGGCCCGCGGCAGAGCTTCCAGAGCCATACGCACACTATCGCTATAAGCCCTCACCAACCCGCCCGTCCCTAATTTTGTTCCTCCAAAATAGCGCGTAATGACCAGGACGATATCCCCCAAACCGCTGCCGCGCAGAACGGCAAGGGCTGGCTGCCCTGCTGTTCCAGAAGGCTCTCCATCATCCGAGCAATGAGCGATGGTCGTGCTGCCGTGGCCAATAAGAAAAACCGGCACATGATGCGTAGCATCAGGATATTTATCTTTAATCTCTGTAATAAAAGATTGCGCTTCTTCCACACTGAATGCAGGGCTGACACTGGTAATAAAACGTGATCGTCTTTCTGTGAATTCAATTTCTATCCGTCTTGCGGGAATTATACAATGGTCAGACATGAGGGCTCGATTGATTCGGCTGGAAAATTGTGGGCTCATTTTACCTCATGCCATAAGTAATGTACTAATAATTGATTTATTTTTTACAAATCTCTTCTCCAGTTCTTGGAAAAAGCCAGGACACTTCGTTCGAACCCCGGTTTTAGCACCTGCACCCTCCACGGGTGTTGAAAGGGCTATGTTATTAAAAGCAAAAACGACTCTTTTTTTTAGAGCCGTCTTGTGCCCCCACGGGGATTCGAACCCCGGTTTTAGCCTTGAAAGGGCTACGTCCTGGTCCCCTAGACGATGGGGGCGCTTTATTAAGCGAATGCAATTCTACCATTCAACACTTCTCAGGTCAAGAAAGATAGTTTTTATTTTTAAGTCTATTTGACCATGTTTCTTACTCGCCAAGGGGTTCGAGAATCTCCGGGTGATCGTTTTGTGGCGAATTCACATCCCGTGAAACAGGAAAGCATTTCATTTCCTCTGACGGATAAGGTTTCAATAAATCAAGTAAAGTATCCGCTTTCGTTTCAGGGTCTAACCACTGCCATCTTGAATCTTCACCCAACATGACGGGCATTCGAGAGTGATATTGACGCACAAGGCTATTAGGCTGACAAGTTAAAATCGTGCAGGTATGCAGTTCCCCCCCCTGCAGCGGCTCCCAATGTTCATACAAGCCAGCGAATGTGAATGGATGGTCATTTTTGAGTTTGAACAGGTAAGGGGTTTTGGTTTCTCCCTTCCCTTCAGCATACCATTCAAAAAAGCCATCCGCAAGGATCAAACAGCGGCGATATTTAAAAGCAGCCCTGAATGATGGTTTTTCTGAGATCGTCTCTGAACGGGCATTGATCATTCGATTGCCAATTTCCGGATCGTCCGCCCAAAAAGGCACCAACCCCCAACGATAGAGCGCCACCGACCTCGATTCGGCATCCTTCACGATGGGAATAGGCTGTGAAGGCGCGATGTTATATCGAGGTTGAACAATGTGAACAAATGGACCGAGATCTAATAATTCTTGGATCTCACCAGGGTCAAGTGTCAGGGTGAATCTTCCGCACATAGGTCATCCCTTCATAAAACAAAATTCGCCTAGATGTATCGATTCTATCACATCAGCAAGTCCCAAATAGGATAAGTTGGCATCATCTAAAGAAGCATGGAAATTAACAACCATACACCAAGTGCGACGAAGACAACGCTCATACCCAATTTCACCCAGGAGGCGTTTTTCTGAAGAAATCGTGTGAGATCTTTGGAGGTCGTCCCGAAATAAACCAAAACAAAAATGACCACAAGCGGCATTATAAAGAGCAAATTGTAGACCACGAGATAAAGAATCGCCTGAAGCCTTAATTCAGGAATGCTGCTTACAAAGATGATGGTTGGCAGATAAATCTGGCCGGTACAGGCTAATTCAAGGAATGAGATCAGAATCCCTGCAACAAAAGCGCCGATAATATAATTACTCGAAGACCGCCCCTTACGAATAGTGGCATTAATTCTTATTCGCAGGGGTTCAGGTAGCTTCAACAGCATATCACTGACTTCTCCCTGGCGCGCTTTTCGATAGTCCAGGAAACTCAATATTGCTAAAACCAAACAGAAAACACCTGTCAGGATAAACACTATCCTAGAAATCATATCCAGGGTCCCGCTGACAAGTTCCAAAATTTGATACAAACCCAAACCCACAGCCAGATAAGCCAGAAAAACACCCAGCGTAAATGCTCCACCAACAAATAAAACATCTTTTCCCGTATTGCCGCTCAACGTGAGATAAGACACAAAGAAGACCAATGTTGCAAAGGCGCAGGGGTTAATTCCATCTACTAAACCCGCCGCCACAACGGTGAGCCATCCCATATTTTTAAATCGATCTAATATCGTTTCCTGGCCTTGATCAGGATCAAAATCCAGCCAGATAGCTTCTGTGCCCATCTTCCGATAGCTTTCCACAACCTCTTTAATATTCTCAACCGACAACTCATCAGCGAGCAGCACCGTTTTCCCGATGATGATGGATGGCGTGGAAAAGTCTCCTTCAAATCCGATTTGGTCTACCAACCACGCAGCAAGGTCAGCGTGATCATAAACATTGAAATCCACCACCTGCAATTGAGAATACTGCGATCGAAGATAAGTCAGGTCCGCTTCCACCCGGCTGCATTCCTTGCAGCCCGTTTGATAGAAATACGCGGCATAAATAGGTGCCTCCACTGAGCAGACCTCATCGCCCTCACAGAGAGGATCAATTTCCAATACCGTTTCCGGATCCACACTTAACAATGAATCCATATCAACGCCTTCAATTTCTGGGAAGGCAATCCCCCCTCTCTCAAGACCGTCAGCGACCCGTTGTGCAAAAGAATCCCGAATAGGTGTCTCACCGATCAGAATCTCATTGTCGATCACTAACGTAGGGATGCTGCGCTGCGCAGAAGGAATTTCAAAATAGGTTTCAATCTTTAGCATCGCTTCGTAATATTCAGGAATGCTGATTTCCAACAGCCGCAAATCAAGCAAATCGCCATGCTCCTCCTTTAAGGGAAGCAATGTCTCATCTATGATCTCAATACAGTGGGGACAGTCATTGGCGTAAAAATACAACACATGAACAGCCCCTTCTATCGCTGACCGTGTCCCCTGCGGTTGGGATGGACCTACAGGAGTTAATTCTTGAGGATTTTTTGGGTTCGCAGAGACAATCTGAACAGATATAAAAAGCAATCCCCCCATCAAGCTAATTATAACTGCCAATGTAAATGCTAAAGATCGTTTCATTGTATATCGTTTCCTTTGATTTCGATCAACTGTCGCCATTATGAACCTTTATTATGTAATGACTCCTGTGAAGGGAAGTGAACCTCACAGGGGATATCCTCATCATCGCCGGGCATCATGATCAACAAGTATTTTGCCGGTTCATCACTGGGATTAACCCACCTATGAGGAAAACGGGCTTCAAACAAAAGACTATCACCTTGCTTAAGCGAATACTTCTTTTCTTCAACAAAATAATCTATCGTCCCAGAAAGGCAAAAAATAAATTCATAACCGGTATGCACGACAGATGGTTGAACGCGACCTTTTCCTACCGGTATAGTCACAATACAGGGCTGCAAGGGTTGGTTTTGCAATTCAAAACCACAATCTTCAATATGAATCCCTTCCATGACCATGGATCTTCGTTGACCTTTCTGAGTTCGAACAAGGTGACGTGAGGCATTCACCGGCTCAAATAAATTTGCTAATGGGATACCCAGCGCTTTGGCCAACTGAACCAGGGTGTTCACGCTGGGAGAAGATTTTTGATTTTCGATCAGGCTGAGGGTATTAACCGCCAATCCGCTTTTCTGAGCCAACTCCTTAATAGAGAATCCACGTTCAATTCGATATTCTCTTAACCGCTGTCCGACAGAGACAGACTTGAACCCTCCCGGATCGAAAAAGGATTGATTATCTAATATTCTTTCACCCATAATTTTTTCTTCTGCACTTCTTGATAAAACACACAAAATTATAGTTATTTAATAGTGTTTAGTCAAGTTTACAACTATTTATTTGCGTCTACCAGTTACAAAAGTTCAATACAAAATTAATCCCTTTGAACCTACTATTAAATCTAATTATCTGAAAAATCCTTTTATAAAAATTGATCTTCTCCTCATAGTAAAACACAAACATCTAATCATAACCGAAATTCTATATTGTGTTGATTTACATCTTGTAATAATAAAACATTTGTTCTATACTATAATTATGGACACCTTCTGTAAACTGAAGACGCTATCACTTAACATGCCTTTCGAAGGGGCAGAAGATGTTGGCACAAAGCCAGGTCATCCTCCGTGTACTGATGAACTTCATCAACTGGAAGAACGGTTTCCCGTCACCAATGCCCGGCTCCCCAACGGCAAGACCATCCCCCTGCTGAAGACCATGCAGACGTCTGTATGTGAGCGTGATTGCAATTATTGTTGTTTCCGCTCCGGCAGAGACACCAAGCGCGCCAGTCTGACGCCTGATGAACTCGCTTCAGCCGTTGTAAAATTATCTGACGCGGGCATTGCCAAGGGCGTATTTCTAAGCTCAGGTATCACCGACGGTGGTGTGCGTACGCAAGACCGCATCATTGCCACAGCGGAAATTCTCCGTAAGAATTACCATTATCAAGAATATATTCATTTGAAAATCATGCCCGGTGCGGAAAAGGACCAGATCTTCCGGGCTATGCAGCTTGCCGATCGGGTGTCCATTAATTTAGAAGGCCCCAACGAGACTTGCCTGGAGAAACTTGCCCCTCACAAAGTGTTTTTCAAGGAACTCCTAGAGCCATTGCAGGTAATCAATGAAATTCGAAGGGACTACCCGCCCCATCTCGCCTGGAAAGGTACATGGCCCTCAAGCAGTACACAATTCGTCGTGGGAGCAGTTGGCGAATCGGATCTTGATCTTCTGCAAACGACTGCCAAATTAAAATCAAATTTCAATATTACGCGAGCCTATTATTCAAGCTTTACACCTGTGACTGACACACCCTTCGAAAACCTCCCACCCCTTAACCCCTGGCGGCAACATCGCCTTTACCAAGCCTTCTATTTACTTCGGGATTATCAATTTGATTTGGAAGATATCCGGTTTTCTCCAATGGGGAATATGCATCTTGAAAAGGATCCCAAACTAGCCTGGGCGGAAGTCAACCTGATTCACAATCCTACCGAAATCAACGAGGCTGATTACCAGCAGCTTTTGAAAATTCCTGGAATTGGACCGGTCTTTGCCCATAAGATCATAAATATACGCAGTCATGGTAAGATTCGGGATATCAGTACCTTGCAGAAATGCGGCATATCCACTGATAGAGTATCAAGATTCATCCTTTTGGATGGACAAAGACCTGCTTACCAGCCAACACTGCTCTGATAAAGCCCTCATCAACACGGGTGCTAAATATGAACAAAAGAAAATTTTTATTCGTATCCCTGATCGTCCTTATCGGAATTTCACTGATAACAATTTCGAGAACGGTATTCTTCTATCCCGTCAACGCACAAGAAGAACAACACGTTTACTTCCCCCTATTTACAAATTCAGAAGTCAAACTCTCATCGAATAGCTATTACATGATTACCGTCAATGATGCGTTTTTATACGATTTAGGCTGTGAGATCGGCACCCGAGACCAAAACCAACCAGGGGCACAGGACAGTGTCTCCGTGCTTGATTTCAGCTATCCGATATGCGACACCGAGCTTGGTTTTGGCGCGGAATTATTCGGCTTTGGCCCAGTTCCTCTCAGCGACATTGAAAACGCCGTAAAGAATTTCGCTCTGGGTTATTACACCTGTACAGGTTCAGATAACGCATCTAACCTTGTCATTGGCGTGGGAACGAATAACAAGCCCACTTCCTGCGACACCGAAGAGAAAGCTTCGTCTCACGGTGCTGCCTGGGCTGAAATAGTCAACCACATCAATCAGTGGGCGATTGACCAGGGCATCTTCCAGCAAGTACAGACATATGGAGCTAGCGATATCGAGGTGGGATGGAACACACCGCAATGGTCTCGTGCCTGGGTAGACGCCTATGATCAGGTTAACCAATACCCCCTAATACATTTTGGCGATGCCGCCGGTTGCCCCTACTCGGAAGGCAGCACCTCAACTGTATGCGGCGCCGGCTGGTCAATGGAAGACATTTGGTATGTTTCCTGGGGAGCGCCAGCGAGTTTGCCACTGCCCCTGATCTATCGCACAGATGGCATCCAAGCGGAACAATGGGCGCATCTGAGTCGTTACAGCTTCAGTCAGCATGGCGCACGGATGGAATTTACAGGCGTCTTCACCCAATTCCAAGCATGTCAACAGGGAACTTGCAATAACACGGATAACACGCCCTATGAAGCATATCAACAATTGACATCAGCATTAAGGACATCCCCTGATACAGCAATGGATTTGAATTGGATGACGGATATCCGGTGGATCCTTGCAACTGAACTTCCCAAATCCCGAACAGCTTCTGAATCAAATCAAGATGAAGAGGACACGGTGTCACAGCAAGGTTTGATGGATCATATCCAACTTTCCCTTGATAACCCCGACTTAGATCCACAGATGCAAGCCAGCCTCCAGGAGAAAATCAACCTGTTAAATGCTGCTGCCCTCAATGCTCAAGAATCCCTGCTGGATCGCACAGGAAAAGATGCGATTGGACCTTCAATCATAGCAGAAAGCCATGACCCTGAATTCAAAAGTGGCATTATAACTGGCGGTTCCATTGCTGGAATACCTTATGGGATGCAGGTGAATAACACCTGGCAAGCGCGCTTAGATAATGGTTACCTACAAATTGCTGCCGGAGCCTCCCCTAATAACCCCCAACAGGGCGCTATATTCATCCTATTAACAAGTTTGGATAAAACTTCAACACAATCATCGCTGATAATAACCCCTGAAGACACCGGTATGTTACTCATTCTGGAGAGCAAGGATAATGAATTGTTAATTCAAGCAGAAGATGAAACTCGGTTTATATTCGATTTAATTGATTTTTCACTCCAGCCACAAAATAACTGAATCGAATATTATCCGATCAAAGGACGAAATTATTCCTTTTTTAAACGATTTCTACTTCATCCAGATTGATGTCACAATTCAAGAAAGCGTGCAACAGAGCTGGTTTTTTCTCCTCATCCAATCCCTGAATGACCCACCTGAGGGTGAATGATCCATCACTAAAAGTGTTATTTACCGTCCGGAGGATATTTCCACCGAAGCGGGAGACCAATCCAGCCAGATATGCCAGCACGCCAGGCTTATTTGTGTTGCTTGGGCCAACAATGTTAATCGTCGTCCATCCCAGGACCTGCTTTGAAATACCTGATTCATCCAATGCCTCATCCACATCATTCAATCGAACCGTCCCCCCTCCCAAAGCTGAATATAGATCATCCAAACTGGCTGCCGCCAAGGAGCTCAATAAATTTTCAAACTTCAATCTTTCTTGAATCTGCACATCGTCTAAATCAACAATGCCTCTCTCCGTCAGCAATGGTCTAAGCATTTTCCTGCCCTCTTCAGCCGTCTGCTTCAAGGCTGCCGTCACCAATACCGAGCGAAGCTGACGAGCAGTAGACAGGTTGCAGAACTTAAGCCAATCCTCAGTTGGAGTCATACGATCGCCATGGGTAATCACCTCAACCAGATCACCGGGTTGGATTTGCGCGTCCAGTGCTCGGGGCTCACCGTTCACCTCAACACGATGTATCTTATCTAACAGAAAATCCTGAATTGCTGCAACCGCATCCAGCACAGTGGAGCCGTCCGGCAAGAAACGTGTCCCGCCGGTGGGGGTGAAGATCTGAATGGGTTTATATTGCGTGATTTGTTTACCATGCTGTAAGGCGTAGATCACGCCCCAAAGATTCTCCCCCTCTAACTCTTCGGTTGTGATCGCCACCTCAACCGCGCCTAAATCGGGAAGCCAGGCTGTCACCTGCAGGGCACGGTATCCATGCTGCGGGCTGGCAATGTAATCATCAAATCGGCTGTGGTCTAAATATCGGTTGAAGAATCGATTGACTCTGGCAAGCAAACGATAACATTCAGATGTGTCGGAATTCTTCACCAACATCCGAAAACTGACAATATCATTGACCGCCGAGAAATCATCCAGAGAAGTCCTGCGGTCCCTTGCCATCCGACGCAACTTCTGCCAAGCTTGCCAATACCCATTGACGATGATCCGGATCTTACCTGCGATACCTTCTTCTTCCATCAGACCGCTTAATTTCGACAGCATGTCATTGATGAATCCCAGTTCCAATCGAGGATCGCTGTCAATTTGTTCTCTGACGAATTTAAAGATCCCCTCCTCAGCATAAGGGAAGGCCATATCCTCCAGCCAGTGACGCCAGCGGTAACAATTAAGAATGCCCGCCAATTTTCCATAAGCCCGAATCGCTTCTGTGGCTTTCTGGCGCTGCTTTTCCGGTGACATATGTTCCAGCGTCATGATGTTATGGCTCTTATCCGCCAACTTTATAAGAAAAACCCCCGGATCGCGAAAGCGTGCGATTTTCCGGAGGGTTTCAAGTTCTCTTGACCTGCCATCTCGGGGGTTGCTCATCTTAGTGACGCCGTCAACCAGATAAGCAACATGTTTCCCAAGAATGCCTGGGAAGTGCTGCTGAATTTGTTCCAGACTCTCTCCCTGATCTTCCACAACATCATGAAGAAGCGCAGCAATTGTCCAGGCTTCATTTTGAACGAGTTGATCGATAAATGAAGCAATCCAGACACAATGCGTTTCAAAATAAGGCTCGCCGCTCAAACGGCGTTGACCTTTGTGAAGTTCTATCCCTAATTCATAAGCTTTGGCGATTGCAGGTGTGCGCGGTTCAAATTCACCTTTCAAGGTAAATTCATCAGCAATTTTGGGACGAATCTCGCGCACAAACTCAACTTCAACCATAAAAACATGCCCGTAAATTAAATCTTAGATTAGAGTTTCTGATTTCGAAATAGTCTAATTCTCTTTTAACCAGATTCACTGATTTTCGGCGTCTTTTTACACTAATTTGAGAATTCAAACCAGTAGCATGAGGACAGTTAGAAAAGATTATATCCGTTTTTTAGTGAATTAGGCAAATAATAAAATGAATACCGGTAAATTACTGAGAGTTGTAACCCTTCTCATAATTTTTACAAGTTTAGCTTATCCCTATAACGCTTTTGCGTTGACCCCAGAAGCAGCAGTTCAACAGGAACAACATCCTACTGTCAGTATCCTTAATATATCAAGCACTGCTATTGAACTTTCCGTACATTTTCCTGACTATCCATTGGTCATCAGGGAGGACGGAAAGGTTTTTAATGACAATATATACAGCCACCCTGTAGATGTAGGCGTTCCTGACCTGCCAGTTCTACGAAAAAACATTGAGCTGCCCTATGCCGCTGATTACAGCATTGAAGTGATCGACAGCCAATCCTACACTAGAGTTTTGGGCGAGGATGGACTGCCCAGCATCATTCCAGATCGAGAACCTGAAGTTGAGAAATGTGAACCTGGCGAGGAATGCCTTGAAACCACTCAGGAAGAACCCACTGAAGTGCCCACCGAAGAACCTACTTTAGAGCCCACTGAAGTGCCCACTGAAGTGCCCACTGAAGAACCTACTGTAGAGCCCACTGAAGAGCCCACCGAAGAACCCACTGAAGAATCCACTGAAGTGCCCACTGAAGTGCCCACTGAAGAACCTACTGTAGAGCCCACTGAAGAACCCACTGTAGAGCCTACAGATATGCCCACTGAAGAGCCTACTGAGGAGCCTACTGAAGTACCTACTGAAGAGCCTTCAGAAGTACCTACTGAAGTCACTCAGGAAGAGATATCCGATCCCGAAAATATTTTTCCCAATTCTCCAGCTCAAGTGTTGAACACCTACACTTTACGGGGTCAAAATTTCACCCAATTACAGTTCTGGCCGGTGCAGTACAATTCCACAGACCAAACAGTTCAAATTTATCAGGAATTGACTGTGCGGATTACCTTCCAAGAAGAAATGCTTCGGATGTCATCCACCAGTTCTGCAGCTTATTCCTCTTCAGCTTTTGAAATTATCTATTCTGATCAAATCCTCAATTACACCACTGAATTACTGGCTGATGATACACAGCGTGATGCAAAAAGTGGAGAAGTCCTGCTGATCATTGCTCCTGACGCTTTCCTCTCCACCCTGTCTACCCTAGTCAATCTCAAGGAAAAACAAGACTATTCAACAGTTTTAGTTGGGCTTTCAACGACAGGATCAACGACCTCAGCGATTAAGAACTACATCCAGAATGCGTATTACTCCTGGACAACACCCCCCACCTTCGTTCTGCTGGTCGGGGATGTCAACAATGGTGATCTCAGCTTGCCAGCCTTCACCGGTAAGTCTTCTGGTACAGTAACTGACCTCTACTATGGGACTATGGATGGTGATGAAGACTGGATACCGGATATCTTCATTGGACGGCTGCCCGCACGTAATACAACACAGTTGAATACCATGATCAACAATCTCATCGCCTATAACAACCTCACAGGCGCTGAGAGTTGGGTCAAGAAATCATCCTTCTTAGCCTCCAACGATTCAAATTACTGGGATTTCGCAGAAGCCACACAAAATTATGTGATCAACACTCACACCGCTCCTGCAGGATATACAGGCACTTTCCCCAATTCAACCCAAAGCGGCGGCGACAAATTGTATGCCGTTACGTATTCCGCCGGAAATTCTCAAGTGGTCAATGCTGTCAACAATAAACGAGCATTGATTTCCTACACTGGTCACGGCTCCCGTTCTTCATGGGGCGGTCCATATTATAATCAGAGCAATATCCAAAATATCAGCAATTCAGGCGTCTTCAGTGTGGTGACCAGCTTCGCCTGCATCACCGGCGATTTCAACACAACAGAATCCTTCGGTGAAACCTGGCTGCTTCAGTCGGGGAAGGGCGCCGTGGCATTCATCGGCGCATCTTCAAGCAGCTTCTGGGGCCCCGACGACACGTTGGAACGAGCCATGATGGATGCGTTATACAGCGGCGTAGACTCCGCAAACCTCGTCAGTTCTTTCCGGTATGCAGGGTTGATGGCGGTGGAGGCTGAAAGGCCAGGAACGGGAACAGCCCAAAGCCGTTATTACTGGGAAATCTACAACTTATTGGGCGACCCGTCCCTGGAACTGCTCATTGAACCCAAACCCCTTCCGGATTACAAGCCTGAACTCAGTTCTTCATCTATATCCGTCAGCCAGGCCCCGGGAAGCAATGTGAGCATTACTTTGCAGCTTACAAATGCCGGAGCGCAAACCGATACTTATGATGTTGTTCTAAGCCCCGAAGGTGGGTCAGCAAGTGTCCGCACCAGCAAATCTGTTGAATTAGCCCCGAACGAATCAACAACCATTGAATTGACAATGACCATCCCTCAAGACATCGAGTTTGGTCAGGTGGAGCAATACGTGCTGTTAGCCACCTCCACAAATGACCCCAATAGCCCACCAGCGGAAGATCAAACAATCATCGAACTAAAAGCGGCTGTATTGAGTTTCATTCCATTGCTCATCCAGCCATAAATCAAGCCTAATTCCACTAGAAGTAAAGCACCCGGTACCTCATTTGACTGGGTGCTTTGCTTTTAACATGCATCTTCGCGATTCAAAGGCAATTTAATCGTAAATATAGTCCCTTTCCCCAATTCACTAGCTACAGAAATTTCACCGTGATGCATGCCAATAATGCCTTTAGAAATGGACAATCCCAACCCACTGCCTGAATCATCAAATCGCGATCTTGCAGGGTCTCCCTTCCAGAAGCGATCGAAAATGTAGGGCAGGTCTTCTTCTGGAATCCCTTTTCCAGTATCTGAAACCTGAATAATTGCACAATTTTCTTCCTGCTGTGAACAAATTTTAATTTCCCCGCCTGAGGGCGTATGACAAAGCCCATTTGCAATCAAATTACCCAGAACCTGATTCATCCGGCCCCTATCAGCATGAATGTTTAATGTCTCCGGAGAGAGCGATAAGCTCAGCTCTATTCCTTGCAATTCAGCCTGGCCTGAGAATTCAGCCGCGACATCCGATAATAAACTACTCAAGTCAATATCTTCAAAGTTTAAAAGAAGCTGCTGGTTCTCTGCTAATGTTAAGGTCTGAAGATCGTCAACAAGACGGGACAAAATCTTCGTTTCATCCAGTAATAGCTTGAGTTGCGTTTCATCAAGGGGATAGATGCCATCCTGCATCCCCTCTAAATTACCTTGCAAAATATGCAGCGGCGTACGCAGCTCATGCGCCACATCCGCTGTCAACCTTCGCCGGCGATCATCTGCTTCTTCAAGTTCTGTCACCATCTTGTTAAAGGATACAGCCAATTTCTTGAATTCACCGGAATAATCCTCTGAAATACGGATGCTAAAGTCCCCTTTCGCGACCGAATCGGCAGCGGACATCACCTCAACAATGGGTGCGGTGATAAGTTTTACTTGGCGGGCAATAAAAGGGATTGTGCCTAATATCATTATGACAAGAAAAGTGCCCGCAATTATAAAGATCGTTGTACTGCCGGACAGCTCACGCAGTACGATGGTCGCCAGAATAGCTCCCACCAGGATCAGGAACAACCCACTCATCATGACCCCAAAAAAACGATTGAACAGGAAACGTTCTTTTCTCGGTTCCCACACGTGATGATGGCGAGGGAAAGGTGTCTTATAGCCTTTAAACCTCTCCCAATGAGAAAATTGTCGTCTATCTTTCATAATTCAATCCTGTCATTGAATTTATACCCCACGCCATACACTGTCTGAATATAGATAGGATTGGCAGGGTCACGTTCTAAACGTTGGCGTAGATTTTTAATATGGGCATCAATGGATCGGTCATATCCCTCGTAAGTATGCCCGTGTAACCGGCTGACTAATTGTCCTCGTGTAAACGTCTGGCCGGGATGTTCAGCCATGGCAGCCAACAACTGAAATTGAAGATGAGTTATATCCAGGATTTCACCCGCACGGCGGACACAATGACCTTTGAGGTCAATTTCCAGATCGCCCAGGCGAATCAATCCTTCTTTCATCACATTGCCTTTGACCCGGCGCAGTACCGCCCGAACTCTTGCCACCAACTCTCGCGGGGAAAACGGCTTGATCACATAATCATCTGCACCTAACTCCAACCCAATCAATCTGTCAGCCTCTTCAACACGAGCCGTTAACATAATGATGGGCACATCCGATTCCCGCCGGATTGTGCGGCACACGTCCAAACCATCCATCCCCGGCAGCATCAGATCCAACACAATTAGATCAGGCCGCTCATGACGAAAGAGGGCCAATGCCGTATTACCATCGCCAGCATCCCGCACCTGAAATCCATTTTTCTCCAGGTAATCACGGGCCAACCGGACGATTTTACGTTCATCATCCACCACAAGTATTAACTCATTCATAAATCATCCTTAATTGCCTGATCCTTATCCCTATTATTGTCGAGAATGAGATAGGCGTCAAATATCCGTGAAACCACCCTGCCGCAATGATGGACAGGGTGGCCACACTCATGCGTCCGTTTTCAGCATTCAGGATTCAGAGGCACGTTCGCTCTCACTGGAATCGTCGTCTTCCCACTGCCAGAAACCACAGCAATAGGGTCGGGTCCAATGATGTAAATGACCGGGGTGATATGGATGGCGCCAAAAAACGCACCGGGGCGCCAGGATCATCCCAACCGCCAATCGCAGCAGAAAAATCGCCACAATCACCATCACCAGATTGACTAAGAATGAGAAGGGATGCCAGTAGAGCATTGCATTTGCCCAGGATGCACCTTCAATTTCAGAAGACGTCACCGCGGCCTCAGAAAGAGCCAACACCCCCCGCTGCTGCCCAAAACGATAGGCTGCAAAACCGATGCCGGCGATCAATATCACCCCCACCAGCACGCCAATTACCCGGAGGATAATAAATTGGGTTTTACTTTGATTTCCATTCATCACTACCTCAACATCTTTCTTTTTTTGATTGTTCTTATAACAGTGTCAGTATCCCAAAAAATTGTGAAAGAAATATGAATGACCCATGATAAACCCGAAAGAATACCCAAAAACACGAAGAAATACCCCTTGAAATAGAACAAATATTCTATTATACTAAGGGTATGGCTCTGATCAACCAATTCTGGCGCTGGGTCAACCCGGCACACCCTACCCGCTTACTCCTTCTGGAACTCGACCCGCTGGACGCCAACTATCTGGCGCAGGTCGCTTCCGACACGGGGGTTTCACGGCAGGAAGCAGCCCAGGACCTGCTTAAAACCGCCCTGGTAGAACGGCAGGTGGCGGAGGCGTATCTGGAACGCTGGCAGTCGCTGACGCCGCGGCAGCAGCAGGTGGCCGCGCTGGCCTGCCTGAACTTCACCAATCGGCAAATCGCCGCACGCCTGGGCATTTCACCGCAGACGGTTAAATCGCATATATACAATCTGCTCCACCGCTTTGAGCTGAACAGCAAGTCAGAGCTGCGCCAGGCTCTGTCGGATTGGGACTTCAGCCAATGGATTGTGGATTAACCCCTTCGGTTAACCCCAATTTCACCCGCGTTTAACCCCGAATCACCATAGTTTGGCAGGAGGGGCATGGCGTAAGATAAAGCCATGAACCGACAAATAACTGTATTCCCAGCGCCCAAAAGGGGCAAAATATCCCTGGTGGTCGCCCCCAGGGCTGTTATGGAAAGCTTAATGTCCATGCTGGCTGTGCTCGCGCAGCGGGGGCGTGTGCTGGTCGTTGACGGCGGCAACTGCTTTGATGCCTACGCCCTGGCCCGCGCCCTGCGGCAGCGCACCCCTCAGGTGCAAGCCGCGTTGAATTCCGTGCTCCTTTCGCGGGCATTCACCTGCTATCAAACAGTTGCCATGCTGGCAGACCTTCCTGTGGACGGCACCCCCGTTATCGTTCTGGATATGCTGTCGACCTTTCTGGATGAAAACGTGCGCTTTGCCAAGCGGCTGCGCCTGTTGGAGGAGAGCCTGAACTTATTGCGAAGCATCAGCCAGGGCGCTCCTGTTGCGGTCTGGGCGCGGACACGCTCGTCACTCAATGATGAAAACCAGCAGTTGCTCGCCCCGCTTTTAGAGTCTGCACAGGACATCTGGGAACTGCAGGCGCCGGAAATACCCACGCATCAATTACGGTTATTCTGAACAGCACTCCCCTATCGATACAGTCAAGGAGGAACCAATGGGACGCACACTCCCCTCTGCCACCCAACTCATGCAGCAAGAAGAAGCTGCTTTATCACGCTTCCGCCGCGCCTTGCGCAGGCAGGATCAACTCGCCTTTGATGACTTGTTCGACAGTGCGCACAAACATATCTCAGCCGCAGCCTACGCCGCCCACGCCCTGCCATTAGAAACCTTCCTGATAGCTATGCTCCTGGAAGAGCACAAAGAGGTGATGCGCCTGCGCAAGATCGTGAAAAGACTTGAGGAGATGCATGCCTGAATTTACCGGCTGGCTGCTTGATCTTTTCGAAGACCCCCGCGAGGGGTTGGTTCTCTATTTTATAGATGAAAGCGGGGAGCGGCACCGCCTCAGTCGTCCGTTCCCAGTCACCTTCTACGCGCTGGGGAGCAGCACAGAACTGCACGCGCTGTGGAAGCACCTGAGCGACCGGCCGCGAGAGATCACCCTCACCCGTACGCAGCGCATGGACGTTTTCAAGCGCCGACTGGTGACAGTCCTGTCGGTTACCGTGAAAAACCCCTATGAGGCTAACAAAGTCTTTCACCAGATCGCGTCCCAGTTCCCCCACCTGGAATATGCCAACGCCGATCTGCAAATTTCCCTGCGCTTTGCAGCGCAGACCGGCGCCTTCCCCCTGTGCCATTGCCACGTTACGAGCGATGAAAGCGGTCGGCTCACAGACATCGACGCGTACAATGACATCTGGGATCTGAAAACGCCCCCCATCCCGTTGAGGATCATGTCCCTGGCGCCGGACGTCGCCCCCCACCATGCACGGCCGCAATATCTCAAAGTAGAACTGGAGGGCGATGATTATCACTTTGACCTGCGGACCTGGCGCCCCCTGCTGATCAACCTGCGCGCGCTCATCCAGCGTTACGACCCGGATTTGATTCTGACAGATTGGGGCGACACCTGGCTTCTGCCCCGCTTGCTGCAACAATCCAAGACCCTTCACATCCCCTTAGGCCTTAATCGGGAACCGGGCCGGGGGGTGAGCTGGCTGAAGGAGCGCACTTACTTCTCTTACGGCCGGATCATTTACCGCGGCCAGCAAATTCATCTCTTCGGCCGCTGTCATATCGACCGAAAGAACGCCATGCTGTGGAATGATTACGAGCTTGACGGCACAATCGAGATCAGCCGGGTCACCGCGCTACCCTTGCAGACCTCCGCGCGCGTGTCGCCGGGCACGGGCATTTCCTCTATCGAGATGCTGACAGCTCTGCGCGAGGGCATCCTGGTACCCTGGCAAAAGCAGCAGGCAGAGATGCTCAAGCCGGCGGCAGACCTGTTCTCCGCGGATCAGGGCGGCCTGGTCTATCAGCCAAAGATCGGCGTGCACAAGGACGTCGCTGAAATTGATTTCGTCTCCCTTTACCCGGCCATCATGGTCCATTTCAACATTTCCCCCGAGACCATCCTCCCCAATGCCGATGCGGAAAACGTCGTTCCGGCGCTGGGGTTGGCGATTGACACCAGCCAGGAAGGGCTGATCCCCAAGGCACTGCGCCCGCTGCTGCAAAAGCGCATCGAGCTGAAAAAATATCTGGCGAGCACCCCGACCTGGGATCCTTTGCACAAGAACTTTAAACGCCGCGCCTCCGCACTCAAGTGGCTGCTGGTGACCTGCTTCGGATATCTGGGGTATAAAAATGCCCGTTTCGGCCGCATTGAAGCGCACCAAGCCGTCACCGCCTACGGGCGCGAAGCCCTCCTGCGCGCCAAGGAGGCGGCAGAGGATATGGGTTACGAGGTCATTCAACTCTATGTGGATGGGCTGTGGGTCAAACGCCCCGATAAAACCCAACCCAAAGACATAGAACCGCTCTTGCTGGAAATCCAGGAACGCACAGGGCTGCCGATCTCCTTGGATGGCATTTACCGCTGGGTGGTTTTCGTGGGGTCCCGCCAGAATAAAAAACGCCCGGTCGCCAACCGCTATTTTGGCGTCTTTCAGGACGGTTCTATCAAAATGCGGGGGATTGACGCCCGCCGTCGGGACAGCACACCCTTTGTGGCTGAGACGCAAATGCACCTGCTGGAACTCCTCGCCAGCAAGGACGATCCTCAGGAAGCCCTGCCGGAAGCCATCGCCTATTTGAAACGCCAGCTCAGGGCGCTGCACAGCGGCTGTGTGATGCTGCCTGAGCTCCTCGTGCGGCAGCGGCTGGGGCGCAAGCTGTCCGCCTACCGCACACCGTCACCGGCTGCCCGCGCCGTCCTGCAGCTCAAAACTGCTGGCAAGGAAATGCGTCCAGGACAGCGGGTGCCGTTCCTCTACACTCGGGGCAAGCCCGGCGTCTTCGCCTGGGACCTGCCCCGAAAGCCCAATCCTCGGGCTGTGAATGTAACACGTTATCAAAAACTGCTCCTGAGAGCAGCCGGAATCGTTTTAGAATCCTGGGGATGGGATGAAGAAAAACTGGCTAAAAAAGTGTTCTCAGATGCCAACCAGCTACGCCTGCCGACCCCGCTCCCCCAACACCCAGTCCAGCACCGCAGCAATATTCCAGGCGTCGTCCATCCCCCGGTGGAGCACACCCTCAAAAGGCATATCCAATAACTTCATGGCGCGCTGCAGATCAACCTCCCGTTCAAGTCCCATTTCCAGCGCCAGCAGGTTCTTGACGTTAATATGCGTCCTTCCAAAAGGATAGGGCACGCCCCATGCCTCACATTGTTCCAGGAACTGCAGGCGATCATAATCGCCATAGCTCGCCCAGGTGCGCCGGTGGGATTCATACTCCTCCCTCAATAGCGCACAAGCCTCAGCAAAGCCCATCCCGTCCGCCAACATTTCAGGGGTTAGCGTGGTCAATTGGATGCAATAATCGCTCAGTTTGGATCGCTGCGGCTTAATCAAAATGGCGCGGGGTTCCTCTCGTTCACCTGTCGCAGCATCTATTACGCATAAGCCGATCTCAATAATCTCAGATTTTTGACCCTCCGGTGGGTCCCCCTCCCAACAGGTCGCTTCCAGATCAATGACAAGCACCTTATCAAGCTTCTTTGTCATGCTTCTGCCATCCCATCTTTTTTAGTTGTGCTTTCTCCGCGCGGGTCATCCCCCCTACGACCAGCTCATAAGACTCATCCATCATTGACCGCAATTCATCATCTGGAACGCTGCCGTCCAGCGTGATGGTGATCCAATGCTTTTTATTCAAGTGATATCCTGGCTTGATGGCATCATACTGTTTACGGAGTATCACAGCATCTACTGGATCCGCCTTCAAGGATATCGTCAGGGGATCAGCCTGCCAGGCGACCAATGCGAACATCTTTTTTAAGACTTTGAAAACCAATGCATCCGCCCCAAAAGGCATATCCCGACGCGCACCGGGCTTATTCTCTAAATATTGACAAAGCGCTTCATATTCCATATATGTAATCCTATAAATTATGAAATAGGGATGAATTCCACATTTTCAGCATCCAGATCAACGACACAAAAACTGCGGGGCTCCCTGCCCAATCCACCCAGCGCGCCTGGATTAACGATCCGGACGCCGCGCACCACTTCATCACGCTTTTCATGTGTGTGCCCATGAAAGATCCATTTGAAGCGTTTCTCACGCACAAGCTCCATAATCTTGCCGTCAATGTGGCTGTGCGTGGCAGCGATGGGCACGCCATTCAGCTTGCCGCGATACACCATACCCGCGTAATTATCCGTATCCAATTTTTCAATGCTTTTTTTGATAGTACCTGTAGCAATATCCATATTCCCTATGGTGTAAATCAGACGAAACCCTTTAAAATACGAAACTATATCCAGGCTGGTCAGATCACCGCAATGAATTAAAGTCTTGATTCCCCGATCCCGATAGGCCTCCAAAACAGTGATCAGGTTCGTAAGGTTATCATGCGTGTCCGATAAGACGCCAATTTTCATATGTCAGTTACCTCCAGTAGTGATTGAATTATACGCGACAATTCCATAATCTCGGTAAGACCTGATGATACCTGCTTGTGGTAAAATTATAAAAGTAAAATATTTTTGACCATGAAAAATATGATTCTATGTCATGTAATGTCATGTCATATTCTGTATATAAAGGTATTTTATTAATTCGTCATTGTGGGAGTTAACATGGCATCTTCGTTACAAAAAGGTATACAGGCAGCTAAGGCTGGACGGATGCAAGAAGCACTAGACTTCATGAAAGACGCCATCATCGAAGAGCCGCAGAATGCGGATGTTTGGGTATGGATCGCTGCAATTATTGATGACCTCGATAAACAAGAGATCTTTCTAAAGAAGGCACTCGAAATTGACCCAGACAGCATCCCCGCTCAACGCGGCTTATCCTATTTATACAAACGGAAGCGAGATGAGACCAGTATTCGGGGCGACCGCCTTTCAGACCACACCAGACCTATTTCACCTTTTCCAGGTTCCCAGCCTTCAATAAATTCCGCTGAGCGTTCGGGTTGGTCAAAGCTGGACATGAACAATATGGACGAGATAGCCAAAGGGGAAAATGAAATAAAAAATCAGAAATCGAAGGGAGGAGGATTCTTCCATAACCTCCCCAAATTAAATCCGCTTGAATCGATCTTGCTGGTCGTTGTGGTAATTGTTTTCTGCTTTATCGGCCTTTTAGCTGCCAGCGCTTTATTCGATTTTGACCTTCCTTTGAATTTCCTCACATCGAATAAGCCCAGTTTGGCTGCAGAACCACCATATCCAGGTGTTTTCCTCTACGAAAATAGCATCTATTTTGATATCCAACAGCATGAAGGTTTACCAAAACGATTAGATGGCTTGCCCAGCAGCAGTGAAGAGAAACCGTTAATTGTTATCTGGCAATCCCTTGCTGACATGGATGAAGTGCGATTGGTTTATCAAACTGGCGAGGTTATTCCCTTCTCAACCTATCAAGGTAAAAACGATGCAAAACTGGTCCAGCCACTGTCCATTTTAAATTCTGGATTATACTGCCTTCAGCAACCCCTAGATGAAAAAAACTCCTATTACTGGTGTTTCAATGTAACTGACCTGCCATCCGAATGAGTGCGTTCATATGGGAGCGATTAAATATGACAGATTGGCTCTCAAACAATGAATAACCTCCCCTTCCCATTTAAGTGAAACAACTTATAATCAACACGATAACACGATAAGTTCACGAGAAATTTATACTCAACACACTATTCTAAGCGCAGAATTCATCGCGCCTGAAATCAAGCGTTTCATCCTTAAAGCGCCCATTATCGCCCGTAAAAGAGAAACCGGGCAGTTTGTCATCGTCCGCATCTCCGAAACTGGCGAGCGTATTCCTTTGACTATCGTTGACTCAGATAACAGCAAGGGCACAATCACGTTGATCGTCCAGGGGGTGGGGAAATCCACACGAGAGATGAATCAACTTGAAACGGGCGATGTCATCCGCGATCTGGTCGGATCTTTAGGCAACCCTTCAGAAATCGACCATTATGGTAATGTGATTGTGATAGGCGGCGGCTGCCGGGTTGTGGTCAACAATGAAGTCAAATTCGCCTGTGTGGACGGGCCGGAGTTCGACGGACACGAGGATTATCTGACCACCTATAAGACCTGCCTGCCTACATTTTGGTCTTGACGAACGGTTCTCAAGGCTTGAAATTATGGTAAAACTATATCAAACCTTACTAACATTCGAGAGTCTACCATGAATGAAGAACCCGTAAAAGACAACTCACAAAACAGAAATATGTCCGGCTTCGTGCGGGCATTGAGTGAACCCCTATCCAAATACGGTTGGCCCTCCTGGCTGGTTTACGTCCTCTCTGGAATTGGCGTTCTCTACATCCTCAACCCAACACTCGGTATCCTTGAATTTATACCCGATAACTTGCCCATTATCGGCAATTTAGATGAGAGTGTGGCCGTTATGCTCGTCCTCGCCGGCATCGTGGAAGCTTTGGAGGGAAAGAAATACCAGAATACAAAAACTCAAACCGACGACGAGCCCGGCAAAGATATCGTCAAACCGAATAAACAGGACTGACTTAATTTCTTGAATGTCATTGTTAGACTTGTAAACTGGCTTACATGCCAGTTTTTATTTTAAGGGCTGAAAAAATTATGTTGACGATTATTAAAATGCATAGTATATTTGAAAAAGATGGTAACGGAAGTTCTATAAGGCAGGCTCGTTTTGTTCTTGTTTGGAACGTACGTTAGCAGTAAAAAGTAGGAATATTGATAAAAGGAGGTTTCCAGGCATGGCAGAACGAGAACTTGGCGTCGTCAAGTGGTTCAATGGCGAAAAGGGCTATGGCTTCATCGCCCGTGACAGCGGCGAAAAAGACGTTTTCGTACACTTCTCTGCGATAAGCGCTGAAGGGTTCCGAACCCTGCGCGAAGGTCAACGAGTGGAGTTCGAAGTCGTAGAAGGTCAGAAAGGTCCCCAGGCTCAGAACGTCGAAATCATCGAGTGAGCTAAAATTATTTATTTGTTTGTGGATTCAAACTTTTAGTGCAACAACATTGTTGAAGACCTCGTTAGGCTTA
>CAZNRI010000036.1:0-24242 GCA_964575595.1 uncultured Candidatus Brevefilum sp.
TCCCCAAGGAGTTCTTTGATTTGTTTATAAATATGGAAAATCTTGACAGTAACACAAAAATCGCCTGTATTGACAAATTCCTTTCACGTGGTATCATAATATATGAAGTGATGTTGGTTTTGGTAAGGTAACGGCCGTCCAGACTTGCGGAAACTGGGCGGTTTTATTTTTATCAGATATGACCGACTCACAAGAATCAACGTTTTTAACAAAAGGAAGTATTTAGAATGACAGAAAAAGAAATTGGAACCGTGAAATGGTTCAACGATGCAAAAGGTTATGGTTTTATCGCTCGTGAGCAAGGTGATGATGTTTTCGTGCACCACACCGCGATCCTGGGATCAGGCTTCAAATCACTGCGTGAAGAACAACAGGTAGAATTTTCCGTGGAACAAGGCCCTAAGGGTCTGCAAGCCAAGGATGTTACACCTCTTTAAACCTGAATAATATTTAAAGAACAAGAAAACACCGGCCAGCCATCCGCAACCTGGCCGGTTTTGATGTTAATAGGGACTATTGAAGTTTTCCTAGTAAGGCTAAAATAGCAGGGTCAACGAGGAGCTCTGGCAGCTCTTGCGCTTTGTATTCGTTGGCTTTGAGGGCGCGTTCCCGAAGGGTGTGCCACAGCAGGGTGCGTTCATCTTGAGCATTGATCACCAGATCGTTGATGGTTTGTGCCCTTTGAAATTGTTCCCCGGTGGTGTAGAAGAAGGTGATGCGCTTCCAATCCGCTGCTGGTATGGGGTTTTCCAGGCGTTGAATCGGGCCGATTTGAAGCTTAAAATATTCCTCGTGTGCCCTGGGGTGATCCGGCTCATCCCGAATGAGGTCTTTGCGGCGGGTGAGTTCGTGCCCCAGGATCTCAGCGACATAGGATATCTGCCAGCGCTCCGCTTCGCCGAAGGCTGCCGTTTGATAGAAAGCTAGATAGTCCACCGAAATAACCTTGGGTGCGCTCTTGAGCGGAATACGATACCAGCCGAACAGGCGAGCGATGTCAAAATCGCGCTGGCTGGGCAGTATGGCAACCAGGATCAAGGCAGTCTCAGGTAAGGTGGCATTCATGGTTTCCCCTTTTTTCGAAATGGGTATGAGGGGATTTTATCATGAAATGGAAATTTGTCATTACGAACGATATGAAGCTTCTCGCAATGACGGAAGGGGTTACAGCAGCCCAACCCGCTCGTTGAACTCCACAATCCGGGCGTCAATCTCGGGTACCTGCATCTGCAGTTCCTCCCAGTAATCTTTGTCATTCCACTGCGCCTGAATCTCCTCATAGGTCTTGCCCTGCTGCTCCACCCAGGTGTAATACTTCAAGTTGTGGATGCGTTTCCTGCCCATATAGGTTAGGTCTTTGAGGTGATCGGTCGCGACGCCCTTCAGCCAACGGGCATCATCCGCGGCCGCATTTTTCTCTGTATATTCGCCCATTGATTCGTGCATTTCCTCTAGACGACTTTGATAGAGTTCCATAGAGTCGGTCAACATCGTCACGATGATGTCATTCTCGCCCAGTTCAAAGTGCTTGGCGGCTTTAACGGAAGACAGCAGGTTGGAAATACTGGAAAAGCCTAATAAATCCAGCTTATCCACCACTTCAATAGGAACACCGGACTTGACCAGATGTTCTTTCCCTTTCGACTCGTTGAACAGCCTCGCCAGGTTGACGACGGCGTTGTCATCAATGGCCACAACCACATCCGTGTTCCTGGCATTGTGAATCCAGGGGACATGTTTATCACCAATGCCCTCAATGCGATGCGCACCGAAACCGTTATACAATAGCGTGGGGCACTGCACGGCTTCGGAGGCGACAATGTGGCTGTCCGGGAAGACCTTCTTTAAATAATCGCCGGCGGCGATGGTGCCGGCTGAACCTGTAGCCGAAACGATGCCCCAATAGTCATCTCTGGGGCTGGCAATTTGCTTAACCAGACTTTCCAGGGCGTGACCTGTCAGGTCATAATGCCAGAGGTGATTGCCAAACTCATCAAACTGGTTGAAGATCATCAGGTCTTCGCCAGAGGCGCGCAATTCCCAGCATTTATCAAAGATCTCTTTCACATTGGATTCGGAGCCGGGGGTCGGGATGACCTCGCCCGCAATGCTGGCAAGCCAGTCAAAGCGCTCCTGGCTCATCTCTTCCGGCAGGATGGCAATGGATTCACAAGCCAGTAAGGCAGAATCGTAAGCCCCGCCGCGGCAGTAATTGCCGGTGGAAGGCCAGACCGCTTTTTGCTGGGTGGGGTCAAATTGTCCGGTGACCAGGCGGGGGACGAGACATCCGAAAGCCGCGCCCACTTTATGAGAACCGGTGGGCATCCATTTTCCTTCCAGCGCGACAATTCGGGCTGGTGTGCCAGTCAGGCTCTGCGGGAATTCCATGAAATTCAATCCACCGAATAGCCCACCGCTGGGCTTGGGTTCGTTATGCCAGGTGATGCGGAACAGATTGCGGGGGTGGAGGTCCCACAAGCCGATGTTTTTTAATTCTTCCTTGATCTTGTCTGGCACTTTGCTGGGGTCTCGCATTTGCTCAAAGGTGGGGATGATAATGTTGCGGTCACGGGCGCGTTTGACGGTGCGTTCCAGCCGGTCAGGGTAAAGGGTGAGGTCAATTTTGGTCATTATGTGTCTCCTCGTTTAATTGTCAGACAATTATACCTTATCGGTTTGGTCAGCGTCATCTGGCGCTTCCGCCACAATATAAAGGGGACGTCCTTTGGCTTCATCGTAAATTCGTCCGATGTATTCCCCAATGATCCCCAAACTGATCAACTGCACGCCCCCCAGGAAGAGTACGATGATCAGCGTCGTCGCCTGACCCAAAAGTGCCGTGCCCGTGGTCAGGCGCAGGATGGCGACAATAGGAATGGCCAGGACGCTCAGCCCTGCGGCGATGAATCCCAAATAAGTCGCCATTTGAAGGGGGAAGTAGGAGAAGCTGGTGACGGCGTTCAATGCCAGCTTGACCATTTTGCTGAAGGGATATTTCGTTTCTCCCGAAAAGCGCGGTTTTCGCTTGTATGCCACACCGATTTGTTTGAACCCCACCCAGGCTGACATGCCGCGCAAAAAGCGGTGCTTCTCCCGCATTTGTTTCATCACCGCCACCACTTTCTTGTCCATCAGGCGGAAGTCGCCGGTGTCCAGCGGAATGTCCACATCCGTGATGCGGTAAATGATGCGATAGAAAAGTGAAGCGGTGACCTTCTTGAACCAGGATTCCCCTTCACGTTCCGCCCGCACGGCATACACTACCTCATACCCATCGCGCCATTTTTCAATCAAATCCAGGATAACCTCGGGCGGGTCTTGCAGGTCGGCATCAATGATCACCACGGCCTGACCGCGGCTGTAATCAACCCCAGCTGTCACGGCGATCTGGTGCCCGAAATTACGGGCAAAGATCACCGGCCGCACCCGCGAATCGTTTTCCGCCAGCTTGCGGATCACATCGGTGGAACCGTCCGTGGAACCGTCATCTACCAGGATCAGCTCCCAGGGTTCACCCGTTTGGTCCATCACATCCCGCACACGAGGATAGAGTTCGGGGATGTTCTCCAATTCATTATAAATGGGGGCAATAATGGTAAAGGTTGGAATTTTCATTGAAGCACCTTTTTGACATCATCTAATGTAGGTTCAATCACCGGCGCATCCGACACGGCTTGCATGGCGGCTTTGATGTCCTTTAGGCCGCTACCCGTGTTGAGCACCAGGGTTGGATCATCCGGTGTTACGATGCCGTCCTCCACGGCCTTGACGAGACCTGCATAGGCTGCGGCAGCCGCTGGTTCAGCGAAGATGCCCACTCGTCCCAGGTCGGCGATGGCAGCCAGAATATCTTCGTCAGTAATGGTGAGGTAAGTGCCGCCTGTTTCCCGGGCAGACCGCAAGGCGCGCACGCCGTCCCGCGGCAGGTCGACGGAAATGCTGTCTGCCAGGGTGTCTGCGTGGACGGCTTTGATCTTTTCATCGCCTTTGTGGAAGGCGTTGGCCACAGCCGCGGAGCCTTCCGATTGGACGCCGATGATGCGCGGCATTTGCCTGAGCCACCCCAACGTGTCAAGGTCTTTGAAGCCCTTATGCACGCCGGAGATGATGTTGCCGTCACCGACAGGAATGAAGATCGTCAGGGGTTTATCTCTATTCGGGAGAGATCTGATGACCTGCTCCCAAATTTCGAAAGCGGCGGTTTTCTTCCCCTCAGCAGTGAAGGGATTGAACCCCGTATTGCGGTTGTACCAGCCAAATTCCTCGCTGGCTTGAATGCTCAGGTCAAAGGCCTGGTCGTAGGTGCCGTCCACCAGCAGCACTTTGGCGCCGAAGACCAGCAATTGAGCGATCTTTGCGGAGGGTGCGGTGCGAGGGGCAAAGATAACGGCTTTAGCGCCCACCGCAGCAGCCATCCCAGCCAGTGCCGCGCCGGCGTTGCCGGTGGAGGCAGCTACAATCACATCCGCGCCGATCTCCGCGGCGCGGGCGACCACCACTGCGCTGGCTCGGTCTTTGAAGGAAGCTGTCGGGTTGGGGCTCTCATCCTTCACCCACAGGTTCTTCAGACCCAATTGCTTCGCCAGGCGAAGCGGCTTATAGACCGGCGTCCAACCAACTCGTCGCAGGGGTGTGTTCATTCCACCCGGGTCGTGCACGGGTAGCAGATTCAAGTAGCGCCATAAGGAGGATTCCGGCAGGGTCATGAAACGATCGGGGGTGAATTGCTCCTTTAGTGTCTGATAATCCAGGACTATGTCCAGATTTCCGCCGTCCTTTGGGCAGGTGTAGGTCACTTCCCCGGGGTCATATGTTGTACCGCACTGGGAACAGGTATAATGGGAAAATTTTGGTTTCATTGTGTTTTCCACGGATAGGTGTTATACGCTATGATAAAAAAACAGGGCTGCCAATTTGATTATAGCAGTCCTGCTCTATTTCGTGTTACGGCACGATCCAGGTGCCTGTTTTGCCCTCCAGGGCATCGCTGATATGTTCTGGATTGGTGATAAGCGCTTTCTTGCCGCCGTTTTCTAAAAATTGGATAATAGCTTGTACTTTTGGGAGCATGCTGCCAGGGGCGAAGTGGCCTTCTTCGATGTAGCGTTTCGCTTCCACAACGGTCATCTTATTGACCCATTTTTGATCCGGCGTATTGAAATTCAACGCCACTTTTTCAACGGCTGTGCTGATGACAAACAAATCAGCATCAATCATCTTTGCCAGCAGGGCAGAACCAAAATCCTTATCGATAACGGCTTCAACACCCTGCAGATCCCCATTTTCGTCTTCAATGACGGGGATTCCGCCCCCGCCCACGCCGACGACACTGAATCCAGCCTTGATCAATGCATGGATGGCGTCCGCTTCCACAATCCGGATCGGTCGGGGCGATGGAACAACCCTGCGCCAGCCGCGGCCGGCATCTTCCACCACCGACCAGCCATCCTTATCCGCACGGGATTGTGCCTCAACCTTTTCCATGAAGGTGCCAATGGGTTTGGAAGGCTTTTGGAAAGCCGGGTCGTTCTTATCCACAATCGTTTGGGTGACCACCGTGGCAGCTTCTTTATCCATGCCCCGTCGTTTGAATTCATTGCGCAGCGCTTTTTGGAACATGTATCCAATAGCGCCCTGACTGTCCGCCCCGCAGTAATCCAATGGGACTTCGTGTAAAACGTCCCGGGCTAGTTCTGAACGGCGCAGGATGAACCCGACCTGGGGGCCGTTGCCGTGCGAGATGGCAACATCCCAGCCTTTTTCGATCATATCCACGATGTGCTTCATGGTGTCCATGGCGCATTCATACTGATCCTGGACGGTTTGGTGTGCTTTGTCTTTAATGAGTGCATTGCCGCCGACAGCGACGACAGCGATTCCTTGTTTGGTCATACGAGTAAATTCTCCTTGTCTAGAATGGGTTTGAACCTAGGCCATGGTGAGGGCCATGACGGCTTTTTGCGCGTGCAGGCGGTTTTCCGCCTCGTCGAAGACCACAGAGTGGGGACCGTCAATGACCTTATCCGTCACCTCGATATTTCGGTCTGCGGGGAGGGGGTGCATAAAAATGGCATCATCCTTTGCCAAGGTCATTTTCTCTTCATCCGTGATCCAGACTTTGTATTTCTGGGTGATTGTTTTGATCTCTTCTGGATCGCTGGTGGTGACCAATGGGCCCCAGGACTTGGCATAAACGATGTCGGCGTCCTCGAAGCCCTCTTCCATGCTGTCCACAACTTCAAAACCCGTTTTATATTTCCTGGCCTGCTCGCGGGCCTGATCCATGATCTCCGGCATGAGCTCAAACTCAGGCGGGTGCGCCAGGGTGACGTCCAGCCCGAAGCGCGGCATCTGCAGGATCAGGGATTGCGGTACGGAGATGGGCTTGGAATAGGAGGCGGCATAAGCCCAGGATACGACGATCTTCTTCCCGCGCAGGTCGCGCCCCTTCTTTTCCCAGATGGTCATCAAGTCTGCCAGGCATTGATGGGGATGATAGATATCGCACTGCATGTTCAACACAGGTGCGCGGGAAGCGCTCGCCACCAAACTGAGGTAGCGGTTGCCGATACCCCAGTCGCAGTGCCGAATGGCAAGGCCGTCAAAATAACGTCCCAGAATCTCGCCAATCTCCTTTTCAGTGTCGCCATGGGAAATCTGAGTCGTCTTAGATTCAATGAAGGCGGCATGCCCGCCGAGCTGTGCCATGCCGGATTCAAAGCTACAGCGGGTGCGCGTACTGGAGAAGAAGAACAACATGCCGAGAGTCTTGTCCCGCAGGTAAGCATGGGGCTGCCCTAAGGCGCGCTTCTTTTTCAGGTCGAAAGCTACATCTAAAACGGTTTCTACTTCTTCCTTGCTGAAATCCAGATCGCTGATCAAGTCGCGTCCGCGTAGGTTGGTGATCATATTAAAACTCCTTCTATTTGTTCAGCGCGCAATAAATATCGACGATGTTGTCAATTGCGCGCTGACTTTGAACAGAATATCGTCGACTACTCTTTAGCGCCCAGGATTAACGCCAGCAGCGCCATACGCATCACAACGCCGTTGAAGGCTTCCTGCCAGTAACGGGACCACTTGGTGATGTCCACATCGGGGGGGATCTCGTCCATGCGGGGCAGCGAGTGCAGCAAGATAGCGTCTGATTTGGCTTTGTTGAAGAGCAGCTCACGGGTGATCTTATAGTTGGCAGGGGTCATGCCCACGTCGCCTTCGCGCTCGTCGCGGGACTTGGTGTAATCGGGCTGAACTACCGGCTCCACCAGGATTACATCCGCATCGGCGATGGCTTGTTCAACATGGTCTGCTTCCGCGTAGTCCAAGCTGAATTGATCGAGTTCTTTTTTGAAGTCTTCAGTCAGGGACATTTCTGGCGGGGAGACGAAGGTGATCGGGCAGTCAAATTGGGTCAGACCATACGCCAGAGAGTGCATCGTGCGCATGCGCATATCGCCCACAGCCAGCCAGTGCAAGCCGTCAATGCGCCCTTTTTCGCGCAGGACGGTGTACAGATCGGTCAGGATTTGGGTGGGATGTTCGCCCCAGCCGTCGCCGCCATTGATAACGGGCACGCTGGCCCATTTGGCGGCTTCCTGGGGTGCACCCTGCTGGAAGTGGCGCATGACGATGGCGTCGCCGTAAAACTCAAGCATTTTTACGGTATCTTTGATTGATTCCTGGTAAAAATCACCGGCGCGGGTCATTTTGGCATCAGCGAAACCAGTTACCTGACCACCCAGGCGGATCATGGCTGCCTCGTGGGCTAAGCGAGTGCGGGTACTAGGTTGATAAAAAGCAGTCACCAGGGTTTTTTCCTTTAACAAGTCCACGTTCTTGCGATTCCTGGCGATGGGTTCAAGTTCTTTTGCGACCTCAAAAACGCGGAAAAATTCGTTACGTTCGAAGTCCTTGAGTGAGAGAATATCTCGGCCTAAGAAACTACGCATGGTTTTAACTCCTTTTGGTTAATGAATATAAGTGGGGATACAGATTGGGGTATCTCATCATGTGACACCGCCGATTTTACGAATGATATGAAGCCGAAAATAACCGGGGACGAAATAGCTGTAAGAGAGGTCAATCGGTTCGCCATCCTGATCAAAGAGCAGACCTTTCAGGAGCAATAAGGTATCGTCTCGTTGAATGTCCAATGCCTTCGCTACATCTGTGGGGGCATGGATGGCGCTGATGTCTGTCTTGGAGATGGAGAGGTTTGGCTCGCCGATTTGGATCAGGAGGTCCAGAACCGACCCAGTGAATTCTGACTCCAATGTTTCAGCATCAAGAATGCCTTCAGGGAGGATATCAACCAGGAATGCCACCGGCGAACCCTCGGCCAGGATGACACGCTTCACTTCCAGGAGTGGGTCGCCAATGCCGCATTCCAGTTTTTCTGATTGGTTTTCATTCGCCTGGATATAAGCAATTTCCAAAGCGCCCATGGACACGTACAGGCTGATTTTATCCGCCATGGTTTCAATGCTTTCCAATACCTCCAAACCGGACTCAATTACCTTGGGCGGTCCGACCACAAAGGTTCCCAACCCCTGCCTGCGCCTGAGCAGTCCCTGACTTTCAAAGGTACGCATGGCTTCTCGCAGGGTCGCTCGAGAGACGCCTAGCTGCTCGGCGAGTTCCGGTTCAGAAGGGAGTTTGGTGCCCCTGGGCGCGTTTTCGATCAGGTCACTGAGTTCAGTTTGCAAGGTTTGATAGGTGGAATGATTCCCTGTCATGAGGGTTTGCCTGAAATTGTTGTTTGTGAAGCTGATTCTTGTTGAATCATGGTTTATCCGTTGAGCAACCGAGCGGCTGCGGTGTTATGTTTTTGAATGTGATGAGGGACATCAAGTGTGGTTAATTTGCCCTCTTTGATGATGATCTTCCCGCCGACGATGTTGACGTCCACATTCTGCGGAGCGCAGAACAAAGCTGCAGCGACGGGATCATGCAGCGCGCCGGCATAGGCTAGACGGTTGAGGTCAATGGCGACCAGGTCGGCACATTTTCCAACTTCCAGGGAACCGATGTCGTTCCGCCCCAAAACCGCTGCGCCGCCGCGGGTGGCTAGCTCGAGGGTTTGGCGGGCGCTCATCAAGGGTGGGGCATCTTCATCTGAACGGGAGGCACCGCTCAACCCTGCGCCAACACGAGCAAGGAGCATGGCGCGGCGGGTTTCTTCTAAAAGGTGCGAGCTGTCGTTGCTGGCGGACCCATCCACACCGATGCCCACGTCCACACCCTTGGCACGCATCGCCAGGATGGGAGCGATGCCGGAACCCAGGCGCATGTTGGAGCCCGGACAGTGTGCCACGCCGCAGCCGGTATTGGCAAAGAGCTGGATTTCCTCATTGTTGACGTGCACGCAGTGGGCGAACCACACGTCCTCGCCGACCCAGCCCACTTCCTGCATGTAGGCCACCGGGCGGTGGCCGAACTTCTCTAGGCAGAAATCCTCCTCATCCTGGGTTTCCGCCAGGTGGGTGTGCAGTTGTACGCCGTATTCCCGCGCCAATTGTGCCGATTGGCGCATCAGCTCGCCGGTGACGCTGAAGGGGGAACAGGGCGCTAACACGATCTGCACCATTGAACCCGGGTTGGGGTCGTGATAGGTCTCGATCAGGCGCTGGCTGTCTTTGAGGATGTCTTCTTCTGTGTCTACTACACTGTCCGGCGGCAGGCCGCCCTGGGATTCGCCCAGGCTCATAGAGCCGCGCGAGGCATGCAGCCGCAGTCCGATCTGGGCGGCGGCTTCGATCTCATCATCCAGCCTGGAGCCGTTGGGGAACAGGTAAAGATGATCCGAAGCAGTGGTGCAGCCGGAGAGTGCCAGCTCCGCCAATGCGGTCTGAGTGGAGATGCGGATGTCCTCGGGGGTAATGCGCGCCCAGATGGGATAGAGCGTCACCAGCCAGTTGAACAGGTTGGCATCCTGGGTTCCGGGAACGGCGCGGGTCAGGGTCTGGTAGAAGTGGTGGTGGGTGTTGACCAGGCCGGGGAAGACGATGTGGCCGCTGAGGTCCAACACTTCATCGGCAGAATCAGGCATTTCATCAATTGCACCGATGGATTGGATGAAGCCGTCTTTGATGTGGATGTTAGCGTTTCGAAGTTCTCGGCGCTGGTCATCCATGGTGACCAGGGTATGGATATTTTTAATCAGTAAGGTAGTCATAGCCCTCCAATGAGGGTGGTGGGTTTGTCAAACATTTGGTCTCTTAAGTTTATCGAGAATCCCACCCCCTGTCAATTGTCTGACAAATTCGTATTAGGGCAAAATAGAAATGTCCTCTTGAATCAAAAAAGGTTTAGTTCAAATACATTTGATATGATGTAAAGGTATTTGAGAGTTCTATCAATACGTTCATCATAGGAAACTATAAACGGATAAGTCGTTTGATTTATATTTACGTATAAAATCATTGCAAAATTGACTGACGATTTTTTTTCTTTGAGTCACCGGTGAAATCGGATCTTGAGACTCTCTAAAATGAGCGAAACTTATGATATTCTTAAAAAGTTGCTATCATGCTTACTAATGATATTGATTCGTTTATGGTGCAATATCAACAAGTTGGATACAAACGATAAATTATTGGGTTAAATCATCTGAGGATACTAATTAATGGAGAATTATTTAACAAAATCAGAAGTTATTGATGTTCTTGATAAAAAAGTGCTTGATAAGCTCCCTCTAGAGGAGAGTCATAGCGTGAATGTAGTGTCCCCAGTTGATTTATTGTCACCAGAAAGGTTCGATTTGTTGGCGGACATTATCTATGCAAAATACCACCGATTGAATGTAGCAGAAAATTGGCGCAACAGAGTGTATCTTGACTGTAAGAAGATCACAGCATCTAAAGAATCTGAACGATCTACAGTGAATACCTTTTCTAAAGATCAAAGCGAATTTGATCATTTATTAAATGATATGAAGGATATGGGCACTACAAAAAGAGGAATACATGTGCCTGTAGGCATTGATAATATCGTTATCAACAGCGCTCATCGGTTTGCCGCAGCATACATCTATCATCAACCAGTTTACGCCACCCAATTCCAATATAATCCCAATAAATACGATTACGGGTATTTCCAAGAGAAGGGGTTAAGCCAAGACATTTTGGACTTTATGGCTTTGACTTATTCAAGCCTATGTTCGAATATGTTTACGATTGTCGTTTTTCCTATTGCACACGAAAAAGATGATGAGATTGAACAACTGATGAGTGAATACGGTCGCATTGCTTTTCAGAAAGAAGTTTCCTTTACAAAATTAGGTAAATACAACTTAATTCAACTTCTGTATGCGAGTATGCATTGGATTGACCCTGCTGGCGATATCACCTATGGTGTTTGCCATCATGTTGAACATCGGTTTTGGCAAGATAGTCCCGTAAAGTTTTATTTTCTTATTTTTAATGATTCTTCAAAAATCCTGGAAGCTAAAGAACATCTTAGGGCATTGTTTGATTTAAAAAACTTTTCGCTTCATATCAACGATACCCATGATGAAACGATTTCAATTGCGGAGCAAATTCTGACTCCCAATAGTGTTTATTTTATGAACCATGCTCAGCCATGGTTTTGCAAAAAATCCTTGAGATTATTGAAAGAATTCAAGGAGGAGATTCGTAGACAAGGATTAAAGAGAGATCATTTCTGTATAGTTGGTGATTCGGTTCTTGCTGTTTTTGGTTTACGAAATGTAAAGCATATAGATTTTCTATATATGGGGGATCCATCAGCTTTAGATTTTGATTCTAGATTTCGTGATTTTAATGATGAAGTCTTATTAGAAAAGGAAATCATCGGAGATTTGATTTTTGATCCTAATAACTACTTTCACTTCAACGGAATGAAGTTTATTTTGTATTCTGTATATTCTGAGATTCAACCGAGACAAAGTCAATTAAAGAGTCTTATTGATCAAGGCTTAATAAATTCACTAGAAGGGGAATCTCCTAATGTTTACAGATCATGGCGAAAAATCCGCTTTTTCTGTAAAACGATATTTGTCAAAGTGACCCATATCCAAGTAAATATTAGACAGATCCGCCGTATTATTCCAGCGTTCTTACGTCCATTTGCCAAGAAAATTTACCATAAATTTTTCCGCCGTTATAAGGGGGAGTAATGTGGAAAATCATCTATCATTCTTATTGCACCATTATGTTGATATTTTGAGGTTTGTTGTATCAGGGTAACGGGTAATTTCAATCAATATTATTGATTTGTAATAATTCTTATGGGGTCAGTTACCCACAACAATGCCCCCAAGCTCATTGCGGTCAGTCCCAATTCTTCATTGTCATAATACACAGGTTTGCATTAATATCCATATTTGCAATCACATGCAAGCCCGCATCCACCAGGATTCTTGCTGACTTCAACATCAACGGAAAAACCGCTGGGCCGTACAACCTGTCTTTGCAAATGTCCATCTTGCTTCATATTCCCGCGCTACAAATTGAACCGTTCCTTAAGTTCGTCATGCAGTTTGGCTAATTGCTCCTGGACAGCTTCAACCCCTTCTTCCAAAGGCACGATCCAGCGCTCGTCCTCATCCCTGCGCTTGAATTCCAAGCCGCCATTCTTGAGGGACCGTGCTGAGACGGTCACCCGCACGGGCAGCCCAATCAGGTCGGCGTCGTTGAACTTAACGCCGGCGCGCTCATCACGGTCGTCATAAAGCGTTTCAATGCCGGCATTCGTCAATTCCGTATAGAAATTCTCCGCAGCGGATTCAGCTGAACCATCCTTGCTGTTGAGCAAGACCAAATGCACCGGGTAGGGTGCGATGCTGATGGGCCAGATCAGGCCGTACTCGTCGTGGTATTCCTCCGCCACGCAAGCCAGCAGCCGGCCGACGCCGATGCCGTAGGAGCCCATGATGATGGGCTGGGCGGCGCCATCCTCATCCAGAAAAGTTGCGCCTAGGGCTTCGGTGTAGCGCGTCCCCAGCTTGAAGATATTGCCTACTTCCACCCCGCGCTGGGCGGACAGCGTCCCCCCGCAGTGTGGGCAGGGCGCGCCGTCCTCCGCCTGGGCGATGTCGGCTACGATATCCGCTTCGTAATCCCGACCGAGGTTGGTATTCCGCAGGTGGTAGCCCTCTTCATTGGCACCGGCCACCAGGTTGGGGCTGTGCGGCAGCAGGTCGTCCACGACAACCAATACCTTTTCCTTCTTAATCCCAATAGGGGAAGCAAAGCCAGGCACGGCGCCCACCGCCTCAATCTCTTCATCCAGCGCCGGGCGGAGATTCTTGATGTTGTATTTTCCGACCGCCGAGACGGCGTTAACCAGTTTGGTCTCGTTGAGGGTCATGTCGCCGCGCAGGACGGTGAAGATCAGCAAGGACTCTTCATCGCTCAATTCCGCCATGAAGAACACGGCTTTGGCGGTGCGGGATGGGGAGATCTCCAGAAATTCCGAAAGGTCCGCGATGGTGGAGACTTCAGGTGTGGGGATTTTTTCCAACGGCTTTGGTTCTTCCGCCGGTGGTTGAGGCTTTTTAAAGTTTGCCACCTGCCGGTTGGCGGCGTAGTCGCAGGAATCGCAGAACATGAGGGTATCCTCGCCAACGGGCGTCAGGTACATGTACTCATGGGCTTCCTTGCCGCCCATCATGCCCGTGTCCGACCCCACCGCCCGGACGGGCAGTCCGCAGCGGTTGAAGATGCGGAAATAAGACTCGTAGTGCGCCTGATACTGTTCATCCAGCCCCTCCCAATCCCGATCCAGGCTGTAGCTGTCCAGCATGGTGAATTCCCTCACACGGATCAGCCCTGCGCGGGGGCGCGGGTCGTCGCGGAACTTGGTCTGGATGTGATAGACGAGCTGGGGAAGTTGACGATAGGACTGAATTTCCCGCCGTGCCAGGTCGCCCACGACCTCCTCATGGGTCATGGCCAGCACCATGTCATGATCAGTGCGGTCTTTGAAGCGTGCCATTTCATCCCCGATTTGCGACCAGCGTCCCGTCTCCTGCCACAGGTCAGCGGGATGGACGACGGGCATGGTCATCTCCTGCCCGCCGATGGCATTGATTTCCTCCCGCATGATATTCTCGATGCGGGACATAGCACGATGGGCCAGCGGCAGGTAGGTGAAGATTCCCGCGCCGAGCTGGCGGATGAAGCCCGCCCTGAGGAGGAGTTGATGGCTGGGGATTTCGGCCTCCGCGGGGACTTCCCGCAAAGTGGTGCTGAAGGTTTGGGTCATCCGCATGGATCAGTCCTCTGCTTTCTCATCATTCTTAGAACCCTCGACCTCGGTTTCCGTTTCCTGTGGCTGAGGCAGGTCGGAGAGGTCAACGGCATCTTCCATGGTGATCTTGCCCCGTAGGAAGGCGCCCTCATCCGTGGAAAAGGATTGTGTCGTCACATCGCCATAGACGCGCCCGGTGGCGCGGATCTCAAGTTTCTCGGAGATAATTTGTCCGTTGACCGTACCGGCGACGATAATTGTATCCGCTTTGAGTGTCTTACAGGTCACACGTCCGGTTTCACCGATAATCACCATGCCGCGCACAGCGATCTCGCCTTCCAGGGCACCTTCAATGCGCACGCCGCCTTTGCCGCGCAGGTCGCCCTTCCAGTTGATGCCGGGTCCCAAGACAGTAGTGACGCGCTTGACCGTGTCATTAGGAGCAAATGTGGGGGTGGGTTTTTTCTTACCGAAGAGCATAGGAATGCCTTTCTTTCGTTCAAAATTCAGGAATAAATTTCAAGATGATGCTGCACCGGGTTCAATCGCCGGGGTGGGCAGATTAATACCATAGCAGATTCTGTTTGTCCGTTTGTTGGTGGAGCTTATAAGTTTTCAAAAAGCATCTCCTTTTTCACTACAAAGCGCCAGGGGATGGAGCGCCAGGGTTCCGGCACGCTGTTCAGACCCACACGGGGCTTGCGCTCAACCTGATCATCTGGAACGGAAGTACCGTTTTCAATCCATAATCCGCTGGTGCGGCTGCACAGGTCCACAGTGTTGAGACCGCCGTCAACTGCCAGCGCCTGGGTCAGCTTGGCGGGTCCGTCCGTCCAGCCGGATACACCGGCATTGTAAGCGCGGTTTTCCGCCATGAGGTCTTCGCCCTCCACGGGGTAGATCGCACGAATCAGCACCGCAGCCGGAGTCCCTTCGCTGTCCGTGACGGCGTTAAGCAGCCAGTGCATCCCGTAAGTGAAATAGACGTAGGCATGCCCGGGTGGGCCGTACATGACTGCTGTGCGGGGGGTCATTCCGGCTGAAGCGTGGCAGCCCAGGTCGTCTTCGCCCTGATAGGCTTCTGTTTCCAGGATCAAACCCGCCATGCGTTTTCCGTTGAGTGAGCGCACCAGGCGGCAGCCAAGTAAATCCCGAGCGACCTCTAGGGCCGGACGGTCATAGAAATCACGTTGTAGAATGGACATGGTGTTATTTTACTAGATTTGGGGGGTTGTGAATGGAGAATGGGGCGTGGTGAAGGATAATCGCAAAAATTTCATTTTTGCGGAAATTATTCTAAATTCTAAGGAATCACTTATTCATGAAAGTTTCTTAAAGCCTTCCACTTGAGCGTAGCGAAACACCCGGAGGGTGCTAAGGGGAAGCTGGCTCGTAGCGCTGGAGCGAAGCGGAACACCTTTCAGGTGCTGGATGAGGTGTTCTTTTAACTTGATATCGTTGTTGGCTCTTAAATGTTATCTTGGTAAAGTTGCAATCCTGAAAACACCATACAAAATACTTCTCCAATTCTTTACCTCATCAGTCTGCTTCGCAGACAGCTTCCCCTCAAGGAGTAAAGCGACGCAGCGCCCGAAGGGCGTCGGGAAGCCTTAAAAACATGTCAATCTGAATTGGGTAAGTGTTTCGATAGATAGTGAAAGGAAGTATGGACTTTGTGATTGCCTTTGTTCTCGCTATTACAAATAGTTTTTATTATTTCCTTTTTACTCGTTCAATGTTGGCGTAGCCTTAGGTTTCGTCTTCCCGAGACTGACCGATAAAAGATAAAAAGCTAATAAAACAGCATACACAATCAATAGAATAATGGGGATCACTTCCAATGATATTTGTCGCGCCAGGACGCCCATCAGGCTTGGGATCACGGCTGTTCCGAATCCCGTCGCCGTCATTTCCATGCCGATGGTGTTAGCTGCATAATGATCGCCAACCCGCGTCCTGGTCCCGGACATCATCGCCGGGAAAATGGGCGCGATGGACAGGCCGATCAGGGCAACAGCGATCACATTGGCGATTTCATTAGGATTCCATACCAAGAGCAAAGCCCCCAGGACAGCACCCATCAATCCACCAACAACCAGCTTGTTGACGCCCACGCGCTTGGCAACTATCCCCGCTGCGATCCGCCCGATGGTGAAGGTGAACCAGTAGCTGCCGGCGAAGAAGCCCGCCAGAGTCTCATCTACACCGCGTGACTCGGTCAGTAGGGTGTAAGTCCAGGTGCCGAGGGAGGTTTCCGCGCCCACGTACAAGAAAAATAACAATACGCTTAACCACACAAGGGGCTGGCGCAGGGTCTCGCCCATTGATGTCTTGTAGTCTGTCAGACGTTTTTTAGCGCCTTCCTTTAATGGGGTATCGTTTCGCTTCCACATCGGTATGGTCACCACGAAGCAGACCGCCAGCAAAAGCTGGAAGATGCCCACCACCCGGTAACCGAACCGCCAGGTGTTCAGGTTCGTCAGCCCCAGGGTCATAATGATCGGACCCAAGGTGGTACCGACGCCCCAACTGGCATGCAGCCATTGCATCAGGTCTTCGCCAAAATGGGCTGCCACATAAGTATTCAGTCCGGCGTCAATGGCGCCCGCGCCCAGCCCAACGAACACGCCCAACAACACCATCATCCACCAGGCAGGGACAAGGGTGTAGCCGATCAGCGCCATGCCGGTGAGGAAGCAGCTTGCCGCCAGGAGGCGACCCACGCCCATGCGGGAGAGCAGGATGCCATTGAAGAAGCTGGAAGTCATGTAGCCTACGACGAACGTGAAAAGCAGCATGCCGATTGCGTCCAGGGGGATTGAAAAACCAGCCCGGATTGACGGCCAGCCCACACCGAGTAAGCCGTTCGGCAGACCGATCGCCACAAAGGCGATAAAGGCCAGTAAAATCAGGCCAAGCCTGGGGGAGCGTTTCATTCGTTCAAATATTTTCATCGGTAATCCTTTTCGCCCGATTTCAGTTCAATCATTTGCAAACTACCAAATCCAAACGTCAGTTAGTATAGCATGCTCTGAATTAAACCAAGAGTTTTGTTAGGTAAATGCTTAAACCAAAAGAAGCTGGAGTATCTGCAGTTTTGGTGGTGCAAAAGACACCAGAAATCTGATTGATTCAATTTAATCGATCTGGGAATATGTGGGTCGGTTATTGTGATTTAAAACTATGACCCGTTTTTAAACTGCGGGTCTTTTTCGAAGGTTAGGCGCAAGCCTTGTTCCAGGGAGATCAGGGGAATATAGTTCAATTTTTCCCTCGCCAGGGAGATGTCGGCGCGCATGCGTGAAACGCCGCCGCCGGCTTTGGGATTGTAGACTTCTTCGGGTTTGCCGCCGGTGATCTCAATCACCAGCCGTGCCAGCTCACGAACGCTGGTCTCCGTGCCGCTGCCGATATTGATGATGGGTTCTTCGACCCCCTGTACGGTGGCGGCTGCCACTAAGGCGTTGACAGCGTCGTCCACGTAAACGTAATCCCGGGTTTGGTTGCCGTCACCGTGGAAGATGAGCGTGCCGTCCTGCATCGCCTGGCGGATGAAGTTGGGGATGACTGGTGGGTGGGCGGGGGGGATGCGCTGGCCGGGACCGTAGGCGTTGAAGATGCGCAGGCAGAGCGTCTCAATGCCGGAGAGCGCGCCGATAGTGCGCACATACCATTCCGATGCCAGTTTTGAGACCGCATAGGGGGAATTGGGGTGTGGTTTCATCCCTTCGGATAGCAGCGACTGCTCCTGATCGCCGTACACCGCGCCGGACGAGGTCAGGATCACTCGGGATGTGCTGGTATCCCGGACAGCTTCCATCAGGGTCGCAGTGCCGCCAACGTTGACCTTATTGTAATCACTTGGGAAAAGGATTGATTCGGTGACGGAAACACGTGCTGCCAGGTGGTAGACGCAATCGATCTCTTGAAGCAGTGTCCACAGCTTGGGACGGTCGTTGATATCGCCGCGCGTGAAGTGCACATCCGGGTCAAGTGCGTTAGGATCGCCTGTAGAAAGGTCATCTATTACGCGCACGTGATGCCCCTGGCGCGCCAAACGGTTGCTCAACGCTGAGCCCAAAAAACCTGCCCCTCCGGTGATTAGAAAGTTCATGGTCAGTCCTCTTGTCTCATAACGTCAGACAGTTTAGCACAATCCAAGAAAATTAGTAAGTGGTACACCTAAAGAATGGTCCTGGAGGGCAGGTGGGGTGCCAGCCTGGCGGGCTCGTCCGTGGTGAGATCGTCCACACCGTGTTCCACCAGAAACCGCGCCAGTTTCACCTGGTCAGGCTGTCCAGCGTCAATCGTCCAGGCATCCACCTTGGAGTTGTTCTGGTGCAAGAAATCAATCCAGTTAAAACCGGCGTCCAAGCTCATTTTAAGCAATTCCGCGCGGATGAACCATTGGCATCTTTTGGGTGCCTGCACCAACAGCGCACCGGCGCGTGCGGCGAAGTAATCACCCAGCGGTCCCCATTGATAGGCGGACAGGGGATGGTCATCGCGTAAGCCATAAGCGCCAACGCGGAAGGGCGGGATCTCCTCCGGGCGGGGTTCGCTTTCCACCAGGTCCAGGTACATTAGGGGATCAAAGCCGAGGGACAGCTCTGGCGAGAATTTAGCTAACGCGCGCACCGCCCAATCCGCAACGGAGGTCACCTGGATGCGGTCTTTGACCGGCTTGAGCAGGGCGCAAAATTCACGCAGCACCGCCTGGGTGAGGGGTGTGAAGGGCTTCAGGTCAAGCTGCAGCCGCTGCGTTTCCGGATGGGCTTTGAGCAGGTCAATGGCATTTTCCAGGAAACCGACCTTCTCTTCTGTCTTTTTGCCGTCCACGCGGTAGTACAGGCTCTCGATTTGCTCCCGCGTCATCCCCGGCGCTTTGCCTTTCCCGTTCGTCTCCAGTTCGAGGTCCTGATCGTGCAGCAGGGCAAAGCTGCCGTCTGCCAGAGGGATGATGTCAATCTCAACTGCTGCCGCGCCCGCGGAAAGGCAGGCCTCAAGGGCGGACAGCGAGCCGGGGGGTGCATCATGCCCGCAGTTGGCGGCGTGATGGATCAGGGTTACAGGGTTGTCGCGTAATTCCAGGGTTTCGGGAAGCATGTCTCTCCATGGGGTCATGTCATTGTGCTTAATGATTTATTTTAACAGAAAAAAGGGAAAGATAAAGCAAGTTTCCTGAGAATGTTAAAAAAATCAACTTAAAGCATAAATCCGATGTGATCCATTCCTAAATGTCAATCGCCGGTTAGCATCCTAAGATCATGTGACAAAACACCCTCACCCCTGCCCTCCCCCGGTCACCCGTTTTCAATCCTCACAGATAAGTTTGGCCGGGGGAGGGTGAAATTTTGGGGTTGGTAAACGGCAAAACCGCCACTAACCCTCGCTTAAGTCATCCTCTCCCCTGCGCAAGAAAACCAATCAAGAAAAACCCAGCCTGCAGGGGAGGGGATTAGGGGGGAGGGGTAAGAAATTCGAGGTGGAAACGGACTGGACATCCTATCGGAATAGATGTCAGCATAGTGATGGGTGAAAAAACCACTTTTCCAACACCCTCTTTCCTGTCAGTTTGAATCACAGGTAATGCATGATGGTTGTGATTGTGATTTTTAGGTAAGGAATATTCAAATAATATTTCGTTGTCTATTGTTTTTTAAGCATAATCAGGGATGGTGATTTCTGGGTATAATAAGAAGTTGGACTTATCCTGAATTGAGATTAATTTCAGGTTTTCTGACAAACAATAAATGATAGGTTTAAGGAGTATAGCAATGATTGTAACCACCAAAAAACTTTTTGAAGCAGCTTATGGCAAATACGCCGTCGGCGCTTATAATATCAACAACCTGGAACAGACCGTCGGGCTTTTCCGCGGCAACCTGCAATCCAGCGCACCTTTCATCATCCAGATCAGCAAGGGTGCTCGTTCTTATACGGATAAACTGTTGCTGGAAGGACTGATCCGCAGTGCTGATGAGGTCTTCCCCGATGCTATCTTCGCCGTGCACCTCGACCACGGTGACGAAGAAGCCTGCATGGACTGCATTGATTCCGGCTTTTACAGCTCGGTGATGATTGACGCCAGCCATGAGGATTTTGAGACCAATGTCGCCATTACCAAACGTGTGGTGGAAGCTGCCCATGCCAAGGGCATTGTGGTGGAAGCGGAATTGGGTCAATTGGGCGGCGTGGAAGAGCATGTCAAAGTCTCAGAGTCGGACGCCAAACTGACCGACCCCGATCAGGCGAAGGAATTTGTGGAACGCACCGGCTGCGATTCCCTGGCTTGCGCCATCGGCACCAGCCACGGGGCCTTCAAGTTCTCCGGGTCGCAATCCCTGCATTTTGATGTTCTGGCAGAGATCCAGAAGCGGCTGCCCGGCTTCCCCCTGGTGATGCACGGCTCCAGCTCGGTGCCCCAGGAAGAAGTGGCGCGCATCAACGCCGCCGGCGGTAAGATCGAAGGAGCGAAGGGCGTGGACGCCACCCAATTCAAGAAAGCTGCCACCCTGGGCGTGACCAAGGTTAACATTGATACCGACGGGCGATTGGTGTGGACGCGGGTGCACCGTGAGATGTTCCGCGATCATCCCGAGGTCTTTGACCTGCGCAAACCCGGCAAGATCTTCATGCAGGAATATGCCAACTTCATCGCTGAGAAGAACGACTATCTGGGCAGCGCCGGACAATTGGAGAAGGTTCGAGAGATTATATTCGAGTAGGAGGACCGATGAAACCCGTTGAGATCCGCCCCGATGTCTTCTGGGTGGGGGTTAACGACCGTGTCTCAGAACTCTTTGAAGGGCTGTGGCCGATCGACCAGGTGGGCATTTCCTATAACTCCTACCTGATCCGTGATGAGAAATCCGCGCTGATTGACCTCTCCAAGGAGATGCTCAGCGATGATTACCTCACCCAGGTGGCGGAGGTGTTTGACATTGCCGACCTGGATTATGTCATCATCAACCATATGGAACCGGACCACAGCGGCGCGCTGACACGTCTGCGGGCGTTGGCGCCCGACGCCGTTATCATGGGTATGCCCAAGGCTGTGGCGATGCTGGACGACTTTTATGGGCTGACGGAATATGTGCAAGCCCTATCCAATGGTCAGGAACTTTCGCTGGGGAAAAATACCCTGCGCTTTGTTTACACGCCCTTTGTGCATTGGCCTGAGACGATGATGACCGTCCTGGTGGAACAAAAGATGCTCTTCCCCTGCGACGGCTTCGGTGGTTATGGTGTACTGGACGGAGCGATCTTTGATGACACCTGCGCCGACCTGGCTTATTATGAGGCGGAATCCCTACGCTATTTCACTAATATCGTGGCTGCTTACAGCAAGAATGTTCTGAGCGCTATTGCCAAACTGGCAGACACGCCGATTGAGATTGTTGCGCCTTCCCACGGCTTAATCTGGCGGAGGAGCCCGGATAGAATTTTTGAGTTGTATCAGACCTGGTCGACATACTACAATTCCCCCGCTGAGATAGGGATCACCGCGCTGCTGGGGACGATGTATCGCAACACGGAGCATGCCCTGAGCGCCGCGCTGGACGGAATTGAATCGGAAGGCGTGCCGGTCAAGGTGTATAACGTGCGCAAGACGCACATCAGCCACATCCTCCCCGACCTGTGGACGAAGCGGGGCGTGCTGGTGGCTGCACCGACCTATGAGCGGGGTTTGTTCCCGCCCATGATGGAAGCTTTGATGATGGCGGACCGCAAGAACGTGCGGCATAAGAAAGCGGCTTACCTGGGCAGCTACGCCTGGAGCGGCGGAGCAAAGGCTGATTTCGAGCGCATGGCGGAGAAGATGGACTGGGAAGTTTTGAGCAAAGATGATTTCATCGGCGGGCCGAAAGATGCTGATCTCGACAGGGCATATGCTCTGGGCGCTCAGCTTGCCAAGGCGGTCAAGGCGGCGTAAATAAATTTTCTGATGTGGCTGAATGTCTAGAAGACTATTTTTAGAATATCTCAAACAATTGGGAAAATCGGATGTAAATTTATAGCGACACATGCGGGCGGCCCACGGGCCGCCCCTACGGTAAATTCTGTCTTTGGAATCACCAGTTGTATAGACTATAATGAAACCCTAATACCTAATTGCCTATTACTGCGGAGCATTCCATGAATGACGAGACCCACGCCCTGACGTCCAACTTCATCACCGATATTATTGACGACCACCTCGACAATGGACGCTTTGACCATGTGCATACGCGCTTTCCACCGGAGCCCAACGGTTACCTTCACATCGGTCATGCCAAGTCTATCTGTCTTAATTTCGGCATCGCTGAAGCCTATGGCGGGCTAACCAATCTGCGCTTTGATGACACTAACCCCACCAAGGAAGAGGTGGAATATGTCGAATCAATCCAGGAGGATATCCGCTGGCTGGGGTTCGACTGGGATGACCGGCTGTACTTCGCTTCGGACTATTTTGATGAGATGTATGCGTATGCCCTGCAGTTGATCAAGAAGGGCAAGGCGTACGTCTGCGACCTCTCGCCGGAGGAGCTGCGAGAATACCGCGGCACGCTAACCGAGCCTGGAAAAAATAGCCCCTACCGTGACCGCACCGTTGAGGAAAACCTGGACCTGTTCCAGCGCATGGAGGCGGGCGAGTTCCCGGACGGCTCCCGCACACTGCGCGCCAAGATCGACATGAGCTCCCCCAACCTGAACCTGCGCGATCCGGTCATCTATCGCATTTTGTATGAGTCTCATCACCGCACGGGGGACAAGTGGTGCATCTACCCCATGTATGACTATGCACACTGCATCTCCGATTCGCTGGAGCATATCACCCACTCCATCTGTACGCTGGAATTTGAAGACCACCGCCCTCTCTACGATTGGTTCCTGGAGTCACTGGGGGTTTTCCATTCCCAACAGATCGAGTTCGCCCGTTTGAACCTGACCCATACCGTGATGAGCAAACGCAAACTGCTCCAGCTCGTTCGGGAGGGCTACGTGAGCGGCTGGGACGACCCGCGCATGCCGACCCTGTCGGGGATGCGCCGGCGAGGCTACACGACCGAGGCGATCCGAAAGTTTGTTGACACGGTGGGCATTTCTAAGGCGAATAGCTTGGTGGATGTGGAACTGCTGGAGCACGTGCTGCGGGACGACCTGAACGAGCGCGCACGGCGGGTGATGGCTGTGCTGGAACCGATGAAGATCGTGATTGATAACTATCCGGAAGGCAAAGAGGAAACCCTTGATGTGCCCTACTTCCCCTGGGACCGCGAAGGCAGCCCCACTCGGGCGGTGCCTTTCTCTCGGGAGGTGTATATCGAACGGTCGGACTTCCTGGAAGACCCGCCCAAGAAGTTCTACCGCCTGGCACCGGGGCGCGAGGTGCGCCTGATGAACGCCTATTACGTCACCTGCACGGACGTGGTCAAGGATGACGATGGGAATGTGGTCGAACTGCACTGCACCTACGACCCCGAGACACGGGGCGGCATGTCACCCGATGGGCGCAAGGTGCGGGGCACGCTGCACTGGGTCTCCGCCCGGCACGCGCTGGACGCGGAGCTGCGCTTGTATGAGTATCTGTTCACCAAGCCCGACCCCTACGAGGTGCCGGAGGGCGGCGACTTCACCGACAACGTTAACCCCGACTCTCTGCTGGTGCTAACGGGCGCCAAGCTGGAGCCCAGCCTGCGGAAAGCGGAGGTTCGCGAGCCGTTCCAGTTCATGCGCCAGGGCTACTTCTGCGCCGACCCGGACGGCACGCCGGAGAAACCCGTCTTCAACCGCACGATCTCATTGGTGGATACCTGGGCGAAGATGCAAAAGGAGCGGGGGAAATAAGAAACCCCTTCCTGCCTGATGCACTTCGTTTTCAGGCTTCCTTCCCCTGAAGCCCAGGGGAAGGAGCGAGGATGGGGTCAAGCGTGGTATAATTTGGTGCCTGAGAAGGGGCCCGTAGCTCAGCGGCAGAGCAGGCGGCTCATAACCGCTCGGTCGTAGGTTCGAATCCTACCGGGCCCATATTTTTCCTAAAAAACCAT
>CAZNRI010000037.1:0-21984 GCA_964575595.1 uncultured Candidatus Brevefilum sp.
CAAGGAGTTCTCTCTTTTTGTCTACTCAAATATGGAAATATGATACAGTATCTAAAAGTCTTCATAAAATCCTTGAAGAGGAGAAATGACAATGGTTGACCATTCCCCAATCAATATATTACGAGCCTTCAGAAACCTGCTACTTGTACTTGGGATTTCCACAGCGTTATTATTCCTCCCCGCGGGGAGCCTGAATTGGCCCGCAGCCTGGGTGTTGATTGCCTTCCTGGGTTTATACTTCCTGCTCTATATTTATTGGGGGACCTTCAAAGATCCAGAACAATTACAGGAAAGAAGCCATCAATCTGAGAATATTAAGAAGTGGGATAAGGTCATTCTTGGTATTTACACAGTTCTCCTACCGACAGTATTTGTTGTGGCGGGATTCGACGCGGTGCGATTCGGCTGGTCCCATGTCTCTCTGGTTGTGCAGATTTTTGGTTGGGTAGGGTTGTTCATAACCGCCAGTCTAGTGTTTTGGACGGTCACCACCAACACCTACCTGTCCCGGTATGTCCGCATCCAGGATGATCGAGGACAAAGTGTGGTCATCGTTGGTCCCTACCGGTTCATCCGACACCCCATGTATCTGGGTGTCATTCTATTATTCCTCAGCTTGGGGCCTGCACTGGGTTCCTTATATACACTGATCCCTGGCATTATTATTGATATCTTATTCATCATCCGAACAGCCAAAGAAGATAAAACACTGCATGAGGAATTAGGGGGATATCCTGATTATGCCCAGCAGGTACGATATCGCCTGTTTCCAGGCATTTGGTGATAAATGTGCTCTATTTTAAAAGCGATCCCATTTGTTTGACAATATACTTCGTAGCGAATTTCGGACTGAGTCGGTAGAGGAAGTTCATAAATTTAGCATCCGACCCCACCAGAATCCTGAATTTATCCTTTTCGATTCCTTTAAGGATAGCAGCCGCTGCCTCCTCGGGAGGCATGGGGTTGAATGAGGATGCCCCTTCCTCAGCCGCTCCAGCATCCATCTCCACCCCTGACCGTGCAGCGATATCCGTGCCAATGGCGCCTGGGAAAACGACCGACACATGCACCCTGGTCCCTAAAAGTTCTGCATAGAGGGATTCTGTGAACAGCTTAACCGCCGCCTTGGACGCACCGTAGACGCCCTGGCCGGGTACGGGCAGGAACCCGCCCATGCTGGATACGTTGACGATATGTGCTTCTAGCCTTTCCATGAGATACGGTAAGAAAGCTTTGGTCATATTGACCGTGCCGTTAAAATTGATATTCATCACCCGGTCAATGGCATCATAGCCAATTACATTACTCTTGACAAAGGGCTGGATGATGCCGGCATTATTGATCAGACCGTCCACCGCGCCCCACTCAGAGGTAACGCTATCGGGCAATTTTGACACCGCTTCACGATCGGTGATATCCAGGATGTGCAGGGACATATTCGCGCTGTTCTCTCCAGCAAGTTTAGCCGTTTCCTGTAACCCCCCTTCATCAATATCCACCGCCGCCACCTTCGCACCAGCGGAAAGCAACTGCAGAACCAACTCCCGCCCTATGCCGTTCCCCCCGCCGGTTACCACGTAGACTTTATTCTGGATCCTCATGGGTATCCTTTCAGATTAATTAGATATTAAGACTAATTATACCTTAATTGATAAATTAAATAGGAATTTTCTCTATCTTTATTCTTAGATTAACACAGCTTACCCACCCTATAATCCTTACTTCTTTGGTCTCATAATGGAATTACAGATATTAATCATCCTCGTGCGGTACTGCCCAGGGTATCATTTCCTCATCGCCGCCTTCCACGATCACCTGATATACACGCCATCGCCCGCTTGGCGCTTGTACCATGCGAAAAACAACGTCCCCATCAATCCCTTCAATCGTGGCAACGACATCAACGGCCTCTAAATCACCGATGTCCTCTGATGCGTAAGAATCAATGATCTTGACTTCACCGCTCAGGTCAATCAGCAGCGCGGCATGCTCCTTGGCGGCTAACATGACCTGATCGAAGAGATACCAACCACTGTCAATATGTTCGGCTTTACCTATGCCTTCAGAGAAAACTGTCACATCTTCAAATATCTCTTCAATATACGCCGTATCAAACCATTGATCATACATCATAAGATTAATCTGTTGATGAATGATGAATTGGGTCCTTGTCGCTAGAATGAGATACACGCTCATAAAATCTTCCCGCTGAAAGGCACGGGTAAAAGTCTTCACAGCTACTTCGGGAGTGTCAAGGTCTAATGTTTCATAAAACGTTCTAGCCTGACCATCTCCGAATTGACCGAAAAGCCCCCTGATGTCACAAGCAGACAATGTCAGCAGTAAGAAAACTATCAAAAACAGCCTAATATGTTTTTTCATGTCCTCAATCTCCTATCGCAAATGGATGGGGCAGCAGTTTAACTCGCTGGCTATCTACCCCATTAAAATGTGGGTACAATTTTTTTTGACTGCCCGCTGAATGAGGTTTGGGATCGCGATGTTTGATATTAAGATCAATAGTTCGACGATGAGACCGAGGTTATTATCGCAGTCATGCAGTTTTAATTAATAAATTTGTTATTCTTAGAAAGATTATACAATACCACGACTTAAAATTACACAAAAATATCCTCAATAAGACAACTAAAGAGATTTTTCCTTTACAAAACTAACATGGGATTCGAACCTGGAATACCCATTTGTACCCTCAATTAAAAACAACCACCCAGAAATAAAAATCTGAGCGGTTAAGTATGGAGCGGAGAGGGTGGTATTCGAACCCACTGTTCCTAACTCCCTCTCCAATCGGGCAGTGTACCCGGGCTTGAATTGTACACTACTCCCTCCCAGGGGATACTAATCACTTCTCCCTTTGATGATAACGCCATTGTCAAGATTCGTTATTAGAACACTGACCATTAAAAATAAATCATTTTAGGAAAGCAAGTATAGCGTTTCAACAATCCTATAATGCTACTGCTCCCGCGACAAAACTCGTTCAATCACCGGTGAATGAACCTTCATTCAGCCATGCTTTTCAAGCTCCGCCGTTCTATATCTTTTCCAATATTTCGCTCAATTGAACGCACCATCTTAAGGTCCTCCTGGGTAACCAGCGTAAGAGCAGTCCCCTGATTATCCATACGGCCGGTGCGGCCGGTGCGATGGGTATAATCTTCAACAGTATTTGGCACATCATAATTGATCACATGGGACACTTTCATCACATCAATCCCACGAGCGGCAATATCCGTCGCCACTAAAACTTTAATATCCCCTTTGCGAAAGGCTTTCATGGCTTTCTGACGTTTGGATTGGGACAGCCCTCCCTGCAGGGATGTGGTTGAAAAGCCTTCGCGGCTCAACTGCGTCGCCAATTTAGTGGCGCGCCGCCTTGTCCGAGTGAAAACAAGCACCTGCCCTTTTTTCTGGTCTGACAGAAGTTGAACCAGCAGGGATAACTTTTGTTGCTGGCTGACCCGATAAATCGCATGGTCAATAGTATCCAAAGGTTCATCGGTCGCGATTTTTATTGTTAAGGGTTTATACAGCATCTGTTGAATGAGCCGATTGATCTCATTCGGCATAGTTGCTGAAAAAAGCAGTGTCTGGTGTTTCTTGGGCAAACTATTAATAATCCGACGAACATCGGGCAAAAAACCCATATCCACCATCCGGTCGGCTTCATCCAGGACAAGAATCTCGATATTCTTAAAATCAATCGCACGCTGGTTTTTTAAGTCCAACAGGCGCCCAGGGCAGGCAATCACAATATCCACCCCCGAGCGCAGCCCGTTGATCTGTGGTTTCGCACTCACACCTCCATAGATAGAAAGCGTCCGTAGGCCAGTCTTAGTGCCAAGCTGTTTAAAGACGGTGTGGGTTTGTTCGGCAAGCTCCCGGGTGGGGGCCAAAATCAAAGCCCGAAGTTTACCGCGCTGCCCCTTCATCAGATGTTGTAAAATCGGCAAGACAAAAGCAGCGGTTTTTCCTGTGCCGGTCTGTGCCAGGCCGATCACATCCGTCCCGTCCAGAATAGGAGGAATTGTTTTGGACTGGATCGGCGTAGGGTTAATAAACCCCGCATTGGAAATTCCCGCGTTGATCTGCGGATGGAAAGCAAACGTATTAAAATTCACAAAATTATCCTTAGTGGTGTAATATAAATCACGGTGATTGAATGTTCAACCGCGTCCGCTCCCTCACCCCGCAATGCGGCGACACCATTAAATGATTATGAGCGGCTTTTGACAAAATAGAACCAGGGCTTGACCCTGGCCTGTTAAAATAAATGAATATTCGATTTCAACAAACTAACTATACCACAATATGGATAGTATGGGGAAACGAAACCTGCACGGTGCCCAGAACGGACTAACTACTTTGATAGGGTGGGATTCGAACCTGAAATACCCGTTGGTACTCGCATGGATTAAAGAAGTATAAAACAAAAAATGCCCTGAAAATGAATTCCAGGGCTTAATCGAGCGGAGAGGGTGGGATTCGAACCTGGAATACCCGTTGGTACTCGCAAATAAAATAACCACCTAGTTTGTATGCTGAGTGGTTTGTTGAGCGGAGAGAGTGGGATTCGAACCTGAAATACCCGTTGGTACTCGCAAATAAAAATAACCACCCAGTTTGTATGCTGAGTGGTTAAGTATGGAGCGGAGAGGGTGGGATTCGAACCTGAAATACCCGTTGGTACTCGCATGGATTAGAGATGTTTTAAATAAAAATGCCCTGAAAATGAATTCCAGGGCTTATTCGAGCGGAGAGGGTGGGATTCGAACCCACGGTACCCAGAGGGTACACGCGCTCTCCAGGCGCGCGCATTAGGCCGGACTATGCTACCTCTCCATCTTGGCCTAACTCTAAGGCGTCGGCAATTATACCAGAACCAAAGGCACTTGTTAAGCTGTAAAATTAATAATTAATCGAATTTCTCATCAAATCAGAGCCGCCGCATCACCAGGCGAATGGCTTCCTGCAGCAGCACCTTGAATGTCTCCGGTTCGATTAAATATACAATAGCAAAACAGGTCACAAAAATGATTCCAGCCAGCCATCGGGTGTACACCCCACGCGTACGGGTGAATAAAATCACGGCCAGCACCGCCACCACTGTCGGCCCTACGATCCTCAGGTCCCCCAACGGAACCCACATCCCACCGATATATTCTCTTTCAGTCCCCAAAAAAGATGCGAGATTGAACTCTATATCAAAAATCACCAAAACAATTTCAGCCACTAATATGAGCACTAAAATATAAGACGCTGCCCGAGTGGATTTACCCTCTGTGCGGTAAGCTTCATAAATAGCTGCCGGCAATAGTAAAATAATGGTGATTAAAGGTTTTGAAAATATAAAGCCCAATAATATCCCAACCGCCGCAATGATCATGAACAACGTACAAAAATGAGGTGCGTATTTTGTTGGTTTTGCCATATCAACCTTCCTTCGGTCAAGTTATTTACAAGTATTCAATATTTAATGATGGTCTACTAGGTAGTATATCATATGAAGGTTTGGTCCTATGAAACTTTTCAGAGAAAAATACGTATACTTAAGTGGAGGTAACTATGACAGAAAAAGACAACAAACGTATCCCCTGGCTGCTGTATCCCTTCTGGCTGATCTGGCGCCTGGTGATCTGGATCATCGCTGCAACCGGCCGGCTGATCGGCGCCGTGCTGGGTCTGGTGCTGATGATCGTGGGAGTAGTGCTCACCCTGACGGTGGTCGGTGCCATCATCGGCATCCCACTGATCGTCTTCGGTTTCATGCTCATCATCCGCAGCCTGTTTTAGATCATATAAATAATCGTAGAGATATTGCAGTCAATGTCTCTAACAAAAATCATACTGCTATTCAATTTATCCATTGGAATTGCTTTTTCTTTTAATTCCAGGTCAAGAAGCTGACTGTCAACTTTCCTGCCTCAAATCCTTCGATGAGCAGCCGCCCGAGATGCCCATCCGAGCTGCGGTAACACAGATAGGTCCCCATAGGCACCTCAACAAAACTGATCGAATCCCCAGAAAAACTTGTCGCAACACAATCTCCATATGTCGGCTGCGTCTCCCCATAAGCAGCCCACACCAAACCATTCATAGCCATCAAGATATGGGTCGGGTCTCCTCCGTATTGATAAAACAAATCTGTTTGTGTGAGATCGCCTGGATCGACCTTGCCGCTATCCAGGTCAAGATAATCCTCATTTCCCAATTCCACTTCCCCCGTAAGATAAACCTCCGGCGTGTTGGTTACGGTAGGCGTGGGCGTTTCCGTCTCGGAAGGCACCACGAGGATGCGAGCCCAAAACGGCGCATCCCCATTGGGGCCGATGCCAAAAGGTTCGCCGTCCGCATTACTCAGCATCCAATTACTCTGATATTCTCCCGCCTCCATCGGTGCCTGCATATCCACCGTCACATCAATCGTTTTCCCGGGTTCCACTTCACCTGGGAGATAATTTGTTTGGTGAGCGTTCAGGCTGTTGCCCGAAAAGAAAACAACGGCATAAAACCGCGTCCATTTGCATGATCCCACATTTTCCAGTCGCCAGGTCTTGGAAAACGTCTCACCGGGTTCCATCACCGTCCCATCCGGGATGGTCACATCAATGGGATGTCCTGCTGCCGCCATATCGCAGGGCGTCTTGGGTGTCGGCGACCCTCCTGACGGTCGGGTGCGTTCCAGCGTCGGGACAGGCGTCCAGGTGCCTTCTGGCGGTAAGGTCTGTGTGGGAATGGACACCTGCGTAGCATGATAATCTGCCGTAACATGGCTGATAGCAGTCTCATTTAATAATGTGGCATTCAACGTCACCGTCGCTGCTGGGGGTGGCTCACCCACACAGGCTGACAGTGCGAAAATGCTGATTAGAAGTAATACGATTTTCTTCATTATTTTCACGTAATCTGCATTGTACCTTATTCAATTAATAACAAAGGCATCAATTATAATAAATATCATGCGGCTTGTCAGGAATCCAGGATTAAAGTATAGTTCTAAAATCAAGCCCTATGCATATGCTATCACCATTATACAGAAGATACTGCTATGAAACATAATCCGAAAATCAATGCATGGTTGGACAGGCCCCTTTTTCCTTTTTGGCCTCGCTTCACAATCTATCACCTGATCATCGTCCTCATCCTCACGACCACCGTCTTCAGCAGGTTCATCATGTTGGGAGCGCGCGTCATGAGCCATGACGAGGTCAATCATGTCGTCCCAGCTTACAATTACTATCAGGGCGAGGGTTACCGATATGATCCAGTGACACATGGTCCATTCCAATTCCACATGATCACCCTCTCCTACACCCTTTTTAGCGACAACGATTTCAGCGCCCGGGTTCCCGATGCGTTGTTTGGTATTGCCGTGGTCGCTTTCGCCCTATTCGCCTTCAAGCGTTATCTTGGCAGGGTCGGTTCTCTTGTGGCTGGCTTCATGTTCACCATCTCCCCTTTCATCTCCTTCTACAGCCGCTACACCCGCAATGAAATCTACATCGTTTTCTGGGGTATGGCGCTCATCTGGGGCGTCCTGCGCTATCTGGAATTTGGGCGTAAACGCACCCTTTTATTTATCACTATCATTACCGCGCTGCACTTCACCGATAAAGCCACATCCTACATCTTCACGGCGGAATTATTGATCTTCCTTTTGGTAATTTTTATCGCCCGTGTGATCACCAAACCATGGAAAACCAAGCGGCCGCGCACCATCTTTCTGATCCTCGTCGCGGTTGCAATGTTGGCGGGCCTTTTAGCCTTCGGCATCGGATATACAGCTTTGGCTAACGTGCCGCAAGGGGAAGGCGAGGACAAAAATGCAGTCATGTTGAGTGAATTGGACTTGGTCACCCGCATTCTCATTGGTGTGCTGGCTTTGATCCTGTTAGCCAGTCTAGGCGTGGCCATTTTCTTCCTCATCAAAGGCATCGGCTGGCGCGGTATTCGGGATGAGCGCAGTTTCGATTTACTCATCATGCAAGGCACCCTCGTCCTGCCCCTCCTGGCTGCCCTGCCGATTGATCTCCTCGGGTTCAATCCCCTCGATTACAGCACCAACGGCATCGTCACATCCATTCTTGTCCTCATCCCACTTTTCGCCATCGCTGTTGCGATTGGCATTTGGTGGAATAAAAAATTGTGGGCGATCAATTTCGGTGTGTTCTGGTGTATATTCGCCATCTTCTACACCTCTCTTTTCACCCAGGGCACCGGTTTCGCAATGGGGCTGATGGGCGCGCTGGGCTATTGGATGGCGCAGCAGGGGGTGGAACGTGCGACACAGCCACTTTACTACTACGCGCTGCTACAAATCCCCTTTTATGAGTTCCTTCCCGCTTTTGGCACGCTTTTAGCCGGCGCGATGGGTATCCCCCTGCTCAGTAAAGCCCTCAAAGCCCCCATTCCAGAGAATGAGGATTCCGATTCCCAAGAGACCTTAGAAGTGGTCGAAGCACTTGAAGAAATGGAGGAAGTTGAGCACAAAGAATCTTCCACCCGAATTGTAGACAACGAAGGAGAAGTCCGCCAGCCCCCCGTGTTGGCGTTATTACTCTACTGGTCGGTGATGAGCCTGATCGCCTTCAGTTTCGCGGGGGAGCGCATGCCCTGGCTCACAACACACATTGCCATGCCCATGATCCTGACCAGCGGATGGTCTTTCGGTCGCCTGATCAAGGGTTTCGACTGGGAATTCAGCAAGAAGCACCGAGGTTGGCTGGTTTTGATTGTGGGCTTCCTGTTCTTCATCACCACTTCCCGTACCTTCGGCGTCCTTTTAGGCGGAAATCCTCCCTTCCAGGGGAAACAGCTCGCTCAATTGGAAGCGACAAGCACCTTCCTTCTTGCTGGTGCTGGCATGATTGCATCGGGTCTTGGGTTATTTTTCCTCCTGCGCCAATGGCTTTTCAAGAAAATTGCCAAATTTGCATTATTGATCTTCATCAGCTTATTAACCATCATCACCATTCGCACCGCATACCGCGCCAATTTCATTAATTATGATAACGCCAAGGAATTCCTGGTTTATGCCCACGCTTCACGGGACCCAAAAGACGTGCTGGAGCAGGTGGTGGAAATCAGCCATCGGCTGACCAGCGGCAAGGACATTGAAGTCGCCTACGACAACGACCTGCTCTACCCCTATTGGTGGTATTTCCGGGATTACCCCAACAAGCGCTGGTACGCGGATAATCCCACCCGTGACTTAAGTAACGCGCCCATCATCCTGGTCGGCAGCGGAAATTATGGAAAGATTGAGCCCGTTGTCGGCGATGATTACCTCCGATTTGAATACATGCGCCTATGGTGGCCCATGCAATCCTACAATAACCTCAGTTTCCAACGCATCTGGAACGCATTGACCGATTCGCAAATGCGCGCCGCATTGTGGAAAGTTTGGTTCGACCGAAATTATGAGCCCTACGCTGAACTGACCAATAAGACCACCTTGACATTGGAAGACTGGCAACCCTCAGATTCCTTCCGCATGTATATTCGTAAGGACATTGTCTCCCAGATTTGGGAATACGGCGTTGCCCCGGTCACTCTGGAGCCGTCCGTTGACCCCTATGAGGAAAATACGATCAGCGTGGAAGCAGACCAAATCATCAGCGGCAGCGATCAACTACAGTTTAACGCCCCACGCGATATCGCCCTTGCGCCAGACGGCACCTTGTATGTCGCTGATTCCCGCAATCACCGCATCCTGCACCTGGACCAGGAGGGGAACCTCCTCCATGCTTGGGGTGAATTCGGTGCCAGTGATTACAATGCCAATATCATGGCGGAGCCGGGGACATTCAACGAGCCCTGGGGGATCGCTGTTGGGCCAGATGGCAGTGTGTATGTCGCCGACACCTGGAATAACCGCATCCAGAAGTTTACGTCTGAAGGGAACTTTGTCACCATGTGGGGGCAGTTCGGCGCAGCCGAATCCGAAGTGCACTTCTGGGGTCCCCGCGGCATCGCCGTGGATGACCAGGGACGTGTTTTCATCACCGATACGGGCAACAAGCGGGTTGTCATCTTCGACAGCGACGGCAATCCCCTGACCTCTTTTGGCGGGGCGGGCATGGGCGTCGGGCAATTTGACGAACCGGTCGGCATCGAAGTGGATGACCTCGGCCGGGTATATGTTGCAGACACATGGAACAAGCGCATTCAGGTCATGATCCCTGATGGGGATTCCCTGACCTATCCCACCCACACAACCTGGGATATCGAAGGCTGGTACGGCGATTCATTGGATAACAAGCCCTTCCTGGCGATTGATGAGCAATACAATGTCTATGTCGCTGACCCCCAGATGGGGCGTGTCCTCATCTTTGATGTCCAGGGCAATTTCTTGCAAACTTTCGGTGCCTACGGCAGCGGTGCATCTGAAATTGGCATTGTAAGCGGTTTGGCAGTGGACGCACAAGGAAGTATCTGGGTCTCGGATGGCGGTAACAACCGATTAATGCACTTCATACTGCCGGACTTCTCCGATGTTGAATAAAACTATCATTGAAAAGACCAACGCTAAGATCCCCACTTGACAGCGATTAATTCTTCTGCAATAACATTCATTAATCAAAAAAGAGGCCGCTAGTAAAAGCGACCTCTTTACTTAAATTTTAGATTCTTACCCCATCGCCTTTTCAACGATAGCGGTAAACGCTTCCGGTTCCCGTACAGCCAGGTCAGCCAGCATTTTACGATTCAGGTTGATCTTGGTTCGTCTCAAGCCATGGACCAGCCGGCTGTAGGTCGTGCCGTTCTGGCGAGCAGCAGCATTGATGCGGGAAATCCACAATCTGCGCAGATCCCGTTTGCGGTTCCGTCGATCGCGATAAGCATACCATTGACTTTTCAGATATTGCTCGTTAGCGCGGCGGAACAGCTTCCCCTTGGTGCCATAATACCCCTTATTGAGTTTTATTATTTTTTTGTGGCGCTTATATCCCTGCGGACCACCTTTTACACGTGCCATCTTATTCTCCTTTGCGAGCCCCTGGGCGCCGGCGACTTGGTTAAATCACCCGTTACGAACACCCAACAGCCGCAACCATAAAATTAATCCAATAGACTTTAATCTTTGTTCTTGCCCATATATGGCGCAAGTCGTTTTACTTTCTTTCGCATCGCGCGGGACTTAACAGGAAGCATGCGTCCGAATAATTGTTTTGTGCGATCCGGCGTCCGACGGCGCAAGTGGCCTTTACCGATCTTTGTGCGCATGATCTTCCCAGAACCTGTAACTTTAAATCGTTTCGAGGTCGCTTTATGGGTTTTCAACTTATACTTGCCATCTTTCTGCTTACGTGGCATACCTAAACTCCTTTCATGAAAATCCTACGGCGCGTATAAGCTAGTCCGTAGGTCTTTTCGTACTTCCTCTCGTCAAATTCGTACTATCGAAAATCTTACTTATTCGGGGCGAGCATCATAAACATGGATCGCCCTTCCAACTTTGGTGCCTGTTCCACTTCTGAGACATCCGCTAATTCCTCAGCGATTTCCCGTAAGTCTTCCAGGGCTATCTCCGGGTATGTAATTTCACGTCCTCGGAAGCGAATGGTTACTTTGACTTTCATCCCGTCTTCAAGCCACCGGCGTGCATCTCGGACTTTAAAGCCCTTATGGTGGTCTGTTGTCTTCGGGCGCAAACGAATTTCTTTGATTTCAATTTTAGTTTGCGATTTCCGTGCTTCCCTTTCTTTCTTCTCCTTTTCATAAAGGAACTTGCCAAAATCCAAAATTCTAGCAACGGGGGGATCAACGTTTGGTGCAACTTCGACCAGGTCCAGTCCGGCTTCTTCTGCCAGGTTCAAACCTTCACGCAAACCTACAACGCCAAGGTTTTCACCATCCTGGTCAATTAAACGGATTTTCGTGGCACGGATCTGTTTATTGACTCGATAGTCGTCTTTGCTACTTATAGCTAATACTCTCCTTCTGATATGAATATCATAACTTAATACAAACATTATTCCCGCTTAGGGAACGAGCTTTATATTACCATATACTTGTTCGAATCGTCAACAAGATTCAAGTCAATTTTTCCGCTTCTATTATTGAATTGTAAAACAGCAACTCACAGTCAGCCTGGAATGACTAACCTTCGACCTTTTCTTCCACTTCCTTGACAGCCAGGTCCTTGAACGCTTCAACTTTCATCGCGCCCAGACGCTCGCCACTTCGGCGGCGGATATCCACTTGGTTATCATCCATCTCACGGTCGCCGACAACCAGCATATAAGGCGTCTTCTGTTTTTCGGCGTCGCGGATCTTGGCGTTCATCCGGTCGCTGCTGTCATTAACTTCCACACGTAAGCCAGCTTGCTTCAGCTCATCAGCAACCCTTCTGGCATAGTCATTATGACGGTCTGCAATGGGGATGATCACCACCTGCACCGGCGAAAGCCACACAGGAAAAGCGCCGGCGTAATGTTCGATCAGCACGCCGAAGAAACGCTCAATGCTGCCCATCAGCGCCCGATGGATCATGTAGGGTCGATAAGCCTGTCCATCCTCTTCAATGTACGTCATATCAAAACGCTCAGGTTCGTTGAAGTCAAACTGTATCGTGGAAAGCTGCCACTCCCGCCCCAGAGCATCGTTGATCTTCAGGTCAATCTTGGGTCCATAGAAAGCGCCGCCGCCCTCATCCACCTCATAAGGCAGTTCAGCCCGCTTCAATGAGGCTTCCAATGCGGCTTCCGCATCCCGCCACTGTTCTGGATCGCCCACAGCTTTCTCAGGACGCGTACTCAGGTAGGCGTTGATCTCTTTGAAGCCAAAGGACCGCAGAATGTGCAGGCTGAAGGACAATACAAAATCAATTTCATCCGGCATCTGGCTGGGTGCACAGAAATGGTGGGCGTCGTCTTGCGTGAACCCACGCACCCGCATCAATCCGTGCATCACGCCGCTGCGCTCATAGCGGTAAACCGTCCCTAGTTCCGCATAGCGCATTGGGAGATCGCGGTAGGAACGGATATCCGATTTATAAATCTCGATATGGAAGGGGCAGTTCATCGGTTTGAGATAATATTTTTGATCCTCAATCTCGATCGGCGCGTACATATTCTCAGCATAAAATCCGAGGTGACCGCTCTTCTCCCATAGATCTGCTTTGCCGATATGGGGCGTATACACAAAGTCATAGCCATTTTTGAGGTGTTCATCTTCCCAGAATCGCTGTGCCAGAAAGCGGATCATAGACCCTTTGGGATGCCAGAGCACCAGCCCAGCACCCACATCATCACTGATGCTGAAAAGATCAAGCTCCTTCCCCAGTTTGCGGTGGTCGCGCTTTTTAGCTTCTTCCAACTGCCAGAGGTACTGCTTGAGATCTTTGGGTGAGAGCCAGGCTGTCCCATAAATGCGCTGGAGCATAGGATTATTCTCGTCCCCGCGCCAATAGGCACCCGCGACGTTCATCAATTTAATCGCGTTAGGATGGATCTTACCTGTGCTTTCCACATGCGGCCCCCGGCACAAGTCAACAAATTCGTCGCTTTTGTAAATCGAAATGACGGGCTTCTCATCCACGGGATTGCCGTGTTCGTCCACACCGCCCTCTTCTAAACCTTCGATCAATTCCAGTTTGTAGGGCTGATCCTTAAAGATCTCCCTTACTTCCTCTGCTGAGACCACCTCGCGTATGAACGGGCTGTCCTTTTTAATGATCTCCCGCATTCGTTCTTCAATTTCTTCCAGGTCTTCTGGCGTTAACGGTCGGGGGAGGTCGAAATCGTAGTAAAAACCATCCTCAATGGGCGGGCCGATAGCGACCTTGCCCTCTGGGAATTTCTCCAATACCGCCTGTGCCATCACATGTGCGGCGGAGTGCCGTACCCGGTATAGTTTTGAATCTTCATATTTTTCTGCCATCCTTATCCTCCTTCGGATAAAATGCTTGCGCCAATTTTTCAAATTGACCAAGCCACTATTATTTTGTTTAAACAAAAAACCCTCGCCCACTGGGGCGAGAGCTCTCTCACGCGGTTCCACCCAGATTGACTGATAACAATCGTCAGCAGCCATCTCTTGATGCCGATAACGGGGCAAACCGTTCTCCATACTCAGCCCTAAAGCCTTTCCAGATCATGCTCCCGGGGGGTTTTCGCTGGGGCTTGCCAGAGATGACTTTCAGCCGATGGTCTTCCCTCTCTTGTGACAGCTTCCCGCTACTCGTCCCGATCATTGCATTTATTTATTCAGTGGGTGGTATAGGGCTCGAACCTACGACCTCCGCGATGTCAACGCGACGCTCTAACCAACTGAGCTAACCACCCGCAGGTGAAAGCATTATAATCTGTGGGTGCGTAAAATGCAAGAGAAATATAATGAATCTTTAGTACCTATTCGTTAAAATTACTTTTTACAAGATTAATTAAGTCCGAAATTGTTGTTTCTTCATCATCACCATCCGCGAAAATCTCTATTGTTGAATCTTTGGTTATTCCCAAGCTCAATAATTCCAACAAGCTCTTTGCATCAGCTGTTTGATTTTGGTATTTAATACCCACTTTAGAAACGTACTTTTTAGCAGTTGTCACAAATAAGGCTGCAGGTCGTGCATGTAGACCTACAGGATGTTTTATTGTTATCTCACACGTTCTCATTAATTAAATTCTCCAATCATTTCCTTAACGAACAAATAATTTTACTTCTATATAAGCTTTTCACAAGAAAAATAGGACAAATTCGTTGTTATTAGATCAAGTTAATACCACGATTATTTCTAATAATCTCAAATTGCCCTATTTCATGCGAATATTTCCCAAATCGCGTTCATTTTTACATAAGCAAAATACAACGAGAATTGTACAAATGTATTTTACCAGAACATAATCAGCTTATCAAGCGATTTATTTGCCGACTAAAAAACAATGTATGAATAAACCTGATTTATAAGAGATCTGTTCAAACGCTCAAACTCAACTTATCGTGCTTGGAGCCGCGCTATTCCATTCTCTAAACCTGTCCTGAGTTCTCTGACTTTCTCCTCAACGACATATCCCCTAGGGGTTGGTGGTACACGAACGCTTGATCCCGCACGAGCATTTGTCAATCCGGTTTGTATAACTAAATTAGTAATGTTCTCGCTGCTCACACCACCCGCAAGTAATAGATCTATCCTTCCAGATGCGATTTCGTTGTACAAACGCACTCGATCCACCGCATTCACTACTTTTCCGCCCAACCCTTGACCTCCAGACGTTCTGACACTTTTAATGCCAATACTTATTAATTGCTCCAGTGTTTTTTCAGGATTATTGGTCATTTCCCAAGCAAGATGAAAATGGAGAGGTTAATCTTTCGCTGCTTTTTGAAAAGCACTTATCGAGTCAAAATCAATTTCTTTCTCATTTGTCAATGCGACGCTCTAACCAACTGAGCTAACCACCCGCAGGTCTTAGCATTAGATAGTCTGAGCCTGCAAAATGCAAGGGAATGTTAAGGGTTATTAGGGTCAAACGAACCCTGAAGGTTCATCTCCTTCTATCTTAAAACAATTATTCGTTGTCAAGATAGAACTCAAGCGTTACCGTTTCTTCCCCAACCCTATGGTACCATCGATAATAGTCTGGATCGAACTCCGTTTTGGGCGGCACTACTTCGAGCCACTCCAACTTCACAGCGGTCACAAACACATACACTTCGCTCTCATTGGTGTAAGGCACCCAAAGCTTTTGGATGTACCCGGCATTGGTGACATCCGCCAGGATGAGCTCATTCGACCTCACCCAGTACACATACACAAAAATTCCATCAAGTCCATATTGATAAGTACTAGAGGCATCCTCACCCACAAACCCATTAATATGAATCCCCAACACAGGTGTGCTGGTGGGTGTCTTTGTTTTCGTCGGCGTAGGGGTAAGGGTCGGTGTGGCTGTGCGGGTTGCAGTTCTTGTGGGTGTTTTTGTTGGTGTGGGGGTTGCAGTCTTGCTGGGCGTTGGTGTAAGGGTTTTAGTACCGGTCTGAGTGGACGTGGGTGTCTGCGTATTTGTGCCTGTTTTAGTAGGCGTGCCGGTTTTCGTTACGGTTGGTGTTATTGTATATGTAGCACATTTCCCCTGAAAACACCCTTGCGGACAACGCTCAATAGTTCGGTCTTTATATTCCCATTCACACTCAGCAAGCTCCGCATCATAGTAGTATACAGGGTCCGTAGCGCAATAATAATGCTTATAGGGTTGAACGATAGTCCAATATTCCCCATCTATCCTATACACGTATCGGCACTCGGGAATTCCAGTATCCTCATCCTCACCGCAGTTGTCCGACTTACAAAAATTACATTCATTGATCTCGCAGCTTGTATAACAATAGGAACCGCTCAAAGCACCACAAAAGACAAGCGGCAGGCAGGAAGCGCGCGTAAGGTCAACGATACAAAGTGGAACCCACAACTTACAGAAATATCCAACATTATAATTGCTCCAAAAAAAGGACAAGCAGGTGCCAAAACAATGCCAGAAGTTGCAGCTGTTATGACCTCCCTCATATCTCATTTCGCCGCTCATCAAGTCAACCCAGGCACCGCCAGACCGGTCAAAAACATGGATTGTTCCTGAAATTAACTCTTCACCCTTAAGTTTATAATTTTCAAATTGGCGCAAGAAATAGGCGTTGGTCTTTGCCTGATAACTGTGGACCAGGACGACCTCGTTTTTCTTCGATGCGTAAATGCCTGTCGTTAGAATGGATTGATCGTCGTAGATGATTTCGCCGGCTGTGATAAATTTTTCATAGCCCAATTCCCCTGCAAAGGCTTGGATATCCTTAAACCCCGCATCTTTTTCTACAATTTTTATGTATTCATCTTCTAATAGTTCTCTTTGGCTGACGGGTTTTAATGCCGGGCAGGTGGAACAGACCGGCAGTTCTTCTGCCATCGGCAACTCATCAGATCCAGACGATTGGGGAGCAAACATTGGAGCGGCAGGCGGCGGTTCTGTTCCAACTTGGTAGGGTAAATCTGACTCATTTTGTAGCATCGTGCAGGCAACAAGGGTAAATCCGCCAAGTAATAATCCAGAGATTAAGCAGACAATGAGCTTGCGCATAGCAACCTCCGACTTGAGAATATTCGACTTAATTTTAAGGATGGAATTACTGTGATGATGCAGTTGAGATAAAAACATTATAGCATTAATTTTAATTTAATAATTAGTAATTTCAGTTCTAAAATCCCAAATATCCTTAAGTCTTCAACAAACTGAGACCTGTAGGAATTCTTTGCTCACCGGCTTATACAATGGGATTGATTAGATAACCTCTAAGATGATACACTTTAATCGCATTTCAAACATATCAGAAAAGAGCAGTTATGTCAGAATTTAATCCTAACAAATTGTTTGTGGAATTCGACCCTGTCTTAAAAGAACAAAGTACTGTACTCCCTCGTTGTTATACCCTGACCCATTCTGACCTGACCGGGGACCTGTTCCTTACTATCGCTCCCACTTACGATCGTGAGAAAATATCCGGCTGGTACACCCACCTGATGCGGGATGAAGTTCTGGGGGAATGGAAAGATCCTGAGGAACCCAAACTGCACATTCATTGTCACGTCAGCGGCGGCTTCGTGTTCGGGACGGCGAAGATGCGGCTGGGGATCTTCAAACATCACCTCCCGATGGCGCTGGAAGCCATCTGCTATGGCGATAAAGCCTTTCTCGAAAACAGCGAGAAACTCCTAGACGCGCCGCTCATCGTGCACTTCCATGCGAAACAAACCGAGCTGGATACCATAGAGCCTTGGGGGAGCATTCATGATTTCTTGCCAGGATAAAATTCCACTGTCAGAAATTGATTGTGCAGAGAATGGAGCGTCGTGAAATGTGAATAGGATTTCAGCATTAAGCTTGTAAAATCCCACCAAAGAAGAGTAACCTGCGCCACATTTGCGTAAGAGCCAGCAAACGAATGACGTCCGTTTTTGATGGTGCCTTCACTTTATCCTTGTCAGGGTTTCTTGTGCATGTTACGATTAATCCTGATATAGGAACAGCCTCTCATTCACTTTTAGAAGGAGAAAACGACATGTCGCATATGTTTATTCCCGGCCCTGTAGATGTTGAGCCTGAAGTGCTCGAAGCCCAAACCAAACCCATGATCCCGCACCGTTCAGCAGAATTTGATGAATTTTTCCGCGGGACAGAAGCCAAACTCCAAAAAGTCTTTCTGACGGAAAACCGCGTTTTTCAACCCCCCGCCACCGGATCCGGCATGCAGGAAGCCGGTGTCCGCAACCTGGCACAAAAGGATATTCTCTCCTGCGTCAATGGCGCCTTCAGCGAACGCTGGTATCAGGTCGCCGTCACCAACGGAAAACAAGCTGACCGATTGGAAGCTCCCTGGGGGGAGATCATCCCTCCCGAAAAATTGGCAGATGCCCTCAAAAAGAAATTTTACGAAGCCGTCACGATCGTCCACAATGAGACGTCAACTGGCGTGGAAAGCCCCATTAAAGAACTTGCCGCGGTCGTACATGAAGTCAGCCCGGACACCCTGATATTGGTGGACGCGGTTTCCTCCCTTGGGGGTGTGAAAATTGAAACCGACGCCTGGGGCTTGGACTTCATCCTGACCTCCTCTCAAAAATGTCTGGCGCTCCCTCCAGGGATGTCCTTCGCCGCTGTCTCCGACCGGGCACTCAAGAAAGCCGAATCGGTCAATAATCGTGGCTGGTATTTTGACTTACTCCGACTGGAGAAGCACCGTATTAAAAATTCCACACCCATGACACCCACCATGTCCCTGATTTGGGCGCTGGATGCGCAGCTTGACCGCATGCTGGCTGAAGGGCTTGATAAGCGTTACGAACGGCATACCGCTATGGCTAAACGGGTGCAGACCTGGGCGACTGAACATGGCATGCCCCCTCTTGCCTCCGAAAGCTGCCGTTCCAAAACGGTGTCTGCCATCAAGAATGAACGCGGCGTTGACATTGCTGCTCTCAATCAATTCCTGTTGAGCAAGGGCATGCGCATCGCCAACGGCTATGGCGACCTCAAGAACAAGACCTTCCGCATCGCCCATATGGGCGAAACACAGATGCATCACATTGATGAACTGCTGGAAGCCTTTGAGACATATCTGGAGAAAATGTAATTCGGTCATTGCAATATAAATTTAGAGGGTGTTGAAAAACATCAGCTTTTAACGACAATCACATGTGAGCCATGTATAAATGTCTAATTCTTCACCCTCACCTTAGTCCTCTCCCTCGGCGAGGGAGAGGAGAAAAGCCAGGCAATCGAGATAATTGAGAAAGGCCGACTCATATTTATGATACATGAGCCTCCAAAACCCTCTCCCTTTGAAAGGGAGAGGGTAGGGTGAGGGTTAACAACCGAGTTTTCACCTCATCCCATTGGAATAGACATCTGCGCAGATAATAATGGAAAAATTCTTTTTCAACACTCTCATTTATGCCCGGTCAACGGACGAGCGCTGACCGGGTATTATTATTTTAAGTTCATTATGATGAGTTGAGTTAATTATGGCTGAGAATGAGACATTTCAAGTCACAATGGAAAAGATGGTATACGGCGGTGACTGCCTGGGCAGGCTTCCGGATGGACGCGCTGTGTTTGTGCCCTTTGTCCTCCCTGGTGAAGTCGTCCGCATTGATATCACAGAAGACAAGAAACGTTATGCTCGAGGCTGGCCGATTGAACTGGTAGAAACCTCCCCCGACCGGATTACCCCCCGCTGTATTCACTTTGGCGAATGCGGCGGCTGCCAGTATCAACATCTTGACTATACGAAACAGTTGGAAGCAAAAGAGGCTATTGTCAGGGATCAGTTTGAGCGCATCGGCAAGTTTGTAGATCCACCGATCAAGCCCATCGTACCATCGCCATCACCCTGGAATTACCGCAATACCGTCCAATTTCATATCGGCAAAGGCGGCGAGCTTGGCTATATCCATGCCGATGGTGAACACTTATTGCCGATTTACGAATGCCACCTCCCGCAAGCCTTGATTAACGATTTATGGCCGCAAATTGAACTGGGGACAGACCCGGGCCTGTACCGTTTGGGGATCAGGCAGGATACCTACGAAAACCTGATGTTGATCATGGAAGGCGAAGACAAAACCCCACCGGAATTCAGTTTGGATATCCCGGTTTCGGCAGTATACACCCCACCAGAAGACAGACTGACAGTCCTGGCGGGTGACGATCATCTCACCTATGAGATTCTGGACCGCGATTTCCAGGTTTCTGCCCGTTCCTTCTTCCAGGTTAATACAAAGATGGCTGAAAAAATGGTGCGCTTCCTGCTGGAGGAACTCCAACTCGATAGCGATTCCCGTGTGATCGAACTTTATGTAGGTGTGGGACTCTTCAGCGCGTTTATCGCCGAAAAGGTTGGTCATCTGACCGCTATTGAAAGTTCGGGTTCAGCCTGCCACGATTTTGCAGTTAACCTGGATGAGTTCGACAATGTCGTTCTGTACGAAGCAGAAGCCGAGGCGGTCCTGCCATCATTAAACTTGTCACCAGATGTGCTGATTGCCGACCCTCCCCGCTCAGGCCTGGCGCCAGCGGTTCATGATGCCATTGCGGCGCTCCAACCAGCCCAGATAGCTTATATCTCATGCGACCCTGCGACCCTGGCAAGGGATTTAAAAAAGATCACACGCAATGGTTACCGCCTGATCTCTGCCACGCCCTTCGATTTATTTCCTCAAACAAGCCACGTCGAGACGATAGTATTGATGTCTAAAGTTGAGAAATAAGACAAAAGTCAATGGGGAATCGTGAATTAGTGAATAGTTGCAGGGTGGGTTGCCAACCCATCCTACCAAACTATATCTACTACGAACCCACCACCCAAGCGTGGGATGTGAAGAAAATATTTCAGAAAGACTACCGGCTGTTATCCGTTACGCCCTTTAATCTATTTCCGTAGACCAGGCACATTAAGAATATTACTTCAATTTCTAAGGTTTTAAAAATGAGTATATAGAAAACCATATAGACAAAGGCTTTTCGAATTGCTGTGATACAATACCAATATACGAAATCTGGTTAGCGTTTGTTTCGTGGGGAGATGTCCAAAAATTTGATTAATTAGTTAAGTAGATAGATTAAATATCAGATCTTGATGAAAGAGCAGATTGGATAATTGACGCTTTTCAAAGGGTGCATTGGAGGTTTTTTAAACTTTTCTGGAGATGAGTGAGTAGTTCAGCTGTAGGATATCAATGAGAACCCTTATTACTATTATTATCTTTATAGAAACAATAAAGTTGACAAGAAGTAATTTTTACATATTTGTGGAGGGATTATAATGCTGAATATGGAATCATTTATTGATTGGGTGAAGAAGCATAAGATTAAGACTATAACAATAATCATAATTGCATTTATTGGCCCATTAATTGTTGTGCATTTTCTTTTCAAATGGAATACCGGATATGATTTCATTTCAGCAGAATGGTCAGCTGGCGACTTAATTGGATATGTAGCTGGATTTGAAGCTTTTACTGGCTCGATCATACTTGGGATTATTGCCGTATGGCAAACCGAGAAAGCAAACAACACCAACGATAGACTACTTCAAATGACAGGGGAAAATGAGAGAAAATCTGTTCTTCCGTTTCTATCATTTAATTTATATATCACAAAATATGAAGGGGAAATATTGAGTAGTATGCTTGCAAGGACAATGCAAAAAAGCAAAATAGATGAGGATGCTAATATCCTCATACCGATTGAGGATACTCTTAAAAGAGAGGATTTACTAATTAGTGAGTTAGATTTTACTATTTCACACGAATCAATAAAAGCTAGAGCAGGATTAACTGAAAAACAAAAGAAGAAAATCAATAGTCAGTTTGGCATAAAGAAAAAGGAAAATAGCACAAAAATCACTGACCCAGATTATTTTTACTTGGATTCAAGGATTTAGTGCAACGGATGAGGTGATAAAATCATTCGTATG
>CAZNRI010000038.1:0-21940 GCA_964575595.1 uncultured Candidatus Brevefilum sp.
TCAAGGAGTTCTCTCTTTTTGTCTACTCAAATATGGAAATATGATACAGTATCAACAGGGCAATCGCAAAGGCGTTGTTCTTACCTAATCCATTCTCGATTCCAAGGATTCACTTCATTATGAAGGGCATTAAAGCCTTCCCCTTGAGCGCAGCGAAACACTCGAAGGGTGCTGAGGGGAAGCCCGTAAATCATGCCAATTTGCTTTTTGAAAGAGAAATTGTGTGTAAATATGAGGTAAATGACTTAACTATAAATGTAAAAAATTAACAATAGAGTGGGTTGGAAGATAAAATATTCAGCGGTTTTTCTTGACTTTACTATTGACAATGAAATAATGTTTGGACTTTGCGATTGCCTATCTAAATATGAGAAAGGTTACATTAAGAATTGAATGCTGTAATGGCTGAAACACATTCTGTGATACCATTGGGCCACATATCCGTCACAGGGCGAAAATCAACCTGTTCCGCTTGATAATTAAGGAAAGCAAAATGAAGAAAATAGGCTTCAAGGCCCTTTCGATCTATGTAATAACCGGCCTGCTTTTAACAGCCTGTCAAACCTTGCCAGAGATGATACCAGATAGGGATGGCGCCCAGGACCCTTCAGAAGGCATCGGTCTGACAAAGGTCAATCCCATGGATGGCATGCTGATGGTCTACGTCCCTGCCGGCGAGTTCCTGATGGGCAGCGAGGATGAATATGCCGCAACGGATGAAAAACCGGAACACCTGGTCTATTTGCGTGCCTTCTGGATTTATCAGACCGAAGTCACCAACCACCAATATCGCCAGTGCATCGAGGCAGGGGTATGTTCAGGCACAAGGAAAGCCTACCCGGATGACGACCATCCAGTCACCTTAGTCTTCCGCCGAGACGGACACAAGTACTGCGAATGGTCCGGCGGACGCCTCCCCACCGAAGCTGAATGGGAAAAAGCAGCCCGTGGAACCGATGGGCGAAAATTCCCTTGGGGAAATGAACCCGTCACCGGAGACCGGGCTAACTTCTGTGATGTCAACTGTAATGTGGATTGGGGGAATCCGGATACCACTCAGGATGACGGCTACGCGCAAACAGCCCCAGTGGGCAGTTACCCGGCCGGTGCCAGCCCTTACGGCGCCTTGGATATGGCGGGCAACGCCTGGGAATGGGTTTCTGATGGCTTCGACCCCGAATATTACAATACTTCGCCCTATCGCAATCCCAAAGGACCCCATGGTGGTGGCTATACAGAAATCCTGCGTGGCGGGTCCTGGCTTAATCACGCCCAATCTTTGCGCGTCACGAACCGGTTTTCACTTGATGAGGCAATATTTGAAGATATCGTGCTCGATACCTTCGGCTTTCGCTGCGTGCAGGATAGCCCGTAACAACAACCCCTCGCCGCTTTCTGAACAAAACCAAACCCAGGGTTTAATAAAAATCCGACAAGAAATCCGGCAGCGCCAACAGGCCGCTGAAAATAAAGCTCAGCACGATCAGCACAATCGATAAAACAGCGCCCACCAGGCCCATAATCATACCGGCAACAGCCATCTTCCTGCCCGATTGCACCCCGCCGGATTCGTCAATCTTCTTCCTGGCCAGAAACCCCATCACCGCGCCTGCAATATTGAAAATCAATGGAAACAGCCCCAGGCACCAACTGCACAGCGACAAAAGCAGCGTCAATATCCCAATTCCCGAAGCAATCAGGCTGATCAGTGCCAGGGTGTTGGTGTTCTTCGAGCCCGCAGGGGGTGGCGGGGGCGATTCTTGATAACGATACATGGTTCCTCCAATAGGTTGTCTGTGTTCAGGTTGATACTCCGTTGCGTTTGTTAATTATCAAAAAGCGGCCAGGGCCCGCAGCCCGGCCGCCCATCAATCAAACTGCCGGCTGCCCTTCCAGCCAGCCGCTGCCGTCCCAGGCCAGCCAGGCACCGTCCTCGGCACGCACCTGCCACCAGGCCTGGTTTTCATCCTGCACCCGCAGCTGGTTGATCTCCGCTGCGAAGGCCTCTTCGCTCAATTTGCCAGCTTCTTTCTGGTTCCACAGCTCAAAATATCGCCACTTCGCCTCGGCGAACTTCTGCCAGGGTCCCAGGTTGGGCACCGGCAGGTTCTCGCGCTGCGGTTCCCCCGCCACCCAGGCTTTGCCGTTCCACCAGGTCCACACCCCATCTTCTGCCCGGATGCGCCAATGGCGGCCCTGCCGGTCTTTGAGCGTCAGGGCCTCGACTGCTTTAAGCAAAGCGCTCTCATCCAACTTCTCCTCGCCGTATAGAAACAGGAATTGTTGAAACAATTGCTCTGCCGCTTCGTAACGCCGGTCACGCGGCCAAATCGTGGGCTCAGGATTGGGTCTATCCACCAACTCTCCCTTCATGAGCGTAAACGTGACCTCGCCCGCCATATAGCCGGTTGACTCCCAGGTGTCATGCACCCTGTCAAAGAACAGCCAGATGCCGCTGCTGGGTTCTAACAAGAACTGGTACTCGCCCAGGGTCATCATCCAATCTTCCATGGGACCGCAAGCATCAGACAAGATTGTTTCAGCCGAAAAATGGATCACTTTTTTGGGGTCAAATTTCTCTTCAATGGTTTGTTGACTTTGCATAATCATCTTCTCCATCATGAAAAATTATTAGAGTATTGCCAATACTTTTCCAGCTAAGTCCTTTCTGGGTTCCAGTTCGGCAGTTTATTGTCTACTGGTATGGGTTCTTGATAAATCTGTTATTTGGCTAATATATATATCTTTCCTGTTCTTTAGGCGAAAGCTTCTGAAAAACTTGATCCTTTAGGGTCTTCTTTTTCTCAGGGTCTAAATTTTTCCACCAATTTCTCAGTGGCTCACCCGGTTTACCTTTCCGGAAACTCTCAACACCGCCTTCGCCATGCTTTAAGACATGCCTAACAACACCAATTTGATCATTATCAATTAGATCGCGTCGCAACCAATCTCCCCACAAAAGCTTTCCTAACTCCTTTTCCCATTTTTTCAACCATGCTTCAGGTGTGTATATCGCTGGTTTTCCCGTGGCAAGCGATTCCCAATAATCTACGATTATTTCTGTGCCATCCTTTAAAATGACCCGGTTTGCAATATGGTTCATCTTACCATTCCTTTCAATTACTATGTCCGAAATATGCGCATCGGGTAGGATTTTTTGTAGATGGCTTTTACCTAACTCCACCATTTCTCCACAATAACTATTTTTATTCCACCCCCGAATACGGTTTGTTATCTGGCCAACTGTTGCATTCCACCATTTTCTGAATCCTGTCTTGTTACCAATAAAGATCCCCTGATCTTTCATCGCTTCTAATTCAACACGAAGCTTGCTGCGGATATAATCGATTTCATGTTTTGTCCAATCCACATCTCCGCTTGGCTCACCAATCGTAGCTTCGTTTTCTTTTCTTTCTACACGTTTCTTTTGTGTTGTGTCAACAGGTTCTTTGTTTTCCACGTCCGGTGCATCACCGGATTCTTCAATTTCCCCTTCAGCCTCAGATTCGCCACCATCCTCCGTTGCTTCTGTTTCAGCCTCAGGTTCCTCGCCTGGATCGTCTAGTTCCGCTTCAGCCTCAGACTCACCAACGTCCTCCGTTGATTCCGTTTCTGTCTGGCCCCCCTCTTCCTGATCCTCCAATTCTTCTTCTGCATCAGGCGCCTCAACTTCATCCAATGCATCTGTCTCGGGATCGGTTTCGTCTTCCCTCCTCCTGGGCTTTTTCTTAGTCTCTGGTTCTGGAGCTTCATCGGTTTCTTCCGGCGCCTCGATTTCACGGTCTAGTTCTTCTAAGAGTTCATCTAACAAGTCATCCACAGAACCAGTCTCGACCACAGGCGCACTTCCGACAGCGGGACCTGCCACCCCGCCCCCCTTTATCACCGCAACCAATATCGCAATCGCGGCTGCCCCGACCACACCGAGCACCCCCACCCCCAGAGTGCCCAGGGTGCCCAAAACGGCCAGCGGCCCCAGGATCGACCCGCTCCCCCCGCTTGAGCTGGAGCCAGTATCGCTGGATGACGGCCCCTGATAATCCGTATCTGGCTCGCTGTCGTCCGATTTGGGCGGATCAGGTTTGGGCGGTTCAGGGTCGGGATCTTCGACCTCCGCTGGACCGGAGTCAGCAGGTTTTTCTTCAGCGGGCACCCATTGGTATATATACCTGTAGCCACTAACAGTTCCGCCTGTGTATCCACTGCCAGCATGTACACAATAGCGCAGGGCAAATTGATCATCCGCTGTACTGCCAGCGCCAACCTCAAGGACACAGTCCTCAGAATTATCTGATGAGTCATTTGATGAGACAGTGAGCCGACACACATCTTTTGCGTCATCGGTGTATCCACAAATGGAATGGGGAGAATCAGTGCTTATATCTAGAAAGAGGGAACCACCAAAACCCGGCTGGGTGTTTACCGTTTTACTGACATTGGCGGCAAGTGACAGAGGCGTACCCGGTATGATCCGATCTGGCGGCCGACTCCAGGTAGCCACAAAACTTACGTTCGCGGAAAAATCCCAGCAATTTTTGCCTTCGTACACTTCCCCAGTGTGCGTGAAACTTCCCTCGCTGAGACTGTTGGTGAATGTGCCACAGACCACATCTGACCGGAGGTCTTCCATGTGCTTTTTTTCATCTGGAACTTCATCCACTTCCGGCGGTATTAAAAGCTGCCAATATCCGCCGGTCTCCTGGGCTGATTGCTGCCAGGCCAGATCACGCTTTGTATCCTTGGCCGTCACCCGAACTGTCGTCATCAGTGAAACAGCTACCATAAAAGCTGCCAGCAGCCCTGCTGTCAGGAACCTCTGTTTACAACGCCGTACACCAAGTTGGAACTTTTGTAAACCAAAACCGGTTTTCATCGCACCTCCAAATACCAACCTAAAAGACTGGCTCAAGCCTTAAGATCAAGGATTACACACATACTCATACCGCCAGCGGATATTCTTGCCGTAACTGCCGGTGCTGAAATGCTGGGTGATGGTCATGATGTCACCCACCTCCCCTTCAGGCGGCGTCCAATTGTCGCTATTAGTGGTCCCCCCTGTGGGATTTGTGCGGATATTTATATTGGACCATTGCGCTTTAATTTGGAAGGAGTCCAGGTCCACGCTCAACGAGGTTTGGCCGCCCGCCACCGCCAGGGAGGCGCAATCAGCTATGCCGTTATTTTGCCAGAAAAATGAAACGGTCAATTCATCAAGCTGGTTCGGGTAATAGATTTCTTGCAGGTCCCAGAAATGATAGGTGAAAAACCACTGGTCGGCGCAGCCCGGTTTGCCATGCCTGAGCTCCGACTGCAAGCTGGTATCAGTATCCCCCTGCACAACGCGCACATCGTCATTGACCCAGCCCGATGGGTAGCCGTCGCTATTGCTTGTCAGCACCCAGGCGCAGGTTCCTTCTCGAGGGCGCAGACCTTCATCCGGTTGGATTTCGGAGACCTCGATTTCGGATGTCGCTGTTGGCTTGGGTTCCGGGGTGGTCTCACCAGCCTTATCTTTATAGTCCTCCCCGTAAATTTTTGCCATTTCCGTTTCGAATTCAACGATCAGAGGGTTTTCTTCTGGGGTTGTGGAATTTAATTCATCATCCCAACCCTCAGGGGAGTCGAGAATGCAAGATAGGGACGCCAATACCATCACAATCAAAGCTGCTAATACGTTGTATCTGGATTTCGACATGGTTCCTCCACTTTTTAAACAATTTTGATAACAAATGCTGCTTTGCTCACACCGCAGACGCTATCATAATGTAAAAAGGCAACCGCGCTGCCCCCCAGCAGATGCTCAGGCGCATTGCGCTTAACAACGCATCACGGCGAGCCAAAGGCTTGTAAAGTGCACGAGCCTACCAACCTGGTTTGAGGTAAAATCCACCGATAAAGCAACTCAACCGATCCTTGGGTATCAGATGGTCCATTGATCAACCCTGAATCGGGGGCTCCCTGGAACATACATTGTGATTAACTGCCCAACCTTCATTGGGTGGTCATCGCTATACGGTTATTAAAGATCGCTTATCATACGATCTTTTTGATGAAATTTGATGAATCTATTATTTAATTAAAGTTGAAGGAAAGCAAAATACTTAATCTTTTCATCAGGCTTTTAATCAGACTGAATTATCCCGGTAATCTTTGTCCTGATCTTATCTGGCCATTTTACCGTTCTTGCAAACACAGAATTGCTCATTATCTCGCTTGCGGGATAATTTTCAACTGAGCTAATTGAACCAATTATACACAAAATTTTAAAAATAAACAAAAAATTTCTTAGAATAAATTTAATAAGAGCCTGTACTAAGCAGAAAGATAATATATCCAAATAATTTTTGAGCCAGATCAAAATAATGAAATTTTCATAACCGCTAAAAATTGAAATTCATTAAGGACCAGACAACAATCAAAATATTTGTTTTTCGAAACCGATCTTCGTAACCGTGTTGATGCTGTTAATAACTAAATTACAACGATACCACCCACCGGTGAAAAAAATCATTTCTCTAAAAAATTTTAAGTTATAATTTAACTCAGATCACATGCATTTCAATTTTCACATCATGCTATCCAACAAGACCTGAGATTAGATTTTTTCAGCCATCAGGTTGACAACATGCGTTGCAGGCCCCATTTCATCCAAATGCCGTTGGCAAAAAATATGCAATTTACACCTGCAGAAATGGAGATTACAAAATGACACCGTTGAGTGACTCTACCAACCACAATATCGACCTCATCGAAACAAACACCCCACGCGCACCTTGGGGCAGGCGCCTGCTTGCTTACTTTATCGATAGCTTGGTCGGTGGGCTAGCCCTGCTTGTATTATCTGTACTTTTATTGTTAATGATTCCATGGTTTATGGAATATCAACCCCTGCCGTTTCTTGAAGGGGTTCCCATGGTTTTCTTTTACATCACCCTGATAGGGTTTGTGATCAGCCTCATCTGGTTCTGCTTCTACAGCCTGGCGCGTGACGGGCTCGGCCGCGGGCAGAGCCTGGGCAAACGGATCTGCAAATTGATGGTAATCAACACCAGCACAGGCCAACCTTGTAATTTTTGGGGGGCGATCCTGCGTAAATCGCCTTCTGCAGCGATATTTATTGTTGGATTTCCTATGGTATACCTTGGCGGCCTCCTGTTTTTGATCGAGCCCATCGTTGCGATTGTCAACGAGAGAGGCCTGCGCATGGGGGATATGTTGGCAAAAACCCAGGTGATTGAGCGAAAGCACTTTATCAAAGACACGACCGATAATTAGGGCGCCATTCACCACCAAATGCTTTGGGAATCGAGAGGTCATGCAATCAGACGCAAATCAACAAGAATCCGAAACTTTTTCAATCCAATGGCGAACGGCCATGCCTATGCTGACATCGATGATCGTCAAGTCCCTTTTGTTCGTCCTGCTGATACCAACTGCCTGTTTATTGATGTTCTTGTTAGCGCTGGCATTAATCGATGGGCAGCTGACGATGGCCAGCGCAGCCAGCTTCACCCTGATCGCCTTAGCGCTTCTGATTGGCCTATTCTTGTTGGGGATCGTCAGCATACTGGTATTTTTTGGCAACCGCTATGACCTTGAATTTACGCTGACGGAATCCGGTGTGCGATCAAGCGTCACCGGGAAAACAAAGCGAAAAAACGCTGTAATCAACACCCTCTTGATGCTGTCCGGAAAACCAAGTTTTGCAGGAGCTGGCCTATTGGCCGCATCCCGGCAAAGCGAATTTATCACTTGGGACAAAATGGATAATTTTGTGGTGAATCCTGAAAAACGGGAGATCGCACTTCGAAAGGGGCATCGAACCCTGATGCTGCTGCACTGCCCTGCAGAGCTCTATCCTAAAATACATAGTGTGATTGAAACAAACCTAAATTGATCAAAAGTCAGAAAATTTCATTTTTAATCAATCAGGGGTGGAAATTACTCTGCGAGCACTCAAAGGTCTTGCCGTCCTCTAAATCTTGATAATGTATTGCTCAATCATCACAATCTCTCTCGTCTATTCAAACAAATCCCGTTTATAGCGTGGATCCTTTTCCAGCTCCGGATAAGCCTGCATGAAGGTCTCATGGTGCCCACCAAACAGCCATGTGAGGAAACCCCGCAACCCTTTGTTCATCTGCGCACCGCCCTGGCTGGCATGGCACGCGGCTGCCTTCTTGCGAAGGTCTTTTACGGGACGGTAGTCAATTTTGACATGGGTGGGAAAATCAACATCCGTCAATGCCATCAGATCAATATCCTCATTGCGTCCCCAGCGATGGGGGTCCTTGCCCGTCAAGCGCAGCACCCACACCATGATCTTCAAAAAAGACCGATCCATGAAGTGGAAATACAAGCGCTGCGGTTGATACGGAGGCAGTCCCTCCGAGTCTTGGAAGGATTTTTCCGCCGCTAGCTCTAAGGCTTGCACGGTGGCTCGCTGGATGGCGATGTGATCCGGGTGACGGTAGCCGCCGATGGGGTCAAAGGTCAGCAGCACATCCGGCTGAACCTTCCTGATCAAGTGCGCCACCTCAGCGGCTACTTTCTCAACCGGCTGTGCGGCCAAAGCCTTGGGATGATGGTTCGCCTCAGCGCCGGGCATCCCAGAGTCGCGGTAATTCAGAAAATGCAGCTTGTTGATGCCCAAGACCTCCGCCGCGCAGCGCAGTTCCTGGGTTCGCAGGCAGGCCGCGCTCTTGATGGTCTCTTTATATTCCGGGTCAATCTCCCCCACCTCGCCGCGGGTGGCGCACACCAGGTGCACGTCCACGCCGCGCTGCGCATACAGTGCAAGTGTGCCGCCCAAACCAAAGGTCTCATCATCGGGATGGGCAAGGACGGCCATCAGTGTTTTGTTCTGATAATCAACAGTGTTATTCATCATGATTTGCTCAATATTCTCATCAAAATTTGCAATATTCCCTTACGGATAGAAGAACCGTGCCGGCCCTTGCGGATTCAACACTTCAGCTAATTCTTCACAGGGGATGATGACGGTCTGCGGACCGGCAGCATAGGGCCCGACCTCATAAGCGTCAAAATTTAACCTCAAGCCCTCCGGTGTCAGGTTCCAGTTTTCACGCTCCCCCATCACATCCGCAGCTGTACCCGCTTCATACCCAAAGTCACAGGATTCAAGAGTCTCGTCCACTGCGCTGAGAATCGGCGTAAGATAATCCGCTTCGGGATCGAAAAGATCGCTCAAAGCTAGCATTTTACCAGCCTGGGCATCATAGTTTACGGCATGAGAAATGGTGAAAGGATGAACGGAAACGGCAATATACTGGGTGATGATGAGTTGGACACTGACGAGGCCGCTCTCCAGCGCTGCCAGATCATAATTAACCGTAAACGTGCTGAGCGGCGGCTCCCCCGCCTGATCGCCATTTTCAACATAGTTTTCATCCATCATCGAAAGAAAATCATCTACAGCCATCAGGAGGATGTCGTCAATCGCTCTATTAAAAGATTTCGTCTGCCATCCTTCGCCAGTCAAATTAGGCCACAACAACTGAACTTCATACCTCGGGTCATCAGACTCGTCGGTATAGGTACGTTCAAGGATTTGTAAAGCTTTCTGTGTCGGCGTTGGGATCGAAGTGTCGTCCTGTATGAGTTCTGGCAGGATGCAGGCTGAAAGAAGCATAGGAATCAATAATAATAAATACATTTTGTATTGCATTGTTCCACCTCCAGTATCTTCTTTATTTTACGCTTTAAAAGTGATCGCCTGGCATGGGGGGGACATGCCAGGCAATCTCAGGGAGGAAACCACCTTTTGTCGTTACCAGTACGATTCACGTCCTGCTGACATCCAGTGGAAGACACTCCGAATACCAATAAAAGTTTGTGTCTTATTATTTAATTTACTGTATTAATCAAGAATGTGCATTAAAAAAAGATTAGAGTTTACTAAGTAGACCTAATTGGTAAGATTAATCTTTTTGGTCGAAATCTGGATGGCCGCGCCTGAAAAAAGCCTCCCACTCTGCCACTTCTTCCTGAGAAAGCAGCCGGTTTAGGGGATCCAAATCGGGTTCATCGTCAAATACATCTGTCAACTCCGTAGCAAACGTTTCCGAGGGCATCACCCTGGCATGGACAGCCCTTGCCGCCTGACTGACCTGCCGATCTGAACTGACAACGATGACATTTCTGGCGCGCTTCCCCAATTCTGCCAAATGGTCCATGATCGCCTTATCCGCTGTCACACCCTCACGCACGAAAACCGCCTGGACGGACCCAAACTGGCATTCTCCTGCTTGCCCCGCGGGCGCACGGTCAAAATAAACGGTGACTCGTTTGCGCTTTTTCCGGCAAAAACCCTGCAGTTGTTGGATGAGCCGTGCTTCGTCATCGGGATCCGAGAGCGCTATCCCAGGGACATGGGGGATCAAATTATGTCCGTCAATAAGGTACATCACCCCCTTATTTTATCTCATCCTTCAAAATGACCAAAACCTCAAAGAGAATCCTCATAAAAGCCAATCCCCTCCATGTATAATGAAGCTGAAATTGTCCTACTAACAACGTAAGATAGGTTAAAATAAACCCGAAAGGCAATAAAAATTTAAGGAGCGTCAATTCAATGTCTCAAAAGCTATCTCCCAATATCTCCTGGTCCCCACCTGAACATTATGAACCGGTGGAATCGCAGGTGTCGGGTGTGGTGGTTTATGCCCCTAAAGTTGAAAAGGTTGAAAAAGACCAGGCGAAAACCTATAAATGCCCCAACTGCGGCGCTAACCTTGCTTATGATGTTTCAGCCGGCGGCGTCGCCTGTGAGTATTGCGGCTATGTCGCACCGGTTAGGTCGGTACACGTTGGGAAAACCGCAGATGAGTTTGAATTCACCCTGGAGAACGTCTCACAAGCTGAGCGGGGTTGGGGTGAACAGCGCCAGGTACTCAATTGTGAATCCTGCGGCGCATCTCTTTCTTTACCGCAAGGCGCACTCACAAAAACCTGTCCCTTTTGCGCCTCCAACCATGTCAATGTAACCACCTGCACCAATGAGGAAATCCGGCCGCGATTCCTGATCCCTTTCAAGGTCAAGCCGGAACAAACCCAGCGCCTGGCAGCCGATTGGCTGGGCAAAGGTTGGTTCCACCCCGATGAATTAAGGTCAAACGCAGCTCTTCAGCGCTTCGTCGGCATTTATCTACCCTTCTGGACCTTTGACACCAACATTCATGCCCGATGGCGCGCTCAAGTTGGCTATGAAAGAACCGTGCGGCACTACAACGCCCATGAAAAACGCTGGGAGACCCACACCCACATCGAATGGCGTTGGGAAGACGGTAATGCCCATCTCACCATTGACGATTATCTAATATCCGGCAGTTTCCCAGAGCACATCAGCCGCCGCATCCTCCAGGGCATCTATCCTTTTAGGATGAGCGATTTGGTAACTTATGAGCCGGATTATCTGGCAGGTTGGCAGGCGCAGGCTTATGAGATCACCCTAACTGAAGCTTGGAAAAACGCAAAAACCGAAATCCGTGAACAAGCCCGACAAGCCTGCTATGACGAAATCCCCACTTCTCATGTGCGAAATTTCAGCATGACGGCGGATTTCGCGGACGAGTCCTGGCGCTATATTCTACTTCCAGTGTATCTCACGACCTATAAATATGAAGGCAAAACCTTCCAGATGATGGTCAATGGTCAGACGGGAACAGTTGCTGGACAAAAACCTGTAGCCTGGTGGAAGGTATGGCTGGCGATTGCAGGTTTATTGCTGCCGGGAACACTGTTGGGTTTGATCGGACTGCCCCTCGTTCTTCTTGGTGGAGTAGGGGTCATCCCAATCGCCTTTGGGGTCGTGTTGTTTATCATCGGCATCATCCTCAGCATTCTTTTGTATAACAAAGCGCGCCAATCAGAGGCTAGGTAAATCATGGCTGAACCGGCATCACATACGGAAATCTTATCGGAAGACCAATCGCCCTGGGGGATGGACTGCCAACCCTTTGGCTGCCCTCACTGCCACCGTGTCTTTTTAGCGAACCCGTCCCATCTGGGAGTACCCTGTCCCCTTTGCCGTCAGGGACAGCTTGAACCCCAACCCACCCGCATGCGCGTCACTGAACCCGAAAAGCTACTTCCCTTCAAAATCACACAACCTCAACTCCAATCCATCTATGAAGGTTTCATCTCCGGTGTGTGGATCAAGCCAGAAGATTTCACCGTCGATAACCTCTTCCAAAGAACAATTCCTCTTTTCTGGCCACTATGGCTGGTGGACAGCGATGTTAATGGTCACTGGCAGATGGAAGCCGGGTTTGACTACCAGGTCGAAAGCACAAAGGAAGTCTACGTCAGCGGTCGCTGGCAGTCGCAAAGACAAATCGAGACTCAGGCGCGTTGGGAGCCTCGGCTGGGTGAGATCACCCATCATGTGGATAATATTGCCGTGCCTGCCCTGGAGGAACATGACAACCGCCATCAGATGACTGGGAACTATCGTCTGGAAAATGCAAAAAACTTTGACCCCAATCTGGTCGCGAACGCCTTCCTGGAAGTGCCTAACCTACTTCCTGAGGATGCCTGGCCCCTAGCAAAACCCAAAGTAGATCAAGCTGCCAGTGAGATTTGTGCAAAGGCTGCGGATGCTGATCATATCCGCGACTTCGCCCTCCAAGCAGACTATACGAAACTTCACTGGACACAATTTTACCTTCCACTCTATACCACTTGTTACAAAGACGATGAAGGCCAACCGCAAATCCTGATCGTCAACGGTGTTACCGGGCGCATCCAGGGACCCCGCCTGGCTTCACAGAAACGTGGTCTCCGCATCGCCGGTATCATCGCCATTATCGCTGGTGTATTCCTCCTATTGACATTGATCGGCTTACTGCTGACATCTCTATTCCCGCCGGCGGGCATTATATCCGTCCTGCTGGGGTTGTTGGGCTTCGGCACTGGTATCGCAGCTATTGTCCCCGCTATCTGGCCTGGTCAATGGAACAGAAAACAGGACGCTCCCCGAATCACATCAAGGGGAGTATGACCATGAAAATTACCCATTCTGAACGTTTCAATAATTGGTTGATGAAGCCCAACAATCCGCTTTCTCAGGCTGGAATTTTCCATTCGCTGAAAGGATGTATGGTGCAGGAAGGGAAGTTCATCGCCACCGCCCATCGCTTCTTGATCCTCGCCCGAAAGAAAGAGGCATTATGAACAAATCGTCATTCAGTTCAGCAGAACTCTTGGACAGCCTTGTCTTTCTTCTCTGGCTTTTTGCCAGTTCCATGGCGCACATCCGAAATGGCATTGAACTTTCATTATGGCTGATGACTTTAGCAATGGCGTTCTCTTTCGCCATCCGAATTTTCCCATGGCTGGGAATCCGCTGGCTGCTCCTTGAGAAGGGGGGATGTCAGGGCGGTCAGCGGCTGGCACTCCTCCTCCAGGCGGCCTCCTGGGGAACATTTGCTTACGCTATGCTGCTGCGACTGGGAAGAAACATGAACCCATTCCATACACTGATTATGATCACAACCCTGCTTTGGGCATCATGGCTGTTGATCTTCATCTACAGTCGCCACGTATGCCAACCCAAACGGAGAGGTGATACACTAAAAGAAAAGACACAACCGAAATTATCAGGTAACAAGAAACGTGAGGACTCATGAAAAACGTCTTTGAATCAGCACACCCCCTCGTCAAGCATAAACTGACTCGCCTTCGTGATAAGGGCACCGAACCCAAGAAGTTCCGAGAACTCGTTCGGGAACTGGGCGCTTTGCTGACCTATGAGGCCACCGCTGATCTGGCAACCCGACCGGTTGAAATCACCACCCCTATGGCGAAGACCAAGGGTGAAGACCTGAAGGAGAAGATTGGCCTGGTACCCATCCTCCGAGCGGGATTGGGCATGGTGGAAGGGGTGTGGGAACTGATGCCTTCGGCGGAGGTATGGCACATTGGGCTTTACCGGGACGAGCGCACGCTGAAACCGGTCGCCTATTACAACAATCTGCCCGTGGCACCTACTGTCACCGTCTGCTTGATCCTTGACCCCATGCTGGCCACCGGCGGCTCCGCCGTGGCGACGGTGGACATCCTCAAGGATTGGGGCGTGCAGAAGATCAAATTCGTCGGCCTGATCGCCGCGCCGGAAGGCATCAGCAAGCTGCATAACGCCCATCCCGACGTCCCCATCCATCTGGCAGCTATTGACGACCATCTCAACGAAAACGGCTACATCATCCCCGGCTTGGGTGATGCCGGCGACCGGCAGTTTGGAACTTAAAACTACCCAATTAAATTGAAACAGCCCATTAGCTTTACGCAATGGGCTGATTTTTTATGTATTGATGACTATAGTTCCGAAGCCGCCTTGATGATCCCCACAAAGGAATCCGCTTTCAGGCTGGCACCGCCCACCAGACCGCCGTCGATGTCTGACATGGAAAACAACTCCGCTGCGTTGTTAGGTTTGATGGAGCCGCCGTACTGAATACGCATCGATTCGGCGCGTGCTTCGCCAAACTGCTCTTTCAACAAGGGGCGAATGACGTCCTTATGCACGTTATTGGCGTCCTCAGGTGTGGCTGCCCGGCCGGTGCCGATCGCCCAGACCGGCTCATAGGCGATGGTGATGTCCGCGGCCTGCGCTTCGGTGATGTCGGCTAAGCCCTGCTTGAGCTGGCGGCTGACCACAGCTTCGGTCTCGCCGTTTTCATTCTCTTCCAGCGTCTCACCCACACATACGATGACCTTCAAGCCAACATCCAGCGCCGCTTTCAGCCGTTTATTCACAGTCTCATCTGTCTCCCCAAAGTATAACCGGCGCTCCGAGTGTCCAACGATGACATAATCGCAAACTTCCGCCACCATCTCTGGCGACACCTCGGCGGTATAAGCGCCCTTCGGCTCCCAATAGACATTCTGCGCGCCGACCTTCAGGCTGGTGCCTGCGCATAGTTCCGCCACAGCGGGTACCGCAAGATACGATGGGCATACTGCTTTATCCACATTTTCGATCTTCTCAAGCTCAGGCAGCATGGCTTTCACCAGGTCTTTCGCTTCAGCAATAGTCTTGTTCATCTTCCAATTGCCAGCAACAAAATTTTTTCGCATCTTCACTCACTTTCATTCTAAAAAACAGGTCAAAATATCCACCAATTTCATTCTACCAGCAAACGACGGACGTCGTCATGAATGCAGAATCATGATTCTAAAAAAAAGCTGTTTATTTTGAATAACAGCCTTTAGGTTCATTCCCTTAAGCGCTACTTATCATCCAAAGCTGCTAAACCAGGGAGCGTTTTCCCTTCCAGCATCTCAAGCGATGCGCCGCCGCCTGTTGAAATGTGAGCGATTTTGTCATCCAGGCCGGATTTCTTCATCGCTGAGGCAGAATCGCCGCCGCCCACAATGCCAGTGGCGTCGCTTTTGGCAAGGGCTTTAGCAATTTCAAATGTCCCCTTGGCAAACTTATCAAACTCAAACACACCCATCGGTCCGTTCCAAACCAAAGTGCCAGCTCTTCCAATGATATCCGCAAAAGCCTGCACCGTACTCGGTCCGATGTCTAAAATTCGCCAGCCTGCGGGCACATCGCCCACGTCCATAACCTTATCTGCCGCGTCCGCCTCAAAGGCATCAGCGATGACGACATCAACTGGGAGCACCAGCTTTCCGCCTGCCTTATCCAGCAGCCCTTTCGCGGTATCGAGGACATCCTCTTCCACCAGGGAATCAGCCATCTCATATCCCTGTGCTTTAAAGAAAGTGTTCGCCATTCCGCCGCCGATCAAAATCCGGTCAGCCTTTTCCAACAAGTTCTCAATCACGCCAATCTTGTCGCTTACCTTCGCGCCGCCCAGGATCGCCACAAAGGGACGTTCCGGGTCAGCAATGGCACTGCCCAAATATTTAATTTCCTTCTCCATAAGGAAACCGGCTGCCGCAGGCAGGTAGTCCGCCACCCCTGTTGTTGACGCATGGGCGCGGTGGGATGTGCCAAAGGCATCGTTAACATACAGATCAGCCAGGGATGCCAGTTGTTTTGCCATGTCGGGGTCATTTTTCTTCTCACCGGCGTGGAAACGCGTGTTCTCCAACACTAAAACCTGTCCAGGTTCAAGCGCCGCCGCAGCCTTTTCAGCTTTCTCACCAATGCAGTCCTCGGCGAATTTTACAGGAGCATCAATCAGGTCACCCAGATACTCGGCAACGGGCTTTAAACTTAATTCGGGTTTGACCTCACCCTTAGGACGACCCAAATGCGAGCACAGGATCACAGCAGCATTTTGCTCCAGAAGATACTTGATGGTTGGAAGCGCAGCCTGGATGCGCGTATCATCACCAACCTTTCCGTCGCTGATGGGCACGTTGAAGTCCACCCGCACCAACACTTTCATCCCTTTGACGTCCAGATCCGTCACCATTTTTTTATTAAACATATTCCCTATCGCTCCTTTCATGTAAAAAATGCGTAATGTGTCTTTGAAAATTCACATTACGCATTCATCTTACCCGTTTCCAACGCTGAGGTTATAGTGATTTTGCCATCATCGCTGCAAGATCAGCTGTTCGGCAGGAGTAACCCCATTCATTGTCATACCAGGTCACGACCTTAACAAAGGTGCCGTCCATGACCACGGTCAATTCAGCATCAATGATGGAAGAGTGCGGATTTCCCTTGAGGTCCATGGAAACCAGAGCCTCAGTAGAATACTCCAGGATACCCTTCAAATCACCTTCTGCAGCTTCTTTGAACAGAGCGTTCAATGCCTCAGCGGTTGTGGGTTTTTCAACCTCAGCCACGAAATCCACGATCGAGACAGTAGGGGTGGGTACGCGCAGAGCATAACCATCAAATTTACCTTTGAGTTCAGGAATCACCAGAGCGACTGCTTTGGCAGCGCCGGTGGTCGTTGGAATGATGTTCAATGCGGCAGCGCGGGCGCGGCGCTTCTTGCTGTGAGCCAGGTCGAGAATTTTCTGATCGTTGGTGTAGGAATGGATGGTGGTCATCAAGCCGCGTTTAATGGTGAAGTTATCATTCACAATTTTGGCAGCAGGTGCCAGACAGTTGGTTGTGCAGGACGCATTCGAGATAATGTGATGCTTCTTGGGATCGTAGAGTTCATCGTTGACGCCCAAGACGATCGTCAGGTCTTCATTCTTCGCCGGCGCGGAGATGATCACCTTTTTTGCACCGCCACCTTCAATATGGGCATTGGCGCCAGCTTTGCTTTCAGTGCCTTTGGCATTGGTGAATACACCGGTGGATTCAATCACAATATCCACGCCAAGGTCCTTCCAGGGTAAAGCACTGGGATTTCGTTCTGCCATAACTTTAATTTCATCGCCATCTACAACCAAATTACCATCTTTTACTTCCACAGTGCCATCATAAATGCCATAGTTCGAGTCATATTTAAAAAGATAGGCATTGATCTCAGCGTCAAATAAGTCATTGACAGCGACGACTTCCAAAGAATCAGAATGGAATTCCCTAATCGCCTTTAATACCTGACGGCCAATTCGGCCGAAACCATTGATACCAACACGAGTTGTCATTACTTGCCTCCTTAAGCTATTTTTTTACCAAATATATTTTATCATCTTTTACTTGCATTCGCATATGTCATGCGTCATCAATAAAACTGAATTTAATCTATTTATTCTAAGAGCGGACCCGTTCGTTCGTAGAAGAGGTCCATCACAGTCTTAGCCAATTTTTTAGAGTTGTGCCGCCAGGGGTGATCGGAATCAATTAAATTTGCGCAGTATATAGAGGTATGCTGTGAGAGCTCCGGTGTTATCCTCACCCAATCAACGTCGGGGCCGAGATGGCCTTGAAAATGATTGTTGCAGATGACCAGGTCAAACATCCCCTCGCCGACATGTTTCTCCACAGATGTAACGTGATCCAGGCATGTGAACTGATCTGTCTCACCGCGTTCTGTTGCCACATTACACACAAAGAATTTGAGTGCCTGACTGGCGCGCACAGCTTCAGCTAAGTCACGCACCAGCAGGTTCGGAATAAGGCTGGTATAGAGACTCCCCGGTCCGATGATAATCAGGTCTGCGCTGAGTACCCCGGAAATCGCGGGTGGGAAAGCCGGCGTATTAGCGGGATCAAGCCACAATCGGGTCACTTTCCCTTCCATCGCTCTGATTTGCGTCTCCCCAGAAACATGCATCATTTTTCCATCATTGGATTGAATATCCGCCAGCAAACGCACATCCGTCAACGTGGAAGGCAATACCTGTCCGTACACTGCAAGAACTCGCCCGGATTCGGCAACCGCTTCTTCAAAGCTGCCTGTAATCTCCGTCAATGCAGTGATGAATAAATTCCCCAGTGAGTGCCCTTCCAGTCCAGCGCCAGTCGCAAATCGGTATTGAAAAACTTGGGTCAATAAATCCTCATTGTTACTCAGCGCAGCCAGGCAATTGCGGATATCACCTGGAGGTAATATGCCGATGTTTTTTCGCAGCTCACCTGAGGAACCGCCGTCATCTGCCACGGTCACAATCGCGGTGATATTGTGCGTATACGCTTTCAAACCGCGTAATAAGGCAGAAAGTCCGTGACCGCCGCCCAATACCACCACTCTCGGCCCACGGTCTCGCCGCCGGAATGAATTCAATGCTTCAATTACCGGCTTTCCAGGGGGAACGAAGGGACGCAGCAAAGATCGATTGGACCCCCATATCCCAATCAAAACCAATATCACGCCAATCCCACCAAAAATGATGATCCGAATTGGACGATCGAGAAATCGTAGAGATAGGGCGGAAAGAACAGGCAGCCACCAGGTATCCGGCGCGTTACGGTAAACATCCAGAACAAATAAAGTTAAACCAACGCCTAAAAGGGTAGTACCTATAAAAACGAGGATCAGCCAGCGTTTATACCCCAAGCCTGGCCGAAACCATTGTGATTCCCGCTGCAGAGCTTTCCACAAACGGGAGAAAAGGTTTTGTTTTCTTTCTTTCATACATGTGAAATCATAGCAGGATTCGATAAAGACGTCAATGTAATTTAATGTTTTTATAATAATAAAATTCCTGAGCCTCGCTGTCCCACACTCTATAGAAATACCTCTAAAACTTTCACAACCTGCTAAATTTTTCGTTCAAGCAAAATTCTTCCATGCTATAATAAACACCATGAACAAGAAAAAAATCACCCTCGCCATAGATGTTGGTGGAACTCACATGCGTGTTGCCGTCTTCCCCATAAATCAAACTGAACCCGTTCGGCAGAAACGTGTGCGCACCTATGCGGATGGAGAAACCTCCTTACAACGGTTAATACAGCTTATCCAAAGCATTAAGGCTAACGATGAAACCATTGACGCCATCGGGATCGCTGCGCCGGGACCTCTTGATCCAAAAACCGGCATTATCCTGGCAGCGCCCAACCTGCCGGAATGGACGGGGGTGTCCATAACCGATATGGTTCGTGATGCAATCGGTGCCCCCGCCTACCTGGGGAATGACGCCAATTTGGCAGCTGTTGGAGAATGGCGCTACGGCGCAGGTCAGGGACATCACCACCTGATCTATCTAACCATCAGTACTGGGATTGGGGGCGGTGTGATCTGCGACGATCACCTCCTTTTGGGATGGCATGGGTTAGGTGGAGAGCTGGGACATACGATCATCCTGCCGGATGGTCCCATGTGCGGTTGTGGGCAGCGTGGTCATGTTGAAGCCATCTCGTCCGGGACAGGAATCGCCAATTATGTTGCGGAGCAACTTGCAAACGGACGTCAATCCATCCTGAGCGGCAAACCAGATGCCAAGGCGATCAGCAAGGCAGCCAAAGACGGGGATCAACTGGCAAAGGAGGCCTTTGAACAGGCAGGATATTATCTTGGCCTGGCATTGTCAAATTTTCTAGCGATCTTCAATCCTTCCATTGTCATTTTTGGCGGTGGGGTGACCCAGGCCGGTGATCTCCTCTTGGACCCCATGAACAAAGCTATGCATGAAACGGTGCTCTCCGAGCATTATCTGGAAGACCTCATTATTACGCAGGCAGCCTTGGGTGATAATGCAGGACTCTACGGCGCCCTCGCTATGGCGCGCGGCGCCCTTTCGATGTCCTGACTGTTTCACGCCCAACCAACTCACCACTCACGTTTCACCAAAATTTCGACGTTCACCAATCTCTATCCAGTGATATAATCCCAACACAACTATCCCAATCTTTGGCAGCCCTTTCTGCAAGCTGCCGTTGTATCTTAATTGGAGGTATCTCACATGAAACCGCTTAAGCTTCCAGGCCCTAAAGCTAAAGCCATTATCGAGCAGGACCAAACTTTTATCTCACCCTCTTATCCACGGGGATATCCTTTTGTAATGGACCACGGCAAGGGTACTGAAGTCTGGGATGTGGATGGCAACCGATTCCTGGATTTTGCATCGGGCATCGCTGTCGTTGCCACCGGTCACAGCCACCCCCAGGTGGTCAAAGCCATTCAGGATCAGGCAGAACAATTCATTCACATTTCTTCAGATTTTTATCATCAAACTTGGTTGGATTTAGCGAAAAAGCTGGACGAAATCGCACCATTCAGCGGTCCGTCCTCTTCGTTTATGACCAACTCCGGCACAGAAAGCGTCGAAGCAGCCATCAAATTGGCACGATATCACACGGAGCGGTCACAATTCATCGGTTTTTTGGGCGCATTTCATGGGCGCACCTTGGGGGCGGTATCCTTTACCGCCAGCCGGTCACACTACCGGGGCCGATTCTTTCCGATGATGAATGGCGTGGTGCATGCCCCATTTCCAGACCCCTATCGCCCACTTATCTTACGCCGAAAAGGTGAAGGGTACGGGGAAGCGGTTGTTCGCTATATTGAAGAGGAATTATTGGGGCGGATCATACCACCTGATGAGGTTGCTGGTTTTCTCATCGAACCCATCCAGGGCGAGGGCGGCTATATCGTCCCGCCGCCGGATTTTTTCCCCGCATTGCGGGAGCTTTGCGACAAGTACGGTATCCTGCTGATCGCAGACGAAGTTCAATCTGGCATGGGAAGGACGGGAAAATGGTGGGCGATCGAAAACTTTGGTGTGGAACCGGACATCATCACCAGCGCCAAGGGGATCGCCTCGGGCATGCCCCTGGGCGCGATGATCACCCGTAAAGAAATCATGGATTGGCCAAAGGGCTCCCACGGAAACACCTTCGGCGGAAACCCCGTCTGCTGCGCGGCATCTCTGGCAACCATTGACCTGATCGAGAAAAAATATCTGCAGAATGCCAAAGATGTCGGCGATTACTCACTGGATGCGCTGGCTGAGATCATGGCGCGCCATCCCAGCATTGGCGATGTGCGCGGCATCGGGTTGATGATCGGCGTGGAGTTTGTTGAGGACAAGGAAACCAAAATATCTGCCGTCGCCCTTCGCGACGACATCATTGATCTTGCCTTCGAACGCGGATTGCTGACCCTGGGCTGCGGCAAGAGTACTATCCGTTTTGCCCCACCTCTCTCCACCAGCAAATCGGAAGTAGACGAAGCGCTGGTTATCTTCGAAGAAGCCATAACCCTGGCAGAAGCCAAGCATCTCTAAGAGAGAACAATAAATAGATACCAGCACTGAGGGTGCCAGATTGATTACTTTAAAATAACCCTCACCCTGCCCTCTCCCTTCGAAAGGGAGAGGGATTTTAAGGCTTGGGTGGCTTTCTTTCACAGGGCAGGAGATGACTGAAACATATATTACAGCCGGCTTTCCCGTCAATTAAATTCACGCGTTTATTATTCTGCCCTGCGTCTCAATATCCTCTATATAAATTAACCCCTAATACACAATACCTCATACCTAATACCTTGAATTGTGTCGTCCTGAAATATGTTTACAGGTATACAATAAAAAAGAAGCGATTTCAGGATGAAAAAGACATACAAGCGTTATGGAGAAGCCTTCAAGCGACAGG
>CAZNRI010000039.1:0-19707 GCA_964575595.1 uncultured Candidatus Brevefilum sp.
TGCATACGAATGATTTTATCACCTCATCCGTTGCACTAAATCCTTGAATCCAAGATAAATAGAGATGACTTAATTTTAGATTTAAAAAATGCATATCGTAAATGGAAGTCTGCTGCATATTACGATAAGTTTAATATTATTGATGTAGATAGATTGGCAATATTTGAGAAAGAAAATGGACTTGTTACTGACGATTATGATTCGTATTTTGAACAACTTGCAGACACATTGATTGAAAAAGAAGAAAGAATAAAATATTTTGAAAATATCTATAAAAAAGTTGGGGTTAGATGTGTACCAAAAGGTTTCTCTGATGATAATGATAATGAAAAGAAAAAAAGAATAATTAAGAATCAATACAATACCGAATGTAATGAAATAAAAAGTATTAATTATTTTATCGATTTACCAGTTGAAGCTCACATCATAGGTGTATTGTGGATATTGAAGTTTGGAATGTTGTTTGATAAGAAATTTGACAAACATTGTTTTGGGGATCGAATAAGAAAAAGCGAGTATATCAGATCTAAAAATATTGGTTCGACACCGTTTCTATTTTATCCATACTTTAAAAAATACGAGAGTTGGCGCGATGAAGCATTCAATATGGTGGAAAGTCTGTTAGATACAAAATTGAATGCAGTAATGATTAGTCTAGATATCAAGGGTTATTTTTATAATTGTCGAATTGATTTCGATGAATTAAGAAAAGATTGTCTGAAATTGGCAAATGATGAATGTAAAGATTATGATTTTCTTATTGGCTTCATTAAAAATATATTTTTAGAATACTATAATTTGTTTTCTTCTGAAGAAATACTTGATCAAGATAAATACCCATTTATTCCTATTGGCTTTTTACCTTCAAAAATAATTTCGAATTGGTATCTTAAAAAATTTGACGAAGAAGTTAAAGATAAAATTAATCCACAATATTATGCTCGTTATGTTGATGATATATTAATGGTCTTTTCATCTTTAAGGAAGATTGGAGATGAATCTCCTGAAGATATTGTCACTTCATTTATTAATCCTGAAAATGAGAAATACCCTATACATATTCGAAATGAAGGAGATAAGATTAAAGAATTCTTTATTCCAAAAACAGTTTTGCCTGCAAATGCAAAAGAATTAGATTTTGGGATGGGTAAAGTAAAAGTATATTACTTTTCACATACTGATTCAAGGGAACTAATCGAAAGATTTAAGGAAAAATTACGTGAACAATCGAGTTTTCGAAAATATTTAATTGAAAATGACGAATTACTACTTAAAGATCTCTACAAAAAAATACAGCAGATTGATTATTCTGACGGACCAAATAAACCAAGAAGTATTGAAGGCATATCTCTAGATAAATTTGAACTTTCAAAGTGGTTATCTTTTTTATTATATTTTTCGGGGAGAATTGAATCAAATGAATATTTAAGATTGTGCAGAGTTTTATTTGATACACTAAAAGGCTCAGGATTATTAAAATTTTTTATTCTCTGGCAAAAATATTTATCTGTTTTTCTTAAATATGAAGATTATCAATCAATAATCAATTTCATTGAAGAGATTAAGAAAACCTTCAATAATATAAAAATAAATATAAAAAAAAAGGACCAAAATTATTGGTTAAAAAATGAATCAGAAAAAGAAACTTTGCAATGCACAATTACGAACTATTTATATTGTTGTTTACGAAGAGTTTTATCCTTGCGATCAAAAGAACCCACTAATGACCTAATAAACGAATTAAATGAAGAATTATCTTTATCCTCAATAAACAAATATCTCACATATGAAAATAAAATAATCGATAATAATGATAAAAGATATATCATTATTAATAATGAAGTTAGGTCATCTTATTTGGAAAGCTTTCTTTTTGATTTAAACTTGACGAATTTTCCATTAGGTAATTATAGAAAACTTCTTGAAGTTATTGAACATTCAGAAAGTAATATTGACGGCTATAATTTATTTGATTTCGACAATGAGATGTATTCAAGAGATCCTAATATTAAAGAAATTGAATCGTATGAGGATGATTCAGAGAAATTAGAACACTACACAAAGTACTTAAGGTTTTACCCAACCTTTGTCCATTTCCATGAATTCTTATTGTTAGTTTTACAATATCCAATCATTGACTCAACAAATTTAATAACAGATGACCTGTCTGAAAATAGTAAATCAATTAAAGAGAAAAAATACAAAATAGCATTTAAATTGTTTTACTGGGTTAATTTTGGTATAGAGCCAAAGAAAATAAAGGACTTTCAAGTTCCAGTTTTAAATAATGAATTCAATGATCAAAATAGAAAGGATTTATTTGACTTTGATATTAAATTTAGTGATTATTTACAAAACAATAAAATTGAAGCATTAAAAATTAAAATAGGCAGAAAGATTAACCGAAAGAATATCACAATCGGTATTGCTAATGTAAAAATAGATGAAAATGTCATTGAGAATAGTTTATTTAACAATTCGGTTTTTGATTCTGAAAGAAGAAACATAATAACTGGTGTAATAAATACAGCCATTGACCATAAGGTTGATTTACTCATATTGCCAGAATGTTATGTTAATAGCAAATGGCTACATAAGTTAATACGGATATCAAGAGAACATCAAATGGGGATGGTGTTTGGTCTAGAATATATTGTTGATAGAGATAAAAGGTATGTATATAATTATGTGGTAACTCTTTTGCCATTTAAAATTGACATCTTCAATAATTGCGCTATTGATATTAGAATAAAAAACCACTACGCTCCTAGAGAAAAGGAAATTATTGAAGATTTTTCATTTAGAATTCCTAATGATGGTTTGGAAAATATAGCTGATCAATATTGTTTATATAATTGGAAAGGATTAAGTTTCTCAGTTTATTGTTGCTATGAGATAGCTGATATCATTCATCGTTCAATATTTAAGAATCTGCTTGATGCTATTGTTGTTATTGAATTTAACAAGGATATAGAATATTTTTCATCTATTGTTGAATCTCTTTCAAGAGATTTACATTGTTATTTAATCCAAGTAAATTCTTCTGAGTATGGTGATAATAGAATTACTCAACCCGCTAGTTCAGTAATTAGAGATATAGTAAAGGCAAAGGGTGGAAAAAACGCCTATCTAATAGTTGAAGACATTAACATTTTAGAATTAAGAAAATTCCAAAAATTAGGATATCAACTGCAGAAGGAATACAATCAGAGATATAAGGGAAAATATAAATTTACTCCTCCAGGCTTTAATAAGAAAGAAGTAGATGATCGTTAGGTAAATAGAATATGAAAATGAGTAGGGATGAAGTTGATAAAAATTGGATAAGAGAAATAACTCGTGAAACAGAGCATTATTATCAAGGTGAAATTCAACAAGAAACAAGAGCATCCTGGTTATTAGCTCTTAATGGAGTGATACTAGCAATTTTGATAACGTTCGTTTTTGCTGTAGATAACAAGAATATAGTGGTTCTTATAGGTTATTATAGGAGTTTGTCGATAATTATACCTTTTCTATTAAGTTCGTTGTTTGCAGCCTTTGGCATTTTTCCCTTAATAGGGAGAAAAGATAAGAAAATTTATCGGCAGTTAAGAAATAAAAGCATTGATCAAAAAGAATTGATTAATAACAAATTCTACAGAGGAAACAAAAGAGAAGACGCAGATTATGAGGAATATATTGAACATCATTTTCTGAGTCACTTCAATAGAAACTTCAAGAAGAGACGATGGGTTGTATTCTCTTTGTTTTCTATTATATTAGGCATTGTAAGTTTGTTAATAAATTTTTTACTCATATTTTAAAGATTTAGATTCATTAAAATAAAGTATTCTTGAAACTTAGTGGAAATATCTCATTATTTTTAACCATAATCTTCTTTATATGAGCAAATAAATATTTGAAAATTTAATTAGACAATCTACCGTGTGAGTATAATTAAATTAAACCTCATTGCACGAAGCAATTATTAAAGGAGTATCTGATGGGAAAGAAAATTGGAATCCTGACGGCTGGCAGCGACTGCCCCGGATTGAATGCTGCCATCCGCGGCTTTGGGAAAGCCGCACGCAATACGCATGATATGACCCTGGTCGGTTTTCGGGACGGCTTCCGGGGATTGTTGGACAATCATACGAGTGACCTGGGCGGCGACGCACTCTCCAATGTACTGACTGCCGGCGGGACGATCCTGGGCACCAGCCGGGATGTTCCCCACGAAATTGAGGAAAACGGGGAGATCGTGGATAAGACCGATCAGGCTGTGAAGGTTTATAAAGAACAGGGCTTGGATGGGCTGGTCTGTATCGGCGGGCGGGAAACGCAGGCTGCCGCGCTGCAGTTGAAACAGGCAGGTATTAACATCCTCACCTTGCCCAAATCAGCGGACAATAACGTCCCCATGACGGACACGACCATCGGATTCGACACCGCCAAAGATATCGCCACCGAGGCGATTGACCGGCTGCACAGCACCGCCAACAGCAACCACCGCATCATCATTGTGGAGATCATGGGGCGCGAAGTGGGCTGGCTGACCCTGGGCGCGGGAATTGCAGCCGGTGCGGATGTGATCCTCATCCCGGAAATCCCTTATGACATCGGGAAAATCCTACAAGCTATCCTGGAACGCAACAAGGCGGGGAAAATGTTCAGCATCGTAGCTGTGGCAGAAGGCTCTAGATCCTCTGAGCTGGTGGCGTTCTTCGAGCGGTCAATGAAGATCAACCGCAAGGTACATGAGGGCGAGTCTATGGAGACGGGCAGAGATCGTATGACCAAATTGAAGAAGAAATACACCGGGCAAACCTTGATGCTGGCAAATCAGCTGGAGGAGGCGACCAGTCTGGAGAGCCGTGTGACCATTCTTGGGTATCTTTTACGGGGCGGTGCGCCTTCAGCGACAGATCGGGTTCTGGCAACCCATTTGGGTACCCGGGCTGCTGATCTGGTGAACGAGGGGAAATTTGGAATGATGGTTGCTTATCAACATGGGGAAGCGGTCTGCGTCCCCTTGGAGGATGTCGCTGGGAAAGAGAAGCCCGTTCCACTGGATCACCCTTGGATCATTGGTGCAAGACATGTCGGCACAGCTTTGGGGGATTGAAATTAACCTTAATTGATGAGAAAATGGTCCCGCCGGCTGAAACCCAGCGGGACTTTCCATTCATAAGGGGACAAAATTCTCATTTCTGCCAGACGCCTATAATATCTGCTAAAATCAGAGGGAGGTGTACAATATAAGACGATTTATAGAGTTATTTGACCCACGCGGATTGAAAATCAGGATGCTCATTCTGTCACTTGGGATATACCTTATATTTGAGTTTTTTCTTGATCATGGGATTGACGGAATGGATCAGCCTGGGCGAAAAGGGTCTGGAAAAGTTGAATGTTTTTCTGATCCTGGGGGAGTTTCTGATCGGGTATTTGGTCGCTCTTGGTGTGACCCTGCTGGCAAAGGATCAGAGCGGTCCCAGCTACGGGATGTTGGGTGCGGTCAGTTCATTTGTCCTTGTGGTCATCCTCATGGCATCATCAGGCTTGCTGGCTTTCCTCATCGCCATATCCGCGATTATTGGCGGTTATAATGGCGGTGTGCAGGGAGAACGTCTCCTTCTTAAATAAAACTAATAATAAATTTTATTGGCAGCTTAGCAGAAAAGGAAATTTTATGGCACTCACCAAAGAATGGCGTCACAGGATCATGGCATGGCGCTACGAACTCTCGAAACACTTCTATCAACCTTTAGGGGGGGTCTCACTGGAAGCGGCTTTCACTAAAAAGCAGTATCGGTTAGAGGAAGCCTTATCCGAACTGACCTTTGAGCCGATAGCCCCCGGAACCCCATGGGGTTCGAAATGGGAATATGGCTGGTTCAAAGGTGAGTTGACCGTTCCCGACTTTGCCCAAGGGCAAATGATTGCCCTGATGCTGGATGTGGGCCGAGAGCTGAAAATGACCATGGAGATCCAGCAGGAGAAAATGCTTCCCGCAATGGTTGAGGAAGTCGCTGAGGCTGCTGTTTACATCGATGAGGAGTATGCCGGTGCGGTGGATAACAAACACAAGGTGATTTTCCTAACGGATTCCGCAGAAGCGGGGGAGCATTATTCCATCGTATTTGAAGCTTATGCCGGTCACGGCCCTCGTGAATGGCGTGCAGGTCCCACACCGCCAGACCGCGAGACGGTTCCCGAACCCCCAGAGAATCAACACAAAGTTGGGCAGAATCATTTTGGCATCTGGCAGGAAATCGCCTACCAGCTTGCGATGGATGTGGAGACCCTTTGGGATGTTCGGGAGAACATTGATGAAGAGTCTCTGCGATTGATGGAAATTGATGAGGGTTTGATGGATTTCACCCTGATCGCGGATTTTGAAGCCCCCAGAGAAGAAATGTTGGCATCCTTGCAAAAGAGCCGTGAGCGTTTGAAGCCGCTGCTTGGGAAAAAGAACGGCGATACCACACCGGAAATGGTTGGGTTTGGGCATGCGCATATTGATGTCGCCTGGCTGTGGCCGCTGGCAGAAACAGAGCGAAAATGCGTCCGCACGTTCAGTACACAGTTGGCATTGATGGAACGCTACCCGGACTATGTGTTTTTCCAGAGTCAACCCCCGTTGTATTTGATGGTCAAGGAAAAATATCCTGATCTATACGAGAAAATCCTGGCAACGATTAAACGCGGCCAGTGGATCGCCGAAGGCGCAGCCTGGATCGAACCGGACACGAACATCCCCAGCGGTGAGAGCTTGATCCGCCAACTGCTCCACGGAAAACGCTTTTTCCAGGAGGAATTTGGTGTGGATTGCGAGCTGCTCTGGCTGCCAGATGTGTTTGGCTATTCCGGCGCACTTCCGCAGATCATGCGCGGGTGCGGTGTGAAATATTTCTCAACCCAGAAGATATTTTGGGCTTATCATGGCGGTGTGACTTTCCCCTATAACACCTTCATTTGGGAGGGGATTGATGGTTCGCAGGTCATGGCGCATTTCCATAACGATTACAACAGCGAGACCAAGCCTTCGGTTGTGATCCAACGATGGAATGAACGGGTGCAGAAAAGCGGCTTCTCCTCTCGACTGTACCCCTTTGGATGGGGGGACGGGGGCGGTGGCCCGACGCGGGAACACCTGGAATATGCCTTGCGGGAAAAGGATCTCGAAGGTGTACCCAAGTTCAGGATAGATAACCCCATGACCTTTTTCAGAGAACAGGAAGAAGCGGGATGGTCGCCGGTCAAATTTGTGGGCGAGTTGTATTTCCAGGCGCATCGCGGGACATATACATCACAGGCGCGCACCAAAGCCCTCAACCGGCGCAGTGAATTTGCTTTGAGAGAAGCCGAGTTGTGGGGGGCTGCTGCGATGACCCTAGGGGATTATGCCTTTCCTTACGAGAAATGGGATTCCGCCTGGAAGACCGTATTACTCAATCATTTCCATGATATTCTGCCCGGGTCGTCCATCCATCGGGTATACGAGGAAGCTGAAGCGCAGTTATCCGGCGCGATTGACACAGCCCAAGGAATTGCAGCGGCTGCCCGTGAGTGCTTGATTGGGAAAGAAGATGGAATAACTGTGTTCAACGCCTTGTCCTGGCCGCGACGGGAAGTCATCGAACTCCCTGATGGATTGGAAGGTTTACAATCTGAGGAAGGTGATGCTCTACCATCGCAGAAAATGGAAGAAAAAACTTTTGTTGAAGTGAAAGCTCCATCCTGCGGCTGGGCGAGTTATCAGACGGGAGAGCCGGGAGAGATTGAAAACACTATCACAGCGACCGAGAACGTGCTGGAAAACAACCTTGTTCGTGTTGAGTTCAATGAATTTGGGGCTATCCACCGGATTTTCGACAAAGCGCAACAAAAGGAATTGGCAGGCGGGTTGTGCAACGACATTTGTATGTATAAGGACATCCCCAGTGCGTTTGATGCCTGGGATATTGACAGCATGTATCGTCAACAGCCGGTCCGACTGTCGGACAAGGCAGAGATCACAGTAACGGCAGATGGACCCCTGTTTGGGCAGCTGGTCGTGGAGCGAGAACTCAACAATTCAAACATGACCCAGACGATCACCCTCCGGCGGGATGCAAGGCGGATGGATTTCCACACCGTGATCGACTGGCAGGAGCGGCACAAGCTGCTGAAGGTCAATTTCCCGGTGGACGTGCGCGCCCGGGACGCCTTCCACGAGATCCAGTTTGGCTACCTGCCCAGGCCGACCAACCGCACCCGAGAATTGGATTTTGATCGTTTTGAGGTGGTCAATCATAAGTGGACGGCACTGGCAGAAGGCGATCATGGTTTCGCTGTGTTAAACGATTCAAAGTACGGCGTGGATGTGTTGAATAACAGCATCAACCTGACCCTGCTCAAATCCGCTCTTGCGCCGGATATGACCGCTGACCGCGGGCGGCAGGAGTTCACCTATGCTTTTTACTTCTGGCATACGCCGTTCATTGAAAGCGGTCTTGTGCGGCAGGGCTATCAATTGAACCTGCCGCTGCGGACCGCGAAAGGGACTGCTGGAAGGCGGTCGCTCTTTGAGTTGGATCGGGATAACATTATTTTAGAGACAGTCAAACCATCCGAAGATGCTTCAACAGGGGATCTGGTGCTGCGGTTGTATGAATCCATGGGCAATAAAACTCGTGTGAATCTGACCACGAACCTGCCTTTCAAAACTGCCTACAGCGCAGACATGCTGGAAAATGTCAAGGAAGCACTGGATGTTGAGGACGGCAAACTTGAATTGGAATTTCGGCCTTTTGAGATCAAGACACTGAGGCTTGTTATGGACTAAATTGATGTGTTTGAATAGTTTATTTTATGGTGGGTTGAGTTGGTTGACAACTCACCATCTGGTTACCTTAATCACTGCATTTGCGGATTCAATATAAGGATATTGAGGGCACTTTATTCTATTTTTATCCATCAATGATTTAATATATTGATATATTGCTGGTACTGATCAAAGGAGGGAAAAATTGACGAAGTTTAGTCGTTTAAAAAACTAATTAAATAATTTGTTGAAATTGATTATGCATATTAAATTTCCATCACCTAGGGAGTGTTTCACCATGAATAATAAGGCGGGTTTGTCCACTCGAAAGATGGCGCAGAAAAGACGTCGTACTATAAATCTTATTTTATTAGGTGTTCTAATTATTGGCATTGTTTTGGCTTTGATAATAGATAATTGGAAAACGCTTGGATTAGGAGGGGGAACTGTCCTTGGTTTATTTCTCTTATTAAGGTTGCTGCCTGACTTAATAGATAAACCAATCAAACGTCGGCAAAAGGCTAAACGTCGCGCTGATCGAGGTGCTAAAGCAGAAGAGATTTTGGGGGATCTGTTGTCGAATCTGAATAAGGATTTTCTTGTTTTACATGATGTGTCCTCTCCTTATGGAAACATTGATCACATCGTGATTGGGAAGAATAATGGCGTTTTTTTGTTGGAAACTAAAGCTCATGGTGGACGGGTTGAGGTCTTGCCCAATAGGTTGCTCGTGAATGGTAAACCCCCAGAGAAAGATTTTATTAAGCAAACGCTTCGGAATACTTATTGGCTGCGAGATGAAATTGAGAAAGTTACAGGTAAAAAAGTATGGATCAATGCTGTGATCGTGTTTACCAATGCTTTTGTCCCATTCGAGAAACCCATCAAAGGGATTCAGGTCGTCAACAAGAAATTCCTAATAAATTTAATAGAACAACGGACGAAGCCGAGTGCTGATTCATCAATGATTTGGGAGGCTAGATTTCAAATTGCTCAGCAATTGAGTAAACTGTAAATTATTTTCTTAGTTACGAAATACTATCTTAATTGCCTACACAATCAAAGATAATGTTTCAGTGATATTAACATTTATTCTAATTAGGTTTTATATGTAAGTGCATCACATCAACTTAGTTTTATTGACCAACTCTATCAAAAAGAACCCCTATTTGGCTGAGCTGTGCTCAATTTAGGTATAAATGATGGCAGCACCTCCTCTCACAGTGTTGTTTGCACTGGTTCTGGGAGGCTGTCATCAAATGTTTAGGTCAGTTAAGTTGATGATGGCGGGCTGAAATCAGGGGTTAATCAGCATATCCCGGGGCGTCATCCAGAAGGCGATTTTCACCCTCCAGAGTGCGGATGTGGGTTGCATTCTGGGAGACTTCAATGCAGCCTTTGTAGTCACTCTGATCATCGCGAAGAGCAAAATAGCGGATGTGAATGAACTGGTCGCCAGCCTGAATCCAGAATTCGGCGACATCCCGCTTCCCAGAGCGGAATTCGTCCAGGATGATCTCCACTCGGTGGACGCTTTGGGGCGGGTGGCACTTGGTGACCGCGCGCCCGATGATTGCGGGGGAGCGGTCAAAGATGCGCTCTTTCCCCTGCGAGAAATACCGCACCTGGTCGTGCTCATCCACGAAGGTCACATCCACCGGCAGATGTGTGAGCATGAGGTTGATTTGTTCACGGGTTAATGCGCCAGTATCCAATGAGATTAATCCATCTGATGGGGACATCGTTTCCTCCTTTAAGGTTTTAGTTTCCTGTTCTGCTTGATTCTCTTTTGGTTTCCAGGCATTTTCGGGTTTTACGTTGAAATAGCCGATTTCATCTTCCTGTTCCCTGATCTCAACCCATTCTTCCTCAGATAAGCGTTTTAGGGCTTCGGAGAAGAGTATTTTTTCTTCTTTATAAATCATCTCTTGAATGTTATGGGCAAGAGATTGGAACTGGGTTTCGGCTTTTATGGGGTTCGGCTCTGGGGCAGAGATGGTCTGCTTGAATTGCTTGATCTCCTGACGGATTTCGTTGTCTACGCCCCACATGACCCTCGATGGGCCTTCAAAGCCCTTTTCTTCCAGGTACGGGAAGAGGATGTTCTCTTTCCGGGAATAGTGCTTTTCAATCGCACCCAAGTTATCCGCTACATTTCGAAGCGTTTCAAGAGCTTGCGGGTCTCCGTTCTTCCAGGCAGTAAGGGCTTCATCAATTGCTTCCAATAGCCGACTTGTGACCTCATTCTCCATGCGGAAAGTGAATACGGGATGGCCGGGGAGGGATTCGGGGGCAGGTTCTTCATCCAGGGATTCCCTGAACACTGCAACATGCAAATCGCATAAGCCTTGAATCTCGCTGACGGAGATGCCTTCGCTGATCAAAGCCCGTTCTGCTTCAGCGATCTCTCCTGCGGTTGCCCCCCGGATCACATCGCCAAATTTATCTTTAAGATCTTCAACCCCTTCGCCTGCATGAAGGCGTCTAATGACTTCCTTCATGGCTTCCTTGCGTTTGCTGACATTGTTAATGTGTTCACTCATTCAAACCTCCATTGTTTTTTGTGATCGATAGGGCGGTTAGACTTCTTCTGCCCAAGTTACGGTCAGTGGTGTACGTATAGCACCGACGGGACAAAGCCCCTCGCATTTCAGGCAGTAGGTGCAGGTGATCGGGGATGAAAACACCGGCCCATGTACCGTCATGATCAACGCGTCCTCCGGGCAGCCGGCAGCGCAGGCACCGCAGCGGTCACATCGTTCTAAATTAATTCTTGGGAGTATTTCTTTTGTCATCATGCTTTCCGTATCCTAAATCAATATGATCTTATCAAATCTACGCTCTAGACGATACGACAAAAGTCACAAAAAAAAGATTGTTTGAGGTATATCCCTTTTCGAATCATCACAATTCATCCGCAAACCCGGATAGTCCCTCTTTGCTTAGCAGGATAATATGCTGACCTTCCCGGTGGATCAGGCTATCCGACTCAAATTCACGCAGCAAGCGGCCGACCACATCACGCACCGTGCCAATATGGGATGCAATCTCATCTTGGGTCCATCCGCCAGCCAGATTTGGATCATCCGCCAATGCCATCAGGAATCGGGCAAGGCGAGTGCGTACCGTTTGCAGGGATAAACCCGCGGCGAGGTCCGCCATTACAGCCATGCGCTTGGCGAAAGTCCGCAGCAGCATTTCCGTGAAATCTGGAAACTGGGAGAGGATATCGTTGAGGGTTTCCCCACTAAGAATAAGAAGCTCGCTGTCACTCAAGGCTTCCACAGAAGCCCGGTTGACCTTTTCAGGTGTGAGCAGCGAAAGGATGTTGACGGGTGCCCCCGGCGAGAGCCGTGCCAACACCTGGATCCTCCCCTCTGTGTTCATGCGCAGAACTCGGAGCGCTCCGGATGATAAAAAGAAGCAGTATTCCGCCTGCATTCCCTCCACCAACAGGATTTGTCCCTCCTGATAGCTTTTTATAAACAAACGCTGCGCTAATGCCTGGCGTGTGTCGGGACGGAGGGTATCAAATATGGGTATTTTGCTGATTGTAGATAATGGGATCGACATAAGCTCATTTACTCTCGTGATAATTTATTCTACCCTCCAAACCTTGGTTTATAATAGGGATGTTGATAACACTTAGTTACCAGGAAAAGGATCATGATCAAACAACCTCACCAAGAAAAAATCGAAGAACTTATCGAACAAATGACATTATCGGAGAAAGTTGCTATGCTCTCAGGGCGAAACCTTTGGTACTCCGTGCCGATTGAACGTCTGGATATTCCGTCCATTGTAATGACGGATGGGCCGCACGGGGTGCGCACCGGTGGTCTGGGTTCTGATCGAATTGTCAGCACGGCCACTGCTTATCCCACAGGTATCTCCATGGCTTCATCATGGAACCCTGGTTTGATTGAGCGGGTTGGTGTTGGGCTTGCGCAGGAGACACGCCATCTTGGTTGCCACATACTTCTAGGGCCCTGTGTCAACATTGTCCGGTCGCCTTTGGGAGGACGGAATTTCGAAACCTATTCTGAAGATCCTTACCTGGCAGGACAAATTGGTGTGGCTTATGTGCGCGGTTTACAGAGCCAGCGCATTGGGGTATCCGTCAAACATTATGCTGCTAACAACCAGGAATACGAGCGGTTTCGCGGTAATTCGGTGGTGGATGAACGGACTTTACGCGAAATTTACCTGCCCGCCTTTGAAACCATCGTTAAAGAAACCCAACCATGGACGGTGATGTGCTCATATAATCGCATCAACGGTACTTATGCCAGTGCCCATAAAAAGCTGCTCAGGCGGATCCTCAAAGAGGAATGGGGATTTGAGGGCGTAGTGGTTTCGGACTGGGGCGCAGTCCACGACATTTATGAACCCATCAGTGCAGGTCTGGACCTCGAAATGCCCGGTCCAGCGCGGTATTTTGGTCGGGAGTTGGAAGCCGCAGTCAATAACTGGCAGGTTGAAGAGCACCATGTGGATGAGGCTGTGCGACGTATACTGGGGCTTCTGTTCAGAGCTGGCGTGATGTCCGATGAACCTCTGCCTGATGGCAGCGGCGATACGCCTGAACACCGGGCGCTGGCGCGTGATTTGGCTGAAGAATCCATGGTGCTGTTGAAGAATGACAATAAAAAGCTTCCATTGAAGGCGTCTGAAATTAAGAAGTTGGCTGTGATCGGCCTTAATGCTGACCGCGAGATCAGCGGCGGAGGCAGTTCACGGGTTGACCCGCATCACTGGGTGACCCCGTTAGCAGGTTTGAAGGCGAAATTGGGCGGTCAGATCGAGATTGGCTACGAGCCGGGATATGACAACCGTGTCACTCCAATTGTGATTGGAAAAGACCGTTTCACCCATCCTGATGGAGATACTCAGGGATTGAAGGCGGAATTTTTCAATAACTTGGATCTGTCCGGTGATCCCGCCTTGACGAGGGTGGATTTGAATATTGATGCCTGGTGGGGTAACAGCGGGCCAGCATCCGCTGTTGTGGACGAAAAGCACTTCAGCATTCGCTGGTCGGGCACTTTTACTGCGCCAGAAACCGGTGACACACAATTCTTTCTCTACAACACCGGCACCGCTAAAGTTTGGTTGGATGATGAACTGATCCTGAAAAACGATGTTGGCCCGTTAACCTCTGCGTCAGGGGGTTTCGATGATATTCAAGATCAGGTTGAAATCTACCTGGAAAAGGGCAGACAATACGATTTCAAAGCTGAATTCATCAGCGGCGAGGATAACACTTTTGCTTTGATTAATTTCGCATACAAAACCCCCATCAACGTGGAAGGCGATCTGGTTGAGCGAGCTGTCGCTCTGGCAAAGGAAAGCGACGCGGCTGTGGTCGTTGCTGGCGTCCCGGATTATTATGAAATGGAAGGCTATGATCGGCCGCATATGGATTTACCTGGCGGGCAGGATGAATTGATTCGTGCTGTTGCTGAGGCTAACCCCAATACGGTGGTGCTGGTCAATGCCTGCGCACCGGTGGCGATGCCCTGGGCGGATGAGGTGGATGCCATCCTGCTAACCTATTTCCCTGGCCAGGAAGGCGGACATGCCATCGCTGATATCCTGTTTGGGGATGTCAACCCCTCCGGTAAACTCACCGTCAGCTTCCCCAAACGGCTGGAAGATAACCCGGCTTATATCAATTACCCCGGAGGTCGGGATGTTCACTACGGCGAGGGAATCTTCGTGGGGTATCGCTATTATGACACGAAGGATGTTGATCCCCTGTTCCCCTTCGGACACGGGCTGAGTTACACCAGCTTTGAGTACAGCGGACTTGAGCTGCCCGACACTGTAAAAGTAGGTGAGGATTTTAAGGTCTCAGTTAAGGTAAAAAATATTGGGGATGTAGCCGGTAAGGAAGTCGTTCAACTCTATGTGCGAGATGTCGAATCGTCTCTAGTGCGTCCGGTGAAGGAATTGAAGGGTTTTGTGAAAGTTGCCTTGCAGCCGGGAGAATCAAAGACGGTAACATTCAATCTGGATCCCAGGTCCTTGTCTTATTATGACCCGCACCAACAAGCGTGGGTGGAAGAGCCGGGCACATTTGAGGTGATGGTCGGCGCCAGTTCACGGGATATCCGATTGAAAGAGACCTTTGAATTGATGTGATAAAAAATATGGATAACGAAAAAATATAGATTAACCATAGAGACGCCCGCCCGGGCGTCTTTACGATTTAATTCTGCGGTCATTAACGGGTGTTCGATATCCTATTTAAAAGATTTAGGCGAGGGTGCTTTGATGACGATCAGTTCCAATAATTCCTCGTGGCGATTGTTGACGTTCATTTTGGTCTTATAAGGGATCTTCAGCAGCGTGCCGGCGGGATAGACCTTAATTTCCTGGTCATTCAGGCCGATGGAAAGGGTGCCTTGCAGGACGGTCATGTACACATTGGAATTGGCGTAATGCAGCGGCAGCCCCTCATCTTTATTAAAGCGCATATGAATATAATCCAAATTTTCATCCTGAACCACTTTATCGACAGTCTTTTCACTGCTTTTTGAGAGGTTATAGAGTTTTTCAATCATGGGATCAAGCCATCCTTATCGCTGGTGAATGATTAATAGTATCCTAACTGAAAAGCCCTGCCCGGTATACGACTTAAATCACATCAGCCTTGATAATTCGCTTTTATTATAAAGATATCAGTGGTTGTTACCATCGGGCATGGTGGTCTTCCGCCCAGCCAATGGCGTCTGAAATATGAATAGGTTCACCGTCATCTGCTTTCAGCGTACCCGAAAATCGCCCTATCATCTGATGGACTTCGGATTTAATGATCAGCGCATCTGTTTTCGCTACGCGTTCATAAAAAGGTGTGAATTCTAGATCGACACGCTTAGTGGCTGTGGTATGGAGATGCCAGGGCGCCATGAAATCAGAGGTGTCATAATCAAAGGCAACATCCTCGCTCAGCTTGGTGAGCTTGCCGTCAATACACAGCCCATTCTCGTTCATGCCGGTGCCATCCGTCCAACCCGCACCCAGGTTCACCCCGACGGTGCGCCCATCCGAGAGACGGGTGGAAAAGCTGGACCAATTCCAGAAGCAGTCAAAAGGCCAGATCCCACGCCCAAAGTCGAGGCAGGCGAAGGTCTCTCCAGCCTTAAACTCAATGTGCTCGTCCCCCCATTGAATTGTTCCTTCAGCAGGCAGCGTGTTTTGCTTACTGGTGAATTGAAATTGATTATCCGTCCAGGGGATGACCACGTTCAAGGTTTCGTGTCCCTGTGGCTTTTCTATCATCAGGTTCACATTCAAAGGCTTCCCGTCAAAATCCGGGCAACCGACCTGCAACTGGACGCCGTTTTCCGTCTGCAGCATGGCAATGGGCATGGCGGAGTCTTTGTAAACCACATCCGCATCCACCTCCGGGGGGAGGTGAACGCTAGTGCCAAAGGGCTTGAGGAGGGTTTTTTCAGCAAAGGCTTTGGTCTCAAAATCAAGCAGATAGATAAAGGGCAGTCCCATGTAATCTACATCAGAGAGGGTGACCGAAAATAGGTGAGTGGGGCTGACGACGGCCCAGTAATTCCAGCGCTTCTTGCGAAGCCAACGCCCGCGCAGGTTGCAGTAATGAAGGGGGTGTCTGCTCCATCCCACGGCTTCGGGGTTTAAATTCCCGTGGGGGTCACACAGGTTCACTGGTTCAGTCAATTCTGGTTCATGATAGGTTGCGTTCACAACTCACTCCTGGTGGTTGGTAGATTGAGATAGGTCTGGCGCCCAGGGGCGCTGATTTACGGATCTAAAGGGCATAATGGTGAATTCAAGCTGGGCTTCTGCATCCCTCATCATCTGGTCAAAAGCTGACTCGAGGGCGTCATTGGTTCCCCTGATCTCAGAGACCACATCCGCAGCCCATTGGATATACTCTCGCCGCCTTGACAGTGTCCAATTTTTAGGTGGAGATTGCAGGATATCACGGCAGTTGACCAGCTTATCGCTTAATTTGATGAGTTTTGCTGCTTCTGAAAGGTGCGGCGCGTGGATCACCTGCTGCCGCTTCCGTTCCATTTTTCCCTGCGTCTTATCATCAGATACTTCCAGTACAACTAGAAGTGCATCCTCACCGAAGTGTTCTTTTATTTCATTTTCGGTGGTATCGGTGTCTTCGAGGGTATCGTGTAAGATGGCGCTGATCAGTGTGAGGTCATCTTCGACACCGCCGACCTGCCAGATCACCCTGGCAACGGCGATGGGGTGGGTGATATACGGCGAGCTGCTCTGGTCTTTGCGAATTTGTCCATGATGTTTGCGCGCTGCGAAATTAACCGCTTCAAATATTTTGTCCAATCTGATTGGTGAGGTCATAGGTCACCTCGTTATAACTCAGCACACTTGATATAGAAAGAGGTGCAGCAGAAGCTGCACCTTGTTTGTTTTTCCTTATGTTATCTTATTCGTTCAGTCGTAATTCAATGATGGCACCGTTGGCTACTTTGCGCATCTCAAAATCCCGACTGTGAGCTTTGATCAGATGGCTGAGCTGTCGGTGCCCATAGGTTCGGGGATCAAAGCCAGGGTCAATCCGCCGGAGGGCTGTACCGACCTCCGAGAGCCTTGTCCAGCCATCATCGTCTGGGCCAACCATGTCCATCGCCTGGCTGATCATATCGACCAATTCGAGTTCCTGGGCGCTCAGGTGGTTGGTCTTACGACTTCCGCTTCCGCTTCCGACCCGACTCCGACGACTTAAATTTTCAGTGTAAATGAAAACATTACAGGCGCTGACGAAGGCGCGCGGCGTGTTCTTCTTCCCAATACCAACCACCAACAGACCACTCTCGCGGATGCGTGTTGCCAGGCGGGTGTAGTCGCTGTCACTCGATACCAGACAAAATCCATCCACCTGATCGGAGTGCAGGATGTCCATGGCGTCAATGATCATAGCGCTGTCGGTGGCATTCTTTCCTACGGAATATCGGAACTGTTGAATGGGTTGGAAGGCATGTATGTTCAGTGTTTCCTTCCAAGAATTCATGTTTGGGGTTGTCCAATCGCCATACACACGGCGGATGGTGGCATTACCGTATTTACCGGCTTCGACCAGAATTTGTTCGATCAAGGAAGCCTGGGCGTTGTCACCATCAATCAGGATAGCGATCCGACCTTCATTTTCATTCGTTTTTTCTTGCTGCATTTGATTTGTTCTTGCCATATTTGAATTATACCTAATTCATTAAAATCAGGCTTAAATCCTCCTTTGTATTATTGTTGATGTGTGTGATATTGGAATATGATTTTACCAGATGGGCGATTTTGATGCGCCCGGGTTGTCATCACATGTTTGGGGGTGGAATGGGGAAATCTTCTTGATTTAGGATGAAGGGTGGAGTATTCACAGGCGGGGTTGAAGTTCAGCCTGTGAGGTCTGCATATGATGTGAAAGGATGTTTTTGCTTGTTGCACAAGGTTAATCTTATCACAAGCGTCAAATTAAATGGATGCTGGAATGAAGATATCAACCCACCAACACTCTTTTTAGATATGGCTTAGGCTAATCCCCTCATGCGTGATGGAAGCTGTGCTTGGCGTAATAGCGCTGGTGGTAGTCTTCGGCTTTGTAAAAATCGCCAGCGGGGACGATCTCTGTCACAATGGGATAACGGTACTTGCCAGAGTCATTGAGTTGTTCTTTGACGGACTCGGTGATTTCCCGCTGCTCTTCGTCATGGTAGAAGATCGCTGAACGGTATTGGCTGCCGACGTCAGGTCCCTGCCGGTTGGGTGTGGTGGGGTCGTGCAGGTCAAAGAAGGCGCGCACCAGGTCTTCATATGGAATTTGATCGGGGTTATAGGTGACCTGGACGGCTTCTGCGTGACCAGTGGTGTTCGTGCACACCAGTTTATAGGTGGGGTTTTCGACTTCGCCGCCTGTGTAGCCGACGACGGTGTCCGTCACGCCCTCGATCTTGCGGAGGCTGGCTTCAACACCCCAAAAGCATCCCGCTGCAAAGGTGGCTGTTTTCTCAGTCATTGGTCCTTCTCCTTATTTTCTTCGGGTTTAAATTGCAGGGAAACGGAATTGACGCAATGGCGCTGACCGGTGGGCTGTGGGCCGTCGTTGAAAACGTGTCCCAGGTGGGCGTCGCAGCGGGCGCAGACGATTTCCGTGCGCTGCATTCCGTGGCTGTTGTCAAGGCGGTACTCGATATAATTTTCATTAATAGGCTGGAAAAAGCTCGGCCAGCCGGTGCCCGAGGTGAATTTGTGATCAGATGAGAACAGGGGCAGGCTGCAGCACACGCAAGTGTAGGTGCCATCCTGTTTATGGTCGAAGAAAGCACCGCAAAATGGGGGTTCGGTGCCCTTCCGGCGGGTGATCTCGTATTGCTCTTGGGTCAGCTGCGCTTTCCATTCCGCATCGGTTTTGTGTATTTTCTCAATCATGGTTAACTCCTGTATTAGCTTATGAGATAATAATACCATAAATAGGATAAATATCATATAAAAAGTATGAAATTCTGATGTAATGCTTATACAAGGTGTGGTTGATGGGGGAATTGGGCTTTGTGAATAGGGTGTGCGCTGATATATTGCGCATCAAATGATTTTATGCGTGATTCTTATATCACCACGTCACCACCTGCGGTGGTTCCTCGTGATGACATGAATTGTTGGATTGGTTTGGGGTTTGAGCGCATTAGTAATGGTCTCATTTGAAATTTATCAGTTAATTTAATGTATAATCTAAGGAGGGCATTTCCTAGTAGCTTGCTGCGAGATTGTCCAGCAAAATCTGTCCCGAAGGGTGAAATCCTGTAACGCCCCGAAGCTTGCTACGGGGGTAAGGGATTTCAAAGATTTTGTTTTACTTTTATAAACTTGGATTCAAGGATTTAGTGCAACGGATGAGGTGATAAAATCATTCGTAT
>CAZNRI010000040.1:0-16480 GCA_964575595.1 uncultured Candidatus Brevefilum sp.
GTGCTTTTCGCCTCTCCAGCATACACCATTTAAAGATACAAGGTCACCTGTGGCGCAGCCCACGTGACAAATACAGCCCATGTGACAAATAATGCGATGTGTCATTGTCACGCAGGTTCGTCCGCTTCGCTTCCGAACCATGCATGACCCACATATGACCTACACATTAAATCGGATCGTCATCACATCCCCATCTTGGACGATGTAATTCTTCCCCTCCAGACGCAGCTTACCCTGAGCCCGCGCCTCGGCAAAACCACCCAATTCCACCAAGTCCTCATATGAGGTCACTTCCGCCCGGATGAAGCCTTTCTCCATGTCCGAGTGGATCACGCCTGCTGCCTCCCGTGCATTGGCGCCGCGTTTCACCGTCCAGGCGTGGACTTCCTTCTCCCCGCCGGTGAAAAAAGATATCAAACCCAACAGTTCATAGGAAAGGCGGATAAAGCGGTTCAAGCTGGGTTCCTCAATACCGTACTCCGCCAAGAAAACCTCCGCCTCATCCGGCGGGAGTTGGGCAATTTCCATTTCCAGCTTGGCTGGCATGCAGACAACCTGAGTGTTGGCGTAAGGCGTCTCAATTTCAATAGGGGTCTGATCTTCGGATTGATTAATCACAATCAGTTGGGGCTTGATGCTCAGAAAGCCGTAGCTCGACAGCATCTTCTGTTCCTCTTCGCTGAAGGACTCATGCCGGAGGGGAATTTCATCCGAAAGCAAAGTACTTAGCTTTTCAAATAAAGTTTTTTCCCGCTCCACCAATCCCTTATCCCGACCCATGCCGCCTTTTTTCAACTCATCCTCAAGCCGCTTTAATTTACGTTCAACCAGGATCATATCATTGAGGATCAATTCCGCTTCCATGTTCGCCAGGTCGCGCCGGGGATCGACCTCTCCCTCGCTATGAGGGACGCTGGGGTTGGTGAAATGTCGCACGACGTGGATGAAGCCGTCCATTTGCGAAAGGGTATTCAACAGCGGTCCCGAGATGCCCCCCTGCGATGCCTTACCCTCCAGTCCAGCCACATCTGCATAGGTGACCTTGGCATGGACAACCTTCTTTGGTTTGAAGATCTCGACCAACCGATCCACACGCGGGTCCGGCACATCAATCACCGCTGTATGCACTTCTACCTTGCCGCCGCTGATACCGGTCGGGACATCGCCGCATGTCAAAGCATTAAACAACGTAGTCTTTCCAGATTGCGGCAAACCGATGATTCCCAATTCCATATTCTTCTCCATCTACACATTTTATGTTTCCATGATACCACTCAATCCAATCCTTGAAAGATATATCCATCACATCTCAAAAAGCCTTTTGATTGAATTTTCTTAATAGAACATAAGGTGGGTGTCGAATAAGTTAACCTCAACCCCTTCCCGCCCGATTCACGGGCATTCTTCCCCTGAAGAGGAAGGGTTGGGGATGAGGTTGTTAATTTGTTGTCAGTATCAGAATTATCTCTGGTAAACTTTGTGATTGCCATATATATCCGCTTGACCTTCCCCCCGCTAACGGTTAAAATACTACTCACACCAGCCGAAGTGGCGGAATTGGCAGACGCGCACGACTCAAACTCGTGTGCCTTCGGGCATGTGGGTTCGATTCCCACCTTCGGCACCTAACTAAACAAGCTCACCGATTTGAGGTGAGCTTGATGCCTTCTCTGAAGCCTCCCCTATGTAAAAATAATTACTATATAAATATTGTTATCGGACATATGGGCTCAGGGACCCATATGGAAGGAACCGGCAATGCCACACGCCATAATGGTAATGTCGGTTCTTTTTTATTTTATCCAGATTTCAAATGCGCCACGGTAACCCCCTCACCGCCTTCTGTTTGCCCACCGCTCTCAAAACGCTTGACATGGGGATTGCTCACCAACGCTTGCCGAACGGACTGGCGCAGTTTACCGGTGCCCTTGCCGTGAATAATGCGCACAAAGGGCAGCCCGGCAAGGTAGGCTCTTTCCAAATAGCGATCCAGGGCATCCAGCCCCTCATCCACGCGTTGACCGCGGATGTCCAATTCCACACCAGGTGAATCAGGCGTAGATGGCAAGGTTATCTTCCCAGATTTCTTTTTACCCTTTTCTTCCTCTGCTTGTGCTTCGCTTTCTCCCTTGCGCACCACATCGGAATGGCGCGCCCGGATGCGCAGCCGGCCCACTTGGACTTCAATCTCATCTTCACCAATAGTCGTCACCACGCCGTCCTGATCCAGTGAACGGAGGTGCACCTTCTCACCCAGCCGCAGGGGTCCTTGGGGTTTGCGGACAGGTTTTTCGGGTTTCTCCCGCACGACAGGTTGGGACACTTCTTCTTCCAGGGTTTCAACTGCTTCTTCAATCTCATCCACGGCTTCCAGCGGTTGACGTGCGCGGGCTAGCTGTCGGCGCAGTTCTTCCATCTCTTCACGCAGCCCTTCCAGGTCGCTTTCAGCTTGCTGGCGGGTCTCCTCCATCAGAGCAAAGCGTTCATCCTCTATCTTGTCCAGCCGTTCTGCAAGCTCATCCCGCAGAGATTCCGCTTCCTGCCGGGCAGCATCAGCCGCCTCACGCGCCTCCCGAGCTTGTTCGCGTTGACGATGAATCTCATCCAGCAGGTCTTCAGCCCGCAAATCGGTGGGGTTGATTTCTGACCTGGCGGCGTCAATGATTACCGCTGGCATCCCTAAACGCTCAGCGATCGCCAGGGCATTGGAGCGTCCTGGCAAGCCGATGGTCAGATGATAGGTGGGCTGGAGGGTTTTGAGGTCAAATTCCACGCTGGCATTGGACACACCCGGGGTGGTGTGGGCATAAGCCTTGAGTTCCGGGTAGTGGGTAGCAATCATACTGGTGATGCCCCGCTCCAAGAGATGGGTCATCACCGCTCGCGCCAGAGCGGACCCCTCCTGCGGATCCGTCCCCGCGCCCAGCTCATCCAACAGCACCAACGAACGGAAGTTCGCCTTTTTTAGGATGCTCACAATATTGGTCACATGCCCGGAAAAGGTCGAAAGCGATTGTTCAATGGACTGTTCATCACCGATATCCGCGAAGATATCTTCGAAGACGGACAGGATGGAACCGGATTGCGCCGGTATCTGCAAACCCGATTGCGCCATCAAACTTAATAACCCAATGGTCTTCAATGTAACCGTCTTACCGCCCGTGTTAGGTCCGGTGATAATCAGTGCGTAGGTCTCACTATCCAATTCAACATCAATCGGAACAACAGTCTCAGGGTCCAGTAAAGGATGGCGGGCTTTGAGCAGGCGGATCGTGCTGCCGGGATGCGCACCTTCCCCTTCGCGGAAGGGAACCAGCTGGGGCTCAGCGGCGTCAATATCCTCTGCGTAGCGGGCGCACATAAAAGCCAGATCCAGCTCCGCCATCACCATCACCATCGTCTCAAGCGCGTCCGCATGTTCTGCAACAGCCTGACTCAACTCTGCCAGAATGCGCCGAATTTCATCACGTTCTTCCAATTCCAGTTCCCGAAGGCGGTTGTTCCACTCCACAACTGCCAATGGTTCGACGAACAAAGTCGCACCTGATGAGGATTGATCGTGGATCACGGCTTTGATGCGCCCCTTGAATTCCGCCCGCAGCGGCAGCACATTGCGCCCGTTTCGTTGGGTGATGATCGGCTCCTGAAGCATCTTGGCTGTACTGGAATCCGAAATGAAACGCTGCATACGCGCCATCATACGTTCATAGGTAACTTTCATCTCCCTGCGAATGTCCGAGAGTTTCACCGAGGCTGAATCGAGCACATCTTCCCGATCGGAAATCGTCTTGGTGATCAAATCTACCAATCCCAAACCTACGGGCAGTCCAACCGCGAAACTCGACAGAAGCGGCGTTTCTTCTGCCATATTATCCAGGACTCGCCGAACCGTTCGGGAGACGATCAGCGTGTTCTTAATGGCAATGAAATCCGCCGGCTCCAGGACGGCGTCCCGTCTTGCCCTGCCAATCTGCGGACGGATATCCTTGGCGTTTTGAAAGGACACATCGGCGTCCAGGCTGAGGATATGGCGCGCTTCTCGGGTTGCAGTTTGACGTCCTTGCGCATCTTCAATGTCGGGCGTTGGGCGTAAACGGTGCGCCAGATCCGCCGAAGCGGAGAAACCCGCATACTCAGCCAGACGGGTGATGATCTTATGGTATTCGAGTGTCTCCAAAGCTTTTTCATTCATGCGAGAGCAAGTTTATCATAAAAACGAAGTTGATTCCTGAATCGAATGTGAAACGGTATCACCTCAGGGTATTTCTCCAAGTTTATTATTCATACCTGATATGTTCCTTCAACGCCAGATTCGCCAGAAAGTCATAGGGCAGAAAAACCTTATGATACAATAGCCTTCGCATGTTTGATTAGATCCAATCGAAAACTTTAAGAATGAGAAGCATATGATTCTGGTATCAGATTATGACGGCACCCTCAAACAGCAGGAAATTTCCAATGATGATATTCAAGCCATCAAGGAATTCAGAGCGCAAGGGCATCTATTCGGCATAGCCACCGGCAGGGCTTTGAAGATCTTAACCGATGATCTGATAAATTTTGACGTAAAGCGAGATTTTCTGATAGGGACGAACGGGGGCGTCATCCACTTCGAAGATGAAGATAATGTTTCTTATTTTTCGCAGATCCGCCCAGAACTCATGCAAGACTTGTTCGCGATTATCTCAAACTATGAAAAAGCGATTTTCTATGTTTCTGATGGTTTTCAGTACACCACCCCAAAGATCATTCAGGATTCGGAAACGGATGAGAAAACGGTTGAGATTCCAGAGCAGATATACAATTCAGCATGTGTCAAAGGTCCATCAAGAGATGAAAACAAGAAAATATATAATGTTCTAAGGCGTCAGAATTTTTCTGAGCTGGACTTTTTCTATAATACCTACGATATCGGCTATATTGACGTGGTCAGCAGGGGAGTGTCCAAAAGCTCAACAATCAACAAGATTTTTGTTGAAAGACTGGGGTATCGGAAGGAAGAAATTTTTACTATTGGCAACAGCATGAATGACGTGGAAATGATTCGTGATTTCAACGGGTTTGCCGTGACCGATAGCGACCCCCAAATCATCCCTCTGGCTTCCGCTGTTTTTCCAAATATATCGGCATGTATTGAGCATTTGCTGGTATAAGGTTGAGCGCCGGACAGAAACTAATTTAGATCATCGCTTGTTCAGGTTCGCAAGCTCAGCGACCAACTCATTGCATTGTTGTTTATAACTCTCGATAACCCGGTCATAAAGGGGAAAGCTCTGCCAATCCTCAATGCGGTCGTGTTCCACAAGCCAATCATAAGTCCGCTTGGCACCAGTTTTCCAATCAACCGTATATCGAAAATCCAGATCAGCCTTCGCCGCGCTGTTATCCATGATGTTTGAATATTGAAAATTGAGATAAGTCGTCATGGTGTGCTCTGGCGCAATCCGTACGAGGACATCCGCCGGGATGTGCACAAGAGTGGGCTTGGGGGCGCCAATGGCTTCCGCCAGCCGCTCATGGAATTGGTTCCAGGTCTGCCATTCCTCGCCGGTGACATGATAGGTATTTCCAAAAGCCTTTTCATTTCCCACTGCATTCACAAAAGCACGCGCCACATCATCAACATGACAGGAGACCCACAGGGCTTCTCCATCGCCGTGAACGATGATCGGCTTGCCCTTGCGCAGCCGGTCAATAAAGAACGTGTCCCAGCCAAAGGTATGGATGATGTTTCCGCCCTCGCCGTAGGTGTGCGCTGGGCGGAGGATGGTCACGTCAAAGTGTCCCTCTTCGTGGGCTGCCATGAAAAGGTCTTCACACTTGGCTTTATCACGGCCGTAATCCGAGAGGGCGTGTCGCGCCTGCGATTCGACCACGGGAAAAGACGACGGCGGTTTGGTGTAAACATCCACCGTGCTGCAAAAAATAAACTGCTTTGTGCAGTTTTTGAATGCGCGAATATCGCTTTGCGCCTGTTCCGGACGGAAGCAGATCATATCCATCACGCAGTCAAAGGGTCCAGCCTCTGCCATCTGCGCTTCAAAGGTCTCAAATTCGTCCCGATCCCCCTGGATCAAATGGTAGCCCTCGGGCAAGCGGGGGGTGGTCTCGCCGCGGTTATACAGGGTCAGGTTGTGGCCGGCTTCTAAAAGCTGGCGGCTGATAGCCGTGCTGATCAGCCCCGTCCCCCCAATGATGAGGATGTTCATGTATACATTCCTTTATTGTTTACGATTATATTTTTAAGGTATAAAGTTTCGTGTTTTTCGCGATATTAATTTTAGGTGTGCAACTAAATATTTTTAGGAATTTAAGAATCCTGAAATATCTGATTCTATCTCTTTTCCAACATCATTGAAGATTTCTAATAATTCCTCAAAGACATCGTATCCAGCGCAAAGAGCCCAGAATTCATTTTGAACTAATATATCTCCAGATTGACAATTGGATAAAACAAAAGAGCGGTTATAGGGTTGAGGATAATACGGATTGTAAGGAATTCCGATATATGTTTTTACTTTTGCATTAGGCTTTTGACTATATCTCATTGCCGCCCATTTTAGCATTTTTTCTCTTAGAGTTCTGGCACCCTTTTTATTGAGTTTAACTGTTGTTATATCAATGAAGTATTCATTCTCATTTGTATCACGCAGATAAACATCCACTCGGCTTATTGATGTTTTTCTAGCTGGACCAAATGTTGAACTATCTCTAATTAATTCCAATTCATCTGATTTCGTTTGCTTTTTCGTAATTGGTTGTTCACAAATTTTGGATATTAGAATAGTTGTCTCATCATTAATACTACCTAACAAATCATATTGTCTTTCTGCGTGAAAACCAGCGTTTTTTGCTAAAATAACAGCTATTTGTTCATAAATGGACATTCCAAAAGTTGTATATAATGATTGCACAATTGAGGCCTGACGAATCACATTTTCATCAAATAGTGCTTGGAAAAATGGTCGGTAGTTACTTTCTGCTTCATATTTTTTAATTTTGTTAATAATTGTTGATCGAATTAATGATTTGATATCATTCATAGTCTTTTTATTCATGATTCTCCCCTTTAATAGGATAGTAGATAGAGAAAAATTCTTGGAAAGATAAATTAAGTGCTAATAAAATTTTAGAAAGAGTGATAATAGTTACATTTCGATTCCCCCTTTCAACATCAGATATATACGTTCGATGTAGTTTGGATTTTTCCGCTAATTCTTCTTGAGAATAGTTCAACTCGTTTCTTCGTTTTCTGATTGCTATTCCTAATTCTGAGGAAATTTTATTCATAGCTATTAAATTAAAATAGTCTGTAGATTTTAAGTCTACAGATTATAAGTGACATAAGGATATTTATGCTTTTACCATATGAAATATTATCTCAGAGTATGCAGATTTATCTTTTTCGGTTCGATTTAGTACCGGGCGTCGAAATTCGTTAATTATTTTTAATCCAGATTTATTTGCAATTTTTGGATATAAGCCATGTTTATCATTCGCAACTAAGAATATATTACAATCTTGTGTTAGATATTTTTTAGAATTAATCAATACCCTTGATATTCCTTCAACATAGGACTCTCTAGCTTCTTGGCCAGTTCCTCTAAATAAGGGCCCAATTTCCATATCATCGCGTCTTTTGAATCCGAATAAATCATAAGCATAAGCATGTTGCTCATGATAATTTATTAACCCAACATAAGGAGGACTAGAAAATATCCCTTGAATTCCTTTTTCCCTAATCATTTCTGCGAATTCAACATCTTTACGATGCAATACTTCAAGGACATTAATAGTTCTAGAATCGCCAGTCAAGCAAATTTGTTTCGTGTCTGTTCTAATTCGTTTAAATTTAGAAAGTCGTCTTAATGTGTCGGTAGAATATCTCTTCCACCATTTAAGTGTTGAGAACAGCGGTTTGCACAATTTATAATGTTTTCTACAATAGTAAGGGGTAGTTACAGGTTCGATTAGAGTAGCTAAATCAGCATGGGTAGTTGCCCGACACGACCTTATTGTTCGACTAAGAATTACATTTAAGATATCTTTTGTATCCTGATTCTCGATTTCATCAAATTTAGATTTTAGAAAATCAATTTCTTTCCGTACCGGGTCAAGATACCACTTAGAAATAAAATCATTTTTTGAAGAAGATTGCTCAACCTTGATTTGATATTTTTTAACTAAATTATTAAATCTTTTAATAGCTTCGTATTCTATTCCCTCTACATATACAGTTTCGTTAAATTCACCATTTCTTACTTTATATCTATAACTTGGTGTAGGGAAATATTTATCATTCAGTTCTGATAAAGTATCTGATAATTCATCCTCAAATTTATCCCACTTATTTTCATTAACAAATTTTGTAAGTGATCGTGTTATCTTTAATATGTCTTTGTTTAAATTAATTAAATCATGATTTCCAATTTTTACATTGCTTATTAAAGTATTAAACTCTGAAATATCAATGCCTACAGCATGAATACCTAATTCATTTGCTTGAACTAATGCGGTTCCACTTCCACAAAAGGGATCAAGAATAATATCACCTTGTTTATAATAAACTTGTTGTTTAAATTTGTCTATATGATCATCTAAGAAGTATTCAACAAGTTGGGGGATAAACTTACCTTTATAGGGATGCAATCTATGAACATGTTTAGTTCTCTCGGATTCCTTTAATTTTGAAAAAGAAAGAACCCAGTTTAAATCTTCACCCAACTCTTTTTTTAACCGAGTTTCTTGTTTTTTCTGTGAATTATAGTATTCCCCCAATTCTTCTTGTCTGACTTTTACTGAACTATTAAACTGGTACTTTTTTACTTGTCCATATTGAATTAAATAGGAAATATTCGACGGAGAAATCCTGCGATTAAATTCTTTAGAGGCCCACTTACTAGCTTCTTCAATAGATAAATATATTTCTTCTGACATATATGTCGGAATCCTTACTAGTCATAATTTCTACATAAATGGACAAAACGAGAAACAAAATAAATAATAAGACAATAGTTCTAATTTGTAAAGATAATCGCCTAACAACTGACCGAAATATCATCTGCAATCTCAATCTCCTTCAGGCTCACCTTACAGCGGTAAGCATGCACCTCCACCCCCTCAGCGCGCACCTCGCGCAGCGCGGCAGCGAAGGCCGGGTCAACCGCCTCAAAAGGCGCAAACCGCACGGCATCCTCCCGCAGGGCGATGAAGACCGCGCTGGCGCGATCCCCCCTTGCAACCAGCTTTGCCAACTCCCGCAAATGCTTGCGCCCTCGGGATGTGGGTGCATCCGGGAACATGCCCACGCCTTCCTTGGCATAGGTCACGGATTTCACCTCCGCCCAGCAGGTCTCTGCACTGTCAGAAAGGCGAAAGTCCAGACGGCTGCGCCCAAAGGGAACTTCATTTTCAATATCGGTGTAGGGGAATGCTGACAGTTTCCCCTGATGAAGGGCTTCATCGAACAAGCGGTTCGCCAAGGCGGCATCTGTACAGCACAAGCCGCCGTCCTCAAGCTCCGCCAGGGTCAGCGTATAGGGTGTCTTCCGTTTGGAATCCGCCGCCGGCGCCAGCCACACCCGGCATCCCGAGCGGAGCACACCGGTCAGCCTGCCGGTGGTCGGTACAAAAGCCATGCTCACACCCCCAGCGTCAAGACGCACACCAGCTGTGAAGCGGTTATCGCGTTTGATAAATATTGCAGGAACAAGTTCGGGAAATTTCACTGTTGATCTTCGATCACCTGACGGATTTCAGGATGAAGCTCATTCTTTCTGCCAGAGGTCATACACCTCATCCTTTCGCCACCCCTCATCACTCAAATCCAGCGGCAGGGTCTCCCATCCCGCTTTGACACGTGAGACAATCGTTTCCCAGGGCTTCAGTCCACTGATAGAATCCACCTTTTCTACACAGCAGGCACCAGCAGCATCCGCCATAATCAGCGCTTCTTCGGGCGCTTTTCCCTGCAAAAGCGTGCTCAGAAAGCCGGCAATAGCCGCGTCTCCCGCGCCGGTTGTGCCCTGCACATCCACCTTGAAGGCGGGTGCCCACAATGTGCGTTTATGCCACTTTGAATCCAACCCTTGTAAAGCCCGCCCGCCCTTTCCCCAGGTTGGCGCCTCAGCCGTACGCAGGTATATCCCCCGCTCTCCACACTTGACCATAACCGCCTTCACACCGTAATCCAAGACAACGCTGCTTAATTCATCCAATAACTCTGGCGTGGCGGCATCCACAAATGATGCCTCCGGATTCTTGCTGATGCGGTCAAAGGTCTCCCGCCGGAGCAGGAAGATCAACTCAGCCGCGCTGGGCAGGAACAAGTCTACAAAAGGCAGGACATTCGTGAGGAGCTCAGGCCAATCCACATCGCCCGCCGGGCTGGTCGGGTCCGGCAGGGAAAAATCCAGGGAGGTTGTCAACCCAGCCCGCCTGGCGCGCTGCAGAATCATCACCAGCTCCCCGCCCCCGCCGCGGTAGATGGAACGCATCAGCGAGGGGTAACCAAAGTGGAACAGGTCTGCCGTTTGGAGCGTAGTGCGCGGCAGGTCAGAAGCATAGAATGTGTTATTAACGCCCTGAGAATGGATAAAGGTTCGATCAAAACCGGGGGGGTTGAGGACAATGGTGTAACTCGTCTTACCGCTGGGGTCAACGGCTAAATCTGAGACCAGCCGTGGAGCAACATCTCCCAAAATCTCCTGGATTGCCCGACCAAATAAATCGTCGCCGATTTTGCCAATTAATCGTACCGGCACGCCCAACGTATGCAGTGCCAGCCCGGTGTTGGATACCGCCCCGCCTGTGCTCAACGTGGCCGCTTTGGCCTGAATCGCCCGTCCAGGTTGCATGAGGTCCCGAAATTGGCCCTCCGGCACAGCGGAAAGATCAGGCATGATATCCAGGCAGATATGCCCAGCGACAGTGATCTTCTTTAATATCATATAGTCTCTCTTAGTGATTGAGAATTAATTAATGCTACCACACTCTATTATTGATTACCGATTCTTGTATATCGTGATTTTTTCTCGTAATACTTATTATTATTGACATTTTTAAAATTTTATTGTAAAATATACGTGAATATTTCTCTTATAATAATGAAAGGCTATCATGCTAATTCAATGCACAATTAAGAACTATTTATCCTTTAAAGAGAAGGTAACATTTTCAATGGTAAAAGGTCTCCAAAGAAAACTTCCGAACCATATTATTAGCCCGGTAACTGGAGATTATAAAAAAGTGTTAAAAGCAGGCATAATTTATGGTGCAAACGCTTCTGGTAAATCCAACTTTGTAAAAGCTCTTAAATTTATAAGTAACCTGATCGTCGAAGGAACACATTCGGGAGATTTAATTAATCGAAAACCTTTCGCTTTAGATGAAAAGGTTTCTATAATGCCCTCAGAGTTTTCATTCAATTTTTATGCAAATGAGAAATGTTATTCTTATGGAATTTCTATTGACTCAAAGAATATTCATCATGAATGGTTATATGAGATTTTAAAGACTTCAGAAAAAAAATTATTTGAACGTGAGTTAATAGATAATAAAGAATCAAATTACTCCTTTGGCTCATGGATAGACTCTTTAGATAAGGAAAAACGACAATTTATAAATTTTGTTGCGAAGGGAACAAGATTAAATCAGCCTTTTATCAAAGAAAGTATTGACAGACAACTAGATCTATTTTCTGACGCTTATGAATGGTTTAAGAATTCACTGCACATTATATTTCCCCATACACAGTTTAATATTGCCAGTTTATTATTTGATGAAGAAAAAACCGAAATACTTGAACGATTAATATCATTTTTAGAGGATTCCGATACAGGAATTGTTGATTACAAATTAGAAGATATTAATCTAGAGAATAAACTTCCTGAGATGTTAGTAAAAGATTTAGAAAAGTCGATAGAACACGATAAATATGTTGCTATATTGGAGAAGGGTGGAAAAGAGAGAGTGTTCGTTAAGAGAGATAAAAAGTCTAATTTGTTAAAAGGAAGTGAATTAGTACTGAAACATCGTGGCGTTTCTGAAAGTGGAGAACCAATTCAGATAGATCCACAAGACGAATCTGATGGTACAGTAAGATTAATCGATTTAATTCCTATCTTATTAAATTCCCCCGATGTTCCTAATATTTTTATTGTCGATGAATTTGATAGATCTTTACACCCTAATCTAAGTTACAATTTTCTAAAATTATTCTTTGAACATACAAATGATAACGTTCAATTAATTGTGACCACTCATGAAGAGAATTTGTTGGACCTAGAGCTTCTTCGCCGAGATGAAATATGGTTTATTGAAAAAGATTATGATGGAAGCTCTCATTTATATTCATTAGAGGAATTTCAACCAAGGTACGATAAAGATATTCGTAAAGGTTATTTACAAGGCCGTTTTGGCGCAATTCCAGTACTACGTCCTCCTTCCTTCTGTAAGGAGGAGTAATAGTGGAAAAAATTAAATTCTCCCCAGAATCTCGACAAAGCGGAAAAATTGACCCCAAACTTATAATAATAGCAACAGAAGGAGCTTGTAGTGAGAAGAAATATTTCGAGGAATTACGCTTTCAAAAAGGTAAAGCAAATATTCATGTCGAAGTGTTAAATACTATGGACAGTAAATCAAGTCCAACTTATGTTTTAGGAAGATTGGATTCTTTTAAAAGAAAGTATACATTAAAAAAAGGTAGAGACGAATTGTGGATGGTCATTGATGTAGATCGTTGGGGTTCTAAAAAACTTTCCTTAATTGCCCAACAATGTGAACAAAAAAATTATCACTTGGCAGTAAGTAATCCATGTTTTGAATTGTGGTTATTATTACACCATAAATCATTAGATGAATTCTCTCAAAACGAACTGGATTTATTTAGAAAAAACCCTAGAATTAACAACAAGACAACTATTGAAAAAGAATTAATTCGTGTATGTGGCCGTTATAGCAAATCAAATTTAATTTCGGAAGATTATATTCCGTATATTGAAAAAGCTATTCGAGAAGCTGAGAGAATAGATGATTTACAACATAGGTGGCCACAAAATTTAGGTACAAGGGTGTATCTTTTAGCTAAGGCAATACTAAAACCTTCATATATCATATAATAAATTTCAAGCAAAAAAGGAGCGTCTCCATACAAACGCTCCCTGAGGGTTGGTTCTGCTAACGAATAGGAGAAAATATGCAAAAGTTTTGTCAGCCTGATCCTTCCCCAGAAGCTTATGACATTAGATTTTCATCCCTCAAACGCCATACTGCCATTATTGGGTTCAGCATAAGAATCTCCCCCATACCAGGGAAGCTATTTCAACAGCACCTGAGGAGGGTTTAAATCAGATTCACTCATCAGCGTATGAATTGTGAATAGGCGCTTACATCTGGAATGGCGTGAATGGTGTGTTGTGAATAGGTATAAGTTGCCGCCAAATTAACTCTAAGAATCCTCAGCGATTTTTTTGGGCTGCCAGAGGAACATCAGGGCGGCCGCCAGGAAGGCTAGTCCGCTCCCAAACAGGAAGGGTGCGGACGGCCCAAAACCCGCCCAACCCCCAACTCCCTGCCACAACACCCCTGCGATCAGGGACGCCGGAAAATCAATAATCCCCAGGACAGCATTATAGGTGCCGTAAGCCGTCCCCCGCAGCTCCGGCGCGACAAGATCAGCGACCATGGCTTTAGCTGTCCCATAAGCCAGCCCATAATACAGACCGTAAGCTATATACAAAGCCCACACGTGCCAGGGCTTCTGTGCCAGAGCAAAGCCCAGGTAAATCAAACTGTAAACCAGCCAGCCGCCGATGATGACCTTCCTGCGCCCGATGCGGTCAGAAAGCGACCCCGCCGGCGTGGAGACCAGAGCATAAACCAGGTTGAACACCGCCAGCATCAACAAGATACCCAACACGCTGATGCCCCGTTCCTGCGCCCGCAGGACGAGGAAGGCATCTGACGAGTTGCCCAGGTCAAATAAGCCGACAATGAGCAGAAAGACCAGGAAGGGCTTGCCCAGCTTCTTAAGGGATATTGTAAATTTAGCGGATTTCCCCTCCTTTTTTACATCCTTCGCGCCAAAGGCAAGAGTAAGTACAGCTAAAAATGCGGGAATCAAGCTGACCAGGACAATCATGCGGAAGGTGTTCTGTCCCAAATTCAGGCTGGTGGATTGGGATAACCAGACAATCAGCGCAGCTGCGAGCAAGCCGATCACCGCGCCGCCGGTATCCGCCGCACGATGGAAGCCGAAAGCGAGTCCACGCTGATCCGGTTCGATCGAATCCGCTACGAGGGCATCCCGAGGTGCCGTGCGCACACCCTTCCCCACCCGGTCCGCCCAACGCACGCCGGCAGCCCAGCCCCAACTGTTAGCGAAGTAGAAAAAGGGCTTGGACAATGTGGAGATGGCATAGCCTGCCACCGCCAGCCATTTCCTTCCGTGCAGCTTATCTGAAAGCCAACCAAAGAATATCTTCAATAAACTGGACATCGCTTCCGCAACGCCCTCAATGATGCCGATGATATTTGTTTTGACTCCCAGCACATTGGATAAATACAACGGCAGGACATTCAGGACCATATCGCTGGAGATGTCGTTGAAAAAGCTGGTCAGGCTCGCCGCCCACACGTTTCGGGGCAGGTTCTTTAGCTTGCTATTGATATTCTTATCTGCCATTTCATCCTCCATCATTCCAATAAAATAAGACGCGGTTCAAAGAAGAAAATCCAGCCTAGAACGGCAAATACCAGCCCCAACACGATAAACAACACGCCAGTGGCGCGTGACTTATTCATTGGGGCATCTTTTGTCTCAAGAATTTGTGGGAAAAGGTCTTTTAAAATTTTTCTGCCCACCTTTGATTCTGCCTGAACAATGATTTCATTAAAGCGATTCCTGATCCTGATATCAACGTTTTGATCGCCTTCAATGTGTAACAGACTCACTGCCTCTTTCCCACCGAAGAACAACAGCTCTTCCTCCTGGCTGGCGGTCACCCGCATGCCCACCTCACGACATCCTGCTGTGATTGCCGCTTCAACTTCTTGGGCGGTAAGCCCGAATATCAAGAAGCCGCGCGATGTCAGCCATAATCCCACGCCGAGAACCAGGTCCACACCCAGGATCAGCCACAAGCCCCAGCCCAGCGTAGACCATCCTTCGCTGGAGAGGTTGTTCTCAATGATTGCCAGGATGTTCGCCGCCAGGAGGGGGATGAGTACCAAAAGTCGCCATCGGTGATGGAGAATGTTGACTGGTTTAAGCAGCAAAAGAGCGCCCATTGCCCACAAAGCGGCGACCGGGATAATAAACAGGATAATTTGTAAAACCTGAACGACCTCCCGCAAAACGACATCCTTAATCGAAGCGTATCAAATTTCGTCACCCAACATTCATCCTGATGATGACGGATTATTCATAATATTACTTTATTTGTGGAACTTTTTCTTACGGATTAACGAAATGAGATGCTGCAGTCAACGAATTCAATCTCAGTTTGTAAATTTATACATCCTGAAATCGCACACGGGGTGGAAGCCCACCTTCTGATAAATGGCATTTGAGGTAGGGTTTGCAAGGTCGGTAAATAAATTGATGAACTGATAGCCCGAGTCCAGTAGATGCTGGCTGAGGCGCGCCACCAGCGCGGTGGCATAGCCCTGGCGGCGGTGTTCTGGCGGGGTGTAGACCCCCCCGACCGTGATGGAATGCGCCACCGGCCGCGCCTTGAGCGCCATGGAGACCAACTCCCCCTCCCGCTCCCACACAAAGGCTTTGCCGTCTGTAATAAACCGCTGCGCCAGCGCCAGGTTCATATCGTGGATTTCTTCCAGGGCTTCCCGCACAAAGGCTCGAGACCACCGGGCAATGATCTCCACATCGTCAGGGCGCGCCACTCGGAAATGTCCCGCCGGCAGCTTTGGCAGGTGGACATGACGCAGTTCGTACACGCGCTGATACATCCCAATCGTGCTGTTCTCCCCAGTTTGTTTTCGCCAAAGCTTGGCAAAAGCCTCCGAAAGGTCCACCGGGCCGATCACGCCCGGCACGGGGATCTCTTTATCAATTAAATCATAAATCAACACCGGCATCCCCTGCTCAAAGTTGTCGCTTCCAGCCAGGATAATGTTATGCGGCGGCGTCATGACCGCCGCCAGAATCAGCGTCTCTTCATCGTCCGTGACGACAGCATAAAAGGGATTCTGATAAGCCTGTGGATTCCGCACCAGCCGCTCACACACCCCCAATATCAGATTGTTAATAGACTCGCGTGAATAAAGGAAATCACCAGCAGCAGCCAGGAAACCTTCGACATCATTATATTGAGATAGTAATAACCCCATGCCTGTGCCTCCTCAACCCTGATTTATACTATTATAGCAAGAATTTTTCTCAAAAAGCAATTGTATTTCTTGGGGTGTTACTGTCAAGATTTTCCATATTTATAAACAAATCAAAGAACTCCTTGGG
>CAZNRI010000041.1:0-15755 GCA_964575595.1 uncultured Candidatus Brevefilum sp.
CTCCACCTATGGTATTCTTAAAAAATCACTGTTGCACTTGATACTTGAATCTAGGTTATAAAATAACTCATCACCTTATAGTAAAAGGATTAATAATGCGATATCAATTGACTTATCTGAACGGAGCAAATCAGGGGTTAACGGTTGAATTCAGTCAGAATGTTGTCTTTATTGGGCGTGATCCTGGCATTGACATGGTTATTAATGAGCCCCATGTCTCTGAGAATCATGCCAAATTAGCGTTTCGGGGGGAGCAAGTATTCATTGAAGATCTTGGCAGCACCAATGGTACTTTTGTTAATGGCAGGCGTATTACCTCACCAGTGCCGCTGAATTCGGGTGATACGGTTCAATTGGGTACAGACGTAAAGCTGAAATTCACTGCCTTGTCAGAAGATTTCAGTGATCGGACTGTAGTTGGCAGGCCTGATGAATTGCCCAATTATGTTCCCGTGCAGAAACCAGAGCCTTTTCATGAGCCCCCTCAGAAAAAATCATTTCCAAAATGGATAATTTTCGCCGTGATAGGTGTGGTCATTCTTTGCAGCGGTGTGATCCTTCTTGGCGGCGGCGGATTGGTCATCTTAAATTGGTTTTCAAATTCTGAATCTGGGGAACAGCGAACGGCAGATGCGGCATTTATTGAAACCGACCAGGCAATTCAGCTCTCTACACAGGTGGTTATGACAGAAGCGCCTTATGCTACCGAAACAGCCCAAGCAGTGCAGACGATGACCCAACAGGCGCAGGAAACGGCTCAGGCCCAGGCTTCAGCAACGGCAGCCGTCATTGAATTCTATTGGGGTGTGATCTTAGATGGGATGGGCACAAACCCATTGTTCGGGCCGGAGTCAGGCACTTTATCCATGGTGGACGATGGGAATGTTGAGGCTTTATCGGCTGGTGTTGATTATATGAATGTAGTGATCTCTGCCGATTTTTTCCCACCTTATCAATCCGATGAGGCACTTTGGGATGTGGGGTTTTTCTTCAGAGATCAAGGTGCCAATGATGAATTACGGTTGAAGGTAGAATCAAGCGGAGAATATTATGTCTTGAATCGAATTGGCGAAGATGAAAACTATCTTGTTGAGGGGAACTTTAATAACCTCAATTTGTCGGTCAATACACCTAACAATATTATCCTTATGGTTTGGGAAGATAAATGTGTTTTGTTTATAAATAACCAATTTATCACTGAGGTTGATATTTCCCTCCGTATGATGTCTGGGAATGTTTCCATCGTGACCAATATTGAAGATGAAAATTATCTCCCCGGCGCTGAAACCGGTTATGAAAACTTCACCATTTATGCGGTTCCACTGCAATAGAATCGGTGATTGCCAATACAGAGCGCAGGAATAAAACTGCGCTTTGTTATTTTAAATAATTGGTTGCAGTGTGATGCAACCTGTTTAAGTTCGAAGGGAGGCTTGTATGACACATACTCTATACCAGGTGGATGCGTTCACGGAAAAGCCCTTCAAGGGCAATCCCGCAGGGGTGTGCCTTCTGGAGGAGCCACAGAGCAATTGCTGGATGCAGAACCTGGCAAGGGAGATGAACCTTTCCGAGACGGCTTATTTGCTGCCGGAAAAGGAGGGCTGGCGGCTGCGTTGGTTTACGCCAAAAACGGAAGTAGACCTGTGCGGACATGCCACATTGGCGAGCGCCAAAGTCCTTTTTGAATTGCACCCTGAGATACGCGGGGATATGATCAGGTTTTACACCAAGAGCGGTGAGCTTCTGGCGCGATGGATGGATGGCAAGGTTGAATTGGATTTTCCGGCGATGATAAGCCAACCGTTTTCTTATGAGTCTGTCATTAATAATGTATTAGGGTTTCGACCCGTTGATGCTGTATTTTCCGGCAATTATTACTTGTTTGTTGCAGAGGACGAGAATCTGATTCGTAAGTTAGAGCCTGATATTTCAGCACTCGAAAAACTGCCCTTACCGGAAGTCATTATCACCGCCCAAAGCCGTGATCCAGAATTTGACTTCATCTCCCGCTTTTTCGCACCCCAATTGGGTGTGAATGAAGACCCTGTCACGGGATCAACCCACTGCATGCTGACGCCTTACTGGGCGGATAAGTTGGGTAAGGACACTTTAACTGCTTATCAAGCATCTTCGCGTGGCGGCATACTCCATCTGCGCCTGGTGGGGGACCGTGTCAAAATTCAGGGCGCTGCGAAGATTATCTTCAAAGCTGATTTATTAATTTGAAAGGGTGTTTAAAGGATCATCAGCGACCACAGAGAGGCGCTGATGATCTATTTTTTCAATCCCCAAAGAAGGAAATTCAAAGAGTTTTGAGTTTTTTATTTGTTTGCTTACCCTTTCACCTTTTATCATAGATGAATCGAAAATCTTTTACCCAAGAAAATATCAGGTTTTGTCCCGGTTGTAAAAACCAGGAAAGATAATGTGCTTTAACACTACAGTACATATCGGTATAATTATCTTCACAGCATTTAATGTTGAGGAAAAAGATGAAACGATTAATTTTACTCATATCTCTGGTTGCTTTGATCACCCCAGGCTCACAGGTTTTTGCGCACCAAAGTGCGGTTGAGGGGCATAGCCAGGGGGATGAAGGTTACTTCGAGCTGCCGCTATGCTTGCCGGGAATGCCGCTGGATGGCACCTGCTTACCGTACGGGCCTGCGCAAACAGTGCAGGAGATGAGGGAAGCCGGCTTCCCCTATCCTCCAATGAACCTGCCTGCAGCGCAGCCGTCCGCTGAATTAAATGCTATGCCGATTTATATTGCCAAGATCAACATGCCGGAGGATGAGCCGGCGCCGATTTACAGCTCTTTTGAGGATGCTGTTGCTGGCGTCAATCCTATTAACGAGATTGCGCCCGGGGGGATGCGCTACATCAGTTATGCCGACATCACTTATCATGGAAATAAAGCGTATGAGCTGCTCACTTCTGGAGGATGGATGCGGGGTTCACCCATCGCCTATACGGATTTTCAAGGTTTGGAATTTTTTGAAAACCCGCGCAATGATTTTGGCTGGATCATAGATCGGACCCCCAGTTATACTGAACCGTCTTTCAACGCGCATTTGTCAGGTAAATCCTATGTTCGTGAAGATGTGATCCAGATTTATCAAGAAATTGAAACTGAAGGGGTCACCTGGTTCCAGATTGCGCCTGAGGAGTGGGTTAACAGCATGAAAGCAAGGCGGGTATCCGTGAATACAACACAGCCTGAGGGCGTGGACGCGGATCGCTGGATTGAGATCAATTTATTGGAGCAGACCTTGAGCGTCTATGAGGACGGTCGTCTACTTTTTGCTACTTTGGTTGCGACGGGTGTGGAACCCTTCTATACACAACCAGGGATTTTTGAGATCTATGAGAAGAAACCTCTTGAGACCATGCAGGGGTCATTTGAGGCAGACCGCTCCGATTTCTATTATCTCCAGGATGTACCCTGGACCATGTATTTTGACCAGGCGCGTGCGCTGCATGCCACTTACTGGCATACATTATTCGGCTATCGACAATCGCACGGCTGTGTAAACCTTTCCCCTGGTGATGCGAACTGGTTATATCAATGGGCGGAAGAAGGGGATATTGTCTGGGTGCACGATCCCAGTGGTCAAACACCGACAGATGCTGAGTATTACGGTCCGGGCGCTCCGTAAAAATTTTTTATTGAGGACAATAGAAATTCATTTTATCGTCAGGGCATTAGTATTATGGGCAGGCTGTCCAGGATGGCATCGGCTGCAAATGTGTCCGATCGCTGCCGGATGACCATCCGGACATCCCGTTCTCTAGTGATAAAGTCATATGAAAGGATGATCTCAAAATCGAATGTCCCCCCGGGAGTCGGGATATCAAGCTGAGACGTGCCGACAATGTTGCCGCTTTCAGTCATCAGTTCAAACATAACCGGGTTGTTATTTAAGGGGGAGATCCTCCCTGAAACCAGGAATGAACCACCGCTGATAACTTGCATGGGTATCGGCTGTGTGATGGTCAACCAATCATTCTCAGAAATAGAGGATTGTATGGCTGCTTGGCCAGCGGATTGAAGCGTCAGGGTGACAGATCGCAGGGACTGAGAGCGGTGATATTCGTCCTGGATGGCGAGGGTGAGGAGGGCTGGTGAGTTCTCCTTTGGGATTCCAAAGGATAGATCCGTCTGAAATTGTAGGGGGGTGTCTTCAAATGAGTTGATACGCAGCAGCTTGCGGGAGAGGACATTGTTCTGTTGGTCGATCAACGTAATCCGGACAAGACGATCGCCGCCCGGATAAATTTGTGCGGTGATGCCAATCGGTGAAGTCACTTCTGAGCCTTCACCCGGCTCAAGAAGGGCGATGGCTGGCGCGGGTTGTGCAGTCCCAGTTTGTAGTGAGAGCAGGCAGAGGCTGAGAAGAAAGAAAAGGATCAGCCAGAAACGGCGTGTAAACAGCATAGGGGAATTATACAATGATTGGATGGGACAAAAAACAGGTTATCCCGGCCTGGGGATAACCTGTGATCTGTTGTAGCGCAGAGGCTTTATAGGTTGTAAATTTCGCCATACTTTGTTTTGAGGTAAGTCATATAGGGTTCAGGTGTAATCTTGCTGCCCGTCGCTTTGATCATGATCTCCTGCGGTTCATATTTACATCCGTATTGGTGTACATTCTCACGCATCCAGCGCAAGACCGTGTCGAACTGACCTTTTGCGATCTCATCGTACACTTTGGGATTCTCTTCCACCAATTTATCCCATAACTGAACGGAAGCCAGGTTACCCAGGGCGTAAGTGGGGAAGTAGCCGATCATCCCGCCGGACCAGTGGACATCCTGCAAGACGCCGACGGCGTCATTGGGCGGGGTGATGCCGAGGTAATCCTGCATCTTGGCATTCCAGATTTCAGGCAGGTTTTCTACTTTGATTGTCCCTTCCATCAATCCGATCTCAATTTCCAGCCGCAGCATGATGTGCATGTTGTAGGTTGCCTCGTCGGCCTCGACGCGGATTAGTGAGGGTTCCACCTTGTTAATCCCGCGATAGAAGTCTTTAAGGGTGACATCACTGAGATATTGTGGGAAGAGCATTTGCATGGAGGGATAGAAGAAGGACCAGAATTCCTTGCTGCGCCCAATGATGTTCTCCCATAAGCGGGACTGCGATTCGTGGATGGCGAGGGAGGCAGCGCCGCCCAGAGGGTGACGTTTGTACTTTTCGGGGATGCCCTGCTCATACATGGCGTGACCGGCTTCATGCATGGTGCTGAACAAAGCTGAGCCGGCATCGTCTTTGAGATAGCGTGTGGAGATACGGACATCGCCGTGGCCGAAACCCGTTGTGAAGGGATGGGGTGCAACATCCAACCTGCCCCGTTTCCAGTTATATCCGAAGCGGGTGATCACATGGCGGCCGATGATCTCTTGATGTTCTTCTTTGTAATACTGCTTGATGAAGGAATTGTCAGGAGGTTCCTTTTCAGCGATCGCTTGAATCAAATCCACCTGTTGGGGGCGAAGCTTGTTGAAGATTTCCCGCACCTCAGCGGTTTTCATACCCGGCTCATACTCATCCAGCAGGGGATCATATATGTGATCGTATGGCTTGAAAAGCTCGGCATACTGCTGGCGCAGCTCAACGATCTTTTTGAGGTGCGGTTGGAAGACAGAAAAATCCGATTTGTTCTTAGCTTCCCGCCAGGCCTCGTGCGCCATGGTTGTTGTCTGGATGAACTCCATCAGCAGGGGCAAGGGGACTTTGGTTTGCTTCTCATATTCTCTTTTGGCAACTTTGACAGCACGAGCTTCATCGGTTTCAGCATTGAGATCCCCTATCTCTTCTTCGAGGTCTGAGATTAATTGGCCGACCTCATCCGAGGTGAATTTCTCATGCATGATCCGCCCCAGCGCAGCGGACTGCATGCCACGCTCTTCAGCTCCTCCCGGCGGCATATTGATCTGTTGGTCCCAGCCGAGAACAGCCTGAATATGACCTAAATCGGTCAGTTCAGCTGTAAGTTCAATGAGTTTTTGCATTTTTTCTGAAACTTGTGATTTATCTGACATATCTTATCCTTTGTTAATTCAGTTGAGTATGAAAAATGTGAGTCCTAAGTATATCTCTGTTAAATGATCTTCCAACGCAGGGGTTTGTTTTCTAATCCCGCAACGACCTCGGAAAGGATATCCTGTCCCGCTCGAAGCTGCGCCTCCTGGGTCTGGGCGCCGATGTGCGGTGTGCCAATCACATTGGGGTGTTTAAGGAGCGGGGAATCTCCTGGGGGTTCAGCCTCAAAGACATCCAGTGCCGCCCCAGCTACTTTGCCGCTTTTAAGTGCGGAGAAGAGGGCAGCCTCGTCAATTACGCCGCCTCGGGCTGTGCAGATAATTTGCACGCCGTCTTTCATTAATTTAAAGGTTCTTTCGTTGAGCATGTGATGTGTGCTTTCGGTGTGCGGGACGTGTAAGGTGATAAAGTCTGATTTTTGTAGTACTTCTTTAAAAGTGGCGGGTTTTGCGCAGGCGGCGATAATTTTTTCGTCAGGGCAGCTGCGATCGTAGATGATAACGTTCATATCAAAAGATACCGCGCGTTTGCAGACCGCCTCGCCGATGTTGCCGTAACCAATGATTCCCAATGTCTTTTGGTAGAGCTCTGTACCCTTAAGCTCTTTCTTCAGCCATTCGCCTGATTTTAGACCTGTATTGCCTTTGGGGATGCAGCGTATCAGACTCAACATCAGACCAATCGTCAGTTCCGCCACGGATACGGTTGTGGCAACTGGCGCATTGACGACAGTGACACATCGGGCTTTGGCAGCATTCAGGTTGATGTTATCTACGCCGACGCCCATGCGCCCGACCACTTTTAAGCGATCGGCAGCGGCGAGGACGTCTTCGGTGATTTTTGTGCGGCCGCGCACAATGACGGCGTCGTAATTTCCAATGATTTTAATCAGGTCTTCGGCAACAATCCCCTTTTGATCATCCAGTTCAACAGCGTCCAGAAGGCTTTGGTCAGAAATAGGGGCGAGACCATCCGTCAATAATATTTTCCAGGTCATGAATAATTTCACTCCTTTTATTGGTGAATATGTGAGTGCCAGACTATTTTACCGCGAATCTGAATCCGGATATCAGAATAATGTGATTATGGAAAACAGATTGAATATCAAGGGTGTGAAAAGCTTTTAGTGTGAATCCACAGCCTATTTTAGAACTCGTTTATCCCCTTTTCGAACCGTCAGCCCGAGTTCATCCATGTACTCCAGGACAGCAACAGCGTACTTGCGGCTTGTGTCGAACTTATCCCGTAATTCCGCCAAGGTGATGCTCCCCTGGTTCTTAATGTGTTCGATGACCGCCGTGCGCATTTCCTCATACCGCTCTGGTTGAAGAAGGACATCCTCGTTGAGTTGCACGAGTTGGTCTGTTTCAATCAGAGCGTCAAGCACTTCCTCACCAACAACATCAATGCTTTGCTTAACGGACGGCGGCGCATAGGGCTGAGCACCAAACTGGTTGATCAAGGTTTCAATTTTTATTTGTTGATCGTGAGTGTAGTGAATGGCGTGGTCCCTCATTTTTACACTTGCACCGGAGGCTTGGAGAATGTCTTGTCCCGCCATGCGCTTGATGAGGGCATCAAAGAGTCCGCTGTTCAAGTCCAACTGAGACTTGAGGCGCTCGCGAGGCATCCCATGCCGGAGGGGATACTGCTCGTGGAAAGATGTGAGTGTTTGTTCGATTCTATCAGTCAGGCGGGACAGAGTCTCGGTGGTTATGATCAGGTCTTTACCACCTATCTCAATCAGCTTATTTTCTTGAATCAGGGAGGCGAGAGCTCTTTTTGTTTGATCAGCTTCCAACCCGGAGGATTTAATTAGGTCTTCTTGAGAAGCTGCCCCCAGCTTTTGAGCGGTTTGAAGGATGATTTCCTCCGGTGTCCCAACCAGCAAGGCTTCCAGTTCTTCTAGACATGAATCATTGAAGCGTTTATGACGGCGTTTTGCGGTTGGATCTACAACCTGACCGCCCCCAATGGTCGCTGGCGGGGATGGACGGCGGATGATGAAGCGATCTCCCCTCAGGGCAACCACAGGTTCTCGCAGCATCAGTTGCAGAAAGGCGTCTCTGCCGGGGAGGAGTTCTTCAACGCCCAATACCCGTACTCTTGCCATGACCTCAGCCGCGCCCAGAAAGAATTTAACTTCGGTATTGTGTTTCAGGGGGGCGTCTGCGTCTGGCAGTAAGGTGCACCAGACATCCATCATTTTTGTTGTGTTGTATGATCCCGGATGGACGAGGACATCACCGCGCTGGATTTCGTCCACGTCTACACCTGAAATATTCACTGCTGTCCGGCTGCCGGGTTGGGCTTTTTCCTCAGCCTGTTTATGGGTTTGCAGCCCTCGGATACGGCCTTCAACATGGGAGGGCAGAATTTCAACAGGGTCGCCGACGGATAGGCTTCCATCGGACAATGTACCAGTGACGATCGTGCCAAATCCTGCAAGGGTAAATACACGGTCGATGGGAAGGCGTGGACGGCTGAGATCTGGGCGATGCGGTCGGTGTGTCAGGGTTTCCTGAAGGGTTTCCACCAATTGGTCAATCCCAGCGCCGGTACGGGCGCTGACTCGTACGATAGGAGCTTCCCTCAGTACGGTATCCCTCAGTGTTTCCCGCAAATCAGCTTCCACCATGTCAAGCCATTCGGAGTCTTGAACCAGATCGATCTTGGTGAGGGCAACCACCCCCGCCGGCACCTGCAGCAGATCAAGGATGGCGAGGTGTTCCCGAGTCTGAGGCATAACACCCTCGTCGGCGGCGACGACGAACAGTGCAGCATCAATTCCGCCAATTCCAGCCAGCATATTTTCGATAAAATCCCGATGTCCGGGGACGTCAACGATGCCGATGTTTTCGCCGTTGGGTAGTTCGAACCAGGCAAAACCCAGCTCAATACTCATCTCCCGTTCTTGTTCCTGTTTCAACCGGTCAGGGTTGATTCCGGTCAGTCGGTTAATGAGTGTGGATTTTCCGTGATCAACGTGCCCGGCGGTGCCGATGACTTGCACGGTTCTTGTCCTGTTCTTTTTTAGTCTTTGAAAATGTTGTTGTATATTTCGATGGAATCCCGGAGGGAAGTTAAAATGTTTTGCATCCGTTTGATATCATCTTTTCCAATCTGTTGGATGTTATCACGCATGTCCTGGATTAATTCTTCCAGATTGGACAAGCGTTCGTTAAGGCTTTCAACGGTTTTATTTATCTCTCGATGTTGTTCCGCCTGTGACAGTGTATAGTTGGACCAGCGTTTCTGATCATCAGATTTAAAGGTCGTCCACTCTTGCCGGAAGCGATCTTCATTCAAGCGTTGAATTTCTGTGATCTCGTTCACACGGCGTTCAAATCTTTCGGTAACCTCATCTAAGGCGGCTTGGGATTGCTTGACAGAACGATGGGTCTCTTCAAGTTCTGTCAATTCTTTTTCTAAGCCTTTGGTAATTTTCTCCATTGTGTCAAACCGGCCGACCCAATCCTTGAAGATTTTGTCGCGTTCCACCTGGGACAAACTCACCTTTTCTATGAAGGCTGTTTGTTCTTCCCGCCTTTCAGATTCAGCTTCAAGAAGGCTATTGATGCGGCTTTCTGTTTTTCGTATGTTATCGCCTACGAGGTCTTGCTTGCTGCGGGTTTCTTCCTGGCGTTTCCGGAGCGAAGCAATTTCACCCTGGATATCTGTTATCCGTTTGGCATCCTGGCGCCGGTTTTCTTCAACTAATTGCAGGGAACGTTTGTATTCCTCATTGAAATCTTTAATTTCGCTGAACCTGGACTTTAATTCCTCAATTTGCTTTTGTAAGATAGTATCTTTGCCTTTGCGACCTTCAACCACTTTATTGATCTCTTCAATAGCCCGGGTCTTTTTTTCAAGCTCTGTGAGTTCTAAATGGAGGTCATCAATGCGGTTTTTATTCTTCTCCGTTTGGCGTTCTTTGTCTTCAAACTTTTCTTTAAAATCCTCACCCTGGCGGCTGATGTCTGTTTTAAAGCTTTTGATCTCCAGATCAAACTGTTCCAGACGAGCCATGAGGGTATTCAAGCGAGTGACATCATTTTCCATATCCGATAAACGGATGCGAAGGGCGTCATTCTCGGTTGTCAAGTTGTCAATTTTGCTTTGCAGTGTGGCGATGATGGTTTTATCGTTGCGTCGTTCGTTATCCAGCCACTCTAAACGTTTTTCTAATTCTTCAATATCCAGTGTGTTATCCATTGATTTCACCTATTGTTTAATGGGATTAATCGCTGCCCAAGGGAATGATCATATTTTTGATTCTTTGTAAATTATACACAAAGAACAGCCGTCAGGGTTGAGAAAGAATAAAAAAATGTGATCACGCCTATCAAGCTGTCGAACCTTTCGGATGTTTATCCTACTACATTGGGCTTGAACGTCAATCCTTAAAATATTTTCGTTAACTAAAAGAATCAGGAAAATAAAACACTTTATTGCAATTGTCTAAAAGCAGTCAGAGTGTTGATGATGTTGGCAAAGAAGGTGTTGGGAAAAAGCCCCATAATGATTAGTACTAAAATCATGATTAAAATAGGGATGTATTCATGTGCTTTCTCTGAGAATGACCACCACAGGGGCATTGTTACGTCTCTCGGTGTGACAAAACAGGATAGTAACCGCAGCGTGAATAGTAACAGACCGAGATTGCCAATAAAACTCATGATGCCCAGCCCTGTTCCGAGCTCAAACGCCGCTGTGAACAACGCGATTTTAATTGGAAAAGCAGCCAACAACGGAAGCCCGGCAATGCTGAATTGTGCCATTAAAAGCCCTGCTGATATTGCTGGGTAAAGGCGTGCAAACCCTTGAACATCGTGAAGTTCAAGGGAATTAGAATGTTCCTCTATTTTATTCAAGGCATATCCCCAGAGCCAAAAGACCAAAGCGCGCACAGGGAACAACAACATCATCCAACTTAATCCTCCCTGATCATACATGCCCATCGCCAGCAAGGAAAAGCCGGTTTCCGCTAATGCGGCGTACCCGAGTGCGCGCTTGAGGTCGTTTTGAACAGCGGTCCAAGCGCCGTTAACCACGATCATAATCACACCCATCAGTCGTAGGGATGAATATAAACTATCCAATTCCCTGAGAAATGAAAAACGGTCGATAAAGTTCAGGGCGAAGACGAGTACTGCCATGGGCATGATCACCAGCAGGAAACTCATGACGAGAGGTGAAGTTTGCTGGCTGAGCATGGGCACCCAACTGTGAAATGGAAACACAGCCAGCCATATGGCGATTCCTAACCCCAATAAAAAGATAGTCTGTCCGACAAGTGGGCTGTCAGCCGGCAGCGTTTCCACGCCCGTCAACAACCAACCCGCCAAGAGAATGAGAGGCATGGCTAATGTCTGCAGCGTTACATACCGCAGGATGCCCGAGGAGGTCTTCTGACCTGGTGGTGAAAGTGTTGGGATGGAAACCAGGATGGCTGTCTCGAAGAGCAGCGCAGCATACAGAAAAGGCTGAACGCCCAAGGCTGCCGTCAGAAGGGCGGTCATGCCAAGGCTGGTGGGCCTGAAAATATCTGGCACTCCAGCAATGCCGCTGCTTAAATTCCACAGCCCCGTCACCGTATAGATCAGGGCGATAAAAGGGAGCATGTCATAAATAACGGAAATTTGCCGCCCCAGGATATTTAGGCTTTCATCAAAAACCAGCGTTAAGGGACCAATGGATAGGGCCATATCCTCCGGGAAAAAAGTCGCCAATGCCGCCAGAGCGAAGGCTGTCAGGCTGGTGAGGAGAACGATCAGAACTTTTCGATAATAAAAGATACCTGTGACCACAGCGATGATCATTGGGAAGATGACCCAAACAAGGGGCGTTGACAAGGTCATTCCACCCCCTCATCTTGCGTTGATTCGTCCGTTTCACCTGTTTTTACAACGAAATACACGCCAATGAGAGCCAAGCCAAGATTGGACACTGCCAATAAGCCTGTCAATAGGGTGGATATCTCCAGTCCGGCGTGAATCACTTCAAATCCAGAAAGGAAGCTGAGCAGGCTGAAGACGGTCAGATAGGGCTCTGAATGGGTGCCCAATTGCATTAATGACATAGCGAGGAGAGTCAATCCCCCCTGAATGATGACAAGTTCAAGCTGCGGGAAAATATTTCTTTGCAATGCGGGCGCTGTGACGAAAATGACAAAGACAATCATTAAACCAGCAAACCCTCGGAAGAAAAGGCTGGCCTCGAGCTCGCTTGTGCCTCGGGAGGGTTGTTGACGAAAGAGGGTGAGGGCAATAGCAGCCGTCGCCATCCAACCCACGATGAGTTTGATTACTGCCATACCGATTGGCCATGATAAACTGATAAGGATGAAGGCTGCCAGGTACTGCACCGCCAGGGCGACAGCGTTGATCAACCAATCCCGAAATATCAGAATGATCATGGCTGAGATAACAATCAGGATAAAGGCAAGGGCGGATAGGGTCATCATGCTAACGAGTCCCTCCACCCATGAGAACGGTGATGAGCAGGACAAGCAGCAAGATTGTCCACAGGATCCCGCCGTCTCCCTCCAGGATGGTTGAAAAGCCCTTTAGAATGCTTCCTATGGCGTTGTACATCCGCCAACCTAGCTGATATACCCATTCCATCCGGAAAATGGGTTCAATTTTTGGGGCAATCCAGTTTAGGACTTTTGCAGATCCGCTGCTGGTTGGTAATTGTATGTAAGGCGGCGTTATCCCCAAGCGATGGATTATTATCAAAGCAGTAACAACTAAAACTGTACTGATTAGACCAAGCCACCAGACTCCCGGCGTGAGCGAGCCGGGCCAACCGATCAACCCGAGGGCAAGGATGGTTTGAATGATGAGGATCAATCCCAGGGGGTAGACAATGCGCGCCCATGATTCTAGTGCACCCGCCTCACCTCCTGGCTGCAGGGCGCGGTTTAAATAACCGAAGACCATGACGGCATGGGCGAGGACAAAGGAGAAGGTCCAGAAATTGATACCATTGCTGATCAGACCAGACCATGCGCTGGCAAGCGGTGTATAGGGTAAGCCCACCAGGCTGATCAAACCGAAATACAGGAGGAAATTCATCCTTTGTACTCTGGGTTGGTAAAGAAACAACAGACTGCCGGGTAGGATTAATGCCATCCCCCAGGCAAGGCTTGCGCCCGAATTTCCGTTGATGACCGATTCGGCCGCCAGCGCTGCCCAGGCGATGATCCAAAAAGGCCGCCCTTCAATTTCATCGGAAACCGACAGCCAACGGAAGGCTGCGTAAATTGCAGCCAGCGCCAGCATAGCATGAAAGAGTGGCACCCATCCGCTGAGACCCGGCGGGATGATATCGGCGGGGAGGCGTGCCAGTAGGCATAGGCTGGAAGCGACAGGAGCCAGGCGGATGATATTTCCAGCGCCGCGGCGCAAAGTGGGCTCTTGTAAGAAGGGGAGATTGAGAGGGAATACGCCTAGACGTAAGCCTGCTGCAATCAAAAAGAGAAATCCAGCGACTTGGGGTATCTGTGTCAGGTTAAAAAAGCCAATGGTTTGCCAGCCTTTGGTGGTAGCCAGTACAAGCATGAGGATGGAGGCTGTGCGAACGCTAAAGGAAATAATGATCCGCAGGATAAATCGGCTGGCGTCTTTGAGCCTTAACAGGTAGATGAGTTCGATGATGTCAACAATTACCCAGGCTGCCAGCAAGGTCAGGCTGGTGCCCGCCTGTAGCGCCAACAGACTCAGGGCAGTGATCAGCATGGAAGCAGACCAGGATTGAGGCGTGCTGTCGTAGCGTGTTCTGGCTGAGTCCGAAAGAATGACCGCCAGGGTGACGGTCATCAATGCCATGGCATAAGGCCAGGAATCATAATCCAATAAGAGAGAAAAACGCCCCATTAAATGCAAGTCTGGATTATCCCAGGAAAGGATCGCCAGTGTGGTTGGAAGGTGCAGGCGCATTGCCAGGATCGTCAGCCAGGATATAATGCAGGCTGAGATTGAGATCAGCCAGCTTGTCCCATATCGCGGGCGGGTGCGGTCTTGAATCAGGACAGCGAGGGCTGCCCCTAGGAGCAATCCAATCGGTAAGAGGATAATCATTTGTTAATTTTGGGCGCTCAACCCAGTATCTCGCCTTCGTGACGGTTTAGGTAGCGTCCCATACCGGGTTTGCCATACCAGTTTTCGCCGTCAACGATCTTCCGGCCGCGCAAGAATACCATCACCGGAAAGCCTTTGAGCTGCCATCCTTCATACAGGTTGTAATCCGTGCGGTGTTTGGCGATATCCACACCGTAACGGACTTCTTTATTGGGGTCCCATATGGCAATATCCGCATCCGATCCTGGCGCCAGTGTCCCTTTTTGTGGGTAAAGCCCAAAGATTTTTGCAGGATTGGTGGAGTGCAGGGCGACGAATTGATTGGGAGTCAGACGTCCGCTTCCAACGCCGTGAGTCCAAAGGATGGGCATCCGATCGCCCACACCGGGAAGTCCATTGGGAATCTTTGAAAAATCATCCTTTCCTAATTCTTTGCCTGGGATGGCGACCTGTTTCCCTTCATAGTTGATGGGTGTTGTGCCGTCATAAAAGAAGGGGCAGTGATCTGTGGAAACCGTCTTGATGATATCATCCGAGAGTCCTTCCCACAGGCGTTCGTTATCTTTTTCCTTACGCATGGGCGGGGAACAAACCCACTTGGCACCGTCCTCACGCCGCAGGTCATCCTCGACGAAGAAAAGATATTGAATGCAGGTCTCTCCCATCATGTTAAGGCCGTGTTCACGGGCATAACGCAGTTGATCCACCTCGCCGGCGGTGTTCATATGCACGAGATAGAGTGGGGCGTCCCCGGCTTGAGCGGCTAAGGCAGCTACTCGTAAAGACGCTTCCACAGCCCCCCAGGCAGGGCGGGTCTTGGCGTGGAAAATGGGGCTGGTATTGCCGGCGGCGAGGGCTTCCTCCACCAGGATCTCGATCACATCACCATTCTCCGCATGAACCATGGTCAGCATGCCAGCAGCACGGGCAACCCGCATGACACGGAAGATTTCCCCATCCGACAGACGCAGCCGGTTATTGTAAGCGGTGAAGACCTTCAGGCTGGTAATCCCCAAGTCAGGAAGGTTGAAGATCTCTTTGGCGACGTCTTTATCGAAGCGGGTAATGTTCATATGAAACCCGAAGTCCACCGAGGCTTTAGGGTCAGCTTTGGCGTGCCAGCGGTTGATATTCTCTTCTAGTGTGCCCTCGTCCTGCGGGATAAAATCAATCACCGTGGTGGTGCCGCCGAAAGCGGCGGCTTTACCGCCCGTGTAATGATCGTCGGAGGAGACAGTGTCGAACATGGGCAGGTCCAGGTGCACATGGGCATCCACGCCGCCCGGTAGGAGATATTTGTCTGACGCGTCAATCACCTCGGCATTGGGGTGGGAGAGATTTAGACCGATCAGGGAGATTTTCTCGCCTTCGATGAGAATGTCAGCCTTGATGGTCTCGCTTGCTGTAATCAGCGTTCCATTTTTAATAATAGTAGCCATAAGAATTACTCCGCTTCTTGGCGTTAATAATCTTGATCACTGTTTTGATTTTAACCGATAATAGCCTTTTACCGAAAAAAGAATTGTTTACGAACAGCATTGTCAAAGTCTAGGATTAATTATACAAAAATGATACTGTATCATATTTCCATATTTGAGTAGACAAAAAGAGAGAACTCCTTG
>CAZNRI010000042.1:0-15728 GCA_964575595.1 uncultured Candidatus Brevefilum sp.
TCCCCAAGGAGTTCTTTGATTTGTTTATAAATATGGAAAATCTTGACAGTAACTTGTTGTTAATGATTTATTGACAACCAAAACGTTTTGGGTTAAAATAAATATATCATCCAAAACGTTTTGGGAGTTTAATAAGTCATGACAGTAAGCATAAAAGATATTGCGAAACGGGTCAATCGCTCAATAACAACTGTATCCAGGGCATTAAATGATTATGATGACGTCAGCCCTGAAACCAAGCAGCTCATTCTCAAAACTGCCAAAGAAATGGGTTACTCTCCCAACACCTTCGCCCAACGGCTGCAAAAACAGCAGTCTGACACCATCGGATTGGTTTTGCCAACTTTCAGTCCGCGTTTCTCGGATCCTTTTTTTAGTGAACTTCTGGCGGGTATAGGGAACAAGGCTGCTGATCTGGGGTTTGATTTGCTGGTTTCGACTCGCTCGCCCGGCCCCCAGGAAAATGAGACGTTCAAAAAACTAATTGAAGGGCAAAGGGTTGATGGATTCATCGTCGTTCGAACTCGCAATCGGGATCAACGGATTGATTATTTATTATCTGAAGATTTCCCCTTTGTTGCATTTGGCAGGACGGACATTTGTGAACAATTCTCGTATGTGGATGAGGACGGCTATTTTGGCATGATGTTGGTCGCCGAGCATATTGCCGGATTAAACCATAAAACGATCGGGTGTATCTTACCGCAGCCTGATTTAGCTTTCACTCATAAGCGTTTGGCAGGATTAAAAGATGGTTTGAAGAAATTTGATGTTGAACTCAAAGAGCCGTATATTAAATTTGGCGATTTGACACAAAAAAGTGGGTATCAAATGGGGGGCGAATTGTTGGATTTACCTGAAGTACCCACCGCAATTGTTGCCTGCAACGATTTGATGGCGTTCGGTGTTATGAGCGCAGCTCAGGAACGCGGCTTTATTGTTGGCAAGGATGTTTCTGTGACAGGTTTTGATGATATTCCTATGTCTGAATTCTCTCATCCACCATTGACCACTGTTCATCAGCCGGTCTATCAAATTGGCGGGATGGTGTGCGAAATGCTTGTAAAAATTATTAGAGGAGAAATTGACGATCCTCAACAAATCATATTAAAACCCAAACTGGTCGTTCGCCAATCAAGTGGATTGTGCCTTTCTTAGGTTTATGTAACAGGGAGGTGGGGTATGTAAAGAACAAATGCAGGTCAAACAATATTTCAAAATAATCACCATTTAAAGGAGTAGAAAAATGAAGAAAATCTCAATGATTATTCTGGTTACCATGTTGCTGAGCACTGTTCTCAGTGCCTGTACAACTGAAGTTGTCAAAACAGTTGAGGTGCCAGTAGAAAAGACAGTCGTAACAACAGTTGAAGTTGAAGTCCCTGCAGAGCCTGTAGACAAGACCGTCATTGAATTCTGGACAACGGATAATGAGGAAGACCGCGTTTTGGTTTATGAGCAAATCGCGGATGCTTTTATGGCAGAATATCCAGAAATTGACTTGCGCATTGTTCCTATTGAGGAAGCGGGAATTGCACAGCGCATTGCCACAGCTCAGGCTGCCAATCGTCTGCCGGATATTATCCGCATGGGTGTTGAACGAGTTTCATCCTTTGCCGCGGATGGTATTCTGGATCTCGATGCAGCACAGGCGACAATAGAGAGCATCGGAGAAGATGATTTCCAAACAGGCCCATTAGCTATGGTCACAGATCCTGAAACCGGTAAATATGCCGCAGTTCCCTTTGACGGTTGGGTTCAAGCGCTTTAGTATCGCTCGGATGTCTTTGATGAACTTGGCTTGGCACCACCGATATCATGGGATGATATTGACGCGGCTTGTGATGCACTGGCTGGAACAGGTGATTTGATCTACAGCCTGACCCTGCCAACAGACCCTGCGCAGAATTATCCTCATCAGGTCTTTGAACAGGTTGCAATCTCCAATAATGCCTGGCCATTTGATGAAGACGGTAATGTGACGATGAACACGCCTGAGATGATTGAAGCTCTGGAATGGTACTCTGAATTGCAACGTTGTGCTATGCCTGGCCCACATTACTGGCAGGGCGCTCGCGAATCTTACGAACTCGGACAGAGCGGTATGATGTTCTACAGCACTTACATCATGGATGACCTGGTTGAAGGTTCAGGTACAGATGAAGGTGGGAACATAGAAATTGCTGTTGAAAATCTGGCTGCTAATTCTGGCTTTGCCCCCATGATGCAAGGTCCCAATGGTTCAGCCTCTTATGGTCAGTTGGTTACCCTTGGTATTCTCAAAGACGCCGATCCGATGGCGCAGGAAGTAGTAAAATACTTCATGACTGGACAGAATTATTTAGATGTCCTTGCCCTTGCACCGATGGGTAAGGTGCCGGTTTTAAAGAGCGCTATCAGCGGATGGCAAGGCTTAAGTGAATACTTTGCTTACTACAGCGAGGATACTATCACACAAGTTGCCAACGGTTATGAGACCATGCAGCGCTGGCTCTTCCGCCCGGATTATGACAGTGTAGAACGTGCTGTTGTGGGCGATATCGAAGGACGTCTGCTTATCCCACAGGCTATCAGCAATATCGTTTTGGAGGGAATCATGACCCCTGAGTCGGCTGCTGAGTGGCTGCAGGAACAGGTGGAGATACTGCTGGCAGACCGAAGCGAATAGTATATAGCAATGAGAAAGGGTGTGGTAAAAACCACACCCTTGATTGGTTTATTAAGGAGACCTTATGTCTGTTTCGGGTGTGAAAAAGAGAAGCAGCCGAAGAGCGCAGGAAGCTCGATTAGCCTGGATATTGATTTCACCCACAGCCCTGATCGTTTTCGCTTTGGTAATTTTTCCAGCCATATTTAGTATCTGGGTGAGCTTTCATGATGTGGGTTTGCATAATCTCAATGATGTCTTCCACACGCCTTTTGTTGGTTTTGAGAATTATAAAAAAGTAATTGATGACTATGCATTTAAGTTTCAAGGTTGGAACAATTGGGGCGCTGCAGTTACCACTGTAGTATATTCATTTGCCTCCACGACTATGGCAATTTTAATTGGTTTAATTGCCTCTTTAGTACTTAATAGACCTTTCAAGGGGCGGGGTGTTTTCAGGGCAATTTTCCTGTTTCCATATGTTGCGCCGATTGTGAGTATTGCTTTTGTTTGGCGCTGGATTTTAGATCCGAGACCTTCTGGCGTTGTCAACGATATACTGCTCAATCTTAGTTTGATTGATTCTCCAAAAGCGTATCTGGCGACACGCGGTCTGTCTTTAATTATCGTTATTCTGCTTGATGCATGGCGGTATTTCCCATTTTGCATGTTGATGATCTTAGCTCGTTTACAGGCAATTGACGCCACCCTTTATGAAGCAGCTAAGGTTGATGGTGCTAATGCCATTCAACAGTTTTTTAATATCACGCTACCTGAGCTTCGATATGTTCTGGGTGCCACATTTTTATTGCGTTTGATGTGGACGTTTAACAAATTTGACGACATATTTTTATATACAGGCGGTGGTTTTGGGACGAAAGTTTTGCCGGTGCTGACCTATGAATTTAGCTTTCGGTTATATGACTTCGGTCGAGGGGCAGCAACAGCCATGATACTGTTATTGATATTGGTGATGTTTATGCTTGTTTACGTAAAAATTGTTATGCAAAAGGTTGAGGATTAGCCATGACAAACGAAAAAAAGAATTTGATTGGCCATTTGGCAGCCTGGATCAATTGGAAGCGTTTTTTATTCTCTGTTGTATTAATTTTTTTCTTGACCAGTATTATCTTTCCTTTTTATTGGATGGTCAGTTCGTCATTTAAAACTCGAGCGGAGATTGGAGGGCGTGAACCTGTTTATGTTCCGGGAGGATTGAAACTGGACGCCTATCGAGAGCTTTTTGACCCCAATCATCCAAGTTACCAGAATTTTGGCAGGAATATCCTCAATACATTAAAGGTATCTATACCGACAGCGATCATCGCGGTTGTTTTAGCTGTTTTAGGTTCTTATGCCATTGCAAGATTTCATTTTAAAGGCAAGAATTTTTTACTTAACAGTATTTTGATGGTGTATTTGTTCCCTGGTGTACTGTTGATCATACCCTTGTTCGCCATGCTCAGTCAGATTGGTGAAAAATTGGGTTTTCCGATCCAGGACAACCTGGCTGTATTGGTTTTTACTTATCTGGCTCAGACGCTGCCGGTTGCCCTTTATATGTTAACCAACTATTTCCGCACGATTCCAGACGAGATTGAGCAAGCCGCCTTGATTGATGGCTGCAGTCGATTGGGTGTGATTTGGCGAGTCACTTTACCATTGTCTATTCCTGCATTGATTTCGGTTAGTATTTATACTTTTATGATTGCCTGGAATGAATTCTTATATGCGTTGATCTTCCTGAATGATCGTTTTATGTTTACGATGCCAATTAAAATTAACACAATATTCAATGATCCTACGCCAAGACCTAATGTTGTTATGGCAGCCTCCACGATTATGACAGTTCCCATCATTATTCTTTTTCTGGCATTGGAGAAGTATCTGGCAGAAGGCTTGACAGCTGGTGGTGTAAAAGGTTAAATAGGGCATTCTAAAAAAAACGTTGTTTACGAATAGAAATCTATCCTGAGAATGAAATATGCTGGTTATCGTTGTTACGGTCAGACTTTTTCATCAGGAGGACGCTGTTGTGCATGCATTATTATCCTTTAGGTAAGCGTTGATGAAAAAACCAAAAACAATAGGAATTTTTCACTATCAAGTGGGTGAGACTGACGGCGTGTCTCTGGAGATTGAAAAATGGAAGACTGTCCTGGAAAGAATGAGACACCGTGTCTTTTTATGTGCAGGGCATCTGGGCAATCAGAGCGGCATATTACTCCCAGAACTCTATCATCATCAGCCAGAGATCGCGTCGCTGAGCCGTAATATTCTGAATGGTAATAATGATTTAAAGCCGCGCGCCATAAACAGGCTCCTATCTGTATATGTCCAATCCTTGAAGAAATCAATAAAGCATATCGTGCTTGAAAACAAAATTGATCTGTTGTTGGTTAATAACGTGTGGAGTGTTGCATTGAATTTGCCGGCGGCTGTTGCTATGGAAGAGGTTCGGCGAGACCTTGACCTGCCGGCTATCGCGCATCATCATGATTTCTATTGGGAGCGTACAGCTAAAACCATCCCGACTTCATCCGCGATCACGGAAATTATTGATCAATATTTTCCTCCAAGAGATCCAAAGATAAAGCATGTGGTTATTAACAGCATAACGGAATCAAAATTACGTGGGAGTAAAGGAATCAATGCTGACATTATCCCTAATGTGTTTGATTTTTCAGGGCAAGAATGGGTCCTTGATGATTATAATCGAGACTTGCGGCGGGCTGTCGGTTTAAACGACAATGACATTTGTGTACTCCAAGCCACTCGAATAATCCCACGAAAAGGAATTGAGCTGGCTATTGAGCTTGTCAGTGCGTTGAATGAATCTCAACACCGTGAGGTATTAAAAAAGCGAGTTTTGTATAATGGGCAAGTATTTAATCAAGATAGCAAAATTGTGCTTGTGTTAGCTGGTTATGACCAGGATGATCCTACAGGCGTCTATCTTCAGAATTTAAAAGAGAAGGCAAAGTTTTTAGGGGTAGATATGCGTCATATAAAGGAGATAATTGGACCAGTAAGATCGTTGCAAGGCGGATCTAAAATATATTCATTGTGGGATGCTTATGCCATCGCTGATTTGGTGACTTATCCAAGTCTATGGGAGGGGTGGGGGAATCAATTGTTGGAGGCTTTGCGAGCGAAATTGCCCATCGTGTTGTTTGAGTATCCCGTATACCTAAAAGATATAAAGGATAAAGGTATTGAAGTGATTTCTTTGGGTTCGGAGATCGTTAGTCAGGATGTATATAATCACGTTCACATCTCTGAAGACATTTTACAGCGAGCTGCAGATCAATGTGTTGACTATTTGACCAATCGCACTTTGAGGGAAGTTATAATAAATAATAATTTTCAAATTGCTAAGCAATATTATGATTATGATCGATTAGAAGAGGATTTAATACCGTTAATATAACTATCATTAAGACAACTTATTATGAATTTATCAAAAAGTCAAAGACTACAGGAACATCTCGAATTTCTCTATGGCAAGAAGAATGCTTTTGACCTGCATCGACGAATCTTTAATTTGTTAGAAGAATATCAAAAAAGTTCAGAAGATTTAAAATCCAGTATCCAAGATAAGTTTAGTCAAAAGGATGTTATCCTAATAACTTATGGGGATATGGTTCATGATCTTGCGCAGTCCGCATTGCGGACCCTGAAGGATTTTATTGATGAATACCTTGCTGAGCAGATCAACACCATTCATATTTTGCCTTTTTTCCCTTATTCATCAGATGATGGTTTTTCAGTGGTGGATTACCGAGAGGTAGCCCCCAATTTAGGGGTCTGGGAAAATATCCGGGCTCTGGCTGAATCAAGAAAAATCATGGTTGATGCAGTGATTAATCATATTTCTCGTGAGAGTCATTGGTTCAAAGCATTCTTAAAAGGCGATCCTGATTATCAGGATTATTTTATTCAACCTGATGAGAAATGGGATCTTTCTAAAGTGGTTCGTCCAAGGACTTCTCCCCTCTTAACAGAGGTAAAGACAGACAAAGGATATAAGAAGGTATGGACAACTTTTAGTGCGGACCAGATCGACTTAAATTATGCAAACCCTGAGGTTTTATTCGAAGTTATCAATATTTTATTGTTTTATCTTCGTCAAGGGGTAACCATTATCCGTTTGGATGCTATCGCTTATCTATGGAAACAATCCGGCACAACCTGCATTCATCTCCCTCAAACACATCGGGTAATTAAAATATTGCGCCTTATCCTCGAAACAGCCTCCCCAGATGTTGTTTTAATTACTGAAACCAATGTTCCGCATGATGAGAATATCAGTTATTTTGGCGAATATGACCCAAAAACCGGTCAAACGGATGAGGCCCACATGGTTTACCAGTTCCCCTTAGCGCCTCTTGTTTTGCACACTTTGATCGCTGAAAACTCAAACCACCTGATGGATTGGGTCAGCGGGTTGGGGAACAAAGGAATATTTTTAAATTTTATTGCCTCCCATGATGGTATTGGCGTATTACCCGCAAGAGGCATTTTATCTGAAAAGGAACTTGGAAGAATCATCGATCAAGTGCGTGATCATGGTGGACTATTATCGCATCGTTCCAATCCGGATGGGACGAAAACGGTATATGAACTCAACACAACACTATATGATGCTTTGAATGACCCTGAATCACCTAATCCTTCCGAAGATATTGCGCGGTTTTTAGCTTCCCAGGTGATTTTAATGTCTCTGGCGGGTGTACCGGGGATTTATTATCACAGCTTGTTTGGATCAAGAAATGCTGTGGATAACGTGCAAATCACAGGTCGGGCAAGATCAATCAACCGTAAGAAGTTTTCTCGCCAGGAGTTGGAGAAAACTTTGAAGGATCCAGAAAACACTCACACTAAGGTATTTCAAAAAATTCTTCATTTACTCTCTCTCAGGGTTGAAGAACCTGCATTTCATCCCCATGGGAATCAAGAAGTTATGCGAATTGACGACCGGATTTTTGGATTAGAACGGTACTCACCAGATGTCGCTTCAGGTGTATTGGTTTTGGTCAATGTCAGTTCAGAGAAACTTGATATAAATATTGATGCAGATTTGAGTATCTTCAAATCGTCAAAAGAAATTCTTGATCTTATTAGCGGGGAAACATTCACGATATCCGAAGGGAAATTGAGACTACAATTTACACCTTACCAGTACAGATGGCTTAAGAAAAAATAATCCGGGCATCAACTTTTCGCTGCATGTTGATGGAAATCTGGATGGTGGGCGGGTCGGCTGGATTGGAAGGCATCGCCCACGCACACTTGGTAGAGGCGCTGAAGCACTTGTAGAAGAGGTATCTAACTTGAAACCCCATTGATTTCCCTGTGGCTCTATCTACGTTCATTTTGACGAAACTGTTGATGAGCCTTACTTCTGTAATAATAGTCATGACTGATCATTTATAAATTATTCTATCGTTTATATTGATAGAAACTATATACAAATAGTGTCATTTTGGGTTTGAATCCAATAGAATAAAAATATAAGAAGGTTCAATGATGCATTAGGCAGGAAAGAATTATTAGATTAAGGACATGAAATGAGTGTACACATCGTTACTGATAGTACCAGTGATATTCCCAAATCGCTGGTTGAAGAACTTCCCATCACCGTCGTTCCGCTCTACATAACTGTAAATGGTGAGAGCTATTTGGATAATGTGGATATCAGCCGTGATGAATTTTATCAAGCCTTACCCAATTCTGAACCCTATCCAACGACAGCTACGCCCTCGACAGAGCAGTTTCGTAAGGCTTTCGATACCGCGGTTGAGGCAGGGGCAACCGCCATATTCTCCATTCACATCTCAGAGTCCCTTTCAGCAACGATCAAAACAGCCCAATCCGCAGCCCAGAGTTACGATCGGGTGCCGGTGGAGGTCATCGATTCGGGGAATTTGAGCATGGCCGAGGGCTTGATTGTTATCAAAGCGGCTCAAGCTGCAGAAGAGGGAAAATCACCGGAAGAGGTGAAAGCGATCATCGAATCTGTCATCCCCAGGACCTATGCCTATGCCAAGCTGGATACGATTGATTATTTGTTGCGCGGCGGGCGGATGAACGCCATTCAATACAGCGTGGTCAGTTTGTTGGGGATCAAGCCTATATTGAAGATGAACAATCACGTATCTCGGATGGAGATCGCCAGGACCAAGCGTAAAGCCTTTCAGCGCGTGCTAAATACAGCCGTTGAAAACATCCCTTACGCAGATGTTTTTGGCATCACTCACGCGGGGGTGCCGGATCAGGTTGAGGATTTTGTCAAGAAGTTAAAGGATATGATTCCGGGCTTGCCGGATCCCCTCATCTCTGACGTTACACCCGCTTTAGGCGTGCATGTAGGCCCCGGCGCCCTATGCATCAACTGGATTGAATGCGAAGCCCATGCGGAGTGTGAGAAAAAGGGACTCCTTCATTGGTTCACTGAAAAATTTCCCGGCTCAAGGGCATGATAGGCCTTGACGTCGAAAATAAATTAATAGAAAGGTAGTTATGAAAATTGCTAAGCTTATTGCATGGATTGGATTGATTGCGATGTCGGCAGTGCTGGTCAACGGATTTGTGAATGGGAATTTTGGCATAGATGGCGCTGAGCTGTTGGAAAATCCGTGGGGCCTGGTCTCCTTTGTGGATTTGTATGTTGGGTTTGCCCTATTCTCGGTATGGATCGCCTTTCGGGAGAAGAAAATTCTCTCTGCTGTCATCTGGATACTTTTTATGATGGTGTTGGGATTTTTCACCGGCAGTTTATATATGCTCATCGCCCTTTATCAAAGCAAGGGAGATTGGTTGAAGTTCTTTCTTGGGTCCAGGAAAGAACAAGTCTTAGAGAAAGTTATTCAGACGGAGGAAGTATGAATATTTTATCCATCTTAAAAATAATTGCTTCTGTGGGAACAGTTGGGACAGGGTTGTTCGCACTGATCAAACCCAGAGCTGTATTCGGCTTTACGGGATTAACCGCCGCCGGTGGCAGGGGCATCACAGAAATCCGCTCCATCCTCGGTGCGTTTTTTATTGCCCTGGGCGTCGTCCCGCTGTATTATCGGCAGCCTGAGACCTATACCATGTTAGGTATCGCTTACCTGGCTGTGGCATTGGTCAGGCTTGTGTCCATGTTCGCGGATAAATCTGTTGAACAGTCTAATATCATCAGCCTGATTGTAGAAATTGTCTTCGGCGTTATACTGGTGTTGCCTAATTAAGGTGAGTGTCTGGTGAATGACAAATCACAAGAAATATGGGAGGAATTAAAATCGGTATTATCCGGCAGCACGATTGATACGCTGCTGCCGCCGATTGCCTTTGGGGTGGTTAATGCGCTCTTTGGGCTGACGGCTGCTGTGGGCGCGGCGGTGGGGATAGCGCTGCTGTTGGGGGTGCTGCGCCTTATTAGAAAGCAGCCCTGGCAGTATGCCCTGGCGGGGCTGCTGGCTGTGGGTTTGGCGGCAGGATTAGCCTTGCTCACTCGCAACGCAGCCAGTTATTTCATCCCGGCGATCATCAGCAGTGCTGTATTACTATTGATCGCCCTGACGAGTATCATCATTGGTAAACCCCTAGCAGCCTGGGCCAGCCATCTGACCCGCGGCTGGCCGCTGGCATGGTTTTGGCGGGAGGATGTTAAACCCGCTTATACGGAAGTGACCTGGCTGTGGACGATATTTTTTGCGATACGCTTGGTCCTGCAAATCATTTTATTTCAACAAGGGGCAGCGGGCGGGTTGGCTTGGGCCAACACGCTGCTGGGCTGGCCGGTGACGATTTTGGTGCTGGTGCTCAGCTATATTTACGGCATTTGGCGCCTGCACAAGCTGGGCGGGCCAGGTGTGGAGGAATTTGAGGCTGATGAAGAGCCGCCCTGGGATGGGCAGACCAGAGGATTTTGAAGGGGATGGGAAGTGCTTTGAGGACTCCTACTAAACTTCCTAATAAGTATGTACTCAAATCTCAAAAAGCGATTAAGTCCTAACAATAATAAATTCAATCAAAATATATATTTAATGGGTAGGGGCGACCCGTGGGTCGCCCGATTTATATATGCATATTTTTATATTCACATTATGGATATGGTAAGACTTTGTGGGTATTATTGATTGATCAATCCCATTTCTTTTTTTATAGACAACATTATGGGATAAAAAGGTCTTCCAGGAGGACATACCCAATCACGGTATCCTCTTCCCCGCGATATTCCACCAGGACGCATTCGCGGTTGAGGTTGTCAAATTCCCGCTCGGGTATGGAGATCAAGGTCACTTCCGCTTCAGCCGGGATGCGGCCGATGGCTTCTTCGGATTCATAACACCCTTTCCGCGCCCACAAGTTTCGCAGTGTCAGCGCAGTGATAACGGGGGTGGCTGTGGGGGAGTAAGCGGGTGTTTCAGTGGATTCAGGCGTTGCTGTGGGGGTGATTGTTGCTGTGGGCGTGATGGTGGCTGTCGGTGTGATGGTTGCCGTTATTGTGGGGGATGGGGTCAGGGAGAGTTGTCTTTGGCGCACTGCTCCGGCGATGCTCCTTCCGCCGAAGAATAACAGAAGGATGAGTAGAATTGCACCGATGCCTCCACCGCCGTAGAGTGTGACATAGTACCAACGCAGCCGTCGCTTCAAATCCAGGACCTCCGAGTCCTGAGGAAAGCGGTTGCGGACGGTCTTGCTGATCTGATAAGAATTCCGTGGGAAAAACCGGTTCTCGTTATTCAAGGCTTGATTGGCGCGCTGCAGGCTGTCCTCGAGGTTCTCAATTTCATGTCGCGATTCTTGCACCTCTTGCCGCAAATCCCGGCCCTGGGCGTTGTCCGGCTGCAGGGTCTGCAGTGTAGATAAGGCATCTTCAGCTTCAGCGTAGGCTTCTTTGGCTGTTTTAAGTGTGCTGGCGGCATCGCCCTGGCGTTTCAGACGCTGAACCTTCTCAATTAGGGTTCCCGTGACGGCTGGCAGGACGATGTCCATCCGATTACGCAGGCGGGAGATCTGGGCGGTCTCGCCGTATTTGACAGAAAGGCTGTTCAGTTTGATTTGGGCTTCAGCTAGTTTGTCCGGTGGGATGTTCCCACTGAGGTTGAGAATATCGGCAATTTCGTTCATCGCCGCCAGGTCGTTCTTAATCTCATTAGCTTTGTCCACATATTCCGGCAGGGCAACAGCACTGGCTGCGGTCTGGATTTTGGAAAGCCCGCCCTGTAAATCACCCTGCTGTAATAACGCCAATCCTTCCTCGTAGACCTCATGTGCTTGGATTTGATTTTCCAGGTCCTGGCGGAGCTGTTCACCTTCCCGCCAGCGGTTGATGCCGGATTCCCTAAGACTGGCAAATGCCTCATCCAGGTAATCCAGCGCTGTCTGATAACGGAAAACACGGGCCGCGGACTGCGCTTTGCCGTAAGCCTTGCCTGCTTCCGGCGGGAGCGCTACGGAAGGGATGTTGCCGGTGCGCAGGAATTCTTCAGCTTCGTTATGATGCTCCTGGGCGCGGGACCAACCCGGCTCAATCTGAAGGACATTTTCATAGAGGGGGATGGCTTCTTGATAGTTGCCGGCATAAAAGGCCTCTTCAGCGGAATCCATCAATTCCTCGGCTTCGGGATCATGGCTGGAGCTGAGGAACTTGCGCAGGGGGTCATAGGTATCATCATCGTCAAATTCAGGAGACACTTTTATAGGGCTGTTGACCTGTTCTGATAGGTTTTCTTCCGTGGTTTCTTTATCCGCTGTTTTACCTCGCTGCTTATCAGCAATACGCCGTGAGCGTACCCGCCGAATTTCACGCAAAAGGCGATTGGCATGTTCTAATTCATCTAAATCTATAGGCTCGGAGATGCGTTCTGTGGCAATTGCCTCAAGGTAAGCGCTGATGGCGTTTTCAACCTCCACCAATTTCTGGTCGGAGGATTGTGGTTGATCCAGTGTGTTTTTTGCCTGCAAGATGAGGTCTTTCAGCATGGGATTCCTTTCTCAGGCGTGTTTCAGGCTTGCGATTGACGTTGATTATACAGGGATTGGAGGTCCTTTGCCAATCCGCTAGCGGTTTTATACTGTCCCTGGATCGCATCCCCCAAAACATCCAATTCATCCTGGGTGAGCCGTTTCTGGTCGTCGTAAGTCCAGATGGGGTCATATTTTTCGGGGGCGTTCTGGATTTCCTCAGGGCGATTCGGTCCTACGTCCAGAGACCCGGGTGCCTGGCGGCCGGTCAGGAGGTGATGCAGGGCGCGGGCACTGAACTGTGTGAGGTCAAAGGCGAAGGCGTCTTCGCCGTTCGCATTAGCGACCTGCCTTCCGATATTCCAATCCAGGACGAAAACCTGCTGCCGCGGTTCGTTCCAATAATAATGCAGGGCTTTATGATCCAAGTAAACAATGTTATTGTCATGCGTAGATGCCATTATCTGACATATCTGCAGGGCAGCCTGGAGCGCTTGTCTAACGGAGAAGGTGCGGTGATATTCCCCTCTGGTATAGCCTGCGTCACAACGCAGATAGAGGTTGTCCTCCCATCGCCGTGGCAGGAGGATGGCGGCTAACCAGCCCTGAGTTGTACGTTCCTGTAATTCGGATAAAAATGTCTTCAGTTCTATGGGGGTGAAGATGTCAAAAGCGCCATCCAAATGGGTTGCTGATGCCTTCTCCTGCAGAGAGGTGGTCAGTGGAGGAATCTCATCCGGCCAGTTGCCTTTATTTACCTTGAGGTAAGCGTAAGCCAGCGCTGGTGTGATCCCCAATACATTCCGCATTTTTTCCAGAATGCGGCACTCGTTTTCAAAGAGGGGCAGGGCGTAGCGGGTCTTATCCGGCCGCATGATTTTGATCGCCGGATAATTCGCATAGTCACTGGAGAATTCAGGGTAATGCAAACTGAACACCCGGGCAGATGAGCCGGCTGCTTCAGGGACAGCGAAATCTCGCATCCCGGCAGAAAGCCAGGTATCCAAGGGTTCTGTTAGTTTTATGGACTCTTTAGGTCCGAAGGTTAGGTTTTTCATAGATTTCTTATTTTACCCATGTCACCAGGTTTGAGGGAAGGGTAGGTTTACTATCACGGTGAAATGGTTGGGGTTTATTCGTAAATATTAGGGCTTAATTGGCTTATTCAAGATTCATAAGCTGCAAAACCCAGGGACACCAGGCTTGTACCTCAGCCTTATGTTTCTGGATCGGGACGCTTTGGATTATATCCTGCAAGGTTTGTAAGAGCTTGCTGAGCCAGGTTGGTGTACCGAGGAGCTGTTCCACAGGCGGGTGATCTCTAATCATCTTTTGGAGAAAGGCTTTAGTTTCAGTATCTGGAGATGGCCCTTGATACAGCTTATTCAGCCAGTTCTGGAAATCTTCAACGGCAATGGCCAGATGAAGGATACCCCAGCGATCTGGGTCCCAGGCAGTCACTTTATGGAAGGCTTTTGAGACATCATCCCATTTCATGTTCACCCAGGCTTGCAGGAGTTCTCGAGTGGCTTCCTGCCCTTCGGAAAAACATTGCTTCAACGTTGTGCGAAGGCGGCGGGGCAGGTTAGCTGCGGTGTTTATCACATCCAGTAAAGCGTAATCAAAGGGGCTTTCTTCCAGGTTTTTCCCCTTCTCCCGCCAGCGTTCTAGGATCAGCCGTAAGTCCTCTGCGAGATCACGCCTTTCGCTGCCCTGGCCTTCCGCCCAGGCGAGCAGGGATTGGCAGATTTGGTATGGGGAAGGCGTTGTTGTATTCAGTGCTTTTTGCCGCAGGAGGGGTGTCATTTTATTCCACCAATCTGAGGAGTAATTTTCTTGAGCGATCGTAACGAGGATCCATAAGGCATTGGACCAGTCTTCGTAAAGGGTATATTTCACTAGATCACGCAGGTAAGGCTGCGAAAGGAGATAGGGGCTGCGGAAATATTCCCTGATCAGATGCCACGGCAGACTTAGCGAGCTGTCAAACAGTTCCCATAGGATGGTCGTTGCTTTGACGCTGGAGGGGGTGTCGCTGTCATCGAGGGTCTTCAGCACCAATGAGCGGCAGTATGCCAGTACCGCTTCCGATTCCCAGGGCGCGCCGATCTGCTCCAGGATGTGATGATAGGATTGGATGTTTTTAAGCCCTTGCAGGCTCGGTTTCGATTGCAGGACGACACGGATCAGTGATTGATATTCCATCACATTGAGGGCGATCACCTCTTGTTGATAGGCGATGCGCCTGGCAAGGACGGAAACTTGAGTTATATCCAATTCTCTATTTTGAAATTCCTGCCAACCCAGGTCAATGAAGAGTTCCGGTGCGTTCTGCTGCAGGAAGCCCCCCAACGTGTCCACCAACTGCCGGTAATCCTCCCATCGGGGTAGGGTACGAACCTGTCCGTTATTGGCTTCATTGAGAAACACTGCATTACCCCAGTCGATGACAGCGACGCCGCCGGTGGGGTTGTGCCAATAGATGTGATCCAGCTTGACGTCGTTCCACAGAATGCCGACATGATGTGCCCGGGCAAACAGGTCAAAAAGGGCGTCCAGGACGGTGATGATCACCCGGCGGGGGAATGGCTTGCCGGTCTGGCGTTTTTCTATCAGCATAGCTTCCAATGTTTCACCCGTTGCGGTCTCGCTGATGATGAAGTAGTTGGCTGTCCCTTGAGTCCATTCGGGCGCAGAGTCCAGCAAGCGCGGCGGGTGGGCTTTGCATTGGGGAAGCCCATCCAGGCGAGCGAGGGCAAGCGCTTCCTGTGCGATCTGTCCAGCTTGGCGCTGGATGGTGCCGCCGGTGGCGATTTGGGCGGGCGTTTTCATCACACCTTTCAGCTCAGGCTGCTCCGCACAGGTGACGGCATACACCTCGCCGGCATCCCCACTCCCGATGGGGGCATCACCCAATTGCCATGTATAGGATTTGCCCTGAACTGTACGCGCCAAAATTCCTCCAGTGATTATTTGTTAAGAACGATGTTATTTTACCAATCTGGATGTAAAAGGTTAACCAATCAAGGATTAATTTGGATTATATTCTCAATCAAGAGCTTATTTATTTTGTTCCTAGATTCAAGTATCAAGTGCAACAGTGATTTTTTAAGAATACCATAGG
>CAZNRI010000043.1:0-14995 GCA_964575595.1 uncultured Candidatus Brevefilum sp.
TGCATACGAATGATTTTATCACCTCATCCGTTGCACTAAATCCTTGAATCCAAGTCAGAAAACAAAAGACAAAAATTAGCTCATATTCAAAAACAACAATTACTTATTATATCTTCATTAATCGGCTTGAATCATTCCACCCAACCTAGAGATCGTCCAATTTTATATACGAGTGCCTGCATTGAAAGTTGCAGTGAAAATCATTCCCTTTCTAAAAAGTTGCTATTTAGAATGTCTTTCGTTTTCACCCCAGTGAAACTATAATAAGAATCGCCTCTGGATGATACACAAAATAACAAAAAGGATAAGTCATTATGTTCGTATATCTCAGCAAACTCCTGCCCCTCCTGGTCTACCCCCTGGGATTTTCCTGCATCATGATTCTGATCGCCCTCATCCTCGAGAAGAGACCCAAATGGCGGCGCGGGTTGCTTATCGGTGCGCTAAGCCTCCTATGGCTGGCCAGCAACCGCTGGGTGAGCTACGCTCTGGCGCGTTCTTTGGAATGGCGGAACCTTCCGTCTGATTCCATACCCCACGCGGAAGTGATCGTGATCCTGGGCGGCGGCACGGAATCCGCTGACCCGCCGCGTCCCATGACCGAGGTCAACAGTGCGGGGGACCGTGTGCTGTATGCTGCCAAACTTTATCAACAGGGCGCTTCACCAGCGATCCTCGTCAGCGGCGGCAACCTGGAATTCAGTGAAGCCAGGGGCACCTCACCAGCGGAGGAGATGACAGAATTGCTCATCCTGACAGGCGTGCCGAAAGAGGCAATCTGGCAGCAGTCGGAATCGCAAAACACCTATGAGGATGCCATCTATTCAGCTGAGATACTGCGGGAAAAAGGGATTGAAGAGATCATCCTGGTCACGTCAGCCATGCACATGCCCAGGGCGAAGGCTTTGTTCGAACATCAGGGCATAAGCGTAATCCCCGCGCCGGTTGATTTCACCATTACACAGCAGAATTGGGAAAGCGCCTTCAAACCCGGTATTGATGAGGCTCTGATTTACCTCTTGCCCAACACCAGCTCCCTCGGGCTGACGACAAACGCCCTCAAAGAATATCTAGGAATGCTGGTCTATGGTTTGAGAGGATGGCTGTAAGTTCATCCGACCATATAAGCGATGCTTACAGTGCCTGGGCCGGTATGCGTCCCAATCACCGGGCTGACAAAAGTGGTCACCGTCTCAACGGGATTGAACCGGTCAATCGCCTCTGCCATTAACATCTGATTATCATCCTCGGCTTTTGCATGGAAAGCACAAATCCGCACGGGTTGACGCCCGGCAATATCCCGTTCAACCAGTTCAAGCATCCGTTCTATTGCCTTCTTTCGTGAAATCACCGATTCCACAAGCTCGATCTTGCCATCCCGAATCTCCATAATGGGCTTGATGTTCAAAGCCGCCCCCAATAGGCGTTTGGCGGTGTTTATCCGTCCGCCTTTGTTGAGATACTTGAGGGTATCCACCGTGAAATACACACCGATGTTCGGATAAACTGCTTCTGCCAGTGCCTGACACTCAGCCAGGCTGGCGCCCTTCTGAGCAGCACGGGCGACCTTCATCACCATGAACCCTAACGCCATCGAAACCAACTGTGTATCCATCACGACCAAGGGGGCATCGGGAAAATTCTCAGCAGCTTGCTGTGCCGATTCAACCGTCCCCGAAATACCGCTGGAGATCAATAAGGCCAAAACAGCATAGCCATTGTCCAATAATTGCTCGAACAACTTGTTGAATTCGTTAACCGTCACCTGGCTTGTGGTGGGTATCGTGTCTGATTCCTCCAGCCTGTCATAAAATTCTTCTGCCTTGATATCCTCCCCATCGCGGTAGGATTCGCCATCCCAATGCAAAGTCAACGGCACAGTGTAAATACCCAATTCCTCTACAATATTCTGGGGTAAATAAGCCGTGCTGTCGGTAATTATAGCAACCTGTTTCATCATTTCTCCTGCTTAAAAATTGTAGTAAATGTATTTATGTAATAGTATACATGAAAGTTGAGAGGTTTGGTCCCACTCTTGACCGTTTTTGATAGCCTTTGATAGAAAACCTTCCATAAGCTTGATTCAAGTTGAATCGAATGATCAAAAAAAGCCTGTTCCGACAGTAAAAATGATCGGATAAATAGGAGTAAAAATGCAAAGCAAATATAGAAACCTGTTCTGGCTGTTGGCGATAGTCGCAGCATTTAGTTTTGATCAGTTTTTTTGGCAAAAACCTATTGGAATCAACATATTCCTGTTCTTTTTAATAGCTCTTCTGGGGGGATTAATCCCTATCTGGCTGGAAAAAGAACCCATTCCTCGCATCTCTTATCTCCTGTTGATACCCATCATCGGTTTTTCCTTAATGACCTTTTTTCGTTTAGAACCCTTAACCAATGTAATGAATGTGCTGATCACCCTGGGTGCACTGATCCTGTTCTCCACAACGCTGTTTAATGGTGACTGGATCAGATTCACGATCCAGGAACACCTGATCAATACATTAAAATTTATCCTGAATTGTTTCGCAGGCGGCTTTTTATTCTTTGTGAATGTCAAACGAGAGTCCAAAAAAGCCAAGTCGGATGAGACACATGAAAAGGACACGACCTCCGATCACGCCGCCGAAAAGAAACAAAAAACAAGAAAATTTCTGCCCTATTTACGGGGTGTGCTCCTTGCAGCACCTATCATGATCATCCTCACGGTTTTGCTCACCTCTGCCGACCTGGTATTTAAACAGCGCATTCAAGGCTTATTTACCTGGTTCACTCTGGATGACATGGGGGAATATATCTTCCGCTTTGTGTATATTCTCATTCTGGGGTATCTGCTCCTCTCAGCTTATTACTTTGGCCTTGTGGAAAGCAAGAAAATTAAAAAGAAAGAGTCTTCACAATCCTCATCGCGTCCCTTCCTGGGTCGAATTGAAGCCTGGATCATCCTGTGTGCCGTGAACCTTCTTTTCCTAAGCTTTGTCATCCTCCAGTTCACTTACCTCTTCGGAGGTGAAACAAACATCAATATTGAGGGGTACACATATTCAGAATATGCGGTCCGGGGGTACTTCGAACTGGTCGCCGTCGCCATCATCACCATGATCATGTTCTATGTCCTGGCTTTGATCACAAAACGCGAGACGAAAGCCCAGCGCTGGACATTTTCCGGTTTGGGGATACTGCTGATCGGATTGACAGGAATCATCCTGTTTTCTGCATTTAAAAGATTGTCCCTCTATGAAGCCGCATATGGATTCACCCGACTGCGCACCATGACACACATCTCCATGTTCTGGATCGGACTGCTCTTGCTGGCTGTCGTCATCCTTGAGATCAACCAAAAAATGGATCGCCTGGCAATCATCTTGATTTGCTTTATCTTTGGCTTTGGATTAACGGTCAATGCGGTGAATATCGATAGATTTATTGTTCAACAAAATATTAACCGAGCCCGCGACGCATCGGTCGTTGAAGCTGTTGAACCATTAGATACAAGGTATTTGTATTCGCTATCTCATGATGCCATTCCCCCATTAATTGCTCACTTCACTGACCCCACAACCCCCGACGACATTAAAGACGATATCGGCAGCCTCCTCGCTTGCCGGCTGATCACGTTTGATCTCCCTGAAGATCAACCCTGGTATGCCGCCCATTATTCCCGCACACAAGCCGCCACACTGCTCAAAGCACAGGAGGACCGATTAATGGACTACCTTATTTTTGAAGAATCGGATTGGTTTGTAGAGGTTAATGATACACGGATACCGTGTACGGATTATGGCTATTATTATGAAAGAAATTTAGATTGAGCTGCTGAAGGCTTCAGCCAGCAAAGCGGTAACCTTTGGAGCGGACAGTAATAATATGGCGTGGATTCGAGGTGTCCTCTTCAATTTTCTGCCGTAACCGACGTATGTTCACCCGTACAATCGGCCGAGCGTCCATCTCGTCCATATCATATCCTTGCACAGCGCGGATCAACTCGCTGGCGCCCACAACCCTATCCGAATTGGAGACCAGATAATCCAGCATATCAAACTCAGTTGGGCTGAGCTGGATAGGTTCCCCATTTTTTACCACCAGTCGTTTCCGGCGATCTACAATAATAGAGTGGGTCTCTAGAATATGTTCGTGATTAAGCTTGCCGTCCACTTCCGGCAGGATCTGCATCTTCAACTGGCTGAGCATCATTTCCACCTGATTGATCAACTGCAAACGCTCTGCAGATTCCCGCCGCTCGGACATGCACCGATCGACCCTGGAAACGACCTCCATGATATTAACGGGTTTGACCAGATAATCATAGGCGCCTTTGTGCAGTGCGCCGATCGAAGAATCCAACGTGGCATAAGTGGTGATAACAATCACGTCCGTACCGGGATGGTTTTCCTGAATCCAATCAAGCAGATCCAGCCCATTCATCCTGCCGTTCAGCTTGAGGTCAACTAAAACCAATCCAAAATTTTGATCTTCGAAAAGCGACAACGCATCTTCAATAGTGTCTGCATGATCTGTGAAATATCCATGCTTTTCAAGCGCTTCTGACCAAACCTTGCGCTTGGTCTCCTCGTCGTCAATAATAAGCACTGCTTCAGCCGTGGGCATACGATCTTCCACACTAACTGCCTGGTTACTGATAAATTTGGTTAATGCTACATCCATAATAAAGACCCTCACCTATAATCATTACAAAGCTGTTATTTCATTATGTAATTAACACGAATGTTTTATTTACCTGTAATAAACCGTGGTTATATATAAATACCATAACAACTTCATATCGGTTTGATATTCTGATTGTACAATAATTAAAAATATTTGACCTTAATTTAAGATTACAATTTGGAGAAAATGGGTAAGAATCAGTGTTTTATTAACTTCTTCTAATAAAGAAATGATCAATTTGATGGAAAAATCCTCTTCATCGCTTCTGGTGCGAACTTTTCAACTGTCTCAGATGAGATGCCGTTGGTCTTGCACACCGCGGCATACATGTCCACACTGGGTCGCCGAATGCGCACCTGGGTTTCCACGTTCAATCCCCACAGCCCAAAGCGCTGCGTCCACCCACGCTCCCATTCAAAATTATCCACCAGCGACCAATGAAAATAGCCCCTCACCGGATAATTGTCATTGATCACCTTCCACAAGGCATGTAAGTGTTCCAGGGTATATCTGGGACGCAGCTCATCCTGTGAATCCTCCACGCCATTTTCTGTGATGATCATCGGCACGCCAAACTGGCTCCCCCAGCGCACGCTCTCCGCGATACCCTCAGGCTGATTGGCAATGAAACCGTTTTCGCTCAGCAGTGCGTCTTTGGGGTAATAACGATGGGCGAATAACTCCTTGGGGGCAAAGAGATCAAACCGGACGGTATCGTTTGAATAATAATTGATTCCTAAGAAATCCTGAGTCCCAACAGCTTCAGGGATGCGTTCTTTACTTACAACGGCATTGAATACGCCGTCTTTAAGTGTGCGGGGAAATAAATCATTAAACAACGTATGGAAAATTTTTGCTGCCCAATGATCCACTGGCAGCCAGGTCGCCGGCTTGAAACCCCGGTAATGCAACGCCGCACCCACCTGCGCTTCCGGCTGCAGATCATGGATCACGTGATAGGCGCGGGCATGCGCCCGAATCATATTCTGCATGACCAGCATGGCTGCCTTGAGATCTTTTTTTCCAGGTGGAAAGACCCTCTCCACATAAGCGCTGACCATGAACACATCCGGTTCGTTGATCGTCACCCATAAATTGCAGTATGGTTGCAACGCCTCCACGGATTTGCGCACGAATTCTGCGAACAGGTCAACGACAGCTTTATTCTCCCATCCCCCCATCTCCGCCACCCACAACGGCTCGCTGAAGTGATGCAACGTGACCATTGGCGTCATCTTGCGGGAGCGCAGTCCCCGCAGCATCTCACGGTAGCGGTCCAGGGCGCCCTCATCCCAGCGGTCCGGCGCGGGCTGAATCCGGCTCCAGGCGATGGACAGGCGGTGTGCGTTCTGATGGGTCGCCTGCGCACGGTCAAAATCCTCCTGCCAGCGTCCGCCCCACCAATCACAAGCCAAACCCGATTTGTCGCCGTTGACAATGCGCTCTTCCTCCTGCTCCCAGGCGGTCCAGGTGTTATTGGGGTTGCGCCCCTCCACCTGATGTGCGGCCGTGGCTGTGCCCCACAAAAACCCCTCCGGAAAATAATACGTGCCATAGGGCGTCATTGATCCCATCCTTCATTCATAATTGCCATCATTATAGCATTACTATCATGCACCCACTAAACTAATTACCCAATACCTAATACCCAATACCTAATCATCTAATCCTATTTTCCACTCTAACACGCCCCGACCGCGGGAAGTATTCTGCGCAAGCAATAAAACACGCCGGCAGGCGGTTGCGGTCCCAGGGCAGCCGCACCCTTGTGGTCGCCGCCAGGCGCACATAGCGCCCCACCGGCGGGCGATAAGGTGGGATCGGCACATATTGCTGGGTATAAAAGCGCGATTGATCATCCATGTAAAGATCTGCGTCCTCCGGTGAAGGTTGGGCAGTAAACCGCAGGTGTCGTTCCGGCGTGACCGATGCCAGCACCAGCCTTTTGCTACTGGTCCCTAATTTCAGCAAAGCTTCAACCTCTGCCAGGCAATCCAAGCCCTGCATGCGGTAAGGCGAGGCTTGCACCCCCGTGGAAAGTGTCTTGATCTTCTCAAAAAACTGCCCGCCTGCACCAGCGATGGCTGCCAATTGACCTCCAGTGTCAGAAACGCACACCAGGCGAAAGACCAAATCCGGCTGGGACCCCGGGGCGGTGATGGATGGGATCAACAGCCAGGTTCCCGATGCCTGATCATAATAACGCCCGAAATGCCCCTCCTGGCGGTAATTCATATTTTCATCCGTCTTGAAATAGAAATAATTAACAGCGTCCACGCCAGCGGGATGGAGGGCGATCCAATAGCGCACACCTGAAGAAATGGCATAGGGCGGGTCGAAGGTAAAGCGCAGCCAGGCGTATTTCGTCCCCGGTACCGATGAAGCGGGCAGGGAATCTGAAACGGCAAGGACAGCGCCTGGGACCCCTGACGACGTACTCCGTACCTGTGCGGTCAGAGCTGCCGTTGGGGAGCCTTCCTTCCTGACGCGAAAATAAGCATATTTGAGAAACACATCCCAACCAGGGGTGAAGGACTGAGCGATGGTGCGATGGGCTGCGCTGTCCCCCAGTGGAAACACTCCCGGTCCCGGACCGGTGTTGGCATAAAACCCCTCCGGATTTTCGTAGTTGCGCCAGGACAGAGTCTGAAACCAGCCCGAGCAGCGCACCTGCGCCCGCAATGTACCCTCCCCCGATCGCTGCGACAGCTCAGAGGTCGGCCAGGCGTGCAGGGAAAGAAAGGTGTCCCGCAGTGAAAGGGCAAAGGCGTCATCCAAGTCCCGCCTGTGGATCACCTTTTCCCGGATTCCGAATTCACGCTGTGATTGGAAATCAACAGCCGTTGGCGTTTCAAGCTGGTCAGCCAGTTTGTTGTCGGGTGAGAGGAAGGTGTACTGCACCCTGACCTGATTGTACAATCCTTCCAGGCTGACCTTGAGCTGTACCCCTTGTACATAGACCGTGACTTCCTCTACAAAGCCCCACCAGACCGGGGTGTTTTCGCGGTCGCGCACCATCACGCCGCAGCGCAATAAAGACGCCAGCTCCAGTAGGTTCTGCAGCATACCCCCTCGCTCGAAGAGCGGTCTTCGACCGAGAGTGCTTCGCATGGCGGAAAATACAGCCCGATGCGGACCGCCAAAAGCGGACCAGCTCAGCTTTTCTGTGGAGACTTCCGCCGTGGTCAATATTGGGCCGGAAAAGTCCCTGCGGTTAAAGGTGATGGTGAAATCGTCCTGCTCAGCATTCATAAGTATCCCTCCTTGGTTTATCTATTTAAAGAATCCTGACTCTTCGCCGGTAATAGACTCGCAGCCGCGCCGTACGGAGGATATCCACCTGGTGGTCCTCATTCGCCAACACAAAAAACAGCCGGTTGTACTCTACGGGATAAAGTGCCAGCGGTCCCCCCTGCCGAAGGTGCCCCACCGCCTCAGAGCCAAGGGTGGCATACTGCACATTGTGCAGCCCACGGAAGCTGTCATCTATCAGAACATCATCCTGAAGCATGTCATAAAAGCCGAGGAAGGATGCTGAGCCATCCAGGGGCAATAAAAAGAGCTGGTCAATCTCAAGCTGATAGGTTCCAACTGCTTCATGCTGACCATAGATCACCAAATCAACATGATGCGGAAACCCCTCCCCCAACAGCCTGTGCGGTGGGATGCGCACAGGTGGGAAGAGCAGATATTGATAGGAGGGATCCGCATAGACACCCTCTCCATCCCATAGGATATAAGATCCCTTCTGAAGCTTGATCTTTAGATAGAGATCGTCATACCCATGGCTGCTGAAGAAATGCAGGATCGGGCGGTAGGAACGCCCGGCCAGCTTGCTGACATGTTCATTAATCAACGTCCAGTTTCCCAAGTCCGTCCAGTCCGCGCCTGACCAGGATAAACGGCGGTAATACTCATTGATCGCATCGGGTGAGTAAAGCAGTGTGCCGCCCATATATTCAGGCGCTTGCAAGAAAAAGTACCCGTCATCCGAAAAAGTGGGATGGTGGTACAGCCCCACCAGCAAATCCTGTAAAACCCCGGAGGCGCTGGTGTTCTCCAATTCGAAACGCAGGGGCGCGGGAAGCGGCGACTCGAAATCAGCTGGGTCAATCAACACGGAGGAATCATGGCCAGCGTGAGCGTCGGTGTGGTTAAACAGGTGGATGCCGCCGGTCACTTTGCTGCCATTGCGGTTGCTCAGCGGCAGCTCAATGGGCTCCGAATCAAAGTGATTGGGACGGGTGAAATGCAGCCTGACCAGCAAGGACCCCGTCTGATGGGTGTCATAGCCTTCTGGATTGAACTTAAAATCCAGGTCTGTGATCGGGGTGAAATAAAATGCCCCATCCTCAGAAGGCTGACACCGCAGGTACTGCGGGGAGGTGCAGCCTGCCTGTTGATAAAGCGCCCCCCGCTGCCCAATTTTTTCAAGCGCTCCCAGCCCATCCGAGATCTGCGCAGGCGTGCCTTCCAGAGAAAGCGCCAGGGTATCTGTTACCATCCGATCCGAAGAGAAAACGGGGGCGTACGATGCGCGTTTGAAAGGGGGCGCCGCCGACAAGCCAGATAAGATCAGCCAGCCCGCAGCGACATCCCCAATGGCAATCTGATTCATGGCTCCTCCCATTCCCATTGGGAATAGGGAACTTCCGTCGAGCGCTGCTGCTCCCGCGCCCTGATCCCCGCCAGCATGGTCTGAAAGCGTGCCATATGCGCGCTGGCCCAATCCGCCAGCGCGGTCGGCAGCTCCTGGTTCAGCGAAGCGTCTTCAAAGCGCCCCGACGCGCGGAAGGTGAGGGCGTAGGCCACCGCGCCAGTGACCAGGGCATGTTCATCCTCATCCGGCAGGGTCAGATACAGCTCGCGGATGCCGGAGAGCTTCGCCACGGACAGCGCTTTCTGAGCTTCATCCCGCGGCGCGCCGAACAGGTCATCCACCGCTGCCTGCAGGCGTTCCTCCGAAGTGACCATCCCACTGACCCGCCCCGGCCCTTGAACCGCTTCGCCGCCGGTCAATTCCCCTACCATCTCGCGGGCGTCCTCAATAGCCCCCTTCAAGGTCTCCGGGTCAAAGATCTGCCCGTCAAACTGCGCCCGCACCCGCTGGCTCACCGGCTTGGGCAGCTTGGCCGCCCCCAGCGCCGAATCCAGCAGGTAGGCGCACATCTGTAGCCGCACCGCCCGGGCCTCTTCTGCCATTTCACTAAATTCCTTTGCCGGCGTCTTTCCCACAGCCGGTTCTTGCACTTGGTCTGTCATGGGTTTTCCTCCATTTTTAAATTGAACTTGATTCAATTGGCGCACAAAAGCGCCCCCTCTTGCCGGATCAGTCACTAAATCCACCGAGAACACCTTGAGGATTTTTTGGACCATCCGGTTCTTTCCCGTGAAAAGCACATCGGCGGAGAAGCCGATCTTGGGCTGTGACTCCCCCTCCCCAGCCAGCACCTGTTCCCCCAGCGCCGCCAGCAGCGGCCCGCCCGGGCCGAAGGCTTCCAGCACGGCGCGGATGCCCTGAACTTCCTCATCCCACCTCGGCTGGCGCAGCACCCCGCTGATGTCCCGCACGGAGCGCGCTCGCCGGTCGTGATCAATGTAGCAGAAGACACCCTCCCACAGCGGCAGGCTGGCTTTCAAAGCCTCTGCCGGGAAGTGCCAGCCGTTGCCCTCCCCCGCCGTGATCGCCAGCACCTCAAACTTTCCCGGCGCCAGGGCTTTCCCGCTCGCCTCCAGGCTGAGACGGTGTTCCCCTTCTTTCCTTAACCCTTCTTTTTCTATCACCATTTCAGTTTTTTCCATGATCCGTCTCCTTTCCCGCCCGGCTGAGCAGCGCGTCCAAATCGGCTTCCTCGCCCACAAAACGGTACACCACCCGCAAATATTCCCGGGCGTCAATTAACCCCGCTCCATACAGCCCCTCAAACAAGGGCCCGACCTCAGCCCCAGACTGCGCCAGCGCCAGGTTATCCCGCGCCGAGATATCCGCGCCGTGTACGGCGATGGGCGCCTTGGGGTCCACCCGCCCGTCCACCAGCGCCCGCCGCGCCGTCACCACATGCAGCAAGTCCGTCAGCAGCCACAGGAAGTAATGCTGGCGCTGCTCGAAACGCCGGTAGGTCGGCCCGCCCGCGGCTTCAGCTGTGGTCCTGGTGGACCCTTCCGGCTCCGCCAGGAAGTGCATCGGCACCCCCGCCCCCGCTGCGATCATCTTCTTGATCGCCAGCCCATCGGTCTGTGCGTCCAGCGCTTCCAGCTTGGGGGAGATCACCGACCAATCCTCGCTCTCATCCGTCACTAAAATTGACCCGGGCGAGGGCGGGTTGGCAGCCAGCTCCGCCTGCCGCGTCCGCCGGGCGGCTTCCGAGGCGAATTGGGCTTTGACGCGGTAGAGAAAGGCGTTCCTGAAGCGGTTCAGGCGCATGCGGTCTTCCAGCCAGGCATCGTACCGCCGCAGCCAGATCAGCAAAGGCGCCAGGTCGGATTCGCCCCACTGCGCGCCCGCCGGCTTGTTGACGGCGTAATGCAGCATGACCGGCGCCAGCCCACCGTTCCCATCCAAGCCGTCCCCGCTGGGATCATAGGCGGGATAGAGGACCTCAGACTTGCTGACAAATGACACTGCTTGTTCAATATCGTTGTCAGCCGGTATGATGCGGTCAATGTCCGCCGCCGGCACCACCCGCAGGTAGGACATCCCCGCCCGGTCGGTCGAGATCAGCAGGAACAGGTTGCCGGAGCGGCTCAGTTCCTCGCACAGTTCAATCACACGAATCGACATGCGGTTCAAGCGGTGCCCCCAGAAGGCCGTCAGGAAGTCCAGGGTCGGCCCATGGTCGCATTGAATATCCACACCGCCGCCCACCACATACTGGCTGGTCAGCCCCACCAAGCGCCGCGCCAGGGGATCCTCCCGCCAGGCCGTCAGGCAGGCTTCCAACACGCTCTGGCGGTCGGGGCTGATCCGGTCGCGGGGTGATTCGTCATAACGCCGCGTCCCCACCAGGAAGGCGTTCTCGCTCTCCAACACGGAAAGCTGCGCCCGCACCCTTTGGTCCACCAGGGGTTGAAATAAACGAGCCAACAAATTTTGTGTAATCGACATCGCGAAATTTCCTTTCTCTCGAAAAGCCCTATCAGGCTTCAACAACCGTGACCTTGGTAGGGCAGACCTCGCCATCCAACGGGCAGATCACCGATTGGGTCTGCTTCCCGATGAAACGCAGCAGGTCGGCCTTATCCCCATGCCAGCGGTTGTAGTCCATGAAATGATTCGCCCTGGCACCGATGGACGCCCCCCGGCAAGCTGTTTGATGAACCAGCCAATCCTTCACCCCAGCCGGCAATACTGGCGGGCAGGGATACTCGGGGGTATACAGCGGGTAAGGCCGCGGCCAGCGGTACTGCGCCAGCCACCAGCCCACGGGCGGCAGGTCGGCAACCCGTAGGTACTGGTTCACCCATCCCGCTCGGGAGTAAATGATGGGCACCCGTCCTGTCCGACTATGGATTAGATTCAATGATTCCACCGTGCAAGCCGTGATGCGGGCGACGCTCTGCCCGTGATCCAGCTCCAAATCCAGCACGATGGGCGTTTGAGTCAGGTCAGCGTCTCCCAAAATGCGGAATAGGTTGTCCATCTGCCGCTCAGCGGATTCCCCCGGATAAAGTACGTGATAGGCCATCCGCACCCGCCCGATGCGCCCCGCCTCCTGGAAGTAATAGGCAAACCAGGGGTCCTGATACCCCCAAGACACCCCCGTCCGCATGGCAATGAAAGCCACCTCCGGCTGATGCTCCGCGATCACGTCAAAATCCACTTTGACCTTGCCATCCGGCGAGGTGTTATAGCGGGACAGGTCAATCCCAAATGCATAATTCTCGTTATCCATGGTCAATCTCCTTCATCGGGTCTGCACCCGGAATGATCACCCCAGGCAGGTGCGGCGCCCAGGTCTCCTCATCCAGCACCGCACACAGGCTGGCGCTGATCAGCAGGTCGTCGTGCACCAGCTCACCGCTGGCAGGGTCCCGTGTCCCGTCCGGCACACCCCACTGGATGGCCTTGTCCGGCCCCGCCCCCACCTGATACTGGCAGAAGGCGGCCTCACGGAAGAAGACTTGGCTCAGCTCCGCCTGCCGGCTTTCATCCCCATCCGGCACAGCGTAATCCCGGAAGCGCCCCGAATCGATCAGCACCAGAAAGCCCCAGCCCAGTTTGGACTTGGTCTTGCCCGAAAACACAAAGGGGCGCACCTTGCCGGGCAGCGCCTGATCCAGAAATGCCGCCAGCCCCGCGCCGATGCCGGTGGCATCCACCACCAGCCGCCGGACACCCCAGGTCTCCGCCAGGGCACGGATTTGAGCGTACAGCCGAGTATGCGCCACACCCACCCATAGACGCCGATGTACCACCCGATAGGTCGGCCCGCCAGCCTTCACCCCCGCGGCATCCTCCCCTTCCACCGCGACGATAGTCAGCGCGGTGGCATCCCGAGCCGGGTTCTGCAAGCCCTTCATTCCCGTCCCGCCCTCGCCCTCATCTGCCCCTGCTACGTCCACCAGCATGGCGTAGGTCGCGCCCGCGACCGGTTCAAACTGCGGTGGATGAACGCCGCGCATCAGCATCTGCCGCTCCGGCGTGAACAGCCCGCCTTCCGCATCGATTTCCTCACAGTAATACTGGGTGCGGATCATGGGGTGCGAGCGCCCCAGGCGGGCGATCTGCCCCGCCAGGTGCTGCTCATACGCCGGGACTTCTTTGATGACCATATCCGCATTGAGGTGGAACACCCGCCGCACCCCATCCTTATCCTGCGCCGCTTTGGCCGCGCGCAGCTCCCGCGCCAGCAGCGTGCGGCTGGTCCAGGCGGTGCCCCAAAAGACTTTGGTGGCATTGGTGCTGGCTGCCATGGGGGCAATTTCCTTATCATATTTTTCAATTCGGATGTCCTGTGCTTCATCAATTGAGAGCAGGGCTGAAGCCGTCGCCCCCACGATGTTGGCGGAGGGCGAACCGGACAGGAACACCACCCGCGCCCCGCCCACCTGATAGATGTGCCCGTAATGCTTCGCCCAGCGGTCCCGCACGATAACATTCCCGCTCAACACCTCCTCCAGTCGGCGCATGGCGTTCTCAGCCTGGGGCTTCCAGGTGGGCGAGATCTGCACGATCTCATGCCGCCCGCTGGAGAGCAGGGTCAGCAGGTAAGCTTGAATCTGCGCCTGGAGCTCATTCTTGCCGGATTGACGCGGGAAGATGACCACAAAGCTCAGCCCTTGACGGTGCACCACGGAATGCACGACCGCTCGCGCCACCGCTTCTTGATAACGGCGCAGCTTCAGCCCGCTGGCATAGCGCACGAACAGCGTCACATCTCGCAGCAGCTTTTTAAGAATTTCAACCAGGTTCGTCATTCTCTATCCCCCCAGAAAAGCCTTCAGCAAGGCCACCAATGACATCAGCCCCGACCCGCCGGAAGCCAGCCCTGAGAAGAGTTTGAATTGGGTCACGCCCTCGGTGGCGGATCGGATGCGCGTTTCGTGGTCGCGCATCTGCTCCTCCAGGGCGCCCAGCCGCTGGTCGTTCATCGCTTGCTGGTGCGCCAGCTGCGCTTCCAGGGTACGAATCCTGGCTTGCAGTTGGGTGTTGGCGTGGCGCAACTGCTCGGTCAGCAAGGCCGCGGTCTTATCCTCCACCGGCGCCTCCTCCATTCCCGTTCAACCCGGAATAGTTCATCTCCTCCAGCACGGCTGCCATGCTGCGGGACAGGGCTTCGCCCAGCTCGTCCGCCTGCCGGTCCTGCATGCCGCGCTCGGTCTGGATGATCTTAGCCAGCCTGCCGCAGCTCAACCCCAGCACCTGCAGAGCGTTGGCCATTGACTTGAGGTCGTCCGCTTCCTCGGCCGCGCGTTCAAAGAAACGACGCATCACTATTCGCAGCATACCAATCTCCCCGCGTAGGGAGTCACCCAGGGCGCGGTCCAGGTCGGCCAGTTCGGCGCGGGTGAAGTGTTCCACGTAGAAACCGGGGTCTTGAGGTGGGGTCTTCTTGGCCATCAAAGGGCATATCCTCCTATGTCATGGTGCTCCAGGGGAAGTCCGGGCGCATCGCAAAGCGCAGTTGAAGTTGAAGTTCAGGGCTTTGGTCGCCCAGACATCCCCGGATAGAACTAATGTTCTAGGTTATTCTGACTCTAACATAGGAAAGGGCGGATTTCAATCCGTTAAAAGCGGCGAATTTCCCCCGTGACATTGCCGGTTAAGGCATATGTAGATACCGTCTTAAAAATCAAGAGGAAAAATTGAATTGCTCACCATAATGAG
>CAZNRI010000044.1:0-14418 GCA_964575595.1 uncultured Candidatus Brevefilum sp.
CCCCAAGGAGTTCTTTGATTTGTTTATAAATATGGAAAATCTTGACAGTAACTTTCATTAGATTAATATTGCATAAAAAATAAATCTATGATATAAATGTATCAGGTGGTTTACTGCGTAAACAAAATAATAAATGTGTAAATTGACAAATGTTCAAATTTCACAAAATAATTTTAAATAATACGTATGAGGTTCTAGTTATAAAAAATGCAAATTAAAAACCCTTTCTCACCAATTTTCTTAGAGCATTTTCTTTATTTAGAACCTGATTTGTTTTTAATTTGAATTTTCAAAGTTGGATATATTGTTTAGTTGCTGGAGCAATATAGAATCAGTTCTTCAAGGTTAACTATCAGGCAAAGAAAGGAGGGCACACCGGTAAAATATTTTTGTTTGAGTCGTTTTTTCAATTAATTTCACTAATTTTCAAGGAGAAAAATGATGAAAGACAGAACAATGAAAGAATTTATTGGCGAAGTATTTGGTACCTTTATATTGATCCTCTTAGGTGATGGAGTTGTCGCCAATGTCGGTTTAGCACCCAGGCTCGCTGGCAATGCTTATAACTGGAACACTATCACCATCGGCTGGGCATTTGCAGTCATCGTTGCTGTTTATGTTTCCGGCGGTGTCTCTGGTGCGCACCTCAACCCAGCAGTGACCGTGGCACTTGCATTCAAGCGTGATTTCCCATGGAAGAAAGTTTTCCCCTTCATTATTGCTCAAATGATCGGTGCATTTCTCGGTGCAGCTGCTGTTTACTTAATTTATCGTGATGGTCTCGTTGCAGCTGGCATGCCCAACGTTTGGTCAACCGGGCCTGGTGCTGTCTTCCAGGAATCTTTCTTCCAGGCTCAACAAGGCTCATCAACCGGTGGCTACAGCATGCTGACCGCTATCATTGCTGAGTTCTTCGGTACCTTGGTTCTCATCTGGGGCATCGCAGCCTCTGGCGACGCCAAGAATATGGGCCTCAAGGACAATCTCGGTGCCTTAATCGTGGGCTTCGCAGTTTTGGCTGTTGGTCTCTCACTCGGCGGTCCAAGCGGCTACTCTATTAACCCCGCCCGTGACCTTGGTCCCCGTATCTTAGGTTTACTTGTCGGCACAAAGGGCCTTTTTGACGGTCTCTACTGGCTGATCCCACCGGTCTTAATTCCATTGATCGCTGGCCCAATCGGCTTTATGACCTACGACTGGTTCATTACAAAGAATCTTCCACAAGGCGAGTAAGCATGAAGAAACTTATCAATAATCCAGAGAATGTTGTATTAGAGGAACTCCAAGGTATCGAATTTGCCCATCCTGATCTGGTTAAAGTACATTACGATCCAAATTTCATTGTGCGCGTAGATGCACCGGTGAAGGGTAAAGTTGCCCTCGTCTCTGGTGGCGGCAGCGGTCATGAACCCATGCACGGCGGTTTCGTCGGTATGGGTATGCTGGACGCGGCTTGCCCGGGTGCTGTATTTACAAGCCCGACCCCTGATCAAATGTTAGATGCAACCAAAGCCGTTGACGGCGGTGCTGGCGTGCTGCACATTGTCAAAAACTACACTGGCGATATTATGAACTTCGAAATGGCTGCAGATCTTGCCAAAGCCGAAGGTATTGATGTTGAAGCCGTTGTTGTTGATGATGATGTCGCTGTGAAAGACAGCCTTTATACAGCCGGTCGACGTGGTGTTGGTCTGACGGTACTGATGGAGAAACTTGTAGGTGCAGCGGCAGAAGAAGGACGGTCGCTGAAAGAAGTTGCCGATCTGGCACGAAAAATCAATGGACAGGGTCGCAGCATGGGTATGGCATTAACATCCTGCACGGTTCCACATGCAGGTAAGCCGACCTTCGACCTCCCAGAAGATGAAATGGAAATCGGTATCGGAATTCATGGTGAACCAGGACGCACTCGGATGAAGATTAAACCCGCAGATGAGGTTACCGAGATGCTCCTTAATCCCGTCATCGAAGACTTACCCTTTGAATCGGGTGATGAAGTGCTGTTGTTTGTGAACAGCATGGGCGGAACACCTTTGATTGAGCTCTATATCGTATATCGGAAAGCTGTCGATATGCTCAAAGCCAAGGGCATAAAAGTTGTCCGTAATTTAATTGGCCCCTATATCACAAGTTTAGAGATGGCTGGTGCTTCCATCACAATGTTGAAGATGGATGACGACCTGATCAAACTTTGGGACGCTCCGGTGAAAACCGCCGGTATGCGGTGGGGAGTTTAAGAATATTTATGTAGAAATATAGAGTCTGGATCAAAAATCCAGACTCTATATTAGTGAGGTATAAGTGCCCGTTACAACAAATGGTGTTTTAGAGTGGATTCGTGCTTATGCGCAGGTGATTGAAGAGAATAAGGATTATCTGACAGAACTTGATTCACCCATTGGCGATGCTGATCACGGTGCAAACATGCATAGAGGCTTCCAGGCTGTTTTGGAAAAATTGCCTGACAATGAAGATAAAGATATTGGAAAGATATTTATGGCTGTTGCTATGGCGCTTCTTTCAAAAGTTGGCGGCGCTGGCGGTCCTCTATATTCCACCCTATTCATGCAGATGGGAAAATCGCTTAATTCAAGCACGGAATTCGGCTTAGAAGAATGGTCGAAGGCACTTGACGCAGCTACCGAAGGTGTTGTCCGATTGGGAAAAGCCTCCCCGGGGGACAAGACAATGGTTGACGCGTTAATGCCAGCTGTTCAGGCCTTGAAGGATGCAAGCCAACAGGGACTAACACTTGGAGAGGGATTGATAAATTCGGCAGAAGCAGCAAAAGAAGGCATGATAGCGACAATCCCACTTGTTGCCCGCAAGGGACGCGCAAGCTATCTGGGTGAACGAAGCGCCGGTCATCAAGACCCAGGCGCAACGTCAACCTTTATGCTGCTGGAAACTGCCGCGAAAGTCTGGGCAAATTGCAGTTAGTTTTGTTAATTCAATAGTTACCAAAAGGAGTAAATGATGGCAAAATACGCAGTTGCAATTGATCAAGGTACAACCAGCACACGCTTTATGATCTTTGATCATAAAGGTGCAGTTGTTGGTGTGGACCAAAAAGAGCACGAGCAGATTTATCCAAAACCGGGCTGGGTGGAACATGATCCAATGGAGATCTGGCAAGCCACACAAGCCGTAATCAAAGGTGCCTTGCAGAAACACAAGATTGACATCAAGGACATCGCAGCATGTGGTATCACCAACCAACGTGAGACAACCGTTGTTTGGGAAAAAGCAACCGGCAAACCGATTCATAACGCGATTGTCTGGCAGGACACACGCACCGACCAGATTTGCAATGAACTTGCAAAAGATGGCGGTCAGGATCGCTTCCGTGAGAAAGTCGGACTCCCCCTCGCAACTTATTTCTCAGGTCCAAAAGTAAAATGGATGCTTGATAACGTTGAAGGTGCTCGCGCGAAAGCTGAAAAAGGCGAACTACTCTTCGGCAATATCGACACCTGGGTCATCTGGAATCTGACAGGCGGCACAAAGGGCGGCGTGCATGTTACTGATGTGACCAACGCTTCCCGCACCATGTTGATGAACCTTGAAACCCTGGACTGGGATCCGGATATGTTAGCAGTTATGGATATCCCACGCTCAATGCTACCCGCAATCAAAGCCTCCAGTGAAGTCTATGGTTACGCCAAGAACAGCGGCTTGGATGGCATCCCAGTCGCCGGTGACCTGGGCGACCAGCAGGCAGCCCTCTTCGGTCAGACCTGCTACGCTCCTGGTGAAGCTAAGAACACCTACGGCACAGGCTGCTTCATGTTACTGAACACTGGAACAGAACCTGTTCAATCAAAGAACGGTTTGTTGACCACCCTCGGTTACAAGATCGGCGATCAGCCAGCTGTATACGCACTGGAAGGCTCCATTGCCATCACCGGTGCGTTGGTTCAATGGCTGCGTGACAACTTGAAGATGATTGAAAAATCATCGGATATTGAATTGTTGGCAAAGTCCGTTGACGACGCTGGCGGCATTTACTTCGTGCCCGCCTTCTCTGGCTTATTCGCCCCTTACTGGAAGAGTGATGCCCGAGGCGTTATCGTCGGGCTGACTCGCTACATCAACGCCGGCCATCTCGGTCGTGCCGTGCTCGAAGCCACAGCCTATCAGACCCGCGAGGTGCTGGATGCCATGAATAAAGATTCAGGCGTCGATCTAAAAGCCCTCAAGGTCGATGGCGGTATGGTCTTCAATGAGCTCTTAATGCAATTCCAATCCGACATTCTGGGCGTTCCTGTTATTCGACCGACCGTTGCCGAAACTACAGCTTTGGGTGCAGCCTATGCTGCCGGTCTGGCTGTTGGTTTCTGGGAAGAGGTTGAAGACTTACGTGAGAACTGGGGTGTTGATAAGGAGTGGCATCCCAAGATGGATGAGAAAGAACGCGCTAAGCTCTACAAAGGCTGGAAGAAAGCCGTCACCCGCACATTTGAGTGGGTTGAAGAATAATCGCGAGTTTTTGAGTGAAGAGGGGCGACGATCTTTCGTCGCCCCTTATCTTTTTATTGGGACATCAGCAGTGTTAATTCGGAGATTATTTTGGAGAAAAAGAAAAAGGAAAAGAAACCAGAAATAAAATTTGAGAGAAAACCTTGGATCGAAAAGACAAAAGGGTTTTTATTAATAGGATTTGTTAGCCTGTTCCTGACAATATTGGTTGCCTATCAGATCATTCGTGGTTCTGGTGATTGGGGACAGGGTATTCTCTGGGGTTTGATTTTTGGAGGTAGTGTCTTTTTGGTTTATTTTGGGATGAATGCTTTTCATGCATTAATGAATAGAAATAAAGATAAAGATTCTGATCAGAAATAATTACAAACTGGTCATTAACACTAATTGATAAGTCGCGCCTTTGAAATGATGGCGCTATTTTTAAAGACTAGTCTCGATAATAATTAAATAAGCATTACACAGCTACGTTTTTATTAACAATAGATCAAGCGGTATAATTTTAGGCAAATAATCATACAGGACTTGGAATGGTAAATTTAGTATTAGTTTCTCATAGTAAAAAAATGGCGGATGGTGCCGCCGAAATGGTAAAACAAATGACAGCCTCCGAGTCTGTCAGGATTGTAATTGCAGCAGGCATTGGTGAAAACAATCAGGATTTAGGCACCAGCGCTATGGAAATTATGGAAGCGATTAAATCCGTGTATTCCGAAGACGGGGTTTTGATCTTGATGGATTTGGGCAGTGCTGTACTCAGTACGGAGATGGCACTAGGTTTTCTTTCTGACGAAATGAAAGCCAATATTCGAGTGTGCCCGGCACCATTCGTTGAAGGAGCAATTGCTGCTGCTGTTCAGGCAGGTCTTGGGTCTGATTTATCAGCCGTTTTCGATGATGCAATGCAATCCCTGAAACTCAAGACAGAACAACTCTCTGATTTGATCGAAACGCTTCCTGAACAGGAAGAAACAAATGAACTCATTGAGGATAGCGATAACAACAGACGTGAGATCACCCTGATTATTCCTAATAAACAAGGTTTGCATGCCCGACCGGCTGTTTTATTTGTGAAAACAATCGGCAGGTTTAATGCAAAAGTGATGGTCAGGAACCTCACAGAAAATAAAGGACCTGTTGAAGCCAACAGCTTAATTTCAGTGATGACCCTGGCGGCGCGACAAGGTCATCAAGTGCATATCAGTGCTGTGGGGGAAGAAAAAGATGAAGTGATTGATGCAATTGAAGCGTTATTTGAACGTAATCTTGAAGATGAATAAGGTCGAGAATACGCTACACTGCATCATTGAGTTTCGATGCGCATCAGTTATAGCTTTATAGATTTTTTCAGGGGTGAAAATATTCTTCAATCTCTCTGGTGCTTTAATCCGAAAGCCTAGTACTCCTTTTGTGCTGAAAATTGGAATCCAGGTTTGACGGGCGATTTCTTCCTAATCTAGGTCGTTCTTTTCAAGGACTTTTTTATTCCAATTTTCGTTTTTGTTTTCTATTTCTTGGCAAAATTTATCCAACATCGCAGATTTGGTCGCTGAGATGATTTTCCGAAACCTCTATGAATCCCATCTGCTGAAGGTATTGGATGTGCGGTTGTGTCTCCCCTTTGGTTTCCAGGACTTTCATACCTCGGTTGAGTAGAAGATCTGCGTTATTCTTAAAAACAAACGAACCGGTTATAAAATCACGGTAATCCTCTAAGGCATAATCGAGTAAGACTTCTCCTTTATTATTAATCGGACGCAGGATGATAAGGCCGGAAGGAACAGTGTCTCTTAAAATGAAGATACTCATATTAATTCAAGAGTGAGCTGTGGTTCCAATGGTCATTTCCCTTAACTTAAAAATCATTATACTGATGGGCGTATCCTGTGAGTGAGATTTTTATACGCCAGGATTTGTTTGGTCAGTTCTTGGGGTGAGGGATTTCAGCTTGAATGAGAAGCCCTCCCTCATTTTTATTTTGAATTCTCAGACGTCCACCTAATAAGGCTACCCTCTCATCAATACCCATTAAACCATAATGACCCTCTTTTGTAAATTTTGTGATGGGAACGTCCTCATCCATACCCTCGCCATTATCCTCAATTGAGATCATCAACGCCCTGGGAGAAATCCTTTTTAACGCGATGTGCGCATGATCTGCTGAGGAGTGTTTATGGATATTATTAAGACCTTCTTGAACGATACGGTAGATCGATAATTCGATGGCCTCGGATAGACGGCCTATTTCAGAATCCAGGTCAAGATTGATTTTTACCCCCGATCTTTTTGACCATTCCTGTGCGAAGGATTGAATAGCTGCATTCAATCCCAGGCTGTCAATGGTTGGTGGGCGTAATGTGCCGCAGATATTCCGTAGTTCATCAATCATGCTGCGGATGTTTTCCCTGACGAGGAATAGATCATTCTGTAATTTTTCGGAAGTTGAATGTTGGGTTCCTAATTCTTCTAATTGGTAGTTCGTACTGAGTAGGTCCTGAATGATTTGATCATGAATTTCTCTCGCCAGATGTTTTCTTTCATTTTCAGATTCAGCGATCAGGCGTCTTTGAGCGTTTTGTAAAGCCTGGTTGGTGCTGTCTAACGCTGTGATCTGCTCAGTCATGCGGTCCACAAGCTGGCTGTAAAGCGTGTCTTGATCAATGCGCTCCTGGTCGAGCAACATTTGACTGATCTGCATTTTACTGGCATGATCTCGAGCCTGGTAGTATTTATCCAGAGCCCATATAATGGGAACCAATTGCTGGTAATTTGTCGTACCGACGAGTGAGGCAATAATTTCTTCACGATCAGCCTCCTCAGATTTAAATTCTGCTGCGCAATACCCTTCTCGTAAGACAATAATTCTTTCTGTAACATCTAAAAGATGATCGAGATTGTTACTGAAGAAAATGATGGAAATACCTTCTTGCTGCCATTGTGTAATTAGATTGAGTAGTATCTTCTGATAGGGATAACTGAGGACCTGGGTCGGTTCATCAATGATGATCAAACGCGGAGAACCCGTCATCACCTGAGCAATGGCAATCATCTGACGTTTTTCAAGACTTAGGTTATAGACCTCCTCTCGTAAACTTTTGTAGTCCACTTCAAGTTTATCGAGCAGCTCTTTAGCTTTCTGGTCCATGGCAAACTGGTCGGGAATTTTTAATGTCTTCACCGTCGTATGTTTGGGGATCTCATTACCAAGAAAAATATTGCTGGTGATATCCAGGTTTTCAGCCAGGCGAGGATTTTGGTGGATGACTTCAATGCCCAAAGAGCGAACATTAACTGGCCAGTGAAGAGGCTTTCCACCGTAGAATATCTTGCCCTCGTCCGAACCATAGACGCCTGCCAGGATCATCGCCAGGGTAGATTTACCTGAACCACTTTGGCCGGTGATACCTATAACCTCACCAGGATAAAGGTTCAGGTTGATGCTGCGTAATGCAGAAAGAGCGCCAAACCGTTTACTAAGATTTTCGACTTTCAGTAAAGGTTCCATAATATATTTGTGATTAAGCTGAAATACTTTGAATGGCATCGCCAACGATTTGTCTAATGGTAGCAGAGTCCAATGTTTTTTTGTCGATGAAGGCTATCGCTCCTGCGGCTAATCCCTGGCGGTGAAACTCTTTGTCTGGATAAGCGCTGATAAGGACGATGCGTGAATTCTTGGCTTCTTTTTTCAAGCGTTTTGTGCAGTCAATGCCATTTTGTTCCCCTAAGATGACATCAATGAAGATTAATTGAAATTGGATGACTTTCACGGCTTTAATGGCGTCTTCAATGGATTCGGCTTCATGGATGTTCACCTGAGAAAACATTTTATTGATGATCCGCCGTAGATGATAACGGAAACGCGGATTGTCATCAACGAGTAAAATATCAGAAGGATGGGACACTAGGAATTGAGGACTCATTCGTGTGTCCATTTTTCCTTCGCGGTAGTTGAGGACGTGTGGGTTTCTATTTATGTAGTTAACGGCTTCAAGCCGACTTTGCACATTGAGGCTGCGGTAGATTCTTGTCAAGTGGTTCTCTATTGTTTTAATACTTAATCCAAGCTCATATGCTATTTTTTGGTTATTCCAACCTTTATTCAGCAAAGCCAGGATCTCCCGTTGTCGTGATGTCAGAGCGGATGTATCTTCATTTGGATTTGGAATTTTAACTAATTTATCCACCAGTGAATCAGATATCCAGCGTTTACCTTCAATGATACGTTCTATTGCCAGATTCAGGTCTTGAAGCGGTTGATCCTTCAAGTGATAACCATCTACACCAGCACCTAAAAGACCCTGAACATAAACATCATCATCATAAGCGCTGATGACGAGGATTTTCATTTTTGGATAGGTTTTATGGATTTGATGAATTGCTGTGATCGGTTCGAAATCTGGCATGGTGACATCTATGAGTAAGATGTCAGGTATGAGTTCTTTTAGTGATTGCATGAGGGTTGGGCCGTCCTCAGCCTCACCTTCGACTGTGACGTCAGGGAGTTTTTCAATGACATTACGTATGCCCGCACGAACAACAGCGTGATCATCCGCCAATAACACTCGATATTTTTCCATGATGCATATTATAACATCCTGAATTGTTAATTGAAGAAAACGCGGACTTATTTTTCTTAATAAAAATATTAGGGGATTCCCCCTGATTACCTTAGGGGAAAGTCTTGTCGCTTAATGTTTGTTAATAATATACACTGTAATACACAAACCATTCTTCGGTTTTGTGGTTAGTACGTAATCACTTTGTTTAACCATAAGTTAAAGCAATGAAAGGAGTGCGATTGATAAAAAATTTGTCCTCTGTAACACAACATATAAACCATAAGGAGAGTAGAAAATGAAAAAGAAGTTTTTCGTATTATTGAGTCTTTTGATGGTTATCTCAGTATTACTCGCAGCTTGCGGACCAGCAGCAGAAGGAACAGAAGAAGCTGAAACCGATTTGGCTGTTGGTATTGTACTTCCAACAAAAGACGAACCACGCTGGATTCAGGACCAAGCCCGCTTTGAAGCGAAATTGGATGAAGCCGGTTATGATGTTGAGATTTTGTTCAGCCAGGCTGACCCCTCACAGGAGAAGGCTAACGTTGAAGCGCTGATCAGCAAGGGTGTTGAGGTTATCATACTCTGCCCCCATGACAGTGCAGCCGCAGCCGCCTCCGCAGAAGCGGCCCGAGAAGCTGGCGTGACAGTAATTTCCTACGACCGCCTAATCACGGATACAGACGCTGTGGACTATTATGTAACCTTTGACAGTGTTGCCGTGGGTGAAGCACAGGCGCAATACCTGGTTGACAACGCAGAAGGTGAAGGCAATCCGCTGTATCTGTACGCTGGTGCCGCCACTGACAATAATGCTTTCCTGTTCTTTGAAGGTGCCTGGAATGTGCTGCAGCCCAAGATCGCTGACGGCACGTTCTATATCGTTAACTCGTCCGAGGCAATCGCCTTGCAGGATAAGGCTGAGCTGACCCGAGATGAGATGGGCACGATCATCAGCCAGATCACCACGAACTGGGACTTTGATGATGCCAAGAGCTTAGCTGAGGCGAACCTGACCGCCGCATCCGCGGAGGATAAAGGTGACGTCTTCATCCTGGCTCCAAATGACGGAACAGCCCGCGCGATCGCTGATGCCTTCGGTGCTGATACTGACGTAACCAGGTATGTAGTCACCGGACAGGATGCTGAGATTGCGTCCATTCAATACATTATTGACGGCAAGCAGTCGATGACAGTTTTGAAGGATGTCCGCAACCTGGTAGATGATGCCATTGCGATGGCTATTTCAGTTGTGCAGGGCGAGGAAGTTGAGACCACCGGCGAATATGACAATGGTGTGACCATGGTTCCCGCCAAGCAGTCCGAGGTGATCACAGTTGATAAGGATAATGTGCAAGAAGCGATTATCGACTCAGGTTACTGGGATGCAAGTGAATTCACAGGTTTAGAAGAATCTGCTGAACCTGAAGCACCAGAAGAACTTTCAGTAGGTATTGTACTCCCTACGAAAGATGAACCGCGCTGGATTCAGGACCAAACCCGCTTTGAAGCGAAACTGGTGGAAGCCGGTTATGATGTTGAGATATTGTTCAGCCAGGCTGACCCCTCACAGGAGAAGGCTAACGTTGAAGCGCTGATCAGCAAGGGTGTTGAGGTTATCATACTCTGCCCCCATGACAGTGCAGCCGCAGCCGCCTCCGCAGAAGCGGCCCGAGAAGCTGGCGTGACAGTAATTTCCTACGACCGCCTAATCACGGATACAGACGCTGTGGACTATTATGTAACCTTTGACAGTGTTGCCGTGGGTGAAGCACAGGCGCAATACCTGGTTGACAACGCAGAAGGTGAAGGCAATCCGCTGTATCTGTACGCTGGTGCCGCCACTGACAATAATGCTTTCCTGTTCTTTGAAGGTGCCTGGAATGTGCTGCAGCCCAAGATCGCTGACGGCACGTTCTATATCGTTAACTCGTCCGAGGCAATCGCCTTGCAGGATAAGGCTGAGCTGACCCGAGATGAGATGGGCACGATCATCAGCCAGATCACCACGAACTGGGACTTTGATGATGCCAAGAGCTTAGCTGAGGCGAACCTGACCGCCGCATCCGCGGAGGATAAAGGTGACGTCTTCATCCTGGCTCCAAATGACGGAACAGCCCGCGCGATCGCTGATGCCTTCGGTGCTGATACTGACGTAACCAGGTATGTAGTCACCGGACAGGATGCTGAGATTGCGTCCATTCAATACATTATTGACGGCAAGCAGTCGATGACAGTTTTGAAGGATGTCCGCAACCTGGTAGATGATGCCATTGCGATGGCTATTTCAGTTGTGCAGGGCGAGGAAGTTGAGACCACCGGCGAATATGACAATGGTGTGACCATGGTTCCCGCCAAGCAGTCCGAGGTGATCACAGTTGATAAGGATAATGTGCAAGAAGCGATTATCGACTCTGGTTACTGGGATGCCAGCGAATTCACAGGTCTGGACTAGACTTGTAAAGATTTAGATAGCTAAAAGGAATAGTGATGGGTAAAAACCATCACTATTCCATTATAATTATTAGGAATTTTATATGTTGGAGAGAAAATGAGTGTTCCAATCCTAGAAATGAAAAATATCACCAAAGAATTCCCTGGAGTAAAAGCACTCGAAAATGTCAGTTTTAAGGTAGATCAACAACAGATTCACTGTCTTGTAGGAGAGAATGGTGCAGGCAAGTCAACATTGATGAAGGTGTTGAGTGGCGTGCACCCCTACGGCTCCTATGACGGGGAAATTTTCTTTGAGGGGGAGCTTCAGTGGTTTAAGAATCCTCGTGACAGCGAACAGGCTGGTATTGCTGTTATTTATCAGGAACTCACGCTCGTACCAGAAATGACCGTTTATGAAAATGTATATCTCGGGCATGAAATTCGCAACGGAATTAATGTAGATATCAACGAAACAATTAAACAGACTGTTGATATCCTTAAAAAAGTGGGCTTGGATGTCAATCCTTCAACGAAGATCAATAGCTTGGGCATCGGCAAGCAGCAATTGGTTGAAATTGCAAAAGCTCTTAGCCGAAATGCTAAACTTTTGATTTTAGACGAGCCCACATCGGCATTGAACGAAACGGATAGCGATAATCTGCTTAATTTATTAAGGGAATTAAAAAAGCAAGGTATGACCTCTGTATTAATTTCGCACAAACTACAAGAGGTTATTGCTGTTGCAGATAAAGTTACGGTATTACGGGATGGTCAAAGCGTAATAACCTTAAATGGGCACAACGGAGAAATCAATGAAGATGTTCTGATAAAGAATATGGTGGGACGGTCCATTGATAATATTTATCCCGGCAGAGAAAAGAACCCCCACGGTGAAGTAATATTTGAGATCCGAAATTGGAACGCTTACGATCCTAAGCGTGAAAGGGATATACTCAAAGGTGTCAATATCAACCTTAAAAAAGGAGAAGTCGTTGGAATTACCGGTTTGATGGGTGCGGGCAGGACTGAACTGGCTTTGAGTATGTTTGGAAATCCAGGTGGATATCGAATTAATGGCGAGATGTATCTTTGGGGAAAACCTGTGAAATTCTCACATCCTTCGCAAGCCATTAATTCAGGTCTGGCTTATGTGACGGAAGACCGAAAAGGAGATGGATTAATACTCATCCAGGATGTTAAAACCAACATCACCATTGCTAATTTAAAACGAATCCTAAATTATGGTTTGATTGACACCAATGCTGAGATCAAAGATGCCCGCGAATATGCCGATTCTCTCGATATTAGAACGCCTAGTATCGAACAAAAAGTTCTTTATCTGAGCGGTGGTAACCAACAGAAAGTCTCACTGGCGAAGTGGTTATATGTCAAGCCAGATGTGATGATTCTGGATGAACCTACACGCGGTATTGATGTGGGCGCGAAATTTGAAATTTTTACTATTATGAACAGGCTGGTTGATGAGGGTATGAGCATTATCATGATTTCTTCGGAATTGCCAGAAATATTGAGTATGACTGATCGGATTTATGTTGTTTCTTCTGGACGGATAACTGCAGAATTGAATAGTGAAGATGCAGACCAGGAAACAATAATGAGATACGCCACAATGTAAGGAAAATACAATGTCATTTATTAAAGAACTAGGAACACTTCTTAAAAAGAACATTCGTGATTATGGAATGTATATTGCCTTGTTTGTTATCATGGCATTTTTCACAATCGCCACGGATGGGATATTTATCACTTCACGTAACATCAGCAATTTGATGAACCAGATGGGTTACATTGCCGTTCTTGCTATTGGTATGACGCTGGTGATTGTCATCCGACACATTGATCTCTCAGTAGGATACCTGGCAGGCTTCCTTGGTGCGGTAGCTGCCATTGCCCTGACGTCTTGGAAACTTCCTATTTGGCTTGTGATCCCTATTGTATTGATCTTTGGGGTTTTGGCGGGATTGCTGGCTTCGGTCATGATAGCGAAATTTGGGATTCCTTCCTTCGTGGCTACCTTGGCTGGCTGGCTGATCTATCGCGGTGCACTACTGCAAGCGACACTTAGGACTGGAACAATCATTATTCCTAATGATACTTTTAATGCTATTGGAAATGGGTATATACCGGATTTGCCCTTGGAGGGATTTTTCCCTGGTGTCCATAAATTGACTTTATTGCTTGGTCTTATTGCGGCCATCCTTATCGTTATTTCTGAAATCAGCAGCAGAAGAAAGAAAATGGCTTACGATTTCGAAGTGCTTTCGAGGAATATGTTCATCATCAAACTCATCTTCACAGTGGTGTTAATTGGGGCCATTACTTACGTTCTTGCCGGTTATAATGGATTATCCTGGACAGCGGTTATCGTCCTGGGGGTGACATTGATCTATCATTTCCTCACCACCCAGACTTTCTTAGGAAGGCATATATATGCTGTCGGCGGTAACCCCGAAGCAGCAGAATTAAGTGGTATCAGTGTTAATAAGATCTCCTATGTTGTATTTGGTTCAATGGGTTTATTAACCGCACTCTCAGGTATGTTATACGCTTCACGGCTGCAATCAGCGACAACAACTGCTGGTCAAGGGTTCGAGTTGGATGCGATAGCGGCAGCTTATGTGGGTGGGGTATCATCTGCTGGGGGCGTTGGCAAGGTCACCGGCTCCTTGATCGGCGCGATCGTGATGGTGTCCTTGACCAATGGCATGAACTTGATGGGGATTGATATTTCCACGCAGTACATTGTGCGCGGTGCCGTGCTTGTAGCTGCCGTCGTTTTTGATGTTGCAACCAGGAAACGACGGTTATAGAGATCTTTACGAAAGGGGAAAATATCAACACCGCCCAAATTTCTCTTGGGCGGTGTTTTTATTAACCCTTTAGGAGGTTGAGGGCGGAACGCCCGAAACAAAAAACCACC
>CAZNRI010000045.1:0-14298 GCA_964575595.1 uncultured Candidatus Brevefilum sp.
ACTTGATATCTAAAAACATATCCCAACTGGAATTGAGATAATATCCGCTCGGTCGCAGGTTCGAATCCTGCCGGGCCCACCTTTTATAGAAAAATTAGGGTGCAATTAACATTATTTAGGTGATTTCCAACTTGTAATTTTACTTCTGGTATTTGGAGATTTATGGAATCAGCTGAAATTAAAACAAGACTAAGAGAATTTGTTCATCAACAAATTAGAGTCAAATTACGTGAGGTTTTGGAAAATAAACCGCTCTATAAGAATAATAAGATTGAAATACCTAGCTTTGATGAAGTTTTAGAATTGCTAGAAATTGGTAAAGATGATCTTGAACCAAATCGAAGTGAACTATTAGATTATTACGATACACTTCCACTATTTTATTGGAATGTGGAAGACATAAGGTTAAGAAATTTTGAGAGATATACTATTCAAGATAATAGTGCAAATCGACCATCTTTTTTTATAAATGTCGTCTTTCCGCAAACCCTTTCTTTATTTTGTTCAGAGTGTGACTCTAATGAGCCTTTTAATTTCATTGACGCTTTTTGTTTAACTCAAAGTAATATTAATAATTTATATGATCCAAATATTCAAGTGTTTTCAGCATCTTATCAATGTCAATTATGTAAAAATAAACCAGAAATTTTTCTCATAAGACGCAAAAATTTAAAAATTTCAATAGATGGAAGAACACCCATTCAACAAGTGGAAGTTAGCAAATTTTTACCAAAAGATCAAAGAGAATTTATTAGAAAATCAGGAATTGCTTTCAATTCTGGTGAAATACTTGCAGCATTGTTTTTCCAACGTACTTTCCTAGAACAATATGTTCGTAAAGCTACGAATGATTTTGAAACAAGAGAGTTAGAAAAAGTATTTGATAATTACAAGGAGAGGTTACCAGAAAAATTTAATTCGTTATGTCCTTCCCTTGGTGCTATTTATAGTCGAATAAGTGAAGATTTACATGATGCTAATCCTTCTGAGGAGAATTACTATACATCAAAAAGTGAAATTGAAACTCATTTCGAAGCACTACATTTATATGAAAAGCAAGGACTAATTACTTAGGATTAATAATTGAAGGTGATTCAATAATACACAATAAGATTTAGATTACTAACTTTTGACAACTTTTACTACGATTCGTTTTCAAGCGTTTTTATCAGTTCCTTCAATTTATAAATCAATTCAATATTGTTACTGTGGTTTTTATCAAGTTTGTTTGTTATTAATGAATTTATTTGTTTTCCCATATCGTTTGTTGATAGTCCACCGTAAATACCATCTGTTATGGTAATTGATGAATGCATTAAATTTTGGCTAATTGCTTTTAATTCTCCGATATCTTTTGCTAATTTTATAGTATAAACTGCAAATCCATGTCTAAATTTATGCGGTGAATGATAAGGTAATCCAACCTTATTAAGCCATTCCTTTAAATCTTTCCTGGCTCCATGATGGCGGTTTTTGCCAATAAAGGAATTATCCTGATCTAATTCACCATTTTCAGGAGAGATATTAGCAAACCAAGGATGATTATTGGTTAATTGTGATCTTACGAAATCATCCCAATCTTTCACCACTTCAATTAACTCTGGAATATTGAGAATATATGTAGTTGCGTGTTTCCTAAATTTGGTCCTAACCCCCAGCTTCGGCCATTGTCTTATACTGCGATTTTCAAGATCAAGACCTTTAATAGGTAATGTCACAAATGCACCAATCCTTATTCCAGAGAGAAACCATAAAACGGCAGCAGCTCTTATTCTTTCTTCCCTCAGTGTTTCGGCAGGTGCTTTAGCTATTGCCCGAACTTCATCAATAGTTACCGCTTCATGTTCTTTGTGTTCGATGGTCATTCTTGGAGGTTTTAGCGTATCCAACCAAGCTTGATCTATTTCACTGTATCCGCTCTTATGTGTTCTAAGCCAATAAAAGAAATTATGGGATGCTCTAATTATCTTTCTCACGTACACGGGCGATAAAGGCTCTCCAGAACCGTCTAAGCGAGCTGTGATCATATACTCCGGTAAAGTAGGGCGGATTTTTGGTGCTTTCTCAAATGGTGTTTCATCTGCCCACATAATCAAATGACTAAGCCAGGTTTTTTCCAAACTCAGGGAACTATCAGATATTAGATCTACTTCTTCTCTGTATTCTAAATATTTATTAACTAATATCCAATTTCCCCGATTTATCATTAATCTAACTTATCCCTTGAAATTATTTTTGATAATTTTCGTCCACAATTTGGGCAGTAAGAAATGAGATAATGCAAGCGTCCTTTTTTCTCTTTTTGAGGATTGATAATCTTGACCCCCTTCTTACATGTCAAACAAAAGGTTTCGTCATTATCTAAAGAAACTCTTGGGTAAGTTTCCTCAATCCATATTCTGAACTCTTTTCCATTGATCCAAATATGATTTCTCTCATCTCTCTTATGTGGGCAACCCGCCGGAATGTAAACCCTGTAAACTTGTCGCTTTGAAAACCCAACTTCTTCAGCCAATTCACTAGGTTTATAAAACATGTCAAACAATCTTGCTAACCTATTTCTTTGGCTCCCGTTTAATCTTCCCTTCAACATTATTTCATCATTTTCCATAGTTAGCCCACCTCATAATCTTTTGATACGCTCTGCTTTTAGCTTTGCTATCTTATTAATCTTTTCCAGATTTTCCCCAGCATCATCCAAGCCTTCCATCATTGAAATTAAATTAGGGTTTTTTGGGTTCAATCTAGCCATTGCCCCGGATATCGTTCCACTCACACTTTTTAGATAAGCTTCTGATATCCCTTTAAACTCTTTACCAAAACGAGTGCTAGGCCATTCAACGCCATCCAACCATTCTTCTAAATTGGCCCGAAGCTCAAGCCATAATTGATCCTCTTCCCAGCGATTCCGATTACTATCAGATGGATTTGGTACACATAAACGCCCCCAATCCAAAAGGTAATTCATTAGCTCACGAATAGTGAAACCGTTAAATTTATCAAAGTTTTTCAAGTCCTCTTGAAACGCACCTCTTTTAGGTTTTACTTCCCATTCAATTCTTGTTACTGGGCCATCAAATTCATCCCACACATCCACCCAATAAATAAAATTACCTTTTTCAATGCACTCCGCCACCTTGTCATAAATACGTAAGAAGATCGGAGATTTTCTTGACCCTACACAGATCGTCTCTAGAACCCCAGTTCGAGAATTGAAAAAGACTTTGGATACTTTTGACCGACCAACCCAGCCTTCTTTCCACTTGTTCGGGTTTTGATCTTGAATATTCAACCCTAGACAATCAACCGCTAAATCTAATCTTGAAATAGTTATTGGATAATCTTTATTTACGCCAATTTCTGAAAGGAATTCTTTTACCCCTTGATGAAGCTCATTAACATGATGAATTAAAAACATTGGTCCAAATTGCATCCATATCCCCATACCTTTACCATCACCGCATTTTTCATCTACCTGATCGGTTAGATAAGCTCTGGCATCATGTTTCCAGACGCTTAACTTGTATCCGTTTGCACCGTTTTTTATTACTAAATCACCAGAGACATAACCCTCTTTTAGTATTCTTGGATCCACATCTGTAACTTCCCGATTGTAAAAATCATAAATATCACTCTTGGGATATTTCACATGCAGATAAAGTGTGTCAATTGAAACAATAGTTTTCATAAATTTAATCCTTGTAAATTGCACCCCCGTATTACAGTACGGGGGATTTTCCGATTTCTCGGAATTGGTTACGCTCCAATGCGCAAGCAGTCCGTCCTCGTCACCTGCGGTCGGGCTGTTGCGCAAGATCGCTAAAATGACTGTTCGATTTATCTTTGATCCCTAATTGTTCTGATAACTGGACGGTTCCCATCATTAGGGCAGTTTTGAAGAACTCGGATTTCTTTAAACCAGATTTCTCTAACCATGAAAGCATAGATTGTTTTACAGCCCAAGGAACAACGATGTTCACTCGTCCGTATTTTCCAGATCTGGCTTTTATGACTTCTTCAGACATCAAATCTCCGTTTCAACTTTTTCCGCCAGCCGCCCGTCCCTCCGGCAGCCTATCACGCTCACGCTCAATATCAAGGCTAGCCTGGCTTGCGCCGCTTCGCTCAGCAGCCTTGACAATGAGCCTCCGTGAGCGTGAATAAGTCGGCTGCGGACGGTCGGTTAAGGCTAATGAAAGAAGCGAAAAAAGTTTGCTTGTAAAGAACAAGATATCCATGTATTATTAGAAGTAGCAGGATATCAGAATTTAGCGGTGTACGCCATTCGTACTACATTGTACGTTAAACGTACACACTTGTCAAGTCATCAGAGACAGGCTTTAATAATGTTTGAAAAACTTTTTGGTCACTCTCCAGAGGACAAGGGAGCTCGACCGAATAGATTTACAAATTACATGGGGGAACAGATCAGAAATGCTCGTTTGGAAGCTGGATTTAGCCAGGAAGAACTTGCTGAGAAAATTTATATGAGACGGCCAACGCTTTCAGATATTGAAAATGGAAAATCTGAAGCGAATGCCAGCATTTTAGGATTGTTAACTTATTATCTTAAGAAACCTCTATCTTATTTTTTCCCCCCGCCTTTATATGAGGATACGGTAAAAAAGGATATGAGTGACCTAAGTTTAGAAATGCAAATGCATTTTGAGCAAATTTATGGGGATGAGCTAAAGATACTAGCGATTGATCTTATTAAACAATTTGCTGAATTTGACCCAACGGATTTAGTTATTAATTCAGCTGAATTAATAGCAGAAAAATTTGCTCATGAGGAAGAATTAATCGAATTTCTAAAAAACCGATCAATTCATTCTAAAAGACACGAAAAATAATCAATACTAAATATTTTTGGGAGGTAATTATGTTCTCAAAAGCTTATGAAATTGCAAGTAATTTTACTTTTCCTGTAGTTGTTTCTACTAGACATTTTGATAAAACTGTCAATTGTTTTAACGGTGCATTTGTCTTATTAAATAATGAGGGTTGGATTATTACAGTAGCACATATTTTTCAAGCTCAAATCCAATATAATCACGATAAAGAGGAGATTGATGAGTACAAGAATAAGTTGGCGTCGATAACTAACAACCAATCACTTTCTGATAAGTTGAAGCGCCGTCAGAAAAACCAACTTTATAAAAAATGGATCACAAATTTTTCCTATTGGTGGGGTAAGGATGGAGCAAGAATAGATAACTTTATAATATATCCTTTTGCAGATCTTGCAGTAGGGAAGCTAACTCCATTTTTGCCAAGTGAGATAAACAACTACCCAATTATTAAGAACCCTGCTAACTTGAAATTAGGTACAAGTCTTTGTAAACTTGGATTCCCTTTTCATGAAATTCAAGCGACTTTTAATGAAGATACAGAAAATTTTACTTTGAATCCAGGATCACTTCCTATACCCCGATTCCCAATTGAGGGGATTTACACAAGAAATTTAATTCAAGTAAATCCTAACGATAACACAAAACAAACTAAGTTTATTGAAACTTCTTCTCCAGGGCTTAAAGGACAAAGTGGTGGTCCAATCTTTGATACCGCCGGTAATATTTGGGCTATTCAAAGTAAAACATCACATATACCACTCGGGTTCAATCCAAAAATCAAACAGGGCAATCGTGAAGTTGAGGAGAACCAATTCCTTAATGTTGGACTTGGCGTTCACACAGAAGTAATTGTCTCGTTCTTAACTGATAATAATATCTCTTTTCAATTATCTGAAAATTAATGTTTTAGTATCCCGATCATCCCTGTTATCTTCTAAGTGTAATTTTAGAATTAAGTCGTTCTATGATAAAAAATAAATACCTAATTTGAAAGACAATCGTATCCGCAAGATCATAAGGGAGGGTTATGACTTCAGGAAAATAAAAACTTGGGAAAACCGGGAAAATTCTAATCATTGCTTAAAAAGGTTAATGAAAACCTATCAATCAGTTGAATTTGGGAGGGAGAAATGAGCGGTTTACTCAGAAAAATAGCCGCAGCGCAACGACGTGCAGAACGTGAATCTCGGCGTATACAGCGTGAACTTGAGCAACAAAAAAAACATATTGAGAAAATGCAAGAGTATGAACGGGCTTTATATGAAGTAAAGGTTTTTGAGAATCAACTTGAAGTTTTGTTATCAATTCACAAAGAATGTGGAGACACATGGGATTGGAAATTAATTCAAGCTTCTGATCCACCATCAAAACCTTCAAAAACCAATTATCTCGAATTAGAGGCTCAATCTGAATTGACCACTTATAAGCCCAATTTTTTTGAGAAGTTATTAGGAAAAGCAGATTCGAAAAGAGAGCAGTTAAAACTAGCAATTGAGGAAGCAAAGCAAGCTGATGAAAAAAAATACCGAGAAGCCATCCAGAATTATGATGAGGAATTACAAGAATGGAAAACACTTAAAGAAATTGCTGTCGGTATTCTTTCAGACCAAGGTGAAGCCTACACAAAAGCTATTGAATTCATAAATCCGTTTAGCGAGATCAATCAACTTGGTTCCTCAATGGAATTTAAGTTTGAAAATGATTTAATTCAAGCAAACTTACATGTTAATAACGAAGATGTTATACCATCTGACACAAAAACGATTTTAAAGAGTGGTAAATTATCAGTTAAAAATATGCCGAATACAAAATTTCTTGGCCTCTATCAAGATTATGTTTGTGGAGCCGTTCTACGAGTGGCAAGAGAAATATTTGTCCTTTTACCAATTGATATGATCATAGTAACTGCTATGGGATCTCTATTAAATACTAAAACTGGTTACATTGAAGAAGTACCAATATTGTCTGTTGCATTACCAAGAGATACTATAGAATCTCTGAATTTTGATATGCTTGATCCTTCTGATTCTATGTCTAACTTTGTGCATAATATGAAATTCAACACGAGATCAGGCTTTAAAAAGGTCGAACGCATTTCACCTAATGATTTGCAAACAAATTGAAGTCTAATTTGTTTGCAAAACTGACTGTGATAAATTATGGATCATGAGCAATGAAATCATATTGAACAGAGTAAGATAAAAATTTTTATAGAATTCCTTCTTTAAAATTATTTGCAATATAGCCTAATAGGAATTGTACTTTTATCCGCTCGGTCGTAGGTTCGAACTGCTCAAAGAGCGTGCCGGGCCCATAGAAATTAATATTATAATGGTGGGAAATTTATTAGAATACTTGTAATGCAAAGCATATTATTTTTTCTGGCTCTGTTACAGGTTTGAACTGCCCGAAGGGCACACCTGACTCACGGCGGATGAGATGGAGGGCGTTTTTAATTATGTCCGTTTGGCGCAGGCACCCAGACCGCGCCCAACAAAAGATGTTTGGTTTATAATTATCTGGTAATTTTTGGAGGAAAATGATGAGTCGTTCTGGTAAAATAAACCGCCTGGCAATGATCAGTTTTGTGAGCGGGGGGCTTGCTTATCTGCTCATTGCCCTGATTTTTTTTGTCTATAACTTTTTAGAGCCTGAAAACGCCATCATGAATATCACGGATGCGATCCTGGTGCCCTTGCGGAATGGTTTGCTGGTCGTCGCATTGGTCACAGGAATTTTCGGTCTTGTGGACATCAAGAAGAAGGCTGGGGCTGAGAAAGGCAAAGGGTTCGCCTGGGTTGGCATTGTTTTGAGTGTTGGTTGGTTTTTGTTTGGGCTGCTTATCGGACTGATTTTCCTTTCTCCCGGGTGATTGTCCTGTGAATCAATTAACTAGATAATCGATCATAAGTTCAAACTGCCCGCAGGGCGTACCGAGTCCGCTTATTACCCATATTCGCCGGTATAATTAAGAATTGATCACCACTTAGATTCACAGCCGACATGCAGATTAACGGGCCCTACTCATTTGAGGGTATTAATTTTCCAAAGAAAACCTAACACAAGAAAAGGAAAAAAGAAATGGACGAGAAAAACGAAGCCATCCAACCGGAATCCCAACCAGAGCAGGAGATATCGGAATCAGTCGAAGCTGAACAACAAGACCAGGAACCGCTTGAGCCGGAACCAACCCAGGATATCACCCCCGAAAAAAAGCCCCCCAGTAAATTTGTGCGCTTTTTGCGCAAGGGCTTGATCGGCTTGCTGATTGTCGCGGTCATCTTTCTGGCAGGCTTTCTCACGGACCATTTTGTCCGTTACAGCCCCCTTTCCGAAGAGCTGGAGCAAGCCAAAGCCGAACTGGAACAGGCGAATCAGGCATTGGGCGACCTGGAGGACGAGAATGACCGCCTGACAAGCGCCAATCAAGACGCAGAGGATGAGATCGCCGCCCTGGAAGATGAATTAACCGCTGCCACAGCGAATATGAAGTTCTACCAGGTGCTGGTGGATGTCAACACCGCCCGCATCGAACTCTTCATGGAAGATATCGAGAGCGCCCAGGCAGCTCTGACGGATACCCAGGACAACCTCGAAGACCTGCTGCCATTTATTGAAGAAGTGGACGCCGAACTAGCCCTCAGCCTCCCCCGCCGGCTGGAATTGATCATCTCGGGGCTTGAGCGGGACCCTGAAACCGGGCTGATCGACCTGGAACTCTTCACCAAGGATCTGCTTGAGCTTGAACCGCTGCTGGTTGAGGAATAAAAAGATTTTAGGCAGGAACGGTTCAACCTTGATTTAACTCAGTCGCGGGTTCGAACTGCACGAAAGACGCGACGCCCCCACTTTTTTGATACGATTCCGCTAATATGCGTACATTCTAACTTGATTGCGGATAACGCAAAGCCGTCGGCTTTGCGTTTTTATGTGATATCATTTTTGTTAGGAGCTTGACAAGAAATAAGGTTAACTGACCACACCTTGTAAAGGAGGTCGCTGTGTTCGAAGATCTGATTTATCCCAATGCCGAGTTCTTATTTGAAGTCAATGGCTTGGGGGGGCCGATGGCGCCTTACCGCTTTTATGCCGTTGAAGAGGTTGATATTGACCAGGTTGCCGACTTTTACCTGGAACGACTATCTGATTTTGATGTGGAATTGGATGAGGTAGCGGAGGGGCACCGTCACCTGATGCTCACCCGGACGGAATCCGTCCTTGAACAGCTCGGGCAGGTGGCTGACCCCACAGAGCTGCCCGCTAGGGGGCGGGAGCTGGACGGGACGCTCATCGGTGTGGAAGTTGTGCATGCCAGCGACGACACCAGCATCAGCCGGCTGCGCATCGCCCGCCATGCCTATGACCGCGCTGACGACATCCCGGCGGGATCAGTGGTGATCGTCCTGGAATATTTTAAGAATGTTTATGGATAAATTGGAGGGTGGACTTCTAAACTGAATCCATTCGCGTATTATAATCTAATGAGAGCATGAACAAGCGGCTCAATTTCGAGCTTGCGGAACCTTCAGAACAAAGCTTTGAACTCGTTGATGAGTTGTTGGAGTTGGAGGCACAAAATGCAATTTACACCACTTAACAAGACATTACCTTATTTTCTGTGAGGTAATAATGAAAAAGAAAGTGAAAGTTTTACTCTTTGGTTCAATACTAATCTTATTTCTGAATGGGTGCGTAACATCAAATTTACAAAATGATCATACAGTCATTAATAATCAAGATAAAGACTCAGTTGAATTTCTAATTCTTCAATATGAAAAATTCATAAAATTAGATCAGGACTTGATTGATTCTCCTGGATTAGGTAGTGATGTAAAAACCTATTATGATAAAGCCCAAATTATCTTGTCAGATATTGAAAATTATCAAGTTCCCACTAATCTTAAGACAATTAAACAAATATTGATTGATGGCATAAAATATCGATCAGATGCAATAGGATGTTTTTCAAATAGCTCAATATGTGGAAGTGATTCTGAAGCAATAATTTTACTTTCCAAAGGTAAGAGCAAATTAGATGAATTTTACTCAACGATTGAAAATTATAGATAATCTTTGTGTTTCAGTGGGTAATATTTGTTAGTGTAACATTGTTTATGTGACTCTACTGAAATTACCCAATTTTCTGGAATTGAACGAATTTTCCTCCCACTTGCGTGGCATTTTCGGTGTTTTTAGGTTCCTTTTGGGAATTTTTATATCTTTTTTGACAACCTCGCACTACTTTTGGACAATAGATTTGGCAAATTAACCTTTTTGCAGTGAAGTCATATTAGTATTTATTTTTTTCAATATACATGATTGCATTGCGTGAAAATTCCTCTATACAATCATGAGCGCCTTGAGATTTTTTGTTCATGTCATTTACTGCCGATTCAAATAAAGGTCTTACCTCCAAAATCAATTTGTCCAATTTGGGGTCATTAATCTCATTTTTGAGATTAATAAGAAGGTTAAGTATAGAAAAAGAAAAAGAGTCCACACTTTGTACATACTTAGCAAATGCGATATCTATATCTAATAATTGTTTAAAAGCTATTTTATTTTGAGGAGAAACCACTGATAATAATTCAGGTTGATGCTTTTCCAGTTTCTTTATCAAATCTTCCTCAATCCATTGGTAAGTATCAAGATAATTTTTTTGCCAAGCTTCTGATAAATTCATTTTTCCTCCAATCTATTATATCATTATATAATCCCTGAGGTTGTGATCCCTTGTATAAAAATATCATCCTACAAGAATAATATCACATCAAGCTAGGTTAAAAGTGTTAGTAGGACTTTGATTCATTAAAATATATCCCAATTGGAATTGATATAATATCTACTCGGTCGTAGGTTGGGCTCATTTTGTAAACATAATCATCACAATTTTGCAACTTCCCATGCGTTTTTTCGTATTATGATATAACACGCTTAATCCACAATAATAAAGGGATTTACTTATGCAACTCTACACCTTCTCCGGCACGGGCAACTCCCTGCCCGCCGCACGGGCGCCGGATGAGATGCCCTTTTCTTTTGGTAGACAACTTGATATCATTTAATAAATTTATCTTGTTCAAGTCATGATTCTGAACACAACAAACATTAATTTTATTCAATTCTTTACCTCATCAGTCTACTTCGTAGACAGCTTCCCCTATACCCCTGCGGAGGCTGCGTCGCTTCGCTCCTTGAGGGGAAGCCTTAATTACATGACAATCTGTATTGGGTGAGAATATTTGTATTTAGATATCAAGTGTACGATCTAACCCATTAAAGCAAAGAATTGCCAGTGGTTGTTTCATTTCACGGTAGATAATGAAAGAATGTTTGAACTATGTGATCACCTCTTTGGGGGGAGTTTTGGTGACCGTTTATAAACTCCTTAATTGTATAATTAATCTATTGTCATCAAACTTGGGTCAGCTTGACCGCAAACTCGACAGTGATGGGAGGAAAATCACATGGCTTTCTTAAAAAATTTTTTCAGGAACTTAGCTTTTTTGGCTGTATTGGGCCTGGTCATCTATCTCATAGAGCCGGAGATGGTGAGGGGTGCTTTTCAAACTTATTGGCAGATATTGGGTCCGGTTGGATTACTCATAATTATTATCTCTGCGATTCCTAAAAGGCGTGGGAAATCCTCATCATAGATCCCCGGTGCGCAGTGGGGATAAAACCCTTTGAGAAGGACAGGCTGTTATATAATGGGGGCGACACCAAATTCGGAAGGGTTTATGGACATCAAGAAAAGCATCAAATCCCAATATCACGCATCCATGATGATGCTGCGCCAGGCGGCGGAGAAGTGCCCCGAGGCGTTGTGGGCGAACGACTACTTCGTAAACCCCTTCTGGCATGTGGCCTACCATGTGCTGTATTTCACCCACCTCTACCTCCAGCCTCGGGAGGAGGATTTTGCCACCTGGAATGATGAACCCGACGAGCTCCATGACCTGGGGAAGCCGGTGGAAGAAAGCCTGATCTTCAACAGGGAACAAATTCTCGCTTATCTTGATTTCTGCATGGCTCAGGTGGGAGAGCAGGTTAACGTAATGGACCTGTCAGCGGAGTCGGGCTTTTACTGGCTGCCCTTCGATATGATGGAGCTGCAGTTCTATAACATCCGCCACGTCATGCTGCACACGGGCGAGCTGTTCGAGCGGCTGTGTTTTGCGGATGCCGGTCCTAGTTAAGCGCCCGCGCTTGCTTATTGAGACGGCGATCTTCCTCGGACGTCAACGCTATTTCTAAGTTGTGCGGTTCGGCTTTTCCGCTATCATTGATGTGGACGAAGGTGATAAAGCCGGTCAGGATGGGTTCATCCCACCCCTGCAGCTTCAAGCTCACAAACACCGTCAAGGAGCTTCGCCCGGCATGGACGATTTTGCTTTCAAAACAGGCGACCTCGCCCGCTTTGATGGGGTGGGTGAAGGTCAGCCCGTGGACCTTCAGGCAGACGATATTTTGGGCGGGTAGGGCGCTGGCTGCGGCGATGAAGCCGGCTTCGACAAACCATTCCGCCGAACGGCCGGCAAAGAGGGTGCCGTGATGGTTCAGATCTTCGCTTTTCACCAAACGATCATAATGGAAATACTGGGGATGCACGGGCAATCCTTTCTCTAACATCGCATGGATAGTATGGATTATAACCGCTCTGTATGATAGCCTGACGAGTTGCGCACCAACGGATTGTGTCGAATGATGCTTTTCGCACGCCCCTCATACCCGATCAGATGTATTAAAGGACCCTTGACTCTTGTCTATACCCAGATTATAATAATTATAAATAAGTAATAGTTATAAATAGACTATGATGACTGATTTAGACCACTTCCTTTCAACCTTAAAGCAATCCGGCATGCGAATTACGCCCCAGCGGCGGGCGATCTGCCGCTACCTGAGCCAGACCGAGGCGCACCCCACTGCGGCAATGGTCTACAACGAGCTCAAGCCGGAGATGCCCTCGCTGTCTCTGATGACAGTTTACAATACTCTCAACACATTGGAGGAGCTGGGCGCCATTCACGCCATCGGTCAGGCGGGGGATGAGGCAGTGCATTACGACACCGACACCGAGCCCCACGTCAATGTGATTTGCACCGCTTGCCGCAAGATTATTGATGTTCCCAGTAAAAAGATCGACGCATTGAAGCGGGAAATCGAGACGAAAAGCGGCTATCGGCTGCACAATACACGGATATTGTTTGAAGGGTTGTGCCCCGATTGTCAGAAGAAATCATCTTGAGAGAACGAAGGAGATAAATATGGAATTAAATGAAGAACTCAGGCGGGAATTGCTCAAAGCGCAGCGGACAGAGATCACGGAGTATCACGTCTATCACAATATCGCTGAGATATTGCCTGATGAGGAAAACCGCAGGATCGTCGAGGAGATTGGCGATGACGAAAAACGGCATTATGAGGTTTGGAGGGGTTATACCGGCGAAGAGGTCAGCCCCAACAAATTTCAAATCTGGCTCTACACTGCCATCAGCAAAGTGTTCGGCTTCACTTTTGGCTTCAAGCTGATGGAGCTGGGCGAGGAAAAGGCGCAGGTCAACTATGCGAAGATTGCCGATGAGCTCCCCGAAGCGCGGGATGTGATCCGAGATGAAGACGAGCACGAGGATAAGCTGCTGGAGATGCTGGATGAGGAGACGCTGATGTACGCGGGGTCGGTGGTCCTGGGCTTGAACGACGCCCTGGTCGAGCTGACCGGCGCGCTGGCGGGGCTGACGCTGGCTTTCCGCGATGTGAAGATCATTGCCCTGTCCGGTCTGGTGACCGGCATTGCGGCTTCCCTGTCCATGGCTGCATCGGAGTACCTTTCAACCAGTTCCGAAGAGACGGATAAACATCCCGTCCGGGCAGCCGTTTATACGGGCATCGCCTACATCGTCACCGTCGCCTTGCTCATCCTGCCTTATTTGCTGGTCAATAATGAGATCCTTGCCCTGGTGATCACGCTGGTCACATCGGTGGTTATTATTGCCGTGTTCAATTTCTATAACGCCGTTGCCCAGAACAAGAAATTCTGGAAGAACTTCCTGAAGATGGCTGGGCTCAGCTTGGGCGTGGCGGGTTTTAGCTTTTTGATCGGTTTCCTGATTCGCAACTGGCTGGGCGTGGATATATAATCATTGACCCCAGTGACCGGAAATTCGGAGGGCGTTCCTCATCAGATGTCTCGGAAATAATGATCAGTCTCTTGACCATTATTACGAATGATTGAATTCGGAAAAATCTAAATTTAGGTATTAATCAAACTTTACCTTAAATTGTTCACGGGCGACCCACGGGTTTCCCGTGCGGCATCCCATAAACAGATTATTCTTATTAAATTTTTTTGTCTTAGAATACAAAAGTTTCGTTCATAAACCCCAAGAGATACTGTATCATATTTCCATATTTGAGTAGACAAAAAGAGAGAACTCCTTGA
>CAZNRI010000046.1:0-13844 GCA_964575595.1 uncultured Candidatus Brevefilum sp.
CTGAAATCCCTTCTTTTTTATTGTATACCTGTAAACATATTTCAGGACGACACAGGGTCACCTAATACCTAATTCCTAATACCTAATACCCAATCACCTAATACCTGATCACTTTTCACAAAACATCCTTCACCATTCACCCGCATTTTTCCAGTACAATATCCCTATGCACCTGACCTCCGAAGAACAAGCCCTCCTGAATGGAGACTCTGGCGATGCCGCGCAGAAGGCGATGCAGATCCTTGAAACGCTGGGCCGCATTTACGGCGCGGAGCGGATGATCCCCATCCGTTCTGTGCAGATTGCCGGCGTCAGCTACGCCAACCTGGGCGAAGCCGGGCTGGAATGGCTCTCGGAGATGGCGGAAGGGGGCGGAAGAGCTCAGGTCCTCACCACCCTCAACCCCGCCGGCATGGATATCGAAAATTATCGTGCCCTCGGCATTTCGGAGGATTTCGCAGAGAAGCAGCGGCGTGTCCTGTCGGCGTTTGAAGCTATGGGCGTGGTCACCACCTGCTCCTGTACGCCGTATTTGTTCGGTAACCTGCCATGTTTTGGCGAGCATATCGCCTGGGCGGAGAGCAGCGCGGTGTGTTACGCCAATTCTGTTTTAGGCGCACGCACCAACCGCGAGGGGGGACCCTCCGCGCTGGCTGCCGCGCTCACGGGGTGTACCCCCGCATACGGTTACCACCTGGACGACAACCGTCAGCCCACCCTGCATGTGCACGTAGACGCTGATATCCGTGATAATCCCGACTTCGGCGCGTTGGGCAAAGTCATTGGCGACCGAATCCAATCCGAATCCTCAGGTCGGGTGCCCACTATCACCGGCATCCCAGATGCCAGCCTTGAGAACTTGAAGTCCTTCTGCGCCAGCATCGCCACCTACGGCGGGGTGGCGCTGTTTCATATCCCGGGCATCACGCCTGAAGCGGACTGTTATGAGATGCCGGATGAGCGTTTCCATGTCAGCCAGCATGATCTCGATAGCGGCAAAGCCAGCCTGACCAATGCCGATGCCGAGGAGGTTGACTTCGTCAGCCTGGGCTGCCCGCACCTTTCATTGCGCGAGATACAGCGGGTCGCTGAACTATTGGAAGGAAAGCGTGTCATCAAGGAATTCTGGATCACAACCTCCCGGCCGGTGAAGGGCATGGCGGATCGCATGGGTTATACGGCCGTCATTGAAGCTGCCGGCGCGAAGTTCGCCACGGACACCTGCTGCGTGGTGGCGCCCATTGAGGGGCGCTTCCATGCGATGGCGACCGATTCCGCCAAAGCCTGCTACTACGCCCACGCTAAGAACCATTTTAAGACCCGATTATTGAACTTTGAAGCGGTCATACAGGAGGCGTTGGAATGACCCTCACCGGACGGACTATCTTCCCCGGGAAAGCCAGCGGTGAAGCCCTTGTCAGCCGGATGGGCATTTCCTTCTACGGCGGCGTTGACCCGGAAACGGGGGTGGTCACCGAAGCCGGGCATGACCTGGAGGGGCAGTCCATCGCGGGCAGGGTATTGGTCTTCCCCAGCGGCAAGGGCTCCACGGTGGGATCTTACGTCCTGTATAGGCTGAAGAGGAACGGCCATGCCCCCATCGCGATCATCAACGAAACTTGTGAGACGATTACCGCTGTTGGCTGCATCATCGCCGAGATCCCCTGCGTTGATCAAATACCTATATCGGAATTTGCAACCGGAATGCAGCTTCATGTGGACGCGGAACAAGGGTTGATTTCATTCAACGGCGATTGTGTTGAATGTTAATTTGTCTTTTTTTATGGGGACAATCAGAATTATAAAATCATTAGGTAGAACAATACCTAATTTTCATCGTAACGTTTGAGCAATTCCTGGGCGGCCTCCTGCGGGCGGGGGCATATTTTGTCACCTGCACGTCTCGATAAGGCCGACACAGGTGACCACCATCAAGATTTAGGTAGCGTCGCCTTGACCACGGTGGCGTGGGGCCAGCGCTGGAGCGCATTGGGCAGCAAGGATATGCGGATCACGACGCAGGCCACCTTATACTCTCCGGCGTCCAATCGGCGCAATCCGGCCGTGAGACCTTCGTCCTGTAGGAGTTCTAAAGGGCCAACCTCATCGATCACCAGAAGGTCGCTGGGCGCTGGCTCTTCAAGGACACGATTCGCCCAGGCGGTCACTTCAGGGTCAAAGGACCAGCGCGGCGTGCCGATTTTCCCCGAATCGCCCTTTCGCAAGCTGGCAAGCTGCCGAGTTTCACCGCTTTGCAAATCGGCGATGTTGATGCCGACCTTGCGGCCCTCCTTGAAGACGCTGGGGGAAAGCAAGCCGTTTACTGTTAAACCCCGCTCTCGCGCCAGGGCAACCAATTGACTGCACCAGGTGGTTTTCCCCACGCCGGATAAGCCGGTGAGCAGGATTAATTGGGGGGAGTCTTTCGATTGGTTGAAGAGGTCGCTCAGCAGGCTGTCCGGGTCTTTGAGGGATTCGGGCAGCAGGGTGATCGGGCGTTGGGTGATCACGGCGATGGGGGTTTCCCTTTCACCCTGGTTTTCATATAGCACCTCCGTCTGAACGCCATACACGGAGGAGAGCAGCGTTGATGTCAGTGTGTCCTCCGGCTTACCCGAAGCGGTGACCCAGCCGCCGGTGAGCATCAGGACACGGTCAGCATAAGCCAGGGCATTGTTGGGAGAATGGGAGGAGATAATGAAGGATAAGCCCTGATCGCTCAATTGTTGGACGATTTCCAAGACCCGGTGCTGGTTGCTCAGGTCCAAGTGGGCGGTGGGCTCATCCATCAATAGGATAGGGCATTGTTGCGCCAGCCCCATGGCGATCAGGGTCAACTGCTGCTCGCCGCCGCTGATCTCGGTGTAGGGGCGGCCGCGCAGCTCGTAAATGCCCACCTGCGCCATGACATCCTCGACGATGGTGCGGTCTTTGCGTGAGGGCGATCCCAGCCAGCCTAGGTGAGGGGCGCGCCCCATCATAACCATTTCCTCAACGGTATAGGAGAAGGTGGGTGTGTGGATCTGAGGGATCAAGCTGATGCGGCGGGCGCGCTCGGCGTGGGAAAGTTGATGGAGGTTCTCGCCATTCACCAGAATTTTCCCATTCTCAGGACGCAGGATGCCTGCCAGGCAGGAGAGCAGGGTGGTCTTGCCGCTCCCGTTGCGCCCCAGTACGTAGATTACTTCGCCGCTGGAACATGCCAGGGAAATATCATGGAGAACCGTCTTTCCCAGTGTGTAGCCAAACTTGAGGTGCCGCGCTTCGAGGGACATGATCACCATCCCATTCGTCCGCGGCGCAAGAGAAGAATCAGAATGGGGACGCCCACCAGACCGGTGAGGACGCCCAGGGGGATCTCTCCTGGCAAAAGCACACGGGCGATGTTATCAATGAGGAGCAGGAAGGAGGCCCCCAGCGCAACAGCCGCTGGCAGGAGGCGTTTGTGGTCGGGGCCGACCAGCAGCCTCCCCGCGTGGGGGATGACCAGCCCCACCCAGCCGATCACGCCGCTGACGGAGACCGCAGCCGCCGTCATCAGGGTGGATGCCAGGACAATCCACAACTTCATACGAGCAGGGTTAACACCCAGCGCCTGAGCTTCTTCATCCCCCAGAGAGAGGACGTTCAAGCGCCAGCGGATGAGGAACAGGAAGGTCAACCCCAAGAGGGTGATCAGGGTCAGGGCGGTCAGGCTGCTCCAGGTGATTGTTGTCAAGCTTCCCAACAGCCAAAAGGTGATCGCAGGGAGGGTGTCGAGGGGGTCAGCGAGGTACTTGAGGAGGGCGGTGAGGGAGCCGAATAGTGATCCGATCAGGACGCCCATCAGGGTCAGCACAAGCAGGGGTGCGGAACGGTACAGCCGGCTGCCGAAAAATGCCAGCGCCACCGCCAAAAGACCGAATAGGAAGGCAAAAAGCTGCACCCACCACATATCCTGCAGGAGCAGGAGGGCTAAGGCAGCGCCGAAGCCCGCGCCGGAGGTCACACCGAGGATGTTGGAATCAACCAGGGGATTCTTGAAGATGGCTTGAAAAGCTGTTCCCGTCCCGCCGAAACTGGCACCGATCAGCAGTGCACCCAGAGCACGCGGCAGTCGGATGCGCAAGACCAACTGCTGGGCGATGTCGGGGATCTTCACAGCCAGGCCGGGGAAAAGGGGCGAAAGCAGTATTCTGATCACCTCCTCGGGTGTAATGGGATAGCGCCCGAGGAACAGGGTCAGGAAGAACAAGACCGCCGGCAGGGCGAATAGGGTAATGCCGGTGATCGTGCGTTTTAGGGGGCGCGGCATCTCAGTCAATGGCACAGATGGCTTCAAGCTCCTCTGCCGGGATGGCGTAATCGTAAAAGGTGCTGAAGAAGTACTGTGCCTGCGTCTGGCAGTCCAGGTCCACTCGATCGGGGAACAGCACCTGCGAAAGCCAGATGATGCCCATCACGGAATCCGGCGCGGGGGTATCCCAGGGTGCCACCAGCTTGGGCATTTGGTAAACCTCGCCCGCCTGGACGGCATCCAGAATCTGCCATTCGGCGTCCTCGGTGATGGCTTCCACCGTAGCGCCGCCATAGGGCGGGACGATTATGACGTCGGGGTTCCATGCGGCGATCTGCTCCAGGTTGACATCATTCCAATAGCCGGTCAGCGCTGCGCTGGCGGAGATGCCGCCTGCCATGCTGATCAGGCTGGATTGATACATCTCGCCGCTGGCGATACGCTGAGGGGAGGTGCCGGTGAACAGTACATTGGGGCGTTCCTCTGCTGAAAGGTCTTGCGTGCCTTCAGCGATGATATCCGTGACCCAATCATAGTAATCCACCCAGGCTTGTGCCTGTGCGGCGGCATGGGGGCCAAAGACCTGGCCGGTGAGGAGCACCGCATCTTTGAGCAGCTCGGCGGTTTCCGCATCGTAGAGGACAATGGGGATGTCCAGCTCACCAACCGTCTCCAACCAGGAAGAGCGGGCGTTAGCCAGGATCAGGTCTGGATCGTGGTTGGCGGCTTCTTCCACGCTGAAGGTGGATTGGCTGAAGATGTCATTGCTGATCAGCTCCGGAAAACGCGGGTCAATATTTTCCATGGCTGTTGACCCTAAGGGGTCATTCGCGCCGAGGTATCCAGCGGCGACCAGCGCCCTTTCCGCATCCACCGCGTAGACCATCGAAGTGACGGGGCCGTAGGCGGAGATGACCCGTTCCACCGGCTGGGGGATCTCGACGGCGTTCCCAGTTTGGTCCGTCACGGTCACGCTGGCGGGAAGCGCGCCCGTGTCGATCAACACCTGCTGCCCTGCGGTTGAGATGGCAAAGGCGATGAAATCGGCGGCATCCTGCGACTTTGTCTGGGGGATCAGCACTGACCCAGGGAGAAAAGTGGCTGGCAGGTCTGCGGGCGTGAAGGCTTCCTCCTGCGGGGTGGCTGAAGCGAGCAAATCAGCGTCGGCATTGACATAGAGGGGCGCTTCGCCGGGGAAAGCGGCGCTGTACAGCGCGGTCAAGGGCTCTTGCAGGTCCGGCTCCGCCTGGATGGTGAAGCGGGCTGCTGTTGGAGGGGCGGGTTCCGTCAATGCTCCTGCTGGATAGGCAAATTCCGGGCTTTCAGCGACCTCTCCAGTTTGATCTCCCGCAGGGTAAGCGGTTTCCCCAGGTTCCATGGTGTCCTTGGGCGTCGGTTCAGCCGCTGGGGCGCAGGCTGTGAAGAACAGCGCGGCTGCCAGTATAAGAAGGGTGAGTAGGGTGATACGTTTTCTCATGGATTCTCCTTTGTCATTTTCATTTATTCATTTTCTACGGTTGATCGCTCTACCTCTCCGGATTGGGCAGGGGATGAGCCTGGCAGTGATACAGCCAGGCGATGCAGGCTTCGAGCTGCCCGATGACGAAATCCAGAGTGAGGGCTTTGATCGGGGAGCTGGTGTGCGCCCTTTCCGCCTGAGTTTTCGCAAGCTGATCCTGGCAGGCTGCGATCTGTCGCTGGATGATGGCTTCGGCAGGGCGCGCCAGCAGGGCGGCGATATACAGCCGGCTGAGGAACAGAACGCGGATGCGGTGGATGCTGGTTGGGGGATGCGTCTCCGCCAGCCACCGCTCCAGGCGGGCTTCACCGCGCTCGGTCAGGCGGTATTCGACCCGGGCGGGTGCGTTGGGTTGGGGAATTTCCGAGCCGGTGATCAATCCGCCTTCCTCCAGCCGCTTGAGAACGGCATACATTTGGCTGGTGCTCATGTTCCAGATGTGGCCCAGGTGGGCAGGGTCGCGGAAGGTCTCCAGGAGCTCATAGCCGTGGGCAGGCTGGGCTTTGAGCAAGCCCAGGAGAACTTCATCGGGGGTTAAGCGTGACATAGGTACTATTCTATCATGGAATAGGGCAAAAGGGATTAGGTAGTAGGTATTGGGTACTGGGAATCCGGGTTGCGTTTTCTGATTGACGCTGGAGGGGGAGCTTAGTATAATGACATTCTAAATGGGCGCGTAGCTCAGCTGGTAAGAGCGCACGGTTCACATCCGTGAGGTCGTGGGTTCGAGTCCCTCCGCGCCCATTTTGTATTTAATTTGCAAACAAAAAGAAGTCACATCCGTGTCCCCAGAAGGGGAGAATCAGGTCGTGGGTTCGAGCGCTTCGCAGTCCGCGCCCACCTTTTAATTAAATTACCAATTATGAAGGGTTCACATCCTTACCCCGCTCCGCTTCGCTTCGGGGGTGCTGCGCGAAGGTCGTGGGTTCGAGTCCCTCCGCGCCCATTTTGTATTTAAATTGCAAATAAAAAGAAGTCACATCCGAGCCCCCAGAAGGGGAGAATCAGGACGTGGGTTCGAGCGACGCGCTGCGCTCCCGTTGGTCGTTCGCAGTCCGCGCCCACATTTTTAAAACCGCCCAATGTCGGTTTTTTGATTTTTGATATATTGGCATAGTCTATTAATTTCTATCTACTGCCTCTTTATTGAATCTATCTATTTTTTGACGAGAAGGTCTTTATGCACAAATCACGCCATTTTTCTATCTCATCAGCTAATGTGTTTGCATCAAATTCTACTGCGAGCAAACATTTAACTGCTTCAATTAAAATAAAAATTTGAAAAGCATTGAGTAATTGAAGATTTGTGTAAAGAACATCTAAACTATGATTTGGTACTGGCTTAATTTTGTTATTATTATCAAATAAATGCCGTATAGAATCTATTCCATAACTGAAATGTGAAGCATTTTTGCTGAGATGAGCTCGTAAATCTTTATAGTCCCCTGATATTCGTTTTCCAATATTTCCAGCAGAAGGCAATTTTCCGTTAAGCACCTGGTTTATTCTTGTTTTATCCTGGCGGAAATATACAAGTAATTCGTAAGTTTCAATAAGCGGACGTATCAATGCTCCAGATTCTTGAGCAAGGCCATCTAACGTAAGACTATAGCATCCTATTAATAAATGGCTAAATTTCGCCAGTGTTACACTGCCTATTCTCGAAAACTGCCCTACCTCATTTTCGCCTTCGTTTTCACCTATTTTTTCAAACAAGCTTACGAAGCTTTCTAAATAATCGAAGCCTTCTCGTAATAACTCGGCTTCTGACTTCAGCTCGTTATTAAGCCAGTCAAATGATTTTTCTCTAGCAAACCAGATATTCATAATTCAAATCATCCCTGTAATTACTCTATAAACAATATTTTACTTGAGAACAGCAATTGCAAGATATAATAAACGCAATCTGTAAAAAGTGGTTCGCAACAGGTCCCCTTCCCCCCCCAATTTGGTTATAATCCACATCTGTGCCCCTGGAGCGGAGCGGAACCCCTGAAACGGAGTGGTAGGGGCAGTGAGGTCGTGGGTTCGAGTCCATTCGCGCCCACTTTTTATTTAATTGGTCAGGGTTGGTGTGTTGTTGGGTAAGGTGTGAATCTTAGATCACTTCGCGTTGCTCGTGATGACAAGATAGCGAGACCGTTTCAGCGGTCGAAGCAATCTGATGATGGCATTTCTTATGAGTGAAGCTGTGAAAAGGTGATGTGAGGTTTGAGTCTTGCTTCACTTTTGTTTCCTGGAAACCCTGTAGCTTGGTGAAGGGGAGGGGTGGACTAGAGTCTGCACTCCAGACGAAGTACGCAATTCATGTAAGAGACATTTGGCGATCCTCCAACCTGATTAAAATTCAAGAGGAAAAGTGGTCAATCTTCCAGGGCTGAATAAGGATGTTAATCATGTGTGATGTGCTATACTATTTGCAGATAGCGGGGATTAATGTTAATTTAATGTGAGTTGTCTTTGGAGCATAGTATGAAGCGCGGTTCGGTTTGGCGAAATCGGTTAATTTTATTAGGGATGCTGCTCATCCTGAGTATCGGGGTGTGCAGTTTGGTGCCGGTTTCTGCCTCAAATCCCCCACATGATATCCCAACGATTGATCCAGTGCTCCTGGAAGCAACCGAACGATCCGATTCCGTGGAATACCTGATTTATTTTGAAGACAAAGCCGATCTTTCAAAGGCATTTGGCATGTCCTGGGAAGAACGCGGCTGGTATGTGTATCGTACGTTGACTGCCTTCACCTCCAGAAATCAAGCGGAAGTGCGCGCTTACCTGGACAGTCAGGGCGTCACCTATGAGGCTTTTTGGGCTCAAAATGTGATCGGGGTGCAATCCTCCGGCCGGTCAACTCTGATGGGGCTTTTGGATTACTGGGAGATCGATTCGATTGAGACTATCCCCCAAGTATCACTAACTGAATTCACCGTTGCCCCCGAAGACGTTGAGGTGGAAGAAGTACGGGGCACGATGAGCAACCTCACGCATATTAACGCGGATGATGCGTGGGCTATGGGCTATACCGGTGAGGGGATTGTGGTGGGCAATATTGACACCGGTGTGCGCTACACACACAGCGCGCTGCTGGATCAGTATCGGGGGAATGACGGCGGAACCATCGCCCATGATTACAGTTGGTGGGACGCTGTGAATGGCGAGGATGCGGCTTATGATGACAATGGGCATGGGACTCATACCATGGGGATCATGGTCGGGCAGGACAATTCTGGCAACACTTTCGGCGTGGCGCCGGGGGCGGAGTGGATCGCCTGTAAGGCGCTTGACGATGAAGGGTCGGGATCTGGATTAGACCTGCTGGAATGTGGGCAGTTTTTGCTTGCGCCAACTGACTTAAATGGGAACAACGCTGACCCGGATATGCGCCCACACGTGGTTAGTAACTCGTGGGGGAACTGCCTTCGGTTTTATTTCGGCTGGTATGAAAATACCATTGACTCCTGGCATGCAGCCGGGATGTATCCTGTGTTTTCAAACGGCAATGCCAGCAACTGCCGCTATCCAGAGCCTCCCGGGCTTAATACGGTCGGATATCCAGCTCGGTCTTATCATGTGACCGGTGTGGGCTCGACGGGGAACCACGACGGGCAGTATGCTGACCATTCCAACTGGGGGCCGACGGACAGCCTGGACACGATCAATGGGAACGGGTATGCAAACATAAAACCCCAGGTCGTTGCGCCGGGCGTAGACATATTGTCCCTATATCCTACGAGTGATTATGGCTATGCATTTATGAGTGGGACCTCCATGTCCGCGCCGCACGTCTCGGGGTTGGTTGCGCTGCTGTGGGGGGCTGCGCCGGACCTGATGGGGGATTATGCGGAGACAGAGATATTGATTCAGGATTCGGCTGTGCCGATCCCCTACGACACCGGCAATGGGGATGAAGGACCCGGCTACGTGCCCAATCATGCCACCGGCTGGGGGGAGATTGATGCGCTGGCGGCGGTATTGGCTGCCATCCCACCTGACCCCACTCCGACGTCCACAAATACCAGCACCGCGACTGCAACCGCTACTGCAACTGCAACTTCTACATCTACGTCAACCCCCACGGAAACCGCCACAGCTACTTCTACGCACACGTCAACGTTCACTTCAACAGCGACGGAAACGATGACACCCACCGTGGAATCAACCAAGGAGAAAAGCCTGAATAATTATCTGCCGCTTATTCTTCATTGAAAAGGCAGGTGTTGGGTATTAGGGGTTTAGGTATCAGGTATTCGGTATTGGGTGATTAGGTATGTGGGTGTGAACAGTCATGGCTGAAGCGGTGTCTGATTTATGGGAGGTTTGGCTCTCTTCGTTATTGATCCACAACAAATTTAGGTTTTCATGATAGAGGAATTCATAGGACGAGTCATTTGTAGATCACTTCGCTTCGCTCGTGACGACAATCCTGCCCGTCATTGCGAGACCTTGTAGAGGTCGAAGCAATCCAATGATGACATTACATATTTGTGGAAGATGCAAAAATGGGAAGGGGTATACTAAAGTTCGCACTCCAGAAGCTGTACGCAATTCATGTAAGAGCCATTTGGTGTTATCCAGCCTAATTGAAATTTGAGAGGAATGGGGGCGAATCATCATGTGTGATATGTTATACTATGGACGGATAGAGGGGATTAACGTTTTTTATTGTAGGTTGTTTGTGGTGCATATTATCAAGCCTAGTGGCTTTCGACGGAACTGCTTTATTCTATCAGCGATGTTGATGGTGGTGGGTCTGTTATTGTTTGGTATATGACCGTTTTAGTAGATTATATGTCTATGGGAAGGTAAGATGACCTCAGAAGAGACTCTGGCTGAACAATTTCACCGACGGATGATAAATGTATATGAGCAATCCAAGAGTGCCTGCGGTTATGTGCCTACACGCTTTCTCCAGATGGTTCAGGAACACGGCGGGGTCGAAACCGCAAGGCGTTTATTAGCTAAGGATGAAGTGCAAACTGGGTTGATAACCTTATGGGAATGTCATCGCCTGGATTTATCTATGGAAGCTTTGGTGATTCAACCTAGATTCCATTCATTGTTCACAACTATGGAAATTGCGACAGCGAGGGATCGGTTGGAAGCCTTTGGGTATTTTGAGTGAGTTCGTTGGTGGAAAAAATATGAGATAGATTGGGAAACAGGTATTTAGTATTTTATTCTAGCCTGGATGGATAGTGTCGTCCACAATGGGGGGAGTATAATAACGCAATGCCAATGGAAAAACTTTTTGATGTGGTTTCTTTAGCGGATTGTATGCAGGATCCGGCGACTGTCGCCTGGCTGGTTCAGTCCGGCATCCCACTGCCGCATGCGATTCCGCCTGGCCGCTATCCCACACCTGAGGAGATGCGCACAGTGATGGATGCCATTCCAGGTATCGTGGTGGATTACCTGATCTCGGATTCGGTTTGGGAGGTGACGGTGCGCAGTCGGAAGGACGTTTCCTGGGCGATCCTGGCGCTCCATGATTATCGCGGGCAGGAAAATGCGCCGCATCATTTTTTCTTCAAGGCGGGATGGGATGAGATGATTGAATTGGTCACTATGAAGTTGGCGAGGAGATGTGGGCCATTCGTCCTGCTGCCCGATTCAGGCGCAGTTCCTAAATTATTAATGTAAAAAAAGCCGCTGGGACCAGCGGCTTTTATCGACTCAATGCAATGGTCAAGCGTTGGTGAGGACGATCAGGATTATGCAAAGGACCAACGCGATGATATAAGTTAGATCTTCTCGTTTCATATTTTCCTCCTCCAGAGCTATCCCAGCATGATCATCCTATCAGAAATTATGGCGCAACCTGCTATATTAATGGGGATGAACCCGAAATTTACATTAATTCATGTACTCCATTGATGAAAAAACAGCATGGAAGACGCGGTATCTCCACCGCCGCGTCTTTACGATTTCTTGCTGGTGGGAGAGAGGATATGATTCTTTAAGGGCGGTTGACAGGAGAGTGGAGAAACCCGATTAAAGAACCGCCACCAGCAATATAACCGGTAGGACGAGGATAAACCCGATCACAAAGAGGAGTACGACCACTGCGCCCAGGATGCCAAAAACCAATCCAAAGATGCCGCCGATCAGTCCAGTGATTAATCCAAAAATGCCTTTAATGAGTCCAACGATCAGACCGAATAAACCTTCAATTAAACCTATCATTGTCTTTCTCCTTTCACCCTGATATACGAATCCAAAGGTAAAAAGTTGCAAGGTCAGACGATTTAAAGGGAAAGATTATTCTTTTCGGGCAGATTTATAGGCAGCCAGTGTCCGCTGTCTGGCAAAGGAATGATCTACAATGCGCTCTGGATAATCTTTGCCGTATTCAAAATTATATTTTTCTGCCTCTTTTTCGGAAAGTCTCCAGGGTTCGTGGCGGTACTTGACCGGCAGTGATTTCAGCTCTGGCACCCATTGTGCGATGTATGCTCCATCCGGATCATTTTTCTGCCCCTGCAGGACAGGATTGAAGATGCGGAAGTAGGGGGCGGCATCGGTGCCCGTGCCGGCTGTCCACTGCCATCCGCCGTTGTTGGCAGCAGGATCGCCGTCAATCAGATTATCCATGAACCAGGCTTCGCCGTGCTGCCAGTTGATGAGCAGGTCTTTGGTCAGGAAGGAAGCTGCAATCATCCGTTCTCGGTTGTGCATCCACCCTGTTTCCTTTAATTGGCGCATGCAGGCGTCAACGATGGGGTATCCGGTTTGACCCTCCTGCCAGGCATGCAGGTCTTCCGGCGCATCCCGCCAGGGAACATCCCGATATTCCTCCCGAAAGGGGTCTTCCATCACCCTGGGGAAGTGATATAAGATGGCAGTAAAAAATTCACGCCAGACGAGTTCGTCCATCCAGGTGCGGATCTCAGCCCTGGTTTGATCGTCATCCGCCTGCAGGAAGGCAATCTGAGATTGGGCGAAGGCTTCCCGGACAGAGATCAAGCCAAACCGCAGATAGGGGGACAAGCAGGAAGTGCCGTGGAGGTCAAGACGGTCACGCTGGCTGTTGTAGTGTTGGATAGCACCGGTGGTGAAGGTGGTCAATCGGTTCTGCGCTTCATTGGCTGTGGCGGGAAAACCCGCAATGGATTGAACTGCTGGTAATGGGTCAGAGGAGAGGTCTTTGGGCAGGGGCGGGAGATGTTCGGGGGATGGGAGGCAGTCGGCGGGGGTCGGGAGGGGGTATCTGTGCCATTTGTTTTTATAGGGGGTGTAAACCGTATAGGGGTTACCATCGTTTTTAAGAATTTCAGTTGGATGTCGAAGAACCACACCTTTTTGAAGGTGTAAATCGAATTGATCTGCGATGGCTTGGTCGCGCGCTCGTGCGAAGGGGCTGAAATCCTCATGAACATAAATAGTTACAGACTCAAATGATTCTGTCAATGATTTAAAGACGCGATAGGCTGGTCCTTGTCGAAGGATCAGGTGCGACCCCAATTTACGAAGTTCCCGATCGAGATCAGCGAGGGCATTCAGGAGGAAAGCACGGCGTTTAGGAGCAGCATTTTCCATCAGTTCAGGTTCAATGATGAACAGAGGAATGAAGTAGTCAGCATTCAAAAGTGCGGCATCGAGGGTCGGATTGTCATGCAGGCGAATGTCCCGCCGGATCCACCAGATGTTGGTGTGGATCATTAGAACTCCTTTTCCTTTAATTATACTGAATGAGGATGTGGGGATAAAAATATGTCTAAGGTTAAAAGCGAAAGCCGTCCGCCAAGCGGACGGCAATCATTTTGGCCGTAGCACCCTTATCGAACAGTCTCGAGGAGGGGTGCCACAGCCGATGTTATGGTACTACTACATTTTAACATTGTACACCACCTCCTCACTTCGTGGGATTGCAATGTGTTCGTGAAGTGAGGCACTTCACATTTTGTGAGTATAGTATCACATATTGAGGAAGGTTTGTCAATGAGGATAGGCTGTGAAAAGGGAAGTGTGAATGGGGAATGGGTTGGTATCAGGTATGTGTCGTCCTGAAATATGTTTACAGGTATACAATAAAAAAGAAGGGATTTCAGG
>CAZNRI010000047.1:0-12274 GCA_964575595.1 uncultured Candidatus Brevefilum sp.
TATAAGCCTAACGAGGTCTTCAACAATGTTGTTGCACTAAAAGTTTGAATCCACAGATATTAAAAGGATTTATTTTTTTGGCACGACCACTATGGTTTATTGAATTTCTTAAAAGGCATTTTGAGTTGCGCTATTTTGGTGCCGAAATGACGAAGTGGCCCGTCGTTGGTCGCATGATGGAGCGCGCGTTGTTCAATGGTCATCAGACCGGCGATGCCCTGTTCTACCTGCCGAAGGATCGGGTTATCATCCAGCAGCGTGTGGACGATCAGGAGAATGTTGTGGTGCCCTCAGAGGTCGTGGCTCATTTCATCAAGGAAGCCAGTCATATCTTCCTGATGAATTATTGTATTTGCAGGGAAGCAGCGAACTGCCAGAATTATGATCACGACATTGGATGCATCTTTCTCGGCGAGGCGGTCCTGGATATTAATCCGAAGTTGGGACGGTTGGTGGATCAGGAAACTGCGCTGGCGCATCTGGAACGGGCGCGGAAAGCCGGGCTGGTGCATTTGATCGGTCGGGATAAAATTGACGCGGTGTGGATGGGCGTGAAACCCTCCACGAAATTAATGACGATCTGTAATTGCTGCCCCTGCTGTTGTCTGTTTCGATTCCTGCCCAACCTGGCGCCCAAACTGCAGAAGAAGATCGAACGCATGCCCGGTGTGCGTGTCGAGGTGACGGAGGATTGCATTGGCTGCGGTAAATGCACGGAAGATATCTGCTTCATTGACGCCATTCATCTCGAGGATGGCAAAGCCGTCATCTCAGAGGACTGCCGGGGCTGCGGTAATTGTGCTGAAATTTGTCCGGAAGGTGCGATCAAAGTGATCATCGAACAGGAAGACTACATCGAAAATGCCATTGAGAGGCTGTCACAAGCGGTGGACGTCCATTAGGCGGGGAACTTTTTATATTTTATTTTTCGACTTCATCCAAACGTGATTGAGCAAGCCGGCAATAATCCGGGTTAATGTCGTATGCCACAAAGTGGCGTCCGTCCTGCCTGGCTGCCAGGCAGGTGGTACCGCTGCCGGCGAAGGGATCCAGGACGATTTCGTCTTTATAAGTGTAGAGTTGGATGCAGCGGTGGGGAAGTTCCACTGGGAAAGGCGCCGGGTGGCCGATCTGCCTGGCTTGAACAGCTTGAAACTGCCAAACGGATTTCGTCCAGCTCAGGAAATCTTCTTTGCTGATGGTGTTTTCGCGATCCCCCTTTGGCCTGCGGAAAGTCTCTTTACTGAAGACCAGAATATATTCATGGACATCACGCAAAACAGGGTTGCTGGCGGAGAGCCAGCTTCCCCACGCAGTGGAAGGGCTGGCACTGGCCGCTTTGTCCCAAATGATCTCGCCGCGCATCAGAAAACCGATGGAGACCATTTGTTGGATGATAAAACTGTGCAATGCTATATACGGTTTGCGCCCCAGGTTTGCCACATTGATGCAAGCGCGTCCGCCTGGAACGAGGACACGATAGGTCTCCCGCCAGACGGATTTCAGCAAATCAAGATAGTCATCCAGGCTCAGGTCCTGGTCATATTCTTTCTGTGCGTTATAGGGCGGGGAAGTGACCATGAGGTGGACGCTGCAGTCGGGGAGTTCTTCCATCTTTTCGCTGGATTTACAAAAGATACGATCCAGATATTGCGGTGGGATCGGGGACTCATGATAGGGTACCTTCTTCCCTTTTTGGACGTCCTCATACATGCGACTCTCATAGAACCGTGATGCGTCGTGGCTGATCCGCCCAGGCGTGCCGAAAGAACTTGTTTCCGTCGATTTTGCTTTATCATCATCCATAGTTTCATTATATAACGAAGATGTCGAATGGGTTTTGGAGACTGGTATAATGGATGCAGGCATTTATCACTGGAGGTTGGATGTTAAACACAGTTGAATCTATTTTGGTCATGGTTGATTTTCAGGGGAAGCTGGCGGAAATAGTCGACCGTTCGGACCTGGTTTTACCCAACGCCTTGCGGATGGTGAAAGGGTGCCAGGCGTTGGGAATTCCGATCATCCCCACTGTGCAAGTGCCTGAGAAACTCGGCCCCATAATACCAGAATTAGGGGAAGCCTTAGCAGGGATTGAGCCGATTGCAAAAAGCAGTTTCAGCGCCCTGCGCACATCGGAATTTCTGGTCGCATTGGAAGAGAGTTCACGCCGACAGGTGATCCTGATGGGGATAGAAGCGCATGTGTGCGTCCTGCAGACGGGATTAGACCTGCTGGATGCCGGCTATGAAGTGTACGCCTTGAGTGACGGTGTGTTTTCACGCACAGCGGAGAACCATCAACTCGCCCTACAATGCCTGCATGATGCCGGGGCATTTATCTCCAGCGCTGAGATAGCTTTATTTGAAATGATCCGTACCTCGGAACACCCGCAATTTCGCACCATTTCGAAACTTATTAAGAGCAGTGGAACTACTTCCGATATTTCCTAGCTTTCATAATCCATGTACTCCATGATAAAATGATGGGGAAATGGTTCAAAAATATCGTCACTGATCCATAAGAGAGGTTGATGATGGCTGTCGGTCGAAAATTACGAAAATGGCATTTCTTGTTTTTAGGGGGTGCCTTAATTTTTGTCGCGGCCTTTCTCTGGTATTGGGATTGGCGCAGCCTGGGGCTGCCGGTCCCTTTGCGGGCAGAACACATTATCACCATTACAGCCTTTGTCCTGGGTATCATTGTTTTGGGTCTCTTTATCTATCGATTAAATCGACGCCAGGTCTTGATCATGTTGCTTGGGATGGTCCTGGTGAATATGTTGGGGGTATTGGCGTCCGTGTGGATCTTCCGAACCTATCCTGCCTTCTTTGAATTATTGCGACCCGCAGGGATTGAAGAATATGACCCCAGTTATGTGACCAACTGGTGCGATTATTTCCTGACGCCGGCTGTATATGCGTTTCATGTAAGTTTGCTGCTGTTATGGGTGGAAAGTCTGGTGATGTTCCTGGTCCGCAAGCCAACGGATCATCCCGAATAGTATTGGAGAGAGGTTTGCTTGACAAGGTCATAGGGAGGGGTTAAAATCAGGGTCACGCTTAAACAAGGGAAGCGTTATAAGCCGAGTTAGCTCAGTTGGTAGAGCACGCGACTGAAAATCGCGGTGTCCACAGTTCGATTCTGTGACTCGGCACCTTGTATTTAAAGGAGACCGTTCCAGTAGGGACGGTTTTTTTATCGGGGATGGGGAATGGTGAATTGGAATAGAACCATATTTTTAGAGATTTCTATTTTGATACGTGTCGCTTTGTTTGATTGATATATCTGCATACGCAGATGAGGTTGTACTATCACGATATTATGAGGTTGATGATCTTCCAATCTTGACAATTGTAGTTAATAGTATTATCCTATACAATAATGTATAGGATAAACAAACTCTTAGAACAAGACAGAAAATTGTATCACACAAACGATCTGGCGATTCTTTGGGAGATTAAGAACCGTCAGACTCTATATATGACTATATCCCGCTACACAGAAAAGGGCATTTTATATCGGGTGTATAAAGGGCTCTATTCTGTTGTGCCCATTGATCAATTGAATCCCATTGAGTTGGGTAGAGCTATTATTCACCGTTACGCCTATCTATCCACTGAATCTGTCCTTGCGGAAGCTGGAATTATTTCACAAGCGGTTTATAGTTTCACTTTTATAGCTGATCTCTCAAAACAGATTAAGGTGGGGAATTGGTCTTTTCGTTTCCGCCAAATGAAAGATAAGTATCTATTTCATCCATCAGGAATTATTCTTGGTGAAAATGGATTAATTGCATCGCCTGAGAGGGCAGTTGCTGATATGTTATATTACAATCCCAAGTATCATTTTGATTTCCCTGAGATCATAGATTTTAATAAAGTTAAAGACATACAGGATGAGGTTGGTTATGCCTGATTACGCGCTTAGATCGGAAGATATCGTTCATAAATCACATTTGCATCGTCTATTGGCTGAAATTGTTGATCAACCAAATATGGCTCAATCCCTCGCCTTTAAAGGCGGAACCTGTGCAGCTATGTTAGGTTACCTTGATCGGTTTTCGGTCGACCTGGATTTTGATGCTCTTCCGGGGGTGAACGAGGAGCAATTAAGGGAGGGGTTCCATATCGCATTCAAGACATTAGGGCTTGAAGTTCAGGTAGAACTCGATAATGTGTTATTTTTTCAGTTACGATACCGGAATGAACCTGGTAAACGAAATAAACTGAAAGTCTCTGCAAATTCATATTACATTGCTGTTAATCAGTATAAGGTTCAATACTTTCTTGAAATTGACCGTTTAATCAACAGTCAAACAATTGAAACAATGTTTGCGAATAAATTGGTAGCGGTTATGGATCGTTGTGAACAGCATCAAACGATTGCGGGACGTGATATATATGATGTGCACCATTTCTTAATAAGAGGGTTTGGATATCGTAGTGAGGTCATCAAAGAGCGTACTCGATTAGAGTTGCCAGTATTTTTTGATAAACTGATTCAATTTATCCAGAAATATGTGAATCAAAAAATTATTAATGAGGATTTAAACACAATTCTTCCCTATCAACAATTTCAACAGATCAGAAAAATTTTAATTCCGGAGACATTATCTCTGCTTGGGCGTGAGAAAGAAAGAACAGCGGAGAGTTAATAATCAATATTGAACCGCAGTTGATCCCTTAATTCTCATGGAGCGCCCAATCTACTGCTGCCTGGGCGTGTATGGTGGTGGTGTCGAAGATGGGGATGGAGACGTCGGACTGCTTGACCAGCAGGGGGATTTCCGTGCAGCCGAGGATGACACCTTGTGCCCCTCGGGCATTCAAGCCTTCAATAATTTTTATGTAGGCATTCTGAGAGGAATCTCGTATCTCACCTTTGACCAGTTCCTCATAGATAACTCGGTGGACGGTTTCCCGCTCTTTTTCAGGTGGGATGAGAACCTTCAAGCCATGCTTTTCTTCTAAGCGCATGCGGTAGAAGTCGCCTTCCATGGTGAAGCGCGTCCCCAGCAAACCGACCGTGTCAATATTCTGGGCTTTAATGGTTTGCGCCGCGGCATCGGCGATGTGCAGCAGGGGAATGCTGACAGCTGACTGTACCTCATCCGCCATGCGGTGCATGGTGTTTGTGCAGATAACGAGGATGTTCGCGCCGCCCTGTTCCAGGGTCTGAGCGGCATTGACCATCTCCTGGGTCAATTGCTCCCAATCTCCGTCGTTCTGTAAGCTTTCGATTTCCGCAAAATCAAGGGAGTACATCAAGGACTTTGCAGAGTGTACTCCGCCCAGGCGTTCGTTCACAGTCTGGTTGATGATGCGATAATATTCGATGGAAGATTCCCAGCTCATCCCGCCAATTAATCCGATGGTTTTCATGTTTTACTCTTTCTATAAGGTAATGAATCACATTGATTGAACAGATCTTGAAAGCTGCCCCTTCTTATTCATCCTCTTCAAATACGATCCATCTTTCGAGTTCTTTAGCAGCCTTCACCGTTCCCTCAGCTTCTTTGGGGAGGGTGGGGACGCCATTAAAGCCAGTTTTCTCGACAAATTTCACCATAGCGTTGTGCAATGCCATGGGTTCCTCAGCAGCCAGCTTTTCCACTGTGTCATAGCCAGAATCCAAGTAAAGGCGTGCCCTCACTGCCTTGACTGCAAATAGCCGCGAGAGGTCCGCCATTTTAACCAGATCCAGTAATATATCGTAGGCAATGTTCAGCTCGTTGGCAAGAGCTTTACGTTCTTCTGGTGATTGACAAGTGTGCAGGAGTTGATATGCATCGCGGATCCCCTTTTCCTCCAATGCGGTAATCAATGTCTCATCCACCCCAATATACTCATTTAGGGGCATGGGTTTGATTTCCTGGTTCAGCATGTTTCTACGCATCTCGATTGCGGCTTTCTTTAATGCTTCCTTTCCCTGAAAACCAAAGACATTAGCCAGTCCCATGAGCAAGTTCTTTTGACCTTTGTTCACCGATCGGATGAAAGTTTCGAGGATTTCCAAGGTGATTTCATCGTCAATGGTCAGACCGTGTTCCGCGTTCAGCCATTTTTCAAAGATTTCAAGTGCGTTCAGCGATCGGTTAATGGCTGACTTTGAGCGTCCGGCAGATTTGAGGTAGGCTGATAATTGATCCTTATCCATTTTCCACCTAGATTGACCTTTCTGATAGATCAGATATCTCCATAATCGAATGGTTATTGCTGTCGTTATCCATTATCTATCAAATTGCGAAAATGTTCCATATCAATCGTTTTGCTTTCAATCCGTGCCTCATCCGCGGCAAAAGCCATAAGATGGCTTTCGAGGGAATCTCTCGCGCTGGTCAGGGGCTGTTTTTCCCCACGCATGGCTTTGACGAACTGGCGCATCAAGCCGGAATCCCCGCCACCGTGTCCTGCGGTTTGATCAACTTCTGCAGGGAAGGTGTAGCGTTCCAGCGGTGCAAGGGTGTGGTCTTGGACTTCCAGCCATGCCTGGCTGTAGGAGAATTTTCCCAGGAGGGTAGCCTGCGAGCTGTCAACCCGCAGTGTGCGCCCTTCCTCATGGGAGTGCCCGTGCATGGTGAGGGTGGCAGTGATGCCGCTCTCGAAGGTCATGCTGACGACTTGATGATCCACAACGTTATTGTCACAGCGGTATACGCAGCGGCCGTAGGGACCGGTGCGCAGGGCTTCCAAGACTGCCCGATCGTCACTGGGGTTTTCGGTGATGGTGTTGCGCGGCCAGCCGCTGTATTCCGTGAGCAATCTGACGGGCGGAATGATCTTGCCAAGGTCTTTTGCCGCTCTGGGATGGTTTAAGGATAATTTTCCAATAAACCGCAGCAGTGGATTTTCCGTCTGGCTGACAGCTTTTTTGATTGGATAGCTTTCCAGATAAATGCGGGGCGCGAAGTATGGGCAGGTGCCCGCAGCCGGGCAGCCGTCTGTGCAGCGCTCCGGCGCACCCTTTGGGGCGTTTTCAGCGCGGAAGTGGCGTAAGTTGCCAATGGAACTCAGGTGTGTAACCTTCTCCCCTAAAAACCAGTATAGGAGATCCAGGTCATGGCAGCACTTGGCGAGGATCATGGGGGCGCTGAGGTCCCGATTGCGCCAGTTGCCGCGCACGTAACTGTGCGCCATGTGAAAATAAGACACGTTCTCAGAATGGGAAATGTTGATTATCTGCCCCAATCGTCCCGATTTGATGATCTCATTCACCTTTTGAAAGAAACCGGTATAGCGCAGGACATGACAGATCATGAGGATTTGTCTGCTTTCTTCAGCTTTCCGGACTATTTCGACCGTTTCTTGCAGCGTTGGCGCAATGGGTTTCTCAAGGAGCATGTCATAACCGGCTTCGAGGGCAGCCAGTGCAGAGTCGTGATGCATGTGGTCCTGGGTGGCATTGACGACGGCATCGGCAATTTTGCCCGCCTCAAGCGCTCGCCGCCAATCCGTGAATTGGCGGTCGGCTGGGATGTGATGCGCACATGCGAAGCGTTCCCGCCGGATGGGGTTGGGTTCAGCGACAGCCACAAATCGGATTTCGTTGGGGTGCTCGAGGGCGTAGCGTCCGTAAGCGTCCGCACCTCGGTTACCGGCGCCGAAAAGTAATACCTGAATGGGTTCTGACATAAAAACTCCTGTTGTTGATATCTGCGATTGGATTATAACACTCCCCCTGAGACGGCATGATAAAATAGGGCTGTTCGAAAGGGATCTTTATGAAGCATGAGTTTTTAGACAGAATTGAAGAAGCTGCGTTGAATGCCTGGCCGGCGCCCCATGAGATGCTGTATGACGGCTGGCTGCTGCGGTTCGCAGAAGGGTACAGCAAGCGGGTGAATTCCGTCAATGTGCGGTATTCCTCCCGCCTTCCGTTGGATGAGAAGATTGCTTATTGTGAAGCGGTCTATGCCCGTCAGGGGCTGCCAACCCTTTTCCGGCTGCCGGAGCCTTTCACATCACCGAAAATTTTTACGGTGTTAGAAAAGCATGGTTATGTGCAGTTTGACCCCACATGGGTGTTGGGGAGGGAGATCAATGCTGGAAATGAACTGCCTTCAGGGGTCGAGGTCCAGCAGCATTCCCTGGTGGAGTGGATTCAATTACGAGCGACGCTCACCGACACGCCCCTTTCCAAGTGGCCGGTGCATCGCAAGATTTTGGATGTGATCGTGCCGGAGAAGGCATTGATGGGATTATATGCCGACGGTCAACCAGTTTCTTGCGGGATGGGGGTGTTGGATGGGGGGGTGTTGGGGTATTTCAGCATTTTTACAGGGCTTTCTGTACGCCAGCGTGGGTTCGGCCGGGTGATGATGGACGCATTGACGCAGTGGGGGGTGGATAGGGGAGCGACGTTTGGTTACCTGCAGGTGGAGGGGGATAACGATCCTGCCCTGGCGATGTATGCGAAGCTGGGGTTTGAGCGGTGTTATAGATATGTATACAGTAAGCGTGAATGATAATTACTGGTTGAATTGGGTTTCGTAGAGGTGAGCGTACAATCCGCCTAGTGTCAGCAAGTCTTCATGGGTCCCTTGCTCAACGATCCTCCCTTTATCCATGACCAGGATCAGATCGGCAGAAAGGATCGTGCTCAGGCGGTGCGCGATGACAATGCTGGTGCGGTTGGCATACAGATTTTCCAGGGCTTTTTGGATGAGTGCTTCGGATTCGCTGTCCAGGTGGCTTGTGGCTTCATCCAGGATCATAATACGGGGGTTCTTGAGGAGGACGCGCGCCAGCGCCAGCCTCTGTTTTTCACCGCCGCTGAGGCGGTACCCTCGTTCGCCGACAATGGTGTGGTAGCCATTTGGCAGCTCTGAGATGAACTGATGGATATTGGCAGCCTGACATGCCGCGATCAGATCCTGATCGGATGCTTGCGGGTTGGCAAAACGCAGGTTGGCTTGAATGGTATCGTGGAAAAGAAAGCTCTCCTGCGTCACCATGCCGATGGCTGCGGCAAGATCATCCATCCGCAAATCACGCAGGTCGTGACCGTCCAGCTGAATGACGCCGTTATTGGGATCGTACAAGCGGGGAATCAGGTAAGTCAGGGTGGTCTTCCCCGCCCCGCTGGGGCCGACAAGTGCAACCAATTGACCGGGCTTGGCAGTAAAGGTGATATCCTCCAGCGCCAACTCCCTGGCCTGGCTGACAAAGGGAAGAGCGGTGATTTGACCATGCTCTTCATCCTCAGAAAGGATGCCCCCTGATTTATCCATCAGATAGGGTCGGTTAACATCGCTGAGCAATCCTTCACGATTGTCTGGATATTGGAATGTGACATGATCAAAATCAATCCGACCAGCTACCTCTTTGAGGGGCTTGGCATCGTCTTTTTCCTGGATTTCTAAGGGCAAGTCAATCACCTCAAAGACGCGCTCAAAGCTGACCATGGAAGTCGCAAATTCCACGGGTGCATTGATCAGTCCTTGAAAGGAGGTATAAAGTCGGGAGAGGTAGCTTCCGAAAGCGACAATAGTACCCAGTGTGAACATTTCCAGGATGACCAGATAACCACCAACACCATAAACGAGAGCTGATCCCACTGCTGTCACCAGGTGGACAATAACCATGAAGATAATTCCCCAGGTGGCGCGCTGGATGCCTAGGTCTTTAACCTCTGCCGCTCTCCGGCTGAAGCGTACAACCTCTGCGTTAAGTCGTCCAAATAATTTGACCAGCAAAGCCCCGCCGATATTAAGCGTTTCATTCATTGTAGCGTTCATGCGGGCGTTGGTTTCCATTTGCTGCTGGGCAATCTCTCGAAAAACGCGCCCTAGCTTGCGAGCTGCGATGATGAACAGCGGCAAGATGATGATACCCAACAGGGTCAAGCGCCATTCTAGCGTGACCATCACCACCAAAGTGGAGATCACTTCAATGAAATTTGTTACCAGGGTGACGAGGGTGCGGCTGATAGCGGTTTGTGCACCGACGACGTCATTGTTCAGGCGGCTGATCAGTTCACCGAGCTGAGTGTGGGTAAAAAAGCGCAGGGACATGCGCTGGAGGTGTTCATATAAGGACACGCGTAGATCGTATATAACGCCTTCACCGATTTGTGAGGTGAGGCGGCGGGTGATGATTTGGAATAAACCGCTGATGATGGGCAGGATCAGGAGGCCCAGCGCGGATAGGATCAGTTGCTGAAGATCTTTTTCGGGGATGGCGACATCAATCAGGTGCCGCAGGATCAGGGGAGAAAGCAGGGCAAAGCCGGTATAGATCAGGATGCTGAGCAGGCTGCCGATGATTCGCCAGCGATAGGGTTTGGCATAAGCCAGAACCCGCTTGATCAGGCTCCAGGAGAGCCGCGGTTTTTCATCTGATGCGTCAATATAACTGCGCCAATTTTTACGTCGCATGCCCAAGGTTTTAATTTCCTCTCTCGTAAAACGATAAGGTAGATAAATATTCCATCTTATCCGCTCTCGTGCTTGTAAAAAAAGAGGGTTATAGATGAGGGTTACCTGTATTACATTCAATTATCTAATTAATGACTTCTTTTATCACCTATAAGAATTTGGAATGTGAAGATCAACAACGCTCTCAATTCTGGTGTTTCATCAATCGATTTCATTTATTAATCCCTGGGCAGAGAGAAGCAGATGCGTGCACCTTTATCCGTCTTTGGGTCCGCCCACATGCGCCCGTTATGGGCTTCGATGATCGCTCGACCAAGGTACAGACCGAGTCCCGCGCCCTTGGTCTTGCGGCTGGTTTCGTGGGCGCGATAGAAACGGTCGAAGATGTGAGGCATGTCACCAACAGCAATCCCCGGGCCTTCATCCGTGACACAGATGATAACCTGATCTGGATGGATTTGACCAATGATATGGATTTCACCGTCAGGAGCGTATTTGATGGCATTGGAGATCAGATTGGAAAGCACCTGTTCAATACGGGTTTCATCTGCCATCACCACCGGGAAATCTTCTGGGACGTCCACGATGATCTCATGTTCTTTTGTTTGGGTTTGGAAACGCTCTGCTAAACGGAGGGCAAGCTGTTGTAGATTAATATCGGATCGTTTCAGTTCCATGCCGCCAGCCTGTAGTCGGGAGGCATCCAGCAGGTTTTCGATCAACTCGGTCAGGCGGTCGGCTTCTTCTTCAATGACTTCCAGGCTGTCTTTCATGACATCCCCCTCCCAATCAACGTCATCACGGCGGAGGGTACTGACATAACCTTTGATCAGGGCTACGGGGGTTTTTAATTCGTGGCTGACGATGGAGATGAATTCGCTTTTCAATTCATCTGCCTGCCTGAAACGGGTGATGTCCCGAACAGTGGCGATGGTGTTAATCAGGGTGCCCTCTGAGGAAAGCAGGGGAGCATAGGTGATTCCCACAGGCAGTGGCGGCTGGTTGTTTGGACGCCGGATGTCGCCTTCAACATATAAATGAGCCTGGGGGGATAAAGGCCATCCGCCAGCTTCAGCTTTTTCGAGGGTGATGCCGTGAGGGGGATTCATCCATTGAATCACATCTTCGTGGTCCATGCATTGTAGTTCTTTTTGCGGTAGGCTATACATGCGGGCAAAAGCAGCATTGGTGCGCTCGATAGAGTGGTCGGGATTGAGGATCAGGATGCCGTCTGCGGCGGAGTTGAGCATGGCGTCAATCCGCTGTTTTTCACGATTGACTTCGGTGTAAAGCCTGGCATTTCTGACCGCGATCGCTGCCTGATTGGCGAAGCTGGAAAGGAGTGAACGATCGTTAGAGGAGAAAACTCCTTGATAATTACGGAAGATATAAATGAAGCCGATCACTTCCTGCTGGGCGATTAACGGAAGGCCGACAGCGGAAAGGTTACCCATGCTGATCTGCTGGAGCAGGCGGTTGATTTCAGGAATTTGGATATTCTTTGGATCCTGTACAGGAGGTACCTTTTCCAACCAGGCATCCAGGAAACGCTGGATGGCTGCCGGAAGGCCATTACTGACGGCCAGCGACCAGTGGCTGCTTGGCGTATTCAGGGCAATGAATCCAGCATGACCTGCCAGCATTTCAATGGCATATTTCAGGATTCGCCCCAGGAGCTTATCCAGGTCAAGTTCTTCGGTCAGGGCGCGGGAAATCTCCAGGAGATAATCCCGCTGGCGCACACGGATATCAGGTAACATGGTTTTATTGTAGCCTAGTTTTGTTACAGGAGTGTAAGAATATTTGGAAATGGTGAGTAGGGGATGGTGAATGGGATAATTTGACCCGTCCTAAATAATGTTTACAGGAAAAACTAGTGAATAGTGAACTCATGCC
>CAZNRI010000048.1:0-11402 GCA_964575595.1 uncultured Candidatus Brevefilum sp.
CTCCACCTATGGTATTCTTAAAAAATCACTGTTGCACTTGATACTTGAATCTAGGCAACTCAAAAAACTTCCGCGCAATAGTTATATGCTATTAGCGCGGAAGTAAAAATTATTATATTGCGTCTGATCTGCAGACTAAGATCAAATTATTGTGAATTTAATTTTTATGGAGCACATTAATTATTTATTCCTCAATCATAGGATTTGACTGATGGAACATGATATTATTTTGGAATTTAAACATATAACAAAAACCTTTCCCGGCGTTACAGCGCTTGATGATGTAAGTTTCCAAATCAAACGAGGAAGTATTCATGGCGTGTGTGGAGAAAATGGCGCTGGAAAGTCGACATTGATGAAGATTCTTTCCGGTGTATATCCTTATGGAGAATATGAAGGTCAGGTGTTTTTTAATGGCGAAGAACTTATTCTGGAGGGGAGTTCTATTAAACAAGCAAGTGAAAAGGGGATTGCTATTGTTTATCAAGAACTAACGCTGGTTCCCGAAATGACAGTAGGGGAAAATATTTTTTTAGGTAAAGAACCCGTCGAATTTGGTTCAATAAATTGGGATAAGGTGTATTGTGACACACAAAAGATTCTTGATGAATATAAATTGGATATTCATCCGCAGGATAAAGTAAAGAACCTCGGTGTGGGAAAAATGCAAATGACAGAAATCGCCAAAGCTCTCTCCGAAGATGCGAAAGTGCTGATATTGGATGAACCGACAAGTGCACTTTCAGAAGCTGAAGTTGCTCAATTGATGAAAATATTGAGGACACTAAAAGAGCACGGCGTAACTTGCATCTATATCACACATAGAATCGAGGAATTTTTTCAAATCGCTGACAGCCTGACGGTTTTACGTGACGGTAGGGTTGTCACAACCAACATTATTGATGCTATAAATTCACAAAAATTGATCCATCATATGGTGGGCCGTGAGATGAACGAACGGTTTCCCAAAGGAAATCGAAAACCAGGCGATGTCATTTTTGAAGTCACTGACCTTCACGCCAAAGACCATAAAGACCGGGAGATAATCAATGGCGTTTCATTCTCCTTGCGCAGGGGTGAAATCCTTGGAATTGCAGGATTAATGGGATCTGGACGCACTGAACTAGTGATGACAATATTTGGCGAATACGCCAAAATTACGCAAGGGACGATAGCGATGGAGGGAAAGCCGTTATCAATTACAAGCAGCCACGATGCCATGAAACATGGCATCAGCCTTGTCCCCGAAGACCGAAAACGACATGGACTTGTCTTAATCCAATCACTTTTTAAAAATTTATCCCTGCCTAATCTCGAGAGATTTGCTGGATTCATGAGAATAAATAAGAACTCAGAACTCATTGAATGTTTAAAATCAGCAAATGAACTTGAAATCAAAGCCCCAAATCTATTTATTCCTGCAGAATCGCTATCAGGCGGCAATCAACAAAAGGTGGTTATCGCAAAATGGCTGATGTCAAGCCCAAAGGTTTTAATCATGGATGATCCCACTCGAGGTGTGGACGTAGGTGCCAAATATGAAATTTATAAGATTATGAACGAACTTGCTGAAAAGGGGATGGCAATCCTATTAATTTCAAGTGATCTTCAGGAAGTGCTTGGCATGAGTGACCGGATTATGGTGATGTGCCAGGGTCACACAAATGGAATTCTAGATAGGTCTGAAGCAACACAAGAGCGAATTATGACACTTGCAACAGGGAACTGCTTAGAAAAACAAAATCATGAAGAGGTGCTTCAATGAACTTTTCCAACCTAATTGATCTTATCAGAAAGAATATTCAAACATACATTATCATTATTGCTTTAGTTGCCATTTGGGGGGTTTTTGCTATTGGTACAAATGGTCTTTACCTCTCACCTCAGAATATCTCAAACCTGTTCAGGCAGATGACGGTCACATCGTTTATGGCAATTGGTATGGTTTTGGTGATGGTGACTGGTGGGATTGACCTGTCAGTGGGTAAAATGGCTGGCTTCGTATCTGTCATTGTAGCGTTGTTTCAACGCGATGTTTGGTTCAGATTCATTCCCGATCAACCCATCCTGGCGGCATTTCTCTCTGTCATCGTGGGTTTGATGGTTGGTACGATGTTTGGCGCCTTTCAAGCTTATATCACTGCTTACTTAGGCGTGCCATCGTTCATCGTAACCCTGGGTGGGCAATTCATTCTTAACGGCGGTATTCTTCTGGCAACACAAGGGAAAACAATTGCAGCCAACCAACCCGGTTTCAGCACCATTGGTCAAGGATACTTGGAATCCCCCGTTGACTGGATTCTGGGTATCGTGGTGATGATTATCTTATTTGTGATGGTGTTCCTCACCCGAAGGAACAAGAAAAAATACGGTTTTCAACTGAACCCAATTTATAAAGATCTCATCCGGACCTCCCTTATCTCATTATTGATTTTGGTTTATATCTTCGTTGTTAATAAATTCAATGGTGTGCCAATTCCAGTCATAATCCTGGCTGTAACTGCCATCATCATTTCCTACATTTCTACAAATACAAAATTTGGTCGTTATGCCTACGCAATTGGCGGCAATCGTGAGGCAGCTCGATTGTCCGGCATCAACATTAAGAAGGAGATTTTTCTCATATTTTCCTTGATGGGATTGTTGTGCGGGGTGGGCGGCATTGTTCTCGCGTCTTATGTTGGGTTTGGGACAATTTCTGCAGGCCAGGGGTATGAACTGGACGCAATTGCAAGCTGTGTTCTGGGCGGCACCTCAACATTAGGCGGTTCCGGGACAATTTTTGGCGCTTTAATTGGAGCGCTGATCATGACCAGTCTTAATACCGGCTTACAGATGATGGATGTTGCGCCTGCGTGGCAGTATGTATTAAGAGGTTTTGTCTTGGTGCTTGCTGTCATTATTGATGTTTTCTTTAAAAAATCCAACAATTAAAAAGGATAAAACAATGGGTATTTATGAACCTAAACCTGAACACAAATTCACCTTCGGATTATGGACCGTTGGCAACCGCGGACGAGATCCATTTGGTTCTGAGGTGCGCGATCCTAAGACACCGGTGGAATTAGTCTATCTCCTCAGTGAAGTAGGCGCTTACGGTGTTAATTTCCACGATAATGATCTGGTCCCCATAGACGCCACACAATCTGAGGCTAAGAGGATTAAACGTGAATTTCAAAAAGCATTGGATGAAACTGGCCTGGTTGTTCCCATGGCAACGACCAATTTGTTTTTTGATCCGGTTTTCAAAGACGGGGCATTCACCAGTAATGATTCAAGAGTCAGAGCATATGCTTTACAGAAATCGATGAACGCCATTGATTTGGGCGTTGAGTTCGGGGCTGAAATCATTGTATTCTGGGGCGGCCGAGAGGGGGTAGAAACCGATTCAAGCAAAAGCGCCATCGATTCTATTAAAAGAACGCGTGAAGCTTTGAACTTCCTCTGCGATTATGCCATTGATAATGATTACGGCCTGAAATTCGCGCTTGAAGCCAAACCGAATGAACCTCGCGGCGACCTTTACAATGCAACCACAGGGCATATGCTGGGATTTATTGAGACGCTAGATCACCCCGAGATGGTTGGCGTGAATCCTGAGACAGCTCATGAACACATGTCCGGCTTGAATTTTATGCACAGTGTTGCACAAGCATGGGAAGCGGGCAAACTTTTCCATATCGATTTAAATGATCAATATCCCGGCAGATATGATCAGGATCTGCGCTTTGGATCAAGGGACATTAAAGCGGCTTTTTACCTGGTGAAGTTCCTTGAAGATGTCGGCTATGTCGGGTCACGGCATTTTGATGCCCATGCTTACAGAACAGAAGATTATGAAGGGGTCAAAGATTTCGCTCGCGGCTGCATGCGAACATATCTCATGCTTAAAGAGAAAGCTGAACAATTCAACAAGGATTCGGAAATCCAAGACCTACTGAATGAGATCAAATCTGAGGATCCAAAGATGCACGATTTCTATGGAAAATATAATCCTGAAAAAGCAGCTGCGCTGAAAGCTCAAACATTTGACCGCCATTCTATTTCCAACCGTGGGCTGAAGTATGAACGACTTGACCAATTAACGATTGAATTGCTGCTAGGAGTTAGATAAAGAGCTCCTATCTTTAAATCGAGATTGAATCTCCCTGCTTTGGTAAATCCGGTTTAAATGGTTACTCTCAATTCAATCGAACCGATCATTGTGTTAAATCAAAAACCGCCAGACTCCTAACAAAGGGAGACCTCGGCGGTTTTTGATGTAGTCGGTATCAGAGCCTAAAACTGTCTGCTCCAGGTCTTCGGCCAGCGCTCCACCACCACCTTCTTTTGGGTAAAGAACTCAACCGAGTCCTGTGCCCGGCCATGGAGGTCGCCAAAGAAGCTGTCCTTCCAGCCGGTGACGCTGGATGGCGTTACCTGGGCGGACAGTTTCATTGCTGCCACCCATCACATGATCGATGTCCTTCAGAACGGCGGGGAGCCGAAGCTGGACGGCCCGACACGGGCAAAGCCGTGCTGCAAATGGCCCTGGCTGCTCAGATCTCGGCTAAAGACGGATGTGAGGTGGACCCCGAGTCTGTGCCCTAAGGACAGTTATGTATAAATGGAAAAAAAGCCCAGCAACTGAATAATAGCTGGGCTTTTGATATTTTCTGGATGATGCGATTTAGAAAATCAGATCGAAATGGGCACGCTCTTTTATTAGCGCTTGCTGTTGTTCAGTCCTCATCGGTTCAAAGTTCTCGCAGGCTTTGAAAACCTGATCCAATAAGCGGGTGTCCCCCGGCGTACAGATGTACGTCAGCTTGTGGGAGAGTACGAAGTTGATACTCTCCTGGATATCATTCTGGTTGTCAAAAGGGACATACCAGGTCTGGTAACTATGTTCCCGCTCGCCCCAGGGTTCCTTGGCGACGGATTTGATGGTCATCACGCCGACATCTTTTTCCTCACACAAGTCCAGCAGTTTCAGCGCATCTTGCCGGTAAGACTCATCCGCAAGCAAGGCTGGATACAGGGGGAAAAGCACTGAATCGAAATCAAATCGGGACAGGGCTTCAATGAAAACCTTCGGCGCGTCCATGCCATGCCCGGTGATTCCGATGAAGTCCGTCAGCCCCTGCTTGCGCATCTCGATGACGCCTTCCAGTGCGCCCCCGGGGGCTGTGCATTGATCCAGTTCTTCCATGGTGGTCACGGCGTGGAGTTGATACAGGTCGAAGTGATCCGTTTGCAGACGTTCCAGAGATTCCCCAAACTCTTTCACGGCGCCGGCTTTGCTGCGTTCAGTGGTTTTGCAGCCCAGGAAAAAGTTCTCCCGGATGTCCGGCATCCAGGGGCCCATGCGGGCTTCCGCCTGGCCGTAACTGGGTGCGATGTCAATTTGGTTGACACCGGCATTAATCATCTTTTGGATGGCTTCATCCGCGCGGGGCTGATCAAGCTGCGCCAGGCAGGCGGCGCCGAATACAGCCACTGTGCTCATGTTTCTTGTGCGACCGTAACGACGTTTTTCCATAAATACCTCCTGCAATCAGGTGGTTTGGAGGATACGATCCTCCAATGGTGAGTTGATTACGACAAGCCTAAGATCTCACCGCTTTCCAGATCAATGTCGATGTCATAATACGCCGGCCGCGTCGGCAGCCCGGGCATCAACCTGATCGGGCCGGCTACGGGATAGAGGAACCCTGCACCAACCGAAGCGTTGATCTCATTGATGGGGATGCGGTAGCCCGACGGACAGCCTTTGAGAGCCGGATCATGGCTCAGACTGAGGTGCGTCTTTGCCATGCAGATGGGCAGGTTATCATAGCCTAAGCGTGTGTATTCCTCAATTTGATTTTCAGCCTTGGGGGTGTAATCCACACCGTCCGCGCCGTAAATATCTTTGGCGATGGTCTCGATCTTGTCTTTGATGGGTATGTCCAGCGGATAGAGGAATTTGAAGTCGCTTTTTCCATCTGCCGCCTTGATTACGGCTTTACCCAGTTCGACAGCTCCTGCGCCGCCTTCCTCCCAATGGTTGGTGACGACGGCGTCGGCGACCTTCCCACTTTCCAGGCATGTTTTACGTATAAGCTCAAGTTCCGCATCTGTGTCGGTATGGAAGCGGTTGATCGCCACTACGACTGGCACGCCAAATTTCTCCGAGTTTTCGATGTGTGCCATCAGGTTGTCCATGCCCTTTCCCAATAAGTCCAGGTTCTCATGTTCGTATTCGGGGGCGAGGGGCGTACCCGCAGAGACCTTGGGGCCGCCACCGTGCATCTTGAGGGCGCGCACTGTGGCGACCAGCACGACTGCATCCGGGACATTGCCGGAATAGCGGCATTTGATGTCAAAGAATTTCTCCATGCCCATGTCTGAGCCGAAGCCTGATTCGGTGATGACATAATCCGCCAGCTTGAGGCCGATCCTATCGGCCATAATCGAGCTGTTGCCGTGAGCGATGTTTGCGAAGGGACCGGCGTGCACGAAGACGGGCGTCCCCTCCAAGGTCTGCATGAGGGTGGGTTTGATGGTGTCCTTCATCAGGACGGTTGCCGCGCCTGCCACGCCGACATCTTCGACGGTGATGGGATCCCCGTTTATATCCAGCGCGAGGACAATCCTGCTGATGCGTTTGCGCATGTCTTCCAGGCTGGTTGAAAGCGCCAGCACAGCCATTAACTCGCTGGCGACGGAGATGTAGAAGCTGGTCTTGAAGTTGAAGTCCTTTTCTGTGGGGCTTTGGCCAACCGTGATCTCCCGCAATAAACGGTCATTGGTGTCGGTCGCCCGCCGCCAGGTGAGGGTGTCGCGGTTGACGTTTAGACGGACGAAACGACGCCGTTCTTCTTCTGTTAATTCATTGGGATTGGTTTTGTCGATCCCCAAGCGCTTCAGGCGCCCAAGCATGCCAATCCCAAACTTGCGATTCCCATCCTCATCTGGGGGGCATAAGCGGCGGAACAGGGATTCATCGCTTTGGTAGGATTCGTGGTACATGCGGGTCTCAACAGCCGCCGCGATCAGGTTGTTAGCAGCGGTGATGGCATGGATGTCGCCCGTCAGGTGCAGGTTAAATTCCTCCATGGGGATCACCTGACTGTAGCCGCCACCCGCCGCGCCGCCCTTGATTCCGAATGTGGGACCCTGGCTGGGTTGTCGGATGGCGGTGATCACGCGCTTACCAAGGTGCGCGCCCAGCGCTTGGCTGAGGCCGACGGTTGTGGTGGTCTTGCCCTCGCCGAGGGGGGTGGGGGTGATGGCGGTGACGTCGATATACTTACCATCGGGCACGTCGCCCAACCGGTCAAGCACATCCGGGCTGACCTTGGCGATGTATTTCCCGTAAGGGTCATATTCTTCAGGAAGTAAGCCCAGTTCCTCAGCAACCTGAGTGATAGGTTTCAGTTCGGCTTCCTGGGCGATAATGATATCCGGGGGAACGGGAGTTCGTTTGTTGAGTTTTGTGGGGGTGATGGGGGTGTCGGGTTTTTTGAGCATTAGGTGAGGTTTCCTTTCGCGTTGAATATTGTCTATCAACCTCGGCCTGCGCCGAGGGCATTGTTACTTTCGCACGCGTTAATTATGCGTAGAAAGGGCTGATAAATCAAGATGACAAAGGTCTTATCTCTATTGTAATCCATGCTTTCTGGAAGGCTTTGGTTACATCAATTAAAAGGGATTCTATGGCGATACTTCTTAACGAAAGATGATAGTGTGGGTTGAGTGAGAATGACATTGAAGAAATATATAACTAAGAGAAATTAGGAGAGAAAACAAGACCTATTTGTAGGGGCGACCCACGGGTCGCCCGTGCCCAATATCATATTTATTTTTATAACAGCAACTGGCGTATCGTGTTGGGGCGAAGGGGAACGCGTTAACCTCTCCGCCCTCCTTATTGAGAGGAGGGCGGATATTTCAGAGGAGTAGAAGATTGCAATGTTTATGCTTAGTATTTTCCCTTGTATCGTACTAACCATAAACCCGTACCTTCTTCCTCTTTGACGGGCGTGAAGGGGTTTTCGCTGATGGCGGATTCGACATAATAACTGTAGGTGGTCACGATATGGATCCAGGTGTACCCGTTTTTCAGCGCAACCGGATTTCCATCAGCATCCACAAAGCGCATGGGGCGCAGCAAGCCCGTCGACTGTTCATATTCGCCGAACTTGGTGGTCCAAAAGATCTCGTGCATTTCCCCATCCCTGAAGAGCAGGGCTTTGATGGGGGGCATGTTGTTCAACTGGATGTCGATCAGGGTCGGCGCGAGGAAGTTATGTAGGGCGAAGATGACGATCACATTTTCCCTGGTGACCGGTTCCCCCGTCAGCCGGTCGGTCGCCATGACGAACTCGCCGCTGCCGTCCGTTTTAATGTCATAGCGCACGTAAGCGCCCAGGTCTTCATCATAGCGCCATTGGATCTGGTTAAGATTGCTGTAAAACACCCATACGCGGTCAGCCGCTTTACCGCCTTCGGGAGGTGTGGGAGAGAATTTCATCCCAGCCAGGCTGAAGTTTGAGCCAGGGTAGCCTTCCGCTCTAGATTGGGCAATTTGCTGGAGTTGTTCCACATCAATCATGGCGCTGTTGACATCATCGCTGTCCGAGCCGTAAATGGAGGTGGTCTTGCTCAAGGTCGCGGCTACGCCGCTGTAAGCCGAAGCCATTACTAGGAAACCGGAATAGATTGAGCGGATATCCTCATAGGGCAGCCGTCCGGAGCGTATTGGGCCAATACTGGATGATCCCCCCGATGGATCCCCTTCCGTTTGCCCGCTGGCCAATTCGGGGAACTGGCCGTAAAATATCGCCAGGAAGCGTGTCATGCCCTCGCCGATGGTCATTTCAAAGACGATGGGGCTGGTATTGATCCCTGCCTGGGGACGGGCGGAAGCGGGGAAGTTGGAGATGGAGAGTAGAGCGGGTGGGAGGTTGAGGTAGTCTGGGTTGCCTGCCTGGAGGCCTGTCAGCGGGTTGATTCCCGCTGGGAAGCCCTCGGGGCCGACCGTCTGAGGCGGTTCATCCGCTGGAGTCCCTTCAACCGCTGTGCTGGTCGCCGCTGGTTTTGATGTTTCCGCAGTCCTAATCTCAGGTTTTTGCGTCGGGGTCGGCGTGGCTTCAGGGGCATTGTTTTGGGTTGTAGTACTATCGATTTCGCCTATTGTTGTTGGGGTGGGGAATTGGCAGGCAGTGAGGATTAATGCGGTAATGATTGTTAGTACTAAAATATTTGAATATTTTGTTTTCATAGGTCTTTCTTTCAACCGATAAAGGTTCTAATAAACGTCTAAGTAATTGCATTATACTCACAAGGGTTCTCATAATCCTATCAATATGCTATCATTTGGGTGCCGATCATGTTTGAGAACTGAAGCGAAAATGATGATGGATGACTATCGAGTGCGGGCAGTGCAGAATCCAACTCTCCTTTTCACCGCAGGTTTGCGGGAGGGGGAGCGGGTGGAACTCCATAGGCGGAAGACCTGTATCATTGGTCGGGATCCGTCTGCCGACGTTCAATTGGATTCTTCCTTTGTCTCTCGCCAGCATGCGGAGATCACTTTTCAGGGCGGTTACTGGTTCATTGAGGACTTATTCAGCAAGAACGGCGTATTTAAGAACGCGGTGCGCATTCAGCCGGGGGAGCGTGTGTCTTTGTTCAATCGAGACAGGGTGCAAATCGGGAATATCAGCACCTTTGAATTTCACGATCCGGAGGCGACCGTCCACGAATCGGAGATGCGCATGGCGTCACCCGGGCTGTGGCTGGATGAGCCCAATCTTGACGTGGTCATCCGAGATAAGCGCCTGACGCCGCCTTTATCGCCCCAGCAGTTCACTCTGCTGGCTGCATTGGTGCATAAGGACGGGGATGTGATGACGAATGAGGCGATTGAGGAGGTGCTCTGGCCGGGGGCGGCGGGGGGCGTGGAGAGTGCGGCGATTGATAACGCCATCAGCCGGCTGCGCAGCCGGCTGGCGGAGCTGGACGAGGAACATGACTATATTGAGACGGTGCGGGGTGTGGGGCGGCGCTTTGTCCAGCGCGAGGTGGGGGAGTAAATTGATCACGTTAATTCAATGAGAATTTACAATTTATATAAAATCACGTAGGGGCGACCCACGGGTCGCCCGCATAAAATAGCAACCTATTTATTCTTACACTTATGGTGAATGGTGAATCGTGGTGAGCCCTAACGCCGCACAAGCTAAATAAGGTAGAATCTCCTGGGCGAAATATGAAAAAACGACGACGATTATTACTTCTCATAAGCGCAATCAGCCTCTTCCTTCTCAGCGGGTGCTTGAACCTGGTGCAGGAGATGACCGTCCGCGAGGACGGATCTGGTGTTATGCGCTTGGCACTGGGCGTGGAGGATCAGTATTACGAGCAGGTTCAGAAGGAAATGCCGGAAGGCTACTCGTTGGAAAACCTGCTGGTGAGACTGATGCAGGAAGAGCTCGTCACAGATGTGGCTCGGGAACATTACGAACAGGACGGTTGGACGTGGGATGCCATCCGGTTGGAGATTGCCGATTTCTACGCATTGTTCAATGAAGAGCGCACGATCGGCCCCTTGCAGATTTCATTGGATGAAGACGGAGAAGAAGTCGAATTCTTCCAAGCCCTAGACCTGGCGAATACCGAATTTTCCATTCCCGGGATTAACCTGATGGACCTGACCAGCGCGGAATACACCGTGCGTTTCAGCGCACCGCAGATCGTGCGCACCAACGGCGTACAGACGGCGGCGGGCGAGAGCCTGTGGGAGCTTTCTCCGGCTGACCTTATACAAGAGGGGGAGGGGATGACCCTCCAGGCGGATTACAGCCTGGAACCCTATCAGGGGACCTTCATCCCATGGGACAAGTTCTTTGATGCTGTCGTGATCGGCTGGCTCGCTTTGGGGGTGTTGGCGGTTTTGGTGGTGATCATTGTCAACACGACCGGCAGGCGGAAGAGGGGGCGAAAAAGAGTAAAGTAGGTCATGCATGGTTCAGGAGCGAAACGACTGAACCTGCGTGACAAAGGTTTTGTCATTGCGAACCCACGCAGTGGGTGAAGCAATCTGCGGAATCGCCCATTTGTTTGTTAGGTTACGAGATAGAGACCATGAAGTCAATTGTCGCACTGACGTGCGCTGAGCATCGTGGAGACATTGGGCGATGACATACTTGGATTGCTTCGGCGCTGCTGCGCAGCTTCTCGCAATGACAAGAAACCTGTTGTTGTGAGCGGAGTGATGTATTTGTCATTGCGAAACTACATAGTGGGTGAAGCAATCCCCGGAATCGCACATAAGACAAAATGCACATCTTGTCACATGGGCGGCTGGACGCCGCCACATGTGACCTTGTATCTTTAAATGGTGTATGCTGGAGAGGCGAAAAGCACCAGCCAGG
>CAZNRI010000049.1:0-11134 GCA_964575595.1 uncultured Candidatus Brevefilum sp.
CATACGAATGATTTTATCACCTCATCCGTTGCACTAAATCCTTGAATCCAAGTTAGAAAAATGCGGCGCCTTGTCAGCGCCGCATTTTTGGTGTAACCTAAATCCCCAAATGGCTTTCTCGTTATATTCTCATTATAACAATTGTTTGTCTGCGAATACTGGACTAGCTATACGAAACAAACCGCCCATTCATGAACGAATCTCGTCAAGCGACCGCCCTGTTTTCACCGACTTCGTCTCCGTGGAGGTGGGGTTGCGCCGGGCATCCGCTTTCTCATCGTCCATTTTGATCAACAGCCAGCGTGCTTTGTCACCCTCACCTGTGCGGATCAGCGCGTACCCGCCGGAGATCTTCTCCCCTTCCAGCCAGATGGTCACATGTCCTTCCTTAAGCTGCTGCTCAATAGACTTGGCTTCTTCACCTTCTTCTTTCTCTTTCAAATTACGATACGTTCCGCGATCCCAAACCATCACCGTCCCGCCCCCGTACTCATCTTCAGGTATGGTCCCCTCAAAATCGGCATATCCCAAAGGATGATCCTCAGTTGGTACTGCCAGGCGTTTCACGCTTGGATCTGTGGAAGGCCCCTTTGGCACCGCCCATGACTTAAGCACGCCATCCACTTCTATGCGAAAATCATAATGGAGAGTGGACGCCTGATGTTTTTGGATCACGAAAATCGGCCGCCCTTGCGCCCAATCAAAACGCGCTTCTTCCTCGCCTGGCTCAGGCGTCTTGTTAAAATCACGCTTTTGCTTATAGATTCCAAGCTTATCCTTCACCATAATCACCTCTCATTTGTCGGGTCACATTATTAAGAACTTTTTTGACATTTAAATTCTACCCTTTGAATCCCCACAAGAAAAAAATGAAAACGATAATGATAGGGGTTGTTCTTCGTTTAAAACCTATTCCGCATCGGAGGGAAGGGAAACACAAACTCTATTACCGCCCATGTCTTTTGCTTTATAAACGCCCCGATCCACCCATTTGTAAAACTTTTCAGGTGTCACATCCTCCCCCGAATCGATATGGGTGACGCCAAAACTGGCTAAAATTTGGATCTCATACCCCTCAATATCAAACGTCTTACTCTCTAAGGCCAGGCGAAGCCTCTCAGCCAGGGTCTTTGCCTCTGAAAAGTTTGTCTGGATAGCTAAGATCACAAATTCCTCTCCCCCAAACCGCGCCAGAATATCTGATTCGCGCAAGATATTATTGAAAGTGTCAACAACGGCTATTAACGCTTTGTCACCTGCTACATGACCATAGGTGTCATTGATAGATTTAAATTTATCAAGGTCCAGCATCAACATTGAAAGCTCTCCCCCATAGCGATTAACCCTTGCGATTTCTTTTCGAACGAGATGATCAAAATGCTGCCGGTTGTAAATGCCGGTTAATCCATCTGTGGCAGCAAGCCTCTCTAGATCATCCATCAAGCGCTTTTCTTCTGTGAACTCATAGAAGCTAATCATCTTGCCGGTTGGTCTACCTTTGTTATTCTCGATAATTGATAATCTCACGCGATAAAACGATGCTGTGTCCCCCTCCCCAACCTGAAATTCTATCCGATCTTTCTGTCCTTGATCAATCAGCTCGGTTAATAGCAGGTATTCCGAAAATACATCCCTGAAGGGCGATCCAACATCCTGCTCTTTCATTTGAGGAAAAATTGCCTGTAAAGCTGGATTGAAATCTATGATTCTGTTTTCCATATCCAGGACTAGAGCTCCCTCTTTCATATTTTCAAAAATGATATCTCTTGCCAGGGGGATAATATCCAGTATTTTGTATTTTGTGAACCCAACCGTGAATAGAACACCGCTTACACCTAATGCAAGAGGTGTTAAATCAATATTCGAAGTAAATAAATTTAAATTGTAGAGGATTAGGGCTAACCACGGCAGCAGTGAGCCAAGCAGGTAGATAACCACTTGATTCCTAAATGAAGAGACAGATCGAAAGTACATGATCAAAAATATGAGCAGGCTGATTCCCAAACAAAGGCTGTAATACCCAACGATGACATAGTTGTAGATGTTTCGGTCATAAATAAAAATAGGAAAGGGACCGCTCAGGTCCATACGTGGGTTGTGATGACCGAGGTTAAGCCAGCCCAGCGTCTGTGAAACCAGGAAAAGGACCACTGGAAGGATAAAAATGGCAATGATCAATTTCTTCGAAATCCACTTCTCATAACCAGAGACCGCCAACGCAAATAAGAGCCAGGAAGGGGCAATAAAATCAATCCCCCAATGTTGAAAACGTACCCAAAACATGGCTGCCCGCAGCGTCTCGCTTTGCAGTTCCATTGCGTATCCAAAACTATAAATGAATACAGAAAACAAGCTAATCGAAAGATATACCGCCGCCGCCCCAGACGCCCTCCGGCGCCAGGAGATAAAAGATAAAATCAGCATGGTTAATGCTGTGGTGATGAGGGCAATAATAAGGATTGTTCTTTCAAACATTTTTATAATTCAGTTTGATTGTAAAGCAGAGGTCAGAATATCTTCTAAAACCGGAAAAAGGTTACAGACACTATTTAGAAAATACTGACACGGCAACTTTTAAGGTTTAGATAATATTTTCAATTAATAAGCAACACACAAACAACTCATTATATCATGCATTAACACTGAAACCCTAAAATAATAACCCCAAAAAATGATTAGAAAAATGAAACATTGAGCCATCTTTATGATAAAATGATATCTACAAGATGATTTAGAAAGCCATATTATATTGGCAAATATTATTCACAAACAACTCTCGGCTGCTTTCTAAATACTGGTAGACAGGTCAAATTGTTATTAATCATTTATCTTACTCCTGAATGAAAGTGGCTATGGAAGAGTTTAAACTTCAAAATTTTTCGCGCTTCGACGGCTGGTTTCGCCCAAAAGGAGCCAGGGGGGTTTTCATTCTTATTGTTATTCTCCTGTTGATCATCGGCACATATTTCTTCGTTTACGCCACCGGCGGTATCACTTATGTCTATTCACACTCCATGTATATTGCCATTATTCTGGCGGCGTTATTTTTTAGAATACCCGGGGGGATTCTCGCAGGAATTATCGGCGGTTTGGTATTAGGCCCCATCATGCCCTTAAATGTCAATACTGGTGAAATGCAGAGCACTATCAATTGGTTATATCGCTTGATTATTTTCACTCTGACAGGTGGCTTTCTGGGCTTTGTCACCACTATTGTTGACAATCAACTCAGAAAAATCGAATGGCAATTTTATCACAACCCGCTGACGGGATTGCCCAACCTTTCGTATCTTGAATTATTAATTCAACGGATGAATCAAGAAATCGGCCCTGAGAAAATAACCACTCTTTTCGTTCTAAATATAAATAATTTTTATGAAATCAGTGATACCTTTGGGATGGAAAATGCCGCAACCCTTACAAACCAGTTTTCCCAAAGAGTTAATCAAGGGATTCCAACTGTTTCCGTGTGTGAGTTGGTGCCTTCAATGATGGGATTGGTCTTTCATTTTTATAACACAGACACTCAGATCCATGAAACCATTCAAAGTATTCAGCAGATCATCCATGATCCTTTTGAACTCGACGATGTGCCCATCTTCCTGGATATCAGTATTGGGGTGGCGACCTGTCCGGATCAAGCCACCAATCCCACCATCATCATTCGTAAAGCAAGAAATGCAGCCCTCACAGCGCAAAAGAAAAGAGTGGATTATTGGGTTTTTGAAGAACCTTCTAATCTATTAAGCAAAAACAGATTGGCACTGTTGGGCAGCGTTAATACTGCTATTAAAGAGAATCAATTCAAAGTCTATTATCAACCAATTCTCAATATCATGAATGGCACAATCGCGGGTTTGGAAGCGTTGATCCGCTGGATGCACCCTGAAAGGGGGTTACTCCCCCCTGCTGAGTTCATCCCATATATGGAAAACACTTCTTTGATGTACGCCTTTCAGGAATGGCTGATTGACACCGTCTTTCAGCAAGTTAAAACCTGGTCCGATAACAGCCATGACTTATCCTGCTCCATCAACATCTCCGCCAGGGGATTGAATCATATCAAATTTGAGAAGCCAATCATTAAGCTGCTGGATCAACATCATATCTCCCCACAGCAAGTAATGTTCGAGATCACCGAATCTGTTATTATGTTGGACCCGGAAGAAGCCTTATTGAGTCTGACGCAAATGAAAGAAATTGGATTTAAGCTCGCCATTGATGACTTCGGCACAGGCTATTCCTCATTGAATTATCTCAAAAACCTTCCCGTGGATTACCTCAAGATTGACCTGGATTTCATCCGCAATCTACACCAATCAAAAGAAGACCAGGAGATCGTGCGGGCGATCATCACCAGCGCAAAAGCTTTGGGATTGAATGTGATTGCTGAGGGGGTGGAGACTCAAGAAACCTTCAAGTGGCTGCGGGCAGCGGGCTGCGGATACGCCCAAGGCTTTTACTTTGCCAGGCCCATGCCCGCCGAAGACGTCACTCAATGGCTGAAGGATTATTCGTTTGAAGATTACAGCGGACAAATTGAACTCTTCTGAAATTATTCACGATGCATTGACACTTATAAAATCCATCATTCTTACAGAGTAAGAATTCAATCGTTGACTCTGCTGTCATCATCCTGTATTATTTAATTACTCGCAGTGGGTGGTGCCATCAGTGTTTGCCCGGCTTAGGCCGGGCAGGTGCGGTGTCCGTCTGCTGCGAGTATTCTATTAATTTTATTGACTTTTCTCCGCGTTTTAAGTTATGATGAAATTACCTGGGGCAGGTGGTACCATCAGATCAAAATGTGCGGTACTGCTTGTCCCAGGCTTTTTTATTCCTGTGACATCGCTTCGAGCTTTTCCTTTACATCCTCATCAAAGTATGCCTTCTGCCAGTGATAGGCTTTGATGATACTTCTCAGCGCGTTTTGATCAAATGTGGCCCCATTGAAATAGGCATCATTAAGGTTAGCCTGCTCAAAACACGCCCCGCGCAGGTCGGCACCCTCAAGATGGGCGGACTGCATCTTCGCCCCATAAAATTGAGCGCACTTAAGATTGGTCTTTTTGAGGTTTGAAGCGACCAGTGTTGTGTTGTGCAGGTGTGCGCTTTCCAGGTCTGATTCCATCAGTCGCGCTTCACCTAAGTCTGCGCCCGTAAAAGTCGCCTTGGTGAACTTGGTCTGGTAACCTTTGACGCGGAATAATTTGGTTCCCCTAAAACTCGCTGACTGCAGGTCAGCGAAAGCCATATCCGCCGATGTCAAATCCAACTTGGATAGGTCTATGTGATACAGACAGGTATGGGTCAGGTCCAGAGATTCCGATGGCGGTTTCCCTTCCAGCTTGAGCTGGAGGGCTTTTTCAAAAGCCCGGATCAACAGACGGTTGACCTGCAGGTCCTGCTTGATCTTCAAATTTGCCAGCAGGACAAGATAAACCTGCTCGTGAAACTGGGCGTACTCCTCCTTCAGGAAGGTCAGCAGGGAGACCACCGCGCTGACCTTGAGGGAAGTGTTATCCGACCCCAGGTCCTGCACGAGGGAGGAAAATTTCTCATCAAGCCGCCGCATGCTCTCAGCCTCGCGCTGCTCGCGGTCTCGCTGCTGTTCAGAGAACTGCTTCCAGATGGTGGTGAAGGCGCCGATGATGGCCACGATCACGGTAAACACGGTGGCATAAGAGGAAATCTGCTGCCAAGGGCTGACCAGTTGATTGTTCTCAATGATCAGGTTTCGGATCTCCTGGCGCAACTTTTCATTTGAAAGCTCATCCGACCCCATCGCCAACAGGTCTTCAATGCCCTGCTCCGTCTCCCGCACGAGCGCTGTGGAGCGCACCGATAGGATGATCCAAATTAACAGCAGAATCGACATGACCGCCAGCAGGGCGATGATCAGCGTATTCTTATGCTTTCCTTCATGTTCAAATGACATGGCTCATTTCCTTTCCCTGATAGATCCACATACTCAATCCAACCCTACCCACTCAACAGCATAGGTCTATTGTAGTATGATACGGATGAAAATTTCAATAGGAAAAAAGGTGGGTGCGCAGTTCCTTCCTGCGCGCCAAATCAACCTAAACCTTCAACACGCCTCTAAACCCCCTGCTGCTGTAAAACTGTAGGGTGGGCAGAGCTTTCCTGCCCACCAACAATCTAGGTTGCGTCATGTCTGGTGCGCACAAAAGAGGTGCACACCCTACATCTAAAATTACACCCGCAATACACCTCTGAACCCCCTGCTGCTGTAATATGAATCTGCACCGTTGTGGTAGATGAACACTCTACCGAAGCGGCGGTCGCCATAGATCGCCCCACCCAGTTTCCGAACATCGGGGGGCGTCTTAAGCCAGCTTGAGGTCTTGGTATCAAACTCGCCAAGCTCCTGGAGTTGATAATACTGTTCTTCCGTCAACAGCTCAACACCCATAGCTGCCGCCATATCAATGGCATTATCTTCGGGCTTATTGGATTTACGCGCTTCCCAAGCTCCACGGTCGTAACATAGGCTTCTGCGACCTTCGGGGCTTTCCGGAGAACAATCATAGAAGATGAATTCTTCCGTCTTTTCATCCCGTCCAACGATATCCGGCTCTCCGCCGGTGCGTTCCATCTCGTTGAGGGACCACAGCTTCTCCGGATGGGCTTCCAGCCTGAATTGCACCTCAGACCAGTTCAAGCCTTCATGGCGGGGCATATGCGCTTCAAAGCGGGTTTTAATTGTTTCAAGGAGTTTTTCACCCTGCTCTGGGGACAATACCTTTTTATTATTCGATTTGTTGTTCATATTTTGATATTACCCAATATTTTTCTGGTTTGTAAACCCCCGTTATCAAATTTTAAGGGCTTGCTGTAGGGTGCGCAGTGCTCTCCTGCGCACCAATAACAATAAGCGCGTCATATCTGGTGCGCACAAAAAAGGTGCACCCCCCACAGCCTGAGATCACTCGCTCATCGTGAAAAGACCCGTCCAGATACCCTCGTCCTCATATTCAAAAGCGATCGCCACCACACCAGCGTTATTAACGGAAATCGCCGGTTTCAAAATTGGGAAAGCCTCCTGCTCGTTTGTTGATTCCCAAATCTTGACCACCTCCCCTTGTGTCGTGTCTGAAAAAGTAGTGGTATACACCGTGTAGTGTTTGCTGTACGTATCATATTTTGACCAAACGACATAGGTCTTACCCTCTGGACCCTTCGCACTATCCACAAAAGAAGGGCCAAAAGCCGTGCCGTCATCCAGGCGCTGAGGTTGCGACCAGTCAACGCCATCCCAATAAACAAAGTACGCGTTACTGTCTTCATTATCAATTCTATAGGGCGAAAAATGGCGATCAAAGGGGCGCATGGAGAAAACAACAATAATCATATCCGAGGAATGCGCGGCGATTGCACTCTGAAAAGCCATATTATGATACGGGTTGGCGTCAGGATCTATCGGGAAGAGCATTACGGGATCAGACCAGTTTGACCCATCATAAAAAGTGTGGACCAACTGAGCCTTCAAATAAATGCCCTCATCAAACCCTTCCATCGTGCCGCTGTAGGTAAATACGAGGTGCAGGTTGCCGGCAGGGTCAAAATCCATCGCAACCCTTTCACCCGCATAAGGGAAATGAGTCTCCTCAAGCGGGATCTGCTCCCGCTCCCACCCCCCACTATCCCGTAAAACACAAGCGATCGTATTGCTCACGCCATCTGAGATGTGTTCCCACCCCATGACGACCTGACCTTCCCGTCCAGCAGCAAGCGATGGTCGCGTAACATTTTCCTTTGATATGGTTAGGTCGATCAAAGCTGACGTCATCTGCCAGGTGATTTTTTCCGATAGGCGCAGGGGGTCACTCCAGGCTGTCCCATCATTTTTCGCTGAAAAGGCAGCGGTTGTCCCCGGGACGGAGCCCACCCAACCGGCGAACAACGCACCGGACTCATCCATAGTTAATTTTGGGTCATAATCATAGCCCATCCGATTGGAGATATTCAACGGGTCAAGCCAACTTGAGCCGTCATAGCTGGAATAAAAGATCTCATAATCAGCTCCGTCCAACCCCCGCCAAACAGCGTGCAGATTGCCCAAATTGTCGATTTGAAAATCTAACTGCAGAGGGTAGGGACTTGAAAAGCCAAAAGGCTGTAATTCATGCCATCCTTCAGCAGAAACAACAGTAGCGGGATCGGGTTCTGTTGATGGATAAGGAGACCAAGCCGACTGCGGCGGCATGACTTCCAAATGAGCCAGCGATTCATCCTTAACCGGCGCACCTGTATTAAAGTAATATTGACGCAAGCCGCCCTCAAAATTCCCGGATGTTGCAGCATGGATCACACCCGCTCCATCCACCGCCAGGATTGTGTGCACTTCGTTATACGAGGGTGTTGTATCCCAAACGCCCAGGGATATCACCGGGCTCCATGAGCCATCAGCATACTTCACACGGGACATCAATTCCCGGGTCATAGAGTAGCCCTCAGCCGTTGGTTCTTCCAAAGTGTTATAACGGTTCCACACAAAAACGAGATTGTCCTGCGGATCGATGATATAGTGATACATGGCTGTCGCCTGACCGTGGTAATCGATCATCACAGGATCCGACCAGACATTGCCATCCCAAAAGGTGTACAGGTTTTCACTTAATGAATGGACAATACCCTTGCTGTCAACTTTGACCACACCTAAGCCGCCTGGGGTCGGCTCCGTCCACTCGCCGTCTTCAAAAACTGTAAAAAGAGTATGAGATACAGTCGTTTCGACCGGGCTATCAGGGGTACCCTCTTGCCAGATCACAAACAATCGCCCATCATCGCCGATATCAATTGTCGGCCCCACCGAGCCCATGACGTTATGACTGAGGTTGATCGGTTCAAACCAGACATTACCATCGAAGATTGAATACATAACCTCCCATACACCCTGGCTTTTTTCATAGAAAACCAGGTGCAAATGATCTTGTTCATCAATGACCAGATTGTCTGAAAGAAATTCAGGCTGGATGAGCTGCGCCCGAAAAATATCTTGTTGGCTGATGAAAGTCTCGCCATCCCAAATCGAATGCGCCAGATATTGATCCGGGTCGTCCTTGTTTTCCACACTGATGATGTGCAGCAGGTTTTGGCTGTCATAAACACGACTTTGGACGCCCTGCGGTCCTTCCCAAGGCTGCGGGTCTGTGAGATGCTCACCATCCCAAAACCGGTAAAATGAAGATTTTCCCTCATCAAGCGCCGAATAAATCAGCAGCACGTTACCGTCATTGTCTACCACCGGCGTATTGTACGCCCATGAAAAATCGCTGCGGGAGACATCCCCAAGGTTGTCATCCAACTGCAGCGGTTTCATCCAACCCAGTTGGTAGCCATCCACAACCGTCATCGGCAGGTCAATGCCCACGGCTGCCTTCTCGGATTCGCACAGCTTTTGGCAGCCTTCCCCGGGCATTTCAGCGCAATCAGCAGGCCAGGAGATGGTCCCTGCCTGGTAATCCTCGCAAAGTTCTTTCATGCCGGGCGGGAGGTCGCAGCCCACAGGAAAACAGCCAAACGGATCAAGCGTATCAAGGCTGTCGGCTTCATCTGTGGAAAGCTGGGGGAGTGTGGGAGTCGAAAATGAGGGGTTACACCCCACTAACAAGAAGGTGATCAACAAAAAAACAATCAAATAATGGAGGGGGGTTATTTTTTTGATCATTGTAGGTTCTCCTGAGATACATAGGAAAAAGACAAACTCGGAGCACACTGATGGTCTCTATGTGAAGCAATGTCAGATAAAAATGGGCAGAATTGATGGGGTCCAGTTATCTTAGTTTATCAATTTTCTGGCTCAAGAGCAAGCTTGTAAAGGGAGTAGAGATAAGTATGGAACCAGCCGTAGGATGCGCGATGCCTTCCCGTGCACCAATCATCAAAGCCGCGTCATGTTTGGTGCGCAAATTCATTCAAAATAGTTTCTGTCACTTTGCAAGGCAGCTTGTTTTGCGGAATAATTAACCCATTACTAAAATACATAACTTCGTTTCCCTTATATATTTCAGCTGCACTGTATCCCAAGCTGAAGTAAATTTTACTAAAGTCTGAATACATTTTTTCAATCTCCATAGTTCTATCGTACGAAATTATCCAATTTTTATATATACTACTAATTTTTTTCGATATCCTTACATGATCTTTATGATCATAATAGTTTTCGTATAATTTCCTCCCCTTTTTGTAATAGGGGGGATCTAAATAAATTAAAGATTTTTCTGGAATTTCGTCAGTAATAATGTCAATAAAATCTTCAGCATCATAATTAAACACATTAATACTTTCTGCGTGATTAGCTATTCTCTCAATTCGATTTATAAGATTTTTCTTATTGAATCTAGCATTTAATTTATACGAACCAGATTGTTTCTTTCCTCCAATAACACCACCTTCAATAATTCCAGAATAATTGGTCCGGTTTAAGAAAAAGGTTGAAAAACCTAATTCTAACAAAGAAATGTTATCTTTATTTTTTTGTAATTCTTTCTGTCTTTCCCATTCCTTAATTGTGATTTTCGTATCCTTTATTAACGAACAAAACTCGTCAGGATAATTTAGAATCGAGAACCATATTGCAAAAATTGATTTTGAAATATCATTAATATAGATTGATGTTGCATATTTATTGAAAAGGAGATCTAAAGCAACTGCTGCCCCACCAGCATAAGGTTCGATATAAATACCCCCCATTAAATCATTATAGAGGAAAATTAATTTAATATAATTTGCTATCCTACCTTTTCCACCAGGGTAACGAAGGGGAGATAAAAAAGCCATACTTTCTCTTTATTCCCAAATAACAACAAAGAATTTTTCTAAATTATCCCAACCAGATAATAAATCACCTGGTGAAGGAAAAAAATGTTGGTTATGAATATATTGATGTAAAGTCGATAGAGTTGTCCCAAGAAAAGAATCTGTCTGTGCTATGTGCCTAATTGGTTTTAACTCTTGATCATTTAATTTATTATTTTTACCTAAATGATTGGCTACGGCATTCATCTTTGCACTTAATTTTGCCATTATATTAATTTCGAGCTTGTTTTTTTCAACTTGGATTCAAGGATTTAGTGCAACGGATGAGGTGATAAAATCATTCGTATGC
>CAZNRI010000050.1:0-9903 GCA_964575595.1 uncultured Candidatus Brevefilum sp.
CTTCAGCTTACCTTTCTACTACCAGCTTTGTTGCACTTATGAGTTGAATCCAAGTTGTTAAAAATGATTATCCTTAGATTTTACGGCCGTGGTGGACGATCTTCCTCAGGTATATCACGATAGACATCATCATATGACTGGAAGCCGCTGACCACAATTTCATCATAAACGTTATCTGCGGTCACCTGTACGACATCCAGGAAAACACATGCGACTTCGCCTTCCAGGTCCTGTCCTGTAAGAGTTTCGAGTGAGTAATTGACCACACCCTCAATTTCTTCACCCTTGATCAGCGCATCCAACAATTCGACGGCTTTCGGTGCAAGGAGGCGAATATCTTTGAAGACAGTCACGGTCTGCTCGCCTTTTACAATGCTGTTGCACCCATCGGCGGTGGCATCCTGACCAGAAATCGGAACTATTCCGGCCAATCCCTGAGCCTTCAGCGCTTCAAGTTCTCCCAAAGCAGTGCCGTCATTTGATGCTACGACAGCGTCAATTTCGTTGTTTTGACCGGTGAGGATGTTTTCCATCATTTTGAGCGCTTCGTTTGCGTCCCAGTTGTTAACCCATTGATCAGCTACAATTGTAATGACGCCGGAGTCAATATGAGGCTGCAGAACTTCCATCTGCCCTTGTCGCACCAGGACAGCATTATTATCAGTGGGGGAGCCACCGGATAACACGACTTTTGCAGGATTATCTGCGGTCCAGGTATCGCTTCCGGGAATGCCTAAAGCAGCCAGGACACCAAGCGCTTGGTTACGCCCGACTTCCACATTATCGAATGATAGATATGCGGAAATGTTTTGAGTCTTAATCAGGCGATCATAGGCAACGACTTTCACACCGGCCTCTGCAGCTTTATCCACAGCAGTCGTAACAGCTTCGCCATCTTCAGCAACGATGATCAGACCTTTAACACCCTGAGAAACCATATTGTCAATTTGGTCGTTTTGCAGTTTGACATCATGATTGGCTTCCTGGATCATGACTTCATAACCCTTTTCTTCAAGTGCTGCAGCAAGCAGTTCGGATTCTGGCTTCCAACGTTCCACTGCGAAATCTGAGAAAGACAAACCGACCTTAATCTTTTCATCCTCCCCGCCATCACAAGCACTTAGACCCAATGAAAGGATCATAAGGATCATGATAAAACACGATATACGTACAAAATTTCTTTTCATTTCTATTCTCCTAATGTATTTGGATTTAACAGACTGTTTAGACATCGGTGAAGTTGCTTTGATATTTTTATATACACTTTTCCTATGATCAGCCCTCCCTTCTAGTCCTGAAAATGAAAAAGTCTCAGGACTCTCAACCTTATTAAAAAGTTGGATCTCTCAAGAAATCGTCAAGTACAAGCGCTATTGTTCCCATAATGCACGCATCTGCCCCATGCGCAGATGGGATGATTTCAAGTTGTTCCCGCCCAGGTGCCAATGTATTTTCAAAGGCAACTTTTTTTACATCATTAATAATTAGTTTGCTGGCTTTGTTTAGAGCACCACCCAATACAACTACTTCCACATTAAATAAATTCACTAAATTGGCAATACCAATGCCGAGGTAGAAAGCCGCTTCGTTAAGAGCTTCAACAGCAATTCGATCATCTAATTCAGCAGCACGGATGACATCATCAATATCAATCGTGTCATTATCTCCGTTGTGAATTTCTAGTAATGAAGATTCTTCGCCCTCATCCAATGATTGTTGAATACGCCGAACGATTGCCCGGGGCCCGACGAATGTCTCCCAGCATCCTTTCTTGCCACAACTGCACATTTCGCCATTGACATCAATGGTCATATGACCAGCTTCGCCTGCGTAACCATACATGCCACGGAAAAGTTTTCCCCCTATAACAATTCCGCTTCCCAATCCAATACCTGCACTCAGGTATATAAAATCCTTGACATTTTGAACAGCGCCGAAATAATACTCCCCTAAAGCGGCAACATTAGCTTCGTTTTCAACATAAATTGGACAATCAAAGATGCTAGCAAGCATATCCCCAACTGGCACATCTTCCCAATGCAAATTAGGTGCTAATTGAAGCAGCCCGCTAGATACATCAACTAATCCAGGCACACCCACACCCACACCGAGGAGCCGGCATTTTTTTGCCTCGATAAAACCAAGAGCTTCCGTGGCGAGGCGCAAAACCTGCGCCATAATTTCTTTCTGTCCAATTTCGGGTGTCGAGCATCGTTTTTCGTGCCAGATGATATTGGCTGAAAAATCACTGACAAGGACTTCATAATAATCCACATTAATTTCAATTCCGACAGCGCATCCACCCTTAGGATTTAATTCAAGCATTCTTCCCGGACGTCCAACGCCATTTTGAACCAGGTCTGTTTCTCGAATCAGATTTTCTTCAATTAATTCATTGATGATACTGGATACGGTGCTTGGATTTAATCCTATCTCTTTGGCAAGACGTGCTCTTGAAAGTGCTTTATGTGTGCGGAAAACGGCAAGCGTGAGACTCCGATTCATTTGCCGAACCCATGCCTGATCTGCTGTTCTTTGTTTTGATTTCGCCAAGACGTTTCCGACCTTCTTTTGGGTTGAATTAGATTATTGGGGCAATAAACTAATTCTATTATAAAGAATTTTTCAGAAATATCAAGGGCAAATTCATTAAGCTTTTTTTGTGTGTAATTCGTTACAAGAACCTATAGGTGACTCATGAACACCAATTATCTTTGCTTTTTGAGTTTGATTACACCCCATTTAATAAGCTGATAGTAAGGCATCTTCTTTCTTGCGTAAACGTTAAGCAACTCATCACGAAGCATACCTATGACTTAGCGCTCTTTCACCTTTGGTGGTGGGAAGAACCTCAATTTACCTCGGTTAGCCTTTCTACTTCCCGCTTTGCTGTACTTACAAGTCGAGTCCAATGCCTTATTTCTAATAGGCGAAGCCTTTATTCTATTATTCGTAAACCACAAGCTTCACATTTATAAGAATAGAAGACCATTCGTCCACCACATTTGGGACATGTCCACTTTTCCTGTTGATATAGTAAGTACCCCTCTTTACCCAATAACCGAAATTTCTTTATATTTTCTGGAATTTCATGTCGATACTCAAACCGGGGATCATCAAGATGCGAGTCAATCAGCTTCCGTTTTACCTCTCGGCAGGAGAATTCATCACATTGTGCACAAGTAATCAATCCCTTTCCGATACAACATATCCTGATCTTGCACCCCTATTTGCTGGTCCGTTCCTGGTCTTTGTTTTCACAGGAACATCCCAAGCATGTTTTATTAAATGAGGGACAGGCACCACAATAAACCCCACAAACCGCCAACGCATTTGGCAGAAGCTCCATGGCCACTCCTAATCTTCTGTATTGATTGAATGATGATCGTCTACATCACATTGATCACCCTCGCCTCAACCTCCGGCAGCATCTCCTGAATGCGGTCGACATCAAACTCGCTCACCCCCTCCATCTCCACAGACGTCGTTCCCGCTGCCACCGCCCAGCGTGCCACATCCACCAACCGCCACCCCTGATGCTGCCCATAGATGATCCCCGCCATGAGGGCATCGCCTGAACCCGCCGCATTGCGAACGTGTACCTTCGGCGGTTTGGCATAGACCATCTCCTGCTGTGATGCCATAAACAGCCCCACTGAACCCATCGTCAGGGCGAAATATCCCACCCCCATGCGCAAGAACGGCAGCGCCGCTCGCTTGGCGTCCTCCGCGTCGTCAATCGCAAAATCTACAATTTGAGCTGCCTCGGGCACATTGGGTTTGACCAGATGCGGCCCCGCCTGGCAGCCAAGGCGAAGGGCTTCACCGCTGGCATCCAGATAAACCCGCGCCCCCCTGGATTTGATCAGGTTGATCAACGAGGCATAAAAATCCTTGGGGACATCCGGCGGCAGGCTGCCCGAAAGCACCCACAAATCACCCTTCCTGGCATATCCTTCCACTTTGAGGTAAAGCTGGTCAATGTCTGATTGTGAAATCGGCGGGCCTGGCTCGTTTACTTTGATGTGCCAATCCCCCTCTTCTTCAATAATCATGGTGTTGGTGCGTGTTTCCTCATCCACCCATACAAAATCCGTCTGAATGCCTAATTTCTGTAATCCGTCAGACAGGATCTTCCCGCTGCTGCCGCCCACCCATGCAATGGCAGTCGAATCAATGTCGAATTTTTGCAGCGCACGGGAGACATTAAAGCCCTTACCGCCCCAATCCAGCCGGACGTTCTGGCTGCGCAATACACTGTTGAAGCGTATCTCCGGAATCGTGATGGACCGGTCAATGCTGGGGTTAGGTGTGAGCGTATAAATCATAAAGAAGAAACTGCCTTAGTTCATAGGGGTTTGACATTACCCAGGCTGGTGCTGGACTCGGCGATTTGAGGATCACCTTTATATTGAATGCTGCCGGCACCTGTGACATGAGCGTTTAATTCAGCTTCGACCCACACACGTGCAGAGCCAGCACCTGACAGGGATACATTGGCTTCCTGGCTCTTGAGTTCGTCAGCTACGTAACTTCCCGCGCAGCTCAAGTCCACATTCTGAGAGTCCACTTCGCCCTCCACCACAATCTCACCCAAGCCGCTCAGGTCAACATCCAAAGCTTTGAAGGTCAATCCTTCCAAGGTCATCTTCCCCGCGCCGGAATGGGAAATGCTAAGCGTTTCGCCGCTCAACCCATCTGCGTTCATTGTTCCCGCGCCAGTAAGATCGATCTGCCGGACCTCCTGCATGGTGATGTAATAAAGGAGACTGCTTTCCTGTTTGATCCAATCCAGCCCCGTCCAATCTCCAATATCGGATTTATAGGTGATGGACAGCATATCCTCGTGGATTTCTGTATGCACTTTGGCGAGAAGGTCTTCACCTCCTTCAATTTTCAAGCTGCAGGTGTCGCCCTGAGTGATGAACACCTCACCCACACTCTTGAAGTGCAAGCTGGAAAAAACAGCGTCCGCCGGCAGGGGTTGAGCAGCGTTGCCGTTGGGTGCAGGGATTGGCTCAACATCCTCGTAATCAGCGTCCACAGTTTCCGCCGCCTCAGTGTTGGCTTCATCCTCGGACTTAGCGACACGCCTGAACAGCGGCCGACTGAAGATAATGAACAACCCCAAAAGCACCAAGCCGCCCCCCAAGAAGATCCCGCTGGCAAGGTTCGCTCCGGAAAGATCAATAATAACTTCAAAGAAAAAGCCAAAAACCACGAACAGCGTCAAGCCGAGCCCGATTAATAATCCTGCCACACGGCGTAAAGTAAGGCGCTTAAGATACAGATTCATGATCAGCATCCCAAGACCCGTGGCGCTCAGCAGCAGCGCCCAGGCATAGGACCAAGTAACCCACAAGTTGAAAGTGTTTTGCAGGAACAACAGCAGCCCAATCGTTGTAATGATTGCACCGGGGATCGCCAAGCCTGCCCCGCGCCGACCAGCGGTGAGCATTCCGACAAAGAAGGTCAACCCGAAAAACACGATCAACAAGGGCCAGTAGAAGTCCATGATACGGATGGGGAGAAGTTGATCCGCAAGGAACAGGCCACCTGTTACCAGCATCACCAATCCCAAATAAAATTGCCAATTAAACACAGATTTATTTTTATTGGTCATTGTCTTTCTCCATTTATATTTGACCGTTATGCTTATTTTATCATGCAACCCCGCTCTATCGGTTAAGAGAGATTATCGCTTTGTACTTAACTTTTCATTTATGAGCCAATAATTCAACAAAACCGAGTTTATGTCAAGTTGTCTGCATTGTTCATCCTACGCCTTGAAGGTTATTAAAATTCACCCACAGTCATGTATAATTAGAATGTTCATTATTTGAAACATCGAAAAAAGACCATCAACAAAGAAAAACAAAATGACCTCAGAAAATTTGGAAAAAGAACCATCCAACCCTCAAAAAGGATCTCCAAGCTGGAACTGGACAACCAAGCTCGTTGTGGGGCTGGCGCTGGTCGCACTCGCCATCTGGCTGTTGGTTCAATTTCAAAGTTACCTTGGCCCGATCCTATTGGCTTTTATCATCGCCTACCTTTTCTATCCCGTTGCTAACCTCCTTCAAAAATATATTAACATCCCCTGGCGTATTGCTGTCACGCTGATGTATTTTGTTGTCATTCTAGCCCTTGTGGGGCTGCTGACGTGGGGCGGCCTGGCTCTATTCGAACAAATACGGAACCTGATCACTTTTATTCAAGATAACATTGATGAAATTCCAAGTTTGATCACAGAGTTTACGCAGAATAGCTATGCTATCGGCCCGTTTGAGTTCACCCTGGAAGGTTTGAATTGGAATGAGATCGCCAATCAGATCGTCAGCACCATTCAGCCCATTGTCGGACAGGTAGGCTCCATCGCCGGCTCCTTGGCGGCCGGCGCGGCTAACATCATCCTGGTTTTGGGCTTGGTCTTGTTGATCTCCTATTTCCTGCTGGCTGAGACAGAGGGCATCCCCGACCGCTTCCTTAATATCAACATCCCAGGATATTCCGCCGACCTGCAGCGGATGGGGCACGAATTGAGCAGAATATGGAATGCCTTCATCCGAGGTCAAATCATCGTGGTCCTGATTACGGTTATCGTCTACACCACATTCTTGGGTAGCATGGGGCTGGAGTTTTTCTTTGGTCTGGCATTGCTGGCTGCTTTGGGGCGCTTCGTACCCTATATCGGCGCTTGGGTCACCTGGATCACCTATGGGCTGGTAGCTCTCCTTCAAGGACATACCATCTTCAACCTTCCCTCGGGGATTTACGCCCTGATCGTGCTCGGCTGCGCTATGCTGATTGACACCATGTTTGACAACCTCCTGGTGCCCAAAGTTATGTCGGAGAAGCTGAAGGTGCATCCGGCATTAGTCCTTGTGGGCGCTTTGATCGCCGTGAATCTTTTGGGCATTGTCGGCATTATCCTGGCAGCGCCTGTTATGGCAACGTTGAAGCTTATTTTTGGGTACATCCTCAATAAACTGGCGGATCAGGATCCCTGGGAGGAACTTGACGCTCCAGAGGCCGTTGAAAAAGCAAAATGGGTAAAATTTATTGAAAAACAATGGTCAAAATTATTATCCTGGCTGGGAAAAGTTTGGCAGAAAGTTAAAGCCTGGATTCAAAGGACATGGCGAAAACTGAAAGAACGCAAAGGGAACAAAACGAGAGAAAAGAGGGATTCCTGATCGTTTTTAATCAGTAAATTTTGCAGTAGAATAACATCTGAATTGTGATATAAATGAGGATGACAACATCATTGTCAAATGAATTAATTAAAGGAGTAGTACATGGACGACTCATACGAACCGAAGACCAGCACCATCGCTGAAACGGAAAACTATATCGCCTGGAAGGCGGAAGAACCCGACGGGGAGACCACCTACCACCTGGAACTTAATAATGTGACATTACACTTCTTCAAAGAAGAGTGGCAGGAGTTCTTAGACCTGGTTGACCTGATCCTGGAAGAAGAATTTTAACCACAAGGCTAAGCTTTCAACTGCCTTAATAACTGAGGAAAACATCCCGCAGGGGTGCTTTTTTCTTTTCACAACTCACCATTCACAATTTACTTTTTATTAAAAATCATAACGCATCCAGATTAAAGTGCGAAAGAGATTGAATCCCAACCCAGAAAAGACGTTACTGTACCATCCCTTTGGAGCATCAATCGAGAGTGAGCGCTTTCGTGAAGCCCGCCTCAAGACCAATTTCAGGGCTTGCCGCAGCACGACTTCTTCCACCTCTTGGGGAAAAGCCAGCCACAGATTATTGGCGAAACTCTTTGTCTTCTGCCAGGTAATAATCCCCTTTAGACAATCTTCCGACTCAAAAGCCCAATGACGCTGGAAATCACCGTTTAATAAATTGACCAAATCTTGAAAGAAACCCGGTTCAAATCGCTGAAAATTGACGGGAAGGTTCCACCACATCAAGGTCGGATAAAATTTCGCCAACCAACGTTTTTGTGATTCCCAGTCTCCTTTTCTCCGCCCCCGCAACCTGACCTGCAAATCAGTATAAAAATATCTACTCTCCGACATGATGGGTTGAATCCGCCAGGTTGTGCGCGTCGATTTATCCTTGAACCCGACCGAACGATAAAGATTGTATGCCGCTGGATTATCATCCCGGACCTGGAGCCAGGCATAAGGATCATTTCTCCTGCATAGGTATTGCAAAGCCCGATCGGTCAATGCCCTGGCAATGCCTCGCTGCCTGAAGTCAGGATGGACGGCGACATTGGCAATCATATGAAAACGAACCCCCGATTGCTTGAATGGGATCAGGCTCAGATTGCCGACAATCCGCCTATTTTCCTCCCACACAAAACCGGAAGCCTTCCCACTGCCCATTTCCGCCAACATAGAAAGCCAGCCAGCCAGCTGCATATCACGGGCAGCCTGCCGCATCTCCCGGATATACGCCTGTCCGTCTTTGTCAAGATGGATGGGAAAACACATCTCAATCAGGTCTGCTACAGGATCCAGATCCTTTGAGACATCCATTTTCCGTATGTGGTCAGCATGTGCTGACAGTGACGCCGCAATCATAGTGCCATTTTACCGTTAAATGCGATTGAAAATAAAAAATCCTGCCGAAGCAGGATTGATTTTATAAGTATATGATAGGATCAGGATGATTTCGGTGGTTTCGAATGGCGGCGATAACGGTAAACAATGCGCCCGCGTGTCAGATCATAGGGCGAGATCTCTAAACGCACCGTGTCACCCAGAAGAATGCGGATATAGTGCCGCCGCATCTTGCCCGATAAGTATGCCAGAACTTGAGAGCCATTTTCCAATTCAACCTTGAACTGTGTCCCGGGCAGGGCCTCAACTACGGTGCCTTCAACCGTTATTTTATCGTCATCTTTCGCCATAAAACCTCCTGATCAAATTATAAAAACTAACCGTATTACTTATTCCCGTTGGTGGGAACGCCTAATGGCTTTCTTCTTTTCAATGCGCCGAAGCTCACTCTTGGAAATGAACCAGCGTTTCCGGCGAATTGTGCTCAATACACCAGACTTGACAACTTGCTTGCGAAATCGGCGCAGCAGTTGCTCTTGTGATTCATTAGGTCGTAATTCCACACTAGTCAAAACTCTCACCTCCCTTCAAAGGTGATAAGCGGAACCAACATCGGTTGGGAGGTGAAAATACCAGTGCCAACCTTGCCACGTTCCCAAGGCAGATAGATGCACTCAATTTCATTGGGCACACCGGAAATATTATACTCTATATTAAATAGTGTTGCAGAAAAACAAGGAAATGTGATGACCGGTATGCTTGGAAAACATCTATCTTAATCATAAAAAGTCCCTTGGCAATGACCTACTCTCCCAGGGGGTCACCCCCCAAGTACCATCAGCGCTGGCGAGCTTAACGACCGGGTTCGGGATGTTACCGGGTGTACCCTCACCGCTCCAATCACCAAGGGACAATTTATACAAAAGTAAAAATTGCAATGAATAATAACGACAACTAATTGAGGCGAAAAAGCACCGAGTTCTCCACATCACGTGGTGAAGCCCTCGATCATTAGTACAGTTTAGCTAAACGTATTGCTACGCTTACACATACTGCCTATCAAGCAGGTGGTCTACCTGCGATCTTACTCCATTTACTGGATTATAGGGATCTAATCTTGGAGCGAGTTTCCCACTTAGATGCTTTCAGCGGTTATCTCTGCCAGACGTAGCTACCCAGCGATGCCGTTGGCACGACAACTGGCACACCAGAGGTCTGTCCACCCCGGTCCTCTCGTACTAGGGGCAGCTCTCCTCAAATCCCTTACGCCCACAGCGGATAGAGACCGACCTGTCTCACGACGGTCTGAACCCAGCTCGCGTACCGCTTTAACGGGCGAACAGCCCGACCCTTGGGACCT
>CAZNRI010000051.1:0-9104 GCA_964575595.1 uncultured Candidatus Brevefilum sp.
ATCCCCAAGGAGTTCTTTGATTTGTTTATAAATATGGAAAATCTTGACAGTAACATTCCGCCATTTGACACGTCGCTTCCCGCTGTGGTACTATATCCTTGACAGTTGAACGGGGAGCCTGAAACACCAGGCTGAGAGGAGGACACACGTCCTCGACCCGCAAGACCTGATCCGGATAATACCGGCGGAGGGATGAAATTGATCAACAGAAAAAGCCCTCCCCGCAAAAGGAAGGGCGTTTTTTGTGACCGATAACAAGAAGAAAATCGTGCTCTTTGCCAACGGCGATCTTCCCATGCCGAATCGCCTTAAAACACAATTAAATGAAGATGATTTCTTCATCGCAGTCGATGGGGGCTTAAGACACATGACTGCAATGAATCTCATCCCCCATCTCATCATCGGCGATCTCGATTCCGCTGACCCAGAAGACGTCCACCGCTTTGAAGCGCAGGGCGTTGAAGTCCGTAAATTCCCTCCTGAAAAAGATGAAACCGATCTGGAGCTCGCCCTTGATGCTGCCCTTGAAATGAACCCCAACATCATCTGGATTGCGGCGGCTTTAGGGAATCGTCTGGATCAAACCTTAGGCAATATCTTCCTCCTCACTCAATCTAAACTCACAAGGGTGGATGTGCGCATCGTTGATGGCATCCGTCAGGTCTTCCTGATCCGAGAATCAGCCGTCATTCAAGGAAATTCCGGGCAGCGCCTATCCCTCATCCCCCTAAACGGTCCTGCGACCGGAATCGCAACGAAAGGGCTGAAATATCCCCTTAAAAAGGAAACCCTCTATCCAGAAAAATCCCGCGGAATCAGCAACCGTCTCATAGGTTCAACTGCCACGATCACTATCCAAAATGGTTTATTGCTCTGTATTCACCAAATTTATCAACCCACTGAAAGGAGTGGTTATTAAAATGAAGCACACACGTATTCTCCTGATCCTGCTTGCACTGGCAGGGATCATATCAGCTTGCAACCCTCAACCGCGAGCATTGACCGTTATGACTCATGATTCCTTCGCTATCAGCGAAGAGCTCATCGCTCAATTCGAGGAAGAGCATAACATCACTGTCAGTTTTGTCCGCAGTGGCGACACCGGCTCTGCCCTCAACCAGACTATCCTCTCCAAAGAAAACCCACTGGCGGATGTCTTTTATGGCGTTGACAATACCTTCCTCACCCGCGCACTTGAAGAAGGGATCTTCGAATCATACAACTCCCCCATGTTAGAGATCATTCCCGACGAATTCAAAATTGATCCTAACAACTACGCACTGCCCATTGACTACGGCGATGTCTGCATCAATATCGACAAAGCCTACTTTGAAGAAAATGACCTTACCATTCCAACATCGCTGGAAGAACTGACCCAGCCTGAATATGAAGGATTGCTGGTGGCTGAAAATCCCGCCACCTCGTCCCCAGGCCTCGCTTTTCTCATGGCGACCATCGCTCAATTTGGCGAAGATGGCTATCTCGACTACTGGGAAGACCTTGTTGAGAACGGACTGGTTGTTGCCAGCGACTGGGAAACCGCTTACTATACAAATTTCAGCGGTTCCACTGGCCAGGGTCCCCAGCCCATGGTGGTATCCTACGGATCCAGCCCCGCAGCAGAGGTTATTTTCGCAGAGACCGAATTAGAGGAAGCTCCCACTGCCTCCATCATTGGCCCCAATACCTGCTTTCGCCAGATTGAATTTGCCGGTATCCTTAAAGGCACCTCCCAACGGGATTTAGCGGAGGCCTTTATTGACTTCATGCTCAGCCCCGCCTTCCAGGAAGACATCCCCCTTCAGATGTTCGTCTTCCCTGTCAATCCCAACGCCCAATTGCCACCGGAATTTGTCGAATTCGTCCAGGTCCCGGACCAACCCGCCACACTCTCGCCCGAGTTGATCGATCAACACCGCGAAGAATGGATCAATGCCTGGATAGAAACTGTTTTAGAGTGAAAAAGAACACTCAAATGGGAAACGGCGGCTCTCTGTCATCGCTTCCCGCCGAATCCGACAGATTCTCGAATATTATGACCGGCAATTCACCATGCACCACTCACTATTCACCTGCGCGTACAATTAAACCAATACAATCAATATCAAAATCACCACATGACTTCCGTCAAATCCTCTCTCCAATCCTGGCATAAAAACCCCACCTTCCGGGCGCTGATCTACTGGCTGCTGCCAGTGGTATTCCTGGGCTATTTCTTCTACCAGCCACTCCTGGCACTGTTCAACCTTCTGGTCTCACCGGAATGGGGTTTCAGCTTCGCAGACCTCGATTGGTCAAAACTTTTGGATCCCCTTTGGTTCACGGTAACCCAGGCAACTCTCTCCACACTCCTGACCCTCGTCATCGGCCTGCCCGGTGCATGGCTCTTCGCCCTTTTCACATTCCCCGGCAAGAAATTCCTCAAACTTCTTTCGACACTGCCATTTATCCTGCCCACTGTTGTGGTCGCGGCTGGTTTCAATGCTCTGCTAGGCCCGCGCGGCTGGGTCAATCTGGGGCTGATGTCCCTTTTCAATCTGGACTCCCCGCCCATCCATTTCCTCAATACCTTCCCCGCTATTCTCGCTGCACATGTCTTCTACAACACCACCATCATCATCCGCGTGGTCAGCAACGCCTGGTCGCGCCAGAACATACGCCTTCAGCAAGCCGCCAAGGTCCTGGGTGCAGGTCCCTGGCGGGCATTCCGAGAGGTGACACTTCCCCTGCTGCGGCCTGCCATCCTGGGTGCGACCCTTCTCGTCTTCCTATTTAATTTCACCAGCTTTGGCGCGGTTCTCATGTTGGGCGGACCGCAATTTGCCACCCTGGAAGTTGAAATATATGTCCAGGCGCTGCATCTGCTTAACCTTCCCCTGGCAAGCGTCCTTTCCATCCTTCAACTAATTTGCACCCTCATCATCACCATCGGGCATAATCGCATCTCCAACAGCCGCTCTATGGAAATCGCGCCTCGCGCCCGTGAGACAGGTGTTCGCCGAGCGCATCGAGGATGGGAAAAGATCATCGTCATTTTCCTGATCGTCATCTTATTCACCCTGCTTGTCTCACCCCTGGCCTCACTCGCCTTACGATCCATCGTGAAATTAGAAGCCAATCGGGGAGAACGCGGCGAGATCCAGCGTGGGTTAACCTTGCAATACTACCGCGAATTATGGGTCAACCGTCGCGGCTCGCTCTTTTACGTCCCTCCCATAGCCGCCGCCCGCAATTCCTTCCTCTTCGCCCTGATCACCATCCTCATCACCGTGACACTGGGGCTTCTCGTTGCCTATGCCCTCCGGCAATCCACGCCCATTAATGCCGTGCTGGACCCCCTCCTCATGCTTCCCCTGGGCGCTTCCGCTATTACGCTTGGGCTGGGATTCATCATCGTCTTCAATCGACCGCCCTTTAGCAATATCGAATTCCCCATCCTGCTCCCCATCGCGCACAGCCTGGTGGCGCTCCCCTTCGTAGTGCGCACCCTCGGACCCGCCCTGCAGAGCATCCCCACTTCTCTCCGGAACGCCGCACGCATCCTTGGGGCGCGGCCTCTGCGGGTTTGGCGGGAAGTGGATCTGCCTCTCCTGTTACCTTCCATCCTGGTCAGCGCCATCTTCGCCCTGACAATCTCTCTGGGTGAATTCGGCGCTTCCACCTTCCTCTCCCGTCCGGAGTACCCTACCCTGCCGGTTGCAATCTACCGTTACATCTCCCAACCCGGTGCACTGAATTACGGTCAGGCGCTTGCCATGTCCACCTTGTTGATGCTGGTGTGCGCTGGTGGTATCCTTGTCATCGAACGACTTCACACCCCCGGCAAGGAGTTATTCTAATGCTAGCCGTCAAAGAGATTGAAAAAACTTACGAGGGAAAACCCCTGCTCAAAAAGGTATCGTTTGAAGTTGACCAGGATGAAACCGTATGCCTTCTGGGGCCTTCCGGCAGCGGCAAGAGCACCCTCCTCCGCATTATCGCCGGCTTGGAGGAAGCCGAAGGGGGACAGGTGCTGTGGAAGGGCAAAGACCTCACTCACACGCCAGCCCATCAGCGCGAATTCGGACTTATGTTTCAGGATTATGCCCTCTTTCCCCATCGCAATGTCGCCGAAAATATTGCTTTTGGATTACGGATGCAGAACCGCCCTAAATCTGAAATCGAAGAAAGGGTCAAAGCCGCCCTCAAGACCATCAATATGGCAGGGTTTAGGAAACGCAAGGTTACCGAACTCTCCGGTGGCGAGCAGCAGCGCGTGGCGCTCGCCCGTGCCCTTGCACCAGAACCGCGTTTGTTGATGCTGGATGAGCCTCTCGGCGCGCTGGACCGCACCTTGCGGGAACAACTCAGCCGAGAGCTGCGCCGCATCCTGCGGGAGACGAAAGTCCCTGCCATTTACGTTACCCACGATCAGGAAGAAGCCTATGCCATCGCTGACCGTCTTTTATTACTACACGATGGTATCATCTTGCAGAGCGGCAGACCCCACGAATTCTATCACCATCCGCGCAATGTTTGGGTGGCGGAATTTTTCGGATTGGGGAATCTGGTCTCCGGTACCGTGAAACAACACGACCCCTTAAGAGTGGCTACCTCTCTGGGGCTGGTCACAGCCAGATGTGACCGGGACGCTCCCCCAAAAGACGCTAAGACCGCCCTCCTGTTCCGCCCCACGCAAGCCTATGGAAATCCAAAAGACTGCCCCAATCGTATTACCGGAAAAATCATCGATCAGGTCTTCCAAGGAGAGAACTACCGCATCACCCTGGAGATCACTAGAGACATCCCTTTTTTCACGGTCATCCTCCCCGAACCGGTTGAAATCGGTCAAAACCTGACCATCGGATATCAAGCTGAGGACGTCCTGTGCCTTGAAAACAGCTGAGAGTAAAAATGAACCCCAACACCGATCAAGTTATCGTCATAAAGCTAAACACCAATCGGGAGGAGATCTGGCGTTATCAGGGGCGCATCATCCATCGCAAGCCGCACAGCCTTCTCATAGAAGCTTACTTCAACATAGACGAAGTTTCTTTTAATGGCATCACCCTGCGGCGGAATGACCGCGCCCTGGAGCGTTATTACGATAACCGTTGGTACAACATTTTTGAGATTCATGACCGTGACGACGATCACCTCAAAGCCTGGTACTGCAATGTCACCCGACCTGCTGAGTTCACCCCCGGCCGGATTGCTTACGTTGATTTGGCATTGGATGTCTTGGTATACCCAAATGGGGATTTTCTTGTTTTGGATGAAAATGAGTTTCAAGAATTGACATTGGAACCAAAAACCCGGGATAATGCGCGGGAAGGCTTGAGGAAGCTCATTGCACTGGCGCAGTCGGGTGAGATAGGAGAAAAATTAAAACAAAGATGAGACGCGTGTAACCCGTCTCATCTTTTTATTCACAATGTAAGGGGCGTCCGTTTAGACAAAGTGCAGTAATGGTGTGAAATAATAATACATATCTTCAAACCAGCCGGTCGTTGCACCAACAATAACAAGGGTGATAGCGATACAACAGCAACACAGAACGATAACCGCCACTACTGCCAGGATAATCCATAAGGTCTTATTATTTTTCTTTTCAGGAGCTTCATAAATTTCATCTGACATTGATTCCTCCTCAGAAAACGACAGGAAAACTGGGATTAATAATTAAAATTAGCAAAGGGAAGAACACAAAACGGCAGGGTAAATACACCCAGGATGCTCAATAAGGCTAAACACAAACCCACGACGCTGAGTCCTACATTGATCCACCCTAAAATCACACCCCATTTTGCCATACCCAGACCACTCAGCCGACCAGCACTTTGGTGGATTTCCTTCTTTGCCATATTGCCGGTGATGATCGCAGCTATTGCACCTAAAAAGGGGATGATAAAATAACTGGCGATCCCTGCAACCAGACTGATGACAGCAAGTGAAGAAGTCTGCTGCCCATATTGGGGTGGTGGAGGGGATTGATAAAAATTTTGATCAGACATTACTTTCTCCTTTTTACTATTTATTGTATATTATAAACAACTAATGGGTCAACACTCAAACTTCAGGGTTAGGTCTGAGCGCGGTTTGACCGCTTTGTCAACCACCAGATAATCCAAATTGCTAAGATCAGCAGGACGACTCCCACGACAATCGGAAGCACAACGGAGAGGAGGGAGAGCGCCGTTGAAGCCACATCCTCCAGAACACTGACCGGCACGTTTGCTGTTCCACCGGTTGTAGCGGTGACCGCTGGCCGCACAGCCACTGATTTGACAGCGTGTACGCTCCCCGCAATCAATAATCCCGCTGCAAGCGAAAGCACTGGATGAGCATTGGTAATCACATTGGCGCTGGCTGCAAACAGGATGGCGCCCGCAGTCGGACGGATAAAGGTCTGCACGATGTCATTGATATGATTCACCGCCGGTACCTTGTCCACGAAAAATTCAATCAACGATAAGACAATCAACAATCCAATGATCCACCAACTCTCCATAGCATTCCATGGCTCCGACAGAGTGATCAGATCTGTGAAACGCGCCAGCAATGAGACAACCAGCAGAGGAATATAGGCGTTCAATCCTGCGCTGGCAGAAAGCCCAAACGCCGCTAAAATATCCATTGTTTATTCCTGCCTTCTCCTATAAAAATGTCTTTCTCTTTATTCATCTTTCTCATCTCTTATAACATCTCTCTTACCATTAAAACTTTCTCCAACCAAACCCCCTTCCCCATCCCCATTCCCTATTCACCTAATACCTAATACCTAATACCTATAATTATTATATCCGCAAAACCCTCAAAGGCTGAAACCTTCCCAGGTGCCGGTCCACAGATACCTCGCCAGATCAATCGCCCCCACCTGCAATAATGCTGTTATAAATCCCGCCAGGAGCGGAATCATCAACTCACGAAAACTCGTAAAGGAATTATCCTTATTGAAAATCATCACCCATACCATGCTGTAAACCATCGTCAGAAGCACCAAAACTCCTGCCGCGCCCACCAGCGCCAAAGGATACAATATCCATGGTATCTCCAGCAGGATCAAGACGTCCAGCAATGCAGCCGCCAGAATCATTCCCCCCACCTGCTTCCAGCTCCCCAAAGGCGACTTCGCGATCCAGCTTGTGAACATCGTCTGGATAAAAGAGGGCAGCAACAGCGCTGAAACAGCTAATCCCATCCCGGTCCCGGTCACCAAACGCGTCCAATTCTGGGTTTCATAGAATGAGGGCAGGATCGGCACCAACATCGAAAAAGAATTAAAGCCGTCAAACACCCACGCCAAAGCCAGAACAGCGAAAAGGATTAATACAGCCGTTGGCGGCATCCTTCCCTTGCGTCCCTGGGCGATCTGGAATACCAATCCCAGCATGGCACCGACGAACAAACCTGTACACCGAGCACACAAAGGAAAAGGGCGCTCCCCGATGAGAAAAGCCCGTGCTTCAATTTGGTGGCAAACCGCATACCCTACAGCGTCCGCCTTGCCCAGCAAGCCTGGGGGCGTCAAAGCCAGCCAGACCACGCTCAATACCACCGCTGCGCCCAGCAGCACCCAGCGCCATGGGGATGGGTTTCTTTTCATTTCCTGTTTGTCATCCATAATGGTATGAATTATAGAGGCATCACCCTACGAGTGCAAGCTCCGACTACCACATGACCCCACACTCAATTCAGTAAAAATAATCCCTAGAATTTATGGAATTCTAGGGATTGCTGAACTTGATCAAAATCTGTCAACGACAGATTACTCTCCTGCTCCTGCCAGTTCTTCATGCGCCTTTGCCAGCCATTCGATAATTTCGATTTGCTGCGGGCAGGCTTCCTCGCACTCGCCGCATTCAATACAGTTATCCGCTCGTTTTTCTCCGTTCAACTGGTTATTATATGCCCAGCGGGCGTGCCCCCAAGCGTCATAAGCAACAGCGTCATTATACATCTCAAAGATCGTAGGGATCACTACCCCATTCGGGCAGGGCAGGCAGTATTCGCACTGCGTGCATGGGATCGGCGCTAGTTCATTGTATGTTTTTCTCACTTCGTCAATCAATGCTTGGTCTTCTGGAGTCAGTTTGCCCACCTTTGATTCATCCGCGGTGAAAAGATTTTGCTCTACCTGCTCCATGGTGGACATTCCACTCAGCGCTGTCGATACTTCAGGCTGGTCCCATACCCAGTGGAAAGCCCATTCGGCTGGTGTCCAATCCCGACTGCTCTTCTCCCAAAACTTGGCGATAGGCGGGGGTGGGGGATTCTTGGCAATACGCCCGCCGCGCAGCGGTTCCATCACCACAACCGCCAAACCACGATCCTCAGCCAGCTTCAAGCCCTTCTGCCCGGCCTGATAATTGACATCGGCGTAGTTATATTGAATTTGCGCCATCGTCCAGTTATCATAACCGGTCACGATCGACTCGAATACTGAATAATCATCATGGAAAGAAAAGCAGAAGTGATCGAAGAGCCCTTCTGCCATCCGCTTCTCTGCCCAAGAAAAAACATCAAGATCCTGCATCTTCTGCCAATGCCCAGCGTTCATAGCATGCAGTAGATAAAAATCAATCTTATCCACATCCAGACGTTTCAATTGCTCTTCCAAAAATTTATCAAAGTCTGCCTCTGATTTAACAAGCCAGACAGGCATTTTTGTAGCAATGCGAATTTTTTCTCGATAACCATCCTTCAAGACCCGTCCGATAAAAGATTCACTTTGCCCCTGGTGGTAGGGATATGCTGTATCCACATAATTCACACCGGAGTCAATCGCCTTTCGGATCATTTCCATCGCCAGGGGTTCATCAATCCTGCCCCCCTCGTCATTCAGTGTCGGCAGGCGCATCGCCCCAAAACCCAAAGCGGAAACTTTCCAATCCAGCGAACCAAATTTCCGATATTTCATCTAATATCCTCTCTAATTCTCAGCCATGCACCCAAAATTATACCAGAATCGTGCAACCGGTTTCAAACTGTTTTCCTGAACTTCCATCATGATTGATCATCAAATCTCCCTATCCATAACACAAACACCCTGATACCCAATACCTAATACTGACCCGTCCTAAATAATGTTTACAGGAAAAACTAGTGAATAGTGAACTCATGCC
>CAZNRI010000052.1:0-8238 GCA_964575595.1 uncultured Candidatus Brevefilum sp.
TCAAGGAGTTCTCTCTTTTTGTCTACTCAAATATGGAAATATGATACAGTATCTGGCGGAATATGTGAATTGTGGATGGTGGGTGGTGAATGGGAGCTAGGTACTAGGTATCAGGTATTAGGAATGAATGAGGTTTTTAGGACTTTGTGAGGACAGATATAACCCAGTATCAAGGGCCATTCTCGTGTTTAACCCCAAACGACCAACATCTCCAATGGTCGTTTGGGCGTATTAAGCTTTGAAGGAGTGTTATTCTAGGTTCGTCAGGAATTCGTTAACTTCGGCTTCCGCTTTAGATCGGGTCAACTCATACTTTTCCTGGAGGGTGCCTACAAGCTGATCAAATTGACCACTGATAGTTTCGAGATCATCATTTGTGAGCTTTCCCCATTTCTCTTTAACTTTGCCGCGTACTTGTTTCCACTGGGCTTTGAGCAGTGTTGAAATATCCATTCTTTATCCTTCCTTTGTCATTGGATTTATTTATTATTTGTTTTCAACAGCTTTCACTATTCTCATTGTAGAACGCGATGTTTGGCCTTACAGCGTGGATAAGGTTAGGAGAGGGTTGGGCTTTTGTTGTATTCGATGGTAATAGGTGTTATAAAATGGGTGGTCAGATACACGGTGATTATGTTGTGGATATTGGGTATTTGATGAGGTGCTGGGTTTGATTCTATAGTTATATTGTTTCGTGATTGCTGTAATGAAGAAGGTTGGGTACAATATGATGGTATTGGTGTCTAGTTAAAATGATTTGTTGAGGGTATTCATTATTTATTGGCATTTCTGATAATTAAATTGACCTTGACTCTTGATTTTCAATTTGCTATAATGATTGCTTGCGCTTTGCGCATAGTAATTTATTTAAACAGTCCTTATTTTTTTGTTAATTCCCGGCAACTTTAGTTTTCCAGGAGTGTTGAATGGCAGAATTATTGCCCGTAAAGTCGTACAGACGAATTCCCGTTGGATTGGAACTACCCAAACTTATTCAAGTACAGATGGATTCCTTTGAGCGTCTTAAGCGAGAAGGATTTAATGCTTTATTCGGTGAGATTTCACCGATTGAGTCCTATAACAAAGGGATGCAGCTTTATTTTCCTTGCGATGACGCGATTTCAAAAGAGTGGGACTTAAAGTACTGGTATGAGGAACCCAAGTACACTATTGAGGAATGCCTTGAACGTGACTTGACTTATGCCTGTCCCCTGTACGTAACCGTTCTACTTAAAGGTAAAGAGATCCCTGAACCGATCAAACAAGACTTGTTTATTGGTGATTTCCCAGAGATGACCCCCAAAGGGACCTTTATTATTAATGGTACTGAGCGGGTGGTTGTTTCTCAGCTCATCCGCTCCCCGGGTGTATATTTTGAACGAGAAATGGATAGAGCCACAGGGCGTTTCCTTTCTACAGCAAAAATGATTCCCGATCGGGGTGCGTGGATGGAATTTGAGACGCGCAAGAATGATTACCTGATCATCAAGTTCAACAGAAAACGCACAACCCCGATCACAATATTCCTGCGAGCGCTGGCTGTGGTGGATGACGGTATGGGTGATGATACCCCAATCAAGACCGGCACCGATGAAGAATTGATTGAATTATTCAAAGATGTCGACACGGACACCGACCGGCTCTTTATCCCTTCCACTATTAACCAGGAACCCGCCTGGGAATTGGAAAACGGACGGACGATTGCGGAAGCTGCATTGATTGAATTCTTCAAACGATTACGCCCTGGCGATCCACCTACACTGGAAAATGCCAAGGAGTTCCTTGAAGAGCAGCTCTTCGACCAGAGACGGTATGACCTTGAGCGGGTTGGGCGGTATAAACTCAATCAAAAACTGGATCAAAATATCCCGATCAATCACCGCACGATCACCAAATCGGACGTTGTGGAAATCGTGAAGCGGATGATCCAAATTAACAATGGCATAGAACGAGAAGATGATATTGACCATCTCGGCAACCGTCGTGTGAAGACGGTTGGTGAGTTGATTTCCAATAAACTGCGCGTTGGGCTGCGGCGGATGGAACGTGTCATCCGTGAGCGCATGTCAATCCGTGACCAGGATCAGGTTTCACCGACAAGTTTGGTGAACATCCGCCCGGTCGTGGCGTCACTGCGTGAGTTCTTTGGTTCCAGCCAATTATCTCAATTCATGGAAGAGACGAACCCCCTTGCTGAGCTGCGCCATAAACGCACGCTCTCAGCTTTGGGACCCGGCGGTTTGCGACGTGAGCGCGCCGGCTTTGATGTGCGCGATGTGCACCATTCTCACTATGGGCGGATTTGCCCGATTGAGACCCCTGAGGGTCCGAACATCGGCTTGATCGGTCGTATGGCAACTTACGCAACTGTAAACGAGTACGGCTTTATTGAAACACCCTATCGCAAGGTGGTCAAAGCCTTGAAACCCTCGGATGACCTGGTGGGGCGTCAGCTTCGGGAAGACATCAAGGACCCGAAGAAGGACAAGGTGCTCGCCAAGAGTGGCGAACGAATCACGAAAGACCTTGCGAAAAAACTCGCTAAAGTTGATAAGGACACAATTCTGGTGACGCCGTTTGTCACTGACCAATACGAATATCTTTCCGCTGACCGGGAGGATAAATTTGTGATTGGTCAGGCGAACGCGCCGCTTGATGAAAACAACGAATTTATGCGGCGTGTTTCCTGCCGATATCATTCCGGTTTCATTCTTGCCAATCCTGAGCAGATTGATTACATGGACGTTGCTCCACAACAGATCGTCGGTGTGAGTGCGGCGTTGATTCCCTTCCTGGAGCATGACGACGCGAACCGCGCCTTGATGGGCTCAAACATGCAGGCACAAGGTGTGCCATTAGTGCGTCCTGAGATCCCGATCGTTTCGACGGGAATGGAAGCTCATTCCGCGGTCGACTCTGGCCAGCTTGTTGTTGCTGAGGAAGCTGGAGAGGTCGTCTCCGTTACTGGAAGAATGATCCAGATTCGCGAAAAGGGCGGAAATATCCGTAATTATACGTTGCGAAAGTACCAGCGGTCAAATCAATCAACCTGTATTGACCAGCGGCCTGCTGTCTTTAAAGGACAACGGGTAGAGAAAGGCCAGATCATTGGAGATTCATCTTCATCCGTCAACGGCAACCTGGCTCTGGGTCAGAACGTTCTGGTTGCTTTCCTCCCGTGGGAGGGTGGGAACTTCGAGGACGCCATCCTGATTTCAGAAAAGCTTGTTCAGGAAGACCGTTACACCTCCGTGCACATTGAAAAGCATGAGGTGGAAGCCCGTGATACGAAATTAGGGCCTGAGGAAATTACTCGGGATATCCCAAACGTCGGTGAGGAAGCGACCCGCAACCTTGACGAGCATGGGATTGTTCGGATTGGCGCAGAAGTTGGCCCCAATGATATCCTGGTCGGCAAGATCACACCCAAAGGTGAGAAAGAACTAACCCCTGAAGAGCGCTTGCTCCGGGCTATCTTTGGTGAAAAATCCAGGGACGTGAAAGACACTTCCTTGCGTATGCCGCATGGCGAAAAGGGCATTGTGGTGGATGTGAAAGTGTTTACTCGGGATGAAGACGCTGACCTTAAAGCTGGTGTGGATACGATGGTGCGGGTTGCCGTAGCGCAGCGCCGCAAGATCACCGCTGGAGATAAAATGGCAGGACGCCATGGGAACAAAGGTGTGGTTTCGATGGTTGTCCCTGTGGAGGATATGCCCTTCCTGAATAATGGAAGACCTATTGAAATAATCCTAAACCCGTTAGGTGTGCCCGGTCGTATGAATATCGGCCAGATATTGGAAACGCACTTGGGTTGGGCTGCAGAACGCCTTGGCTTCAGAGCGGTTACGCCTGTTTTTGACGGCGCGACTGAATATGAAATTGAGGCAGAGCTGGCGAGAGCTTGGATGATTGATCAGGCTTGGAAGGTAGCTGGCGAAAAAGCCTGGGATTGGCTGAATGAACAGGAATATGATCCAGAGACGATCCGTGACGATGACGAAGTGCGCTTGCTTTACTTGGAAGAGTGGTTGGGCGAACGTGGTTATGATGTCTACGAACTCGTTTCAGATGAGCGTTATGCCCGTCGTGCGACCCTGAAAGAATGGCTGCGTGATGAAGGTTTTGATCCGGAGGGAATTACCTTTTTTGATACCGACGAGATCGGTGTTGTTGAACGGCATGATCAAGACGCACATGCCATTGAAGCCTGTCTAAGATTGTGGATGACCGACCTGGGTGAGAAGGTTAAGAAGAACCTTTCCGACGATGAATTGCGCGAGAAGGCACGAGAGGTGATGAAGAAGACAGATCAACCAATGCCCACACTCGGCAAGCAGAAATTACGCGATGGGAAGACAGGTGAGAATTTTGACCATCCCTGCACCGTTGGCTTGATGATGATCATGAAGCTTCACCACCTGGTTGAAGACAAGGTCCACGCTCGATCAACCGGCCCATACAGCCTTGTGACCCAGCAGCCTTTGGGCGGCAAAGCTCAATTTGGCGGACAGCGCTTCGGCGAGATGGAGGTCTGGGCGTTGGAAGCTTACGGAGCCGCTTACACGCTGCAAGAAATGTTGACGGTCAAGTCAGACGATGTGACCGGACGTGTCAGCACTTATGAATCAATCGTGAAGGGCGAACCCATTGAGGATCCCGGCATTCCGGCAGCATTCAAGGTGCTGGTCAAAGAAATGCAGAGCCTGGGCTTGAATGTTGAAGCGGTATTGGAAAGCGGTGAAATTATTAAGTTTGGCAAGGAAGACGACAGAGCAAAAATGCCAAACACGCCGACCGGTTTAATTAGCATTGGCAGGAACATCTAAGGTATGCTTAAAGGGAACCAATTTGCCTTGACGCCCCATGGCACGCATGGTAGAATCATCCCTCGTTCCCTTCATCTTGACCCTACAAGCTCGGTCAGGTTTTGGAGGTAAAATTGGATAGCAGTGAGGCCATCTTGAAAGATGATGATGGCCTCCATTATTGGAAAAAAGAAATCATCAAGATTGAGGTTTGGAGGCATTATGCCAACGATCAACCAATTAGTACGCAAAGGACGAAAATCAAAGCAGAAGAAAAGCAAAGCGCCTGCATTGCAGTACACTTATAACTCGCAAAAGCAGAAACGCATTCGCCAGCCGAAAGGCGCACCGCAAAAACGTGGTGTTTGCACAGTCGTGCGTACTATGACCCCAAAGAAACCGAACTCCGCATTGCGGAAAGTCGCCCGTGTGCGTCTGACGAATCATATGGAAGTTACGGCATATATTCCTGGCGAAGGTCACCAATTGCAGGAGCACTCTGTAGTGCTGGTGCGCGGTGGCCGTGTCAAGGATCTGCCGGGTGTCCGATATCATGTCGTCCGAGGCACTTTGGATTCGACAGGTGTTGAGGACCGCTCTCGCGGCCGCTCAAAATATGGGGCTAAGAAGCCCAAATAACCATCGAATTGTAGGAAATATTAGGGCGAAGCATTTAAATCGGTCTCACTGGGGATTGTTGTAAATGCTTTGCCCTATTTTAATTTTGGAATTTTGTAAGGAGTAAGCATGGCACGAAGATATAAACCGGAAAAACGAGAAGTCACCCCTGATGTTCGCTACGGTAAATTGAACGTTAAGGAGATGATCAATCGGATCATGATCAAAGGCAAAAAGAGCACAGCCACACGGCTGATGTACGAAGCCCTTGATATTGTTGAGGAACGAACCGGTAAGGACCCGATAGAGACATTTGATGATGCCCTCAAAAATGTCTCCCCGCTGATGGAAGTACGCCCACGTCGAGTGGGTGGTGCAACCTATCAGGTGCCGATGGAAGTTGATCCCAGCCGCCGGAAAACACTGGCAATGCGCTGGATCATCACTGCGGCGCGGGCGCGACCCGGACATTCCTTCTCGGAAAAACTAGCGAATGAATTGATGGATGCTGCCACCAATTCAGGTGCTGCCTATCGCAGGCGTGAAGAAGCGCATCGGATGGCTGAAGCCAACCGCGCCTTCTCCCATTTTCGCCTTTAAGGCGAAAAGGTTTATTAGTCAACGGTACTGGATGATTTGTTATGGCTGAGCAAGACTATCCGCTAAAACGATATCGCAATATTGGTATTATTGCGCATATTGACGCGGGTAAGACCACAACAACAGAGAGGATACTGTTTTATACCGGTAAAACTTATCGTTTGGGCTCCGTTGATGAAGGCACAACAGTCACTGATTGGATGGAACAGGAACGGGAACGGGGGATTACGATCGTTTCCGCCGCAGTGACGACTTTTTGGAAAGATCACAAGATCAACATCATTGATACACCCGGACATATCGATTTCACGGCAGAGGTTCAACGATCTTTGCGTGTACTGGATGGCGGGATCGTTGTGTTTGATGCTGTCCAGGGCGTGGAGCCGCAAAGCGAAACGGTGTGGCGGCAGGCGAATCGCTATAATGTCCCGCGCATTTGCTTTGCCAACAAGATGGATCGTGTCGGCGCTTCTTATGAGTGGACGATCCAAACCATTGAAGATCGGCTTGGTGCGCATGCTTTGGCCATGCAAGTGCCGATTGGAAAAGAGGAGAACTTCACCGGAGTGGTTGATCTTTTGACCGAAAAAGCCATCGTTTTTGAAGATGTAATCGGCGGTAAGCCGATTTTTATGGATATCCCTGACGAGCTCCTCAATGAAGTTGCAGAAAAAAGGGCGACGCTAATTGAACGAATCGCCGAATTGGATGACGAGTTGACCATGAGGTATCTGGAAGGCGGGGAAATTTCGCTTGAAGAATTGAAGGCTGCCTTACGGCAAGGGGTTTTGGATAACAAGGTCGCGCCGGTATTTTGCGGTTCTTCATTAAGAAATAAAGGCGTTCAAATGCTCCTGGATGCTGTGGTGGACTATTTGCCTTCTCCGCTGGATGTGCCGAATGTTGTTGGAACGCATCCGAAGACGGAAGAACAGGTAACGCGTCCGCCGGAAGAAAGTGCACCGATGTCCGCATTGGTATTTAAGATCGTGACGGATGTTTATGTCGGACGGCTGGCATATATTCGAGTCTATTCCGGGAAAATTAAAAAAGGCAGCACCTATTACAATCCAACTCAAGATACGAAGGAGCGTGTGGGACGTCTTTTGCGGATGTATGCAGACCACCGAGAAGATGTGGAAGAACTTCACGCTGGCGATATTGGTGCAATCCTTGGATTAAAAGAGAGTTATACCGGTGATACCCTCTGTCATCAGTCGGATCCCATTATTTTAGAAGACATTACGTTCCCTGAGCCGGTGATTTCAGTGGCCATTGAACCGAAAACTATGGCGGACCAGGATAAGATGAGTATTGCTTTACAAAAACTGGCTGAGGAAGACCCTACATTCAAAATCCGACTGGACGAAGATACCGGGCAGACGATTATTTCTGGAATGGGTGAGCTTCACCTGGATATTCTGGTGGATCGCATGCTCCGAGAGTTTAATGTACAGGCTAATATAGGCAACCCGCGAGTTGCTTATCATGAGACTATCACCCGGGCTATACCCGAAGTTGAGTATAAGTTTGTCAAGCAGACCGGCGGCCACGGACAATATGGTCATGTGGTGCTAAGGATTGAACCTCTGGAAAGCGGTTCCGGATTTGAGTTTGATGAAGAGATCCGCGGCGGGACTATTCCACGAGAATTCATCCCGGCGGTTGAGAAGGGCGTGAGGGAAGCGGCTGAAAGTGGTGTCGTTTCTGGTTATCCTATGACTGATATGAAGGTGACGCTGGTGGATGGTTCTTTTCATGAGGTCGATTCCAGTGATATTGCTTTTCGGATGGCAGCTATCTTCGCATTTCGCGAAGGTGTGCCCAGAGGGAAGCCTGTATTACTTGAACCGATTATGAAGGTTGAAGTCGTTGTCCCGGAAGACCACACTGGTGAAGTGTTGGGGCAGATTAATTCAAGGCGCGGCAATGTGTTAGGCATGGATTTGCGCCCGGGTAATGCCCAGGCGATCCATGCAGAAGTCCCTCTGGCAGAAATGTTTGGTTATGCCACAGAGCTGCGCTCTGCGACCAAGGGGCGGGGTGTGTTCACAATGGAGTTCGACCATTACGCACCGGTTTCAGAAGCGATGATGAAAAAGCTTGCTGGATTATAGTTGTTAGATATTTTATTTAGATTGAGGAGTAATAATTAAGATGGCCAAGGCGAAATTTGAACGATCGAAGCCGCACCTGAACGTGGGCACAATGG
>CAZNRI010000053.1:0-7695 GCA_964575595.1 uncultured Candidatus Brevefilum sp.
TCCCCAAGGAGTTCTTTGATTTGTTTATAAATATGGAAAATCTTGACAGTAACGGCTGCCGCATGCCGTTTGACCGTCAAATGGGCATACGGTATAATTGTTGGCTAGTCTTAATACGCGATTATATAGACTGAAAGAAAAATAATAAATAGAAAGGACTCATTGACAATGCCAAAGCGAACTTATCAACCCAAGCGTCGCAGACGCGTCCGGAAGCATGGCTTTCGAGCCCGCATGAAGACCAAGAGTGGTCAAAAAGTATTGAAACGACGACGTGCCAAAGGCCGGCAAGAATTGGCTAAAAAAGCTAATAATCACGTGAAGAGAACCCGCTGGTAACAAATTATAGGGCAGGTTTTATCCTGTGTTTTTGAGGTGGTGTTCTGCTGAACAGGAATTTGGTTGAAAAGAAGTTCTCGATTAACCCGAAGTGATGATATCAAACGTGTGCGAGGGGAGGGAACTTCCTTTGCACAAGAAACGATGGTGTTAGTTTTATTGCCAAACGATTTAGAAGAAAATCGAATAGCTGTTATTGCTGGACGATCTATTGGTGGGGCTGTCCAGCGTAATCTCGCTAAAAGAAGGTTGCGATCAGCTTTCCAGGGTTTTCAATATGAACTTCAAAAAGGATATGACCTGGTGCTTATTGCAAGGCGGCCTATCCTGAAAACGGATTATCAATCCTTTTTGAATGAATTGAGAGTGCTTTTCAAACAGGCAGAATTATTGAAAGATAAAGTGTGTTGACAGAAGAAATTAACCATATACCTTCTCATACCAAAGAGCCTCGTTTGAAGGATCTACAGATTCAACTAAAAACCTTACCGCGCTGGATTTTGCTTGCCCTGATAAGATTATATCAATCCGTTGTTTCGCCATCGCTGCCAGCTGACACCTGCCGTTTCTACCCCACCTGTTCGCATTATAGTTATCTTGCGATATATAAATACGGTGTCATCAAAGGCGGTTGGATAGCCCTAAAACGGATTTTGCGTTGTAATCCATTTAATCCGGGCGGTTATGACCCGGTACCCTGAAATTTCTTGAGAAGAGAAAACGAATGAAGAAATCCCATGTTTTATTAATTGCAATTTTTCTAGGATTGACACTCATCCTGAGTGCCTGTGTTTCCGGTCCAAGAGTGACCGGCACACCAGGTATTGCGTTATCAGATGAGATGGTGTTTGTATCGTATGGCAATTTTGTGTACGGCATTGATATCACCAATGGATCAGTAACCTGGCATTATCCTGAAAAAGCTGATAATCAAATTGTCTTCTATGCTCAGCCTCTCGTCGTGGATAATTATGTCTATGTCGGAGATTTGGCGAATAATTTCCATAAGCTCGATATTAAGACTGGTATTACCGAGTGGCCGTTCTCAGGTGCAAACGGATATTATATTGGTCAGCCGGCTGAATCGGACGGTATTGTTTACGCCCCGTGCAATGATGGATCACTGTATGCTATTGACGCAAATGGGGATTTGCAATGGGAATTTGAGACCGGGCATTATATTTGGGCTCAACCTCAAATCACCGAAAACGCTGTCTATGTCGGCTCGATGGACCATTTTGTATACGCTATATCGCCAGACGGCGAGGAACTCTGGTCAAGGGAAATGACAGGCGCGGTTGTCGGATCGCCAGTTTTGAGTGAGGATGATGGCGCGCTCTATGTTGGTTCTCTTGGCGGTGAGATGGTTGCATTGGATGCCGAAAACGGAGAGACGATATGGTCTTTCAAAGCCGATGAGAGTATTTGGGGCGGCGCGATCCTTGTCGACGGCAGCTTATACTTCGCGGATTCTGATGGGGGCGTCTATGCTTTGGATCCGGAAAATGGTGAGACCATCTGGCGTAACGAATATGATGGATCGGTTGTAGGCGGTTTGGTTGAATTTGACAGCGGCTTTGCCCTCGCCACAGAAGAGGGCGTTGTGCAAGCTTTTTCCTTCGACGGAACGCCAATCTGGCAGGCCTCCCCTGGCGGTGAGATAGTACAAGCGCCTGCTGTAAATGACGAATATTTAGTTGTGGGTACGATCAACAGCGATAATCTGGTATATCTATACAATCTAACCGGTGTGCAGCTTTGGTCAACAACCCCTGAGGATTAGAGGAAAATTACATGTGGGAAACCATTGTTATTCAGCCCTTTGTAAATGTATTGTTATTGATTAATTCGCTGGTCAACAATTTCGGCATCTCAATTATTCTCTTCACGATATTGATTCGATTGTTGACACACCCCCTGACCGTCTCGCAATTTAAAGCCACAAAAGCGATGCAGGACCTGCAAGAAGATCCCAAGTATAAGAAAATCCAGGAGAAATATAAGAACGATCGAGAAAAGTTGGCACAGGAGCAGATGAAATTGTATCAGGAAAATGGGGTCAAACCCCTGGGTTCCTGTCTGCCCACACTGATTCAGCTCCCGATAATTCTAGGGCTTTATCAGAGCGTCACAAGAGCGATGGCTGCGTCGCCCTTGGAATTGTTCAAATTGCAGAATATTATCTATCCCCGCTTGATTAATGCTGCGGAATTACTGCCCCTCGAAAACCAATTCCTGTGGATGGATCTGGGGCAGCCAGAGCGCATAAATTTGTTTGGCGTGTCAATCCCATTTTTGGCAATTCTCGTTGTCGCAACGACATTCCTGCAATCCAAGCTTCTGCAACCCCCTTCCTCTCAGAACGATCAGGCTGCCATGATGAGCAAATCAATGAGCCTTTATATGCCCATCCTGATGGGTTTTATGGCATACTCATTGGCTTCCGGTCTGGCGATTTATTTCCTGACCAGTAATGTCTTCGGGATTATTCAATATGCAATTCTTGGGCGCGCTAATTGGAGCAATGTCTTGCCCTTCCTGAAGAAGAAAGATAAAGAAACACCGCCTGAAAAAGGAAAGCTAGAGGTTGTGGATGTCAAAGCAGAAGATGTCCCTGAACCGGTTGAGGAGGAACAGGAAGCGGGCAGCCAGAAGAAACAAACGATGCCAAAGCGGAAACGTCCAAAACGAAAAAAAACGTAAGTGATGTATTATCCTGATTAACCAGTTTATATGATGCGAGGGAATTATGTCGGAAGAAAGAACGAAACTGGAAGTTATTGCGCCTTCTGTTGAAGAAGCAATAGAGAAAGGCCTATATGAACTCGGATTAACCAAAGATGAGGTTGATGTCGAGATCCTGGATGAGGGGAAAAAGGGTTTGCTGGGTTTGGGGATCCGACAGGCAAGAGTCGCACTAAAGATCAAGTCCCCACAGGATGAACCTGCGGATGCCGCCCTGGATGAAAAACCGACAGTGCTTCCCGAAGAATCGGGAGCGGCTGTTCCTCTCGGCGAGGAGCCGGAAGAGGTTGGGATCGCAAGGGAGACCATCAATATCATTCTGGAGAAAATGCGAGTGAATGCCGATGTGTCTGTAAAACTCGGCGAAGGTGACGCCAACCTAGTCGAGCCTGTCTTGATTGATATTGAAGGTAACGATCTTAGTTTCTTGATAGGACGAAAAGCGGAAACGATCAATGCTTTGCAGTATATCACCAGCCTGATCGTAGGACGTGAGCTGGGACGCTGGGTTCCCCTTCAAATTGATGTTCAGCATTATCGTAAACGCCGCGAAGACGAATTGCGAAAACTTGCCAGGCGGATCGCTGAACAAGTTGAGACCACCGGCAGGAAACAGGTGTTAGAGCCGATGCCGCCCAACGAACGCCGGATCATTCATATTGAGTTGAAAGATAATCCAAATGTGGAGACAAAAAGTGTCGGCGAAGATCCCAGACGGAAGGTGACTGTCCAACCGGCGGAGTAACAATTTATAAATTTTTTACATCCATAGACCGTAAGGAAATTAGTGGAGACACGATAGTCCTTACGGTTTTTGTATTGCGGTAGAATTAATTTGGAGGTGTAAATGCATGCAGTTGATATTATCAGTAAAAAACGCGATGGTAAAGTCTTATCCAAATCTGAAATAGATTTTTTCATTCAGGGGTATACGCGAGGGGATATCCCGGATTATCAAGCAGCCGCGTGGGCGATGGCGGTGGTATTCAATGGGATGACGCCTGAGGAGACGACAAATCTGACTCTCGCGATGGTAGACAGCGGGGACCGACTTGACTTAAGCGATGTCGTTGACGTTGCTGTGGATAAACATTCATCAGGCGGCGTTGGCGATAAAACATCCATCGCTGTGGTGCCTATGGTGCGCGCTTGTAGCCTGCCGGTGGGGAAGATGTCGGGACGGGGGCTGGGGTTCAGCGGCGGCACATTGGACAAGCTGGAATCGGTGCCTGGTTATCGGGCTGATCTATCCAAAGATGAGTTCTTGGAGCAGTTAGGCTCTCTGGGTATGGTACTTACAGGGCAGACCATAGATCTTGCGCCTGCGGATGGGAAACTCTATGCCCTGCGTGATGTCACCGGGACAGTGCAGTCGATTCCGCTGATCGCCTCTTCCATTATGAGCAAGAAAATCGCTGCCGGTGCGCAGGCGATCCTCCTGGATGTTAAAACCGGCAACGGTGCTTTCATGCAGACTTTGGAAGAAGCCCGTAAATTGGCAAAACTGATGGTATCTATTGGAGAATTGAGCGGACGGAATGTCGCCGCGCTCCTGTCCGATATGAACCAGCCTTTAGGTGTTGCTGTCGGAAATGCGCTGGAGATGAAAGAAGCGATAAAGACATTACATGGGGAAGGCCCAGCGGATTTTACCGAGCATTGTCTTGAGGTTGCCAGTCAGATGCTGGTGCTTGGAAAGCGCGCTGGGGAAAAATTGGAAGCTCGAGAGATGGCTCAAAAAGCCATTGACTCTGGGAGTGCTTTTGATTTTCTAAAGAAATTGATTATTGCCCAGGGCGGGGATGTCAGTTACATTGATCATCCCGAAAAACTGCCCACAGCACCCATTCAACACACCCTTAATGCTCCAGAATCTGGATATATTGCGCAAGTTCACGCCAGGATGGTGGGTGAAGCGGCTGTCATATTGGGCGCAGGGCGCCGTAAAAAAGGCGATTCAATTGATCAGGCTGTTGGCGTCTCTGTGTTAGTTAAAGTTGGCGAGCAGGTTGAGAAAGGACAGCCCTTGTTCGTGATCCATGCCCGGGATGAAGCCGCTCAACGTGAAGCAGAAGAGAAAATACATGAAGCTGTCAAAATCCAAAAAGAAAAGGTTGATCCACTACCGTTATTTTACGGATTGGTGGATTAAGAATCTATAAAGCTCAAATGTGAAGATTGTTGTCAGGAAAAGGTCAGGGCATGCTTGTTGTGAGGGATGCCGGGGAATAACTCTATCGAGTACAATAAACAAAAACATCGAATTTATTAGGAGGCAGCATGGAAAAAGCAGTGTTTGGCATCGTTGGGATGGGCGTCATGGGCCGCAACCTTGCCTTGAATATCGCAAATCATGGATACACTGCCGCCGTATATAACCGCACGGATTCAAAAACAACAGACTTTATCGAGGGACCGGCGAAAGATAAGGAAATTATTGGAACTTATTCATACAAGGAACTAGCTGCAGCACTGGAAAAGCCGCGCCGGATCATGATGATGGTCAAAGCTGGGCCGGCTGTGGATGCTGTTATTAAGGATGTTAAGCCCTATTTGGAAAAGGGCGATATCCTGATAGACGGCGGCAATTCTTTTTATCAGGACACGGAGCGACGCACAAAGGCTTTGAACGCAGAGGGATTTCACTATCTTGGCGCTGGTGTCTCAGGAGGTGAGGAAGGGGCGTTGCACGGCCCCAGCATTATGCCCGGCGGCGACGTTGAAGCCTGGAAAGCCGTGGAAGAAATTTTCAATGCTGCCGCTGCCAAAGCGGATGATGGCGAGGCTTGCGTGGCCTATTTAGGGCCGCGGGGTGCGGGTCATTACGTCAAGATGGTGCACAATGGGATTGAATACGGCGATATGCAGTTGATCGCCGAAGCTTATGACCTGCTGCACCGTGGTTTGGGCATGTCCGATGAGTCCTTGGGAGAGTTGTTCTCGGAATGGAATGATGATTTCCTTTCCTCCTATTTGGTCGAAATCACCGCCGATATCCTTAAGATGAAAGATGCGGCAACTGGCGAACCTATTTTATCTGTCATTTTGGATGAAGCTAAACAAAAGGGCACGGGGAAGTGGACCAGCCAGGATGCCCTTGATCTGGGTGCGCCAACCCACACGATTAACGCTGCTGTTTCCAGCCGGATCATATCCAGCATGAAGGAGCAGCGGGTGGAAGCCAGCGAGATCCTTAAAGGTCCAGTGCCGCACTTCAAAGAAGGTGAAAAGGGTCAGTTGATTGAGGCGGTCAAACATGCCTTGTATGCCAGCAAGATCATATCCTACTCGCAGGGATTTGGCTTATTAAGCCTGGCTTCAGCCGAATATGATTACGATCTTGATTTGAGAACGGTCGCGAAGATTTGGCGGGCGGGGTGCATTATTCGCGCGGATTTGTTGGATGTTATCATGAGCGCTTTTGAACGCAATCGGGATTTATCGAACTTCCTTCTGGATGAACACTTCAAAGATGAGGTCATCCGGCGGCAGGGGGCGATGCGCTATGTCATTTCAACTGCTGTTGGGATGGGCATTCCGATATATACCATGAGCGCTGCCTTGGGCTATTTCGACGCCTTCCGCACCGCGCGGTTGCCCGCAAACCTGACACAAGCACAGCGGGATTATTTTGGGGCGCATACCTACCGCCGGCTGGATCGGGAGGGATCTTTTCATACCGAGTGGCAAAAGGATTGATATGAATTTTGCTATAAAATGATCATAGGCCTGTCCTAAGTATCATTATTTTTGTGTCTTGAAGAGGTTGAAACTATTTTAGATTGTAAGAGTTTTGTTACTTTATTCTTCGGATTTTCTTAGATTTCTACAACATCAAAAAAATTATCCAAAAGAAGTCGATTTTTGAATCTTGTTTGTGAATATGTCATTTATGTTAATGTATATTTGAGATTCAAAGGCTATAATCATAGTATAGGCATTAAAAACGAAAAATTTTATTAACCACAATGACAGGAGTTAACCATGACAGGTTATCATGTAGATATTGAGAAAAAGACAGAGGAAAATGAGTTCTTCCGTGAAGTACTTTACACCGGACCCCACAGTCAGCTGGTTGTGATGTCCATAGGTGTGGGTGAGGACATTGGTCTGGAAACCCATGACGACATTGATCAGTTTATTCGGATTGAAGGTGGAACAGGTAAAGCTGTTCTTGATGGTGCTGAATATGAATTAAAGGATGGATCGGCGGTAGTTATCCCTGCGGGCACCAAGCATAATGTGATCAATACATCCCCCGATAAAGCTTTGAAACTTTATACGGTGTACACACCCCCAGAGCATCCCGATGGTGTGGTTCATAAGACAAAAGCAGAAGCTGTAGAATATGAGGAAGAACACCACCACGATCATTAGGCTTAAACAGAGTAAGATATGAATACAATCCCCGTCGTCACACTGATGATGGGGATTTTTTAATGGATAACCATCTTTGGTGGAAAAAAGTGGATTGTGTGTCAGTTTTTCTGTAAATTAGTCACAGATCCTTTCAGAATATGATAATATTCTAACTTGATTCAATTCTCAAATAAATCCTGCCAAATTCCCATTTATCATTTGTTTCCATCAAGATTGATGATATCAGGCGCA
>CAZNRI010000054.1:0-7564 GCA_964575595.1 uncultured Candidatus Brevefilum sp.
TCCCCAAGGAGTTCTTTGATTTGTTTATAAATATGGAAAATCTTGACAGTAACTGCCCTGTTTGGTTTGTTGAACGAATGGTAAATCTATTATAAAATAGTAAAGAGAAGGTTCGTTGAGGTTGTTGTTGTTGGATTTCTTGTTATGCGTTCCGATGAAAGCGCTGATCATCTTCATCGCTGTGATCGCAATTATTTGTCTACTGGTGGCATTAATCGCATCCATTGTTTCACCGATGGACAGTTGAATATGAAATAGTTTGACTTCCATTGAAAAAATCATTAAACTAAGGATAGGCATTTATCAGGCATTATTAGCGCAGGTTAACTGAATAGGAGGAATAATGACAGATTCGATTTATCAAATTACAGTCCGTTCTGGTCCGGAACCTGGAAAGACTTTTCCCCTGGAGCGGGAAGAGATGTTCATGGGACGTGATCTGGCAAATGAAATCACCATCAGCGATCCAGAGGTTTCACGACGACATGCTCGCTTTATCATGCAAGATGATACTATCATGTTGGAGGATTTAGGGTCGACAAACGGGACGTTTCTGAACGGTGAGCGTATTTCAACGCCGCAACAGCTGCGCCCGGGAGATGTGGTCACTTTAGGTGAAAACATCGTCATGGTATTTGAGAAATCACGATATGATCCGGATGCTACCGTTGTCTCCACTTCCGCAGTTCAGACGGTGCAGCCCCAACCACAACAGCCCAAGCCGCGACCGCATCAACAACCAGCGGAACCAGCGTCCTATCAGCAACCTCAACCCGCCGCGCCATCTGCTCCTGAAAAGGAAAAGAAGGGATTTCCGACCTGGCTGGTCGTTTTGATCATTGCGATTGTGGTCATCGCCTGCGTCATCGCTGTTACCTTGTATTTCATGCCCGCATCCTGGTGGTGCGCTATTACCTTCAATATGTTGGAAGGCTGTCCGATCCCATAACGCAGTTCAAAGTGTATAGACCCCGGATGATTTCCGGGGTTTTTATTTTATGACATGCCAATAATGGATGAGGGGGTTTTCGCGCATTAAGTCTGCCGACTGTCGCCAGGGGGTCAAGAAATATGTGCTGGGGAGGTTATGAGGGTTAATATAATTTAAATCCTGCTGGGGTATTGTTAATGTCTTGTAGTTGAATTGTGCTATTCTTGGGATTTATGGCCTATGCTATAATGACAATTCGGCAGAAGAAGTCAAGTAGTTCAACAAAGGTGATAGATGGTTTTTAAGAAAATAACGCAAATTTTCGGTGCTGACCCGCACCAGCGAAAAGTAAATTCTTTAAAGGAAATTGTTGACCAGATCAATAAATTAGAGCCTTCCTATGAAAGGCTGAGCGATGAAGATCTGGCAGCGAAGACAAATGAATTCAAAGAAAGGCTGGCACAGGGTGAGATCCTGGATGACCTCCTGGTGGAGGCTTTTGCAACTGTACGAGAAGCCAGCAAACGCACCCTCGGTCAGCGGCATTATGATGTTCAGTTGATCACGGGAATCACGCTGCATCGCGGTGAAATCGCGGAGATGAAGACGGGGGAGGGTAAGACTCTAGCGGCCACGCTGCCGCTGTACTTGAATGCGCTGGCGGGGCGAGGAGCCCACCTTGTCACGGTCAATGATTATCTGGCGCGGCGGGATGGGCGCTGGATGGGGAAGATCTACCGGTTGCTCGGTCTGTCTGTGGGCATCCTGCAGATGGCAGCCCGCACTGAACACGGCCGTAAAGCCTTTCTCTATGATCCATCTGTGCGCTCTCCGATTGAAGAGGAAGATCAAGTGCGCATGGTGGATCGGAGGCTGGCGTATCAAGCGGATATCACCTACGGCACAAACAACGAATTTGGTTTTGATTATCTGCGAGATAATCTTGCAAAAAGTAAGGATGCAAGGGTACAGCGCGGCCACGTTTACGCCATCATTGATGAGGTTGATAACATCTTAATTGATGAGGCTCGCACCCCGCTGATCATTTCCGGACCTTCTCATGAGGATTCAGAGTGGTATATCCAAATGGCGCAAATTGTCAAACAATTGGCGCCGGAGGATTATGAGGTCAGCGAGAAGGATCGCACCGTAACGCTTTCCGAGATTGGCCTGGCACATGTAGAGGAACTGCTTGGGCAACCTCTGCGCGATCCAGAACGCCCTGAAGATATCACCCCTGAACAGGCTCGCTTGTTGGGCTTCCTGGAACAGGCATTGCGTGCGGAATTCCTGTTTCATCGCAATAAGGAATATATCGTTCAGAACGGTGAAGTGGTCATCGTGGATGAATTCACCGGGCGGCTCATGCCCGGGCGGCGCTGGTCAGATGGACTGCATCAGGCTGTTGAAGCGAAAGAGAACGTCAAGATCCAGCCGGAAAATGTCACCTATGCTACCATCACCATTCAAAACTATTTCCGAAAGTATGAGAAGCTGGCGGGGATGACGGGTACAGCCCTGACCGAAGCTGAAGAATTCTATAAAATATATGAACTGGATGTCCTGCCCATTCCCACCCATCTGGAATATCGGGCAATGGAAGATGAGCCGGACCTGATCGAAGCTGAGGACCGAGACGACTTCGGCTATAAATACACTTATTATTACCTTCCAAAGGATGACGAAAAGAAACCCGTTTTCTGGAAGCGAAAAGATTACCCGGATGTTGTTTACCGCTCTAAAGAAGCTAAACTGCGAGCCATCGTTAAAGAGATCATTTATCACCATGTGATCGGACGTCCCCAACTGGTGGGCACCTCTTCGGTTGAAAACTCAGAGTTTTTATCGAACAGGCTGAACGCAACGAACGTGCGCCAGTTAATGCAGGTTCTGCTTGTCCGGCACGCCTATATCCAACATCACGATCTGAAAGATGGGGAAGTGATTTCCACACCGGAACTGGATGGTCTTCACCAGCCACTGGAAGAATTACGCAGTATTGAGCTCCGCCGGTTAGGCCGAGAATTCGGCTTGCAATCCCTCAGCCCGATGGATGAGAAGAATCAGGCTGCTTTGTTGGAGATTTTCAATCTTTCTCCTGTGGACTGGGAAAGGCTTGAAGCAACCATCAAAGCTGGTGTGCTTCATGAGGTCTTGAATGCAAGGAAACACACCGAAGAATCCAAGATCATTGCCAGCGCTGGTGAATTTGGTGCGGTAACGATAGCCACGAATATGGCAGGCCGCGGCGTTGATATCAAGCTCGGCGGAGAGCTGCCTGAGGAACGTTTGACGAATGTCAATCGTTTGTTGTCAGAGGTTGGGGTTGAGGATCCCTATAACATGGGCATGCAGGACCGGCTGCGCTCCTTGAAAGCCGTTACTGGGGATGCTTATGATGGGTACGCTGAGGATGTTGAAGTCTTCTTTAAATATATGGAAGAGATGAATCGTGTCAGAGAACTTGGGGGATTGCATGTGGTCGGCTCAGAACGGCACGAAGCGCGGCGGATTGATAATCAATTGCGCGGCCGCGCTGCCCGTCAGGGCGACCCTGGATCTTCCCGATTCTTCCTCTCCCTGGAAGATGACCTGATGCGGCTTTTTGGCGGCGCGCAAGTAGAAGCAGTGCTTTCCCGATTGAATATTGATGAAGATGTCCCCATTGAAAGCGGACTGATTGGGCGCTTGGTTGAATCTTCACAGACAAGGGTGGAAGGCGCTAATTTTGATGTGCGTAAACACCTCCTGGAATACGATGATGTCTTGAACGCACAGCGTGAGCGTATTTACGAACAGCGGGATAGAATTTTTGATAAGGAAGATCTGCGGGAGGATGTCACAGATATGCTGCGAACCGAAGTGGGGCGGCGCGTTGATGAGGGCTTACAAGATGAGGAAGGCCCCTGGCGCTTGATGGCGTATTTGGAGGATATCCAACCCCCAATTGCTGCATCGGGTGTGACGCATCCTTCATTTGCATTGAAATTGATGATGGATCGCATCGGAAATGCGGATTCGGTTGAGACTTTGAAAGGGAGGCTCCTGCAATTGGCATCCGATGCCCTGCGGGCGTGGCAAGATCATTTGCGTACCTGGGCGGTAATGCTGATTGAACAATCAGAATTGGGTTTCGAATCGCAGTTTACCGAACGGTCAGATATACTTGATGCTTATGTGGACGGGTTGAATGATGACGAATCCGGTGTGAAACGGAATATCTCTGATGAGCTTTCCAATCTCATCAGAGTTCCACTGCGATTATCGGATGACCTTGAAGATGGTATTACAGCGGGATCACGGGATACCCTGGATGAGATGCGAGACCAGGTCAGGTCTACCCTGATGCAGATTTTCATACGCCGGTTGATCCTGACTTTCGAACGCCGGTTGAATGACAATTGGAATCTGAAAGCTTCGGAGCTGATGAATGAAAGCTGGGCTGATATTCAATCCCAATTGCTGGATCGATTGGATGATTCATTGGGGAGGCGGGAAGAACGTTTCTTGGGGGAATCCGGCGAAATTGCGCGCGACCTGGATGCCAACCAGGAGCAGATGGAAGCGGCACTTGACGACCCAACCGCTCTGATGGGTTTGTTAATGACCATGACGCAAGGGCGTGTGATCACTTTCGATGACCGCACGCACCGGCGGATGATGAAACAGACCATGCGGTTGACCTATGTCTTCCTGGCAGCTCGCGAATTGGAACATGGATCTGTGGAGGATATTCAAAGGGACATTCTATTGCATCTGGAAACGGCGCAGGATAAACTTTGCCAGGTGTGGGGGCAGGTGGAGTTTGACCGGATTCATAATGCCGGCCATACCTTGGCTGATCTGAGCAAGGACTGGCAGGAACGATTGTCTGACCGGTTATCTGAAGATGCCTTTAAGCGCATGGCTACTCAAAATCTGGACCAATTGTCAGATGCCGACCGTGACAGTTTGGTAGAGGTTCTGGGCAGTTTCACGCAAAACCAGCTTTACCGGCAGCTGTTGCTTTCAAAGATTTCTGAGCTATGGGTGGATTATCTTACGAAGGTGGAGGCATTGCGCGTGTCGGTTCGGATGGAGGCATACGGACAGCGTGACCCGCTTGTGCAATATAGGGGACAGGCGAGCACCATGTTCTCTGATCTGTTGTCGGATATCCGGGCGGGCGTGATTGATCGCATGTTCCGGACGAGATTGGTGAGCGGTGAGGCATTAAAGAAACTTCAAGAGTCCCGGCAGAAAATATCCGATGCTTCTTCATCCTTCACGCGGGATCAACACAAGAAGAAAAAGAAGGGCCGAAAGCGGCACTAATCTTGACAAATAAAGATAAAGAGGACTGATGCATATCTTAGTGACAAACGATGACGGCGTACATGCGCCAGGTTTACTAGCCCTGACCCAGGCGATGCGAAAAATCGCTGATACCGTGACCGTTTTAGCGCCGGACCATAACTGGTCGGCGTCTGGCCACGTGAAGACCCTCCATCGACCGCTGCGCGTGAACGAGGTGAAATTGGGGGATGGAACTTCGGCATGGGCGAGCGACGGCGCACCCTCGGACTGCGTGGCATTAGCGCAGTTAGGATTTATTCCTGAGAAGATTGATATGGTCGTTTCGGGCATCAACCCGAATTCGAACATCGGGCATGATCTGACTTATTCCGGGACCGTGACCGCTGCGATGGAAGCCGCCATTTGGGGTATCCCGGGCATAGCTGTTTCTCTTAATAGGCCGGAAGAGCTATCCGGTGTGATGGATTTTCAGCCGGCTTCGGAAGCAGCATTGCGGATAGTCCGTTGGCTGCAGTCTCATGAGGGATTGGCGGAGGATACGATTCTGAATGTCAATGTGCCTTATGGACCTTTATCTGAGATGAAGGGGTTTCGGCTGACACGGCAGGGGATGCGAATCTATCGGGATGAACTCCTCAAAAGGCTAGACCCGCGCGGTAAGCCCTATTATTGGATCGGAGGCGATGCTCCCACGGGTGTGGAGGAGCCGGGAACGGATTACGGTGCGCTTTCCGCGGGATATGTTTCCATCACGCCTATTCAGCTTGATCTGACGAGCCAGGCTATGGTGACATGGCTGGAAGAACGTGGGTTTGATGAGGACCTGTCCCTTTAACCGTTTTTTAAGGTTGAAATGCGACTTTTACCTTGACAGGTTAACAGGAATCGGTATAATCATACTTTGTGCTTGTCATAAAGATCTTGTTTAGCGATGAACAGATCGATCACAAAAGAATACCCCAGGTCAACGAGAGAGGACTGAGCGAGGAAAATTCATTTGTAACTCAGTAAAACCTCTTGACACAAGATGGGACTTGTAGTACCATAGAGTCCCCTCAAATGGGGATTGATCTTGCGTGGAAACAAGCGGATCTTTTAAAATTGAAGACGCAGAGCGCGAGCGAGAAATCCAGCAAGTTGCACAAAAGCACAACGATTTAGATGGCCGGTGTTAGAGAGAAGACATCGGCGCTTTTGTCTGAAAAAGAGTCTTGAAGGAAATCTTATGATTGACAAGAGACATGATGCTGGGTAGAATCAAGCTCTCGCTTTGAGAGATAGAACCTTAACAACTGAAGAGTGATAGGAAGATGACAAACCTCGTCAATGAAAGTAAAGATCGAATCAGATCTAACTTTATACCGCACTAACAATGAAACAAACACCTTTTTAGGTGCTATTTTTTGCGGAGAGTTTGATCCTGGCTCAGGATGAACGTTGGCGGCGTGCTTAATACATGCAAGTCGAACGAAGAGCTTGAAGTATTTATACTTCGAGATTTCTTAGTGGCGAACGGGTGAGTAACGCGTTGGTGACCTGCCCCAAAGAGAGGAATAACAGTTCGAAAGGACTGCTAATACCTCATGTGATCCTTAGGATTAGATGCCTTTTGATTAAAGGAGCTTGCTCCGCTTTGGGAGGGGCCTGCGTCCCATCAGCTAGTTGGTAGGGTAATGGCCTACCAAGGCTATGACGGGTAGGGGACCTGAGAGGGTGGCCCCCCACAATGGAACTGAAACACGGTCCATACACCTACGGGTGGCAGCAGTAGGGAATATTGGTAATCTGCGAAAGCGGGAACCAGCAACGCCGCGTGTGCGATGAAGGCCTTCGGGTTGTAAAGCACTTTTTGGGAGGAAGAGGAAGGACTGTACTCCCAGAATAAGTCTCGGCTAACTACGTGCCAGCAGCCGCGGTAATACGTAGGAGGCAAACGTTATCCGGATTTACTGGGCGTAAAGCGCGTGTAGGCGGTTTGGTAAGTTGGGCGTGAAAGCTCCCGGCTCAACTGGGAGAGGTCGTTCAATACTGCCGGACTAGAGGATGGTAGAGGGAGGTGGAATTCCGGGTGTAGTGGTGAAATGCGCAGATATCCGGAGGAACACCAGTGGCGAAGGCGGCCTCCTGGACCACTCCTGACGCTCAGACGCGAAAGCTAGGGTAGCAAACGGGATTAGAGACCCCGGTAGTCCTAGCTGTAAACGATGTGAACTTGGCGTCGGTGGGATTAAATCCATCGGTGTCGTAGCTAACGCGATAAGTTCACCGCCTGAGGACTACGGCCGCAAGGTTAAAACTCAAAGGAATTGACGGGGACCCGCACAAGCAGCGGAGCGT
>CAZNRI010000055.1:0-7122 GCA_964575595.1 uncultured Candidatus Brevefilum sp.
TACGAATGATTTTATCACCTCATCCGTTGCACTAAATCCTTGAATCCAAGAATAAAATATATTTTATTAATGCGTATTTCCCAATGGCATTGAAGAATAACCTTAAAAAATCAACCTTGTTCGTTGGTTTCTTCGAATTGGGATAATTGCTCTGAAAGGTCTGTCAGCCTTTTTTCGAGCTGCTGCTGGCGGTAACTGATGGTTACATCGGCTTGTGTGCGTTCAATGATGCTGCGGGCGATATCGGTACGCCGGCGCAGGCCGTAGGTCAGCGCATCGGGGAAATCCATGGTGACCAGTTGAGCATAGATATCATCCATGACTTCCAGCAAGCGCTCCACCTCGGGCGAATGCCCTTTACGCATAATGTCCATGATCCTTCGGCGCAGTTCGCCGACGACTTCCGAGAGCCCGTTCAGATAGGTCGCGTACTGCACATGCAGATCTTCAGGGGAGGGCCACTCTTGATCAAGGATGACCGATACGGTGAGATGCGCTTCACAATATTCTTTGAGAGCATCCTGGGCATACCCTGAATAGTACAGGTCTGGATCTTCAGATAAGCCCTCACGCAGAGCATTCGCCAGTTTATCCGCATCACTCAGGTGTTCTAGAGCCAGGTCGGAATCGTTTCTGTGGATGGCTCGGATGGCACGGGCGGAGTGGCGCGTCAGGTTGCGACTTTGCGCCAGGGCTTCATCTCTGATTCTATTCTGCCGTTCAAAGGATTCTCTAATTCGGTCTGCCAGTTTTTCAAAATTATCCATTTGGATCACTCGGGTGGGTTGTTTGGGTGGAATAGGTCATCAGCGAGGGATTGTTTTCCGGGCAGTGAGATTTCGCCGAACTTTGTTTCATAGCGGCTGAGATTTTCCGTCAGGGCATGGAGGAAAAGCTTAACAGCCGTCGGCGACATCACCAGCCGGGAATCCACCGATGGCTTTTCAACGCCCGGTAGGAGTAAAGAAAAATCCATTACAAATTCAAAGGCTGTGTGGGAGATTCGAACGAAATTGACGTAATTCGGTTCAAGATCATCCGGGACCTCGAGGTTCGGTATGGGTTGTTTTGGCATCGTTACTCCTGTCTAGAAGGGGATATCGTCTTCTTCGGCGCCTCCCTCAACATCACCCATGTCTGTTTCATAAGCGCCAGATTCGCCGCGGTTGCCGGGGAGGAAGCGCACATTGAGGGCATTGACCTCAAAGGATGCGCCGGTTGACCCGTCATTGCGGGTGAAAATGCGCGGCCCGCCGGATTGTGGGTCTGGTCGCAAGCGTCCAATCACCAGCACGGGGCGGCCTTTGCTGAGATATTGGTTGCAGGATTCGGCTTGCGCACCCCAAACTGAGACGCGAAACCAGGTGGTTTCGTCAATTTTCTCGCCCTGGTTATTGGTGTATGAGCGCGATGTGGCGACTGAGAAACTGGTCACCGCCTGACCGCTGGGGGTGAAGCGCATGACGGGGTCATTGCCTAAATATCCGACGATTGTGAGTTGTTGAAACATATTATCTCCCTTTTCCTAATTTGATAAAGACTGTTTCTATTTTACTGCATTAATCGAATCTTTCACCATTCATTTGCATACCAACGTAAATATTGGTCTAAATGCCTGTGCCAATATGCTTCTGTATGACCACCAGTAAATAAGTACCACTCATGGGGAATGTTGTATTCATCCAGCAAGTTTGCAAAATCTTGTGCGGTTTTCCACTCCTGATCATCCCAGCCGATATCGATAAAAAAAACTGGCAGGTCTTCAGCGGATATCTGCGTCACCCAGGTGAGCAGATGTGCGCCGTCCGCTTCAAACAAGGGCAGGCTGTGGGCGCCTACTTTGGCGAATGTATTGTGATATACAAAACCCATCCTGACCGCCCAGGCGGCACCGCGAGAGACGCCTCCAATAGCACGATATTCTTTTTGAGGGATGGTGCGGTATTGCTCGTCCACCCAGGGGATCAGTTCATTGATGATCGCCTCGGGGTAAAGGGATGTTTGAGGGGGGTCGAAGGATGCCTCATGGGGGAGGATGATGATAAAAGGAGGGATCGTTTCTTCAGCGATACGAGCGTCCATCCTTTCAACCAAGCCCAGACGCAGCCATTGTTTGTGGGTTTGCAGCAGTCCATGCAATAGAATAATCACAGGGTAATGCTGATCCGTTAAAGTTTGATAGCAGGGTGGGAGGTAGATGTAAAAATGGAAGTCTGTTTCTAAGGTCTCACTGTAAAAATAGCCATTCCGAAGCTCGCCGCCGTTTAAAAGGCAATCTGGGGTTGGCTTTTGCGTAGGCTCAGACGTCTTCGAGGGTGTGGGAAGCACGCTGACCTGGGTTGCGGTTTTCACTGGCGTTGGAGATGCAGAGGTCCTTTGCAGCCACGCTGTGGAAGGTGTACAGGCATGAAGCAGCAGCAAAAAGAACGTTATTAATGCCAATAATCTTCTTGATTGGGGGTCAGGTTGGCTTACTTGACGTTTGCACATGCTTCGGATTATACTCTTATCTGCCGGGGTGTAGCGCAGACGGCCAGCGCGCCGCGTTTGGGACGCGGAGGTCGGCGGTTCAAGTCCGCCCACCCCGACTGCCAAAAGAATGGGAAGGCGGACGAGATGTTCCCCTTGCCATTTTTTTAGTCATAGCCTTGATAATTACAAAGGGTGTTATTCTTGACGAGACCTTATTTATCCATCATTATTCCAGCTCATAATGAAGCTGAGCGCCTCCCACCGACACTAGAAAAAATTGATGCTTTTCTGAGCACACAGAGGTATCAGGCTGAGGTGGTGGTGGTGGAGAACGGCAGCAGTGATGAAACGCTGCGCATCGCCCAGGATATTGCCCCACGGATGCCGAATCTGCGCGTCTTCCATGAAGAGGAACGCGGCAAGGGATTAGCCGTCAAGCGGGGGATGTTGGAGGCGCGTAGCCAATACCGTTTTCAATGTGACGCTGACCTTTCTATGCCTATTGAACAGGTCAATCGCTTCCTGCCACCGGCATTGGAACCGGTGGATGTCGCCATTGGCTCCAGGGAGGTCCCGGGCGCCAAGCGTTACGATGAACCCGATTTTCGGCATTTGATCGGCCGGATCTTCAACACGATGGTGCGGTGGATCGTGCTGCCGGGTTTACAGGACACCCAGTGTGGGTTTAAGTGTTTCAGCGCAGAAGCCGCAGAAAAAATCTTTCCTTTACAGACCCTGAATGGTATGTCCTTTGATGCTGAAATTCTCTTCATCGCGCGGAAAAAGGGTTTTCAGGTGCAGGAAGTCCCTATTGATTGGTATTTTGATCCTGACAGCCGAGTCCGGCTTTTTCAGGATTCATTGCGGATGGCATTTGATTTAATATCGATCCGTTTGAATGCAGCTCGGGGGTATTATGACGCCTAGGGAGAAATTTGACCTGTCATTATTACCCGACCGTCCAGATTTAACCTATGAACGTGAATTGTGGAATAAAGGACTAAAGTTAGTGGCTGGTGTGGACGAGGCTGGCCGGGGTGCGCTTGCCGGCCCCGTGGCGGCGGGGGCAGTGGTGCTCCCAGGGGATCAGGTGGATCTCTTTGAGCAACTGCACGGCGTCCGGGACTCGAAAGAGATGACACCTGAAGATCGGGAAGAATGGGCAGCGGTGGTTAAAAAAACAGCCCTGGCCTGGGGAGTGGGGTTTGCCTCTAAGGATGAGATTGACGAGTTTGGGATTGCCCCGGCGACCTGTCTGGCGGCCTCACGCGCGTTAGAAAAACTGACCTGTGCTGTTGAACATATCCTGGTAGATTATATTACTCTGCCCGACGTTAAAGTGCCGCAAACGCCCTTAGTTAAAGGGGATGCCCGATCTTTATCAATTGCCGCAGCCTCCATCCTGGCAAAGACGACGCGGGATGCGCTTCTAGTTGAAATCGATGGCGAGTACCCTGGCTATCACTTTGTCAGCAATAAGGGCTACGCCACCAAGGCGCACCTGGGGGCGATTGATGCATTGGGTCCCTGCGAAGCTCATCGTTGTTCATTCTCCCCTGTTGCTGAGTATTATTCTTTGTTCCCCCCCAGCCATAAATAAGATTCTCAATCATCAGATTAAAATCTCTCTCAAGCTGAAATACGTCGAAGTAAGTGAATAAATAAGGTGTAAGAAATTGCATAGCCTTCTCCTTGAGGAGAAGGTGGCACGAAGTGCTGGATGAGGTGTTCTTTTGTTTTACGACCCTTCAGTAGACTACTATTAAAAATAATGATAATAACCTGATGTTTATCTCAGATTCAATATCGTCATCATTTGATTGCTAAATTTAACTCTGTACCCATTCTTACATAAAACTCAGGTTATCTTACGTTCCCCAGTCACGAGGGTAAAGGAAGTCGTACCCGATGGTGCGCTGGGAGAGTTTGGCGATGGGGGGCATGACCCGCTTGAAGTGGTTTCGGCGCATCATTTGCACGACACGTTCCACAAACTGACGGTCAAACCCTTCTTCGATGCACGCTTCCGGTCGGTAACGCTGGTCCACCAAAAGATACAGCAGCTTATCCACCTCTTCATAGGTGAATCCCAATTCTCCTTCATCAGTCTGCCCTTGCCATAGATCCGCAGAGGGCGCTTTTTGAATGACTTTTTCGGGTACGCCCAAAGCTTCAGCAAGCTGGCGCACCTGGGTTTTATACAGGTCGCCAATGGGCTGCAGGGCGGCCGCTGAGTCGCCATATATGGTGGAATACCCCAGTAAAAGTTCGGTTTTGTTGCTGGTTCCCATTACCAGGCCGTTGAAGGCTGCGGATTGGTCGTAAAGCACGATCATGCGCATGCGCGCCATGATGTTGCCCGCCCTAAGCTTAGTCATGTCCTTGTAATATTTGATCAGGGGATCCACCATGTCCGTGATCTCCATCGTCATGGACTGCACGCCCAAATCGTCGATCATGGTCTGTGCGTCTTCGAGGGTGTCTGGTGATGAGGTTTTATAGGGCATGCGCAGCGCCAGGACGTTTTTCGGTCCCAGGGCTTTGGCAGAGAGGTACAAACTAAGGGCCGAGTCTATCCCACCCGAAACCCCCAGGAGAGCTTTCTTAAAACCGACTCGTGTTACCTCGGTTCGTATAAAGCCGGTCAGAATTTTTTCAGCCAGTTCGGTGTTGATGGTCAGGTCACTCATTTTTCTCCCAATATTCTTTTTAATTCGCCAATGACCAGGTCGGTGCGTTCATCCCGCAGAAGGGGCAGCCTGGCGCGGGTGCGGTGCAGTTGGTTCAGGTCGATTTCAGCCAGGGTCAGCGCTTCTTCGAAATCAGGCGCGCGCATAACCAAATCGCCGTTGGGGTCGAAGATCGTGGACCCGCCCCAGAAGTTGAGCCCATCCTCATAGCCGACTTTGTTGGCATGCGCGACGAAGTTGGTGAACAATCCGGCATAAGCTCGGTTGGTGTGTTCAACCCAGGTTGAGCTGCTAAGCCGCGGGTCCTCGTAAAGGCCGCGTCCCGGTGAGGCTGAGGCGAAAAGGAGAATATCCGCCCCATCCAGCCACAGCAGGTAGGGCAGGGATGCGTGCCAGAAATCCTCGCAGATCAACATCCCAACACGACCAAAGCGCGTATTAAATGCGTGGACGGAATCGCCTGGGGCGAAGAAGCGCCCCTCATCAAACATGCCATAGGTGGGCAGGCAGACTTTGTTGTGGATGTGGAGGATATCGCCCTTCGAAAGATAAGCCGAAGCGATATAGAAGCGGTGTCGGCGGTCTTCATGGACGAAGCCCACCATCAGGTCAATATCCTCGCTGGCGTGCAGGAGGTCGTTGAATACGGGATCCTCCTGGTGTGGGCGCAGCGCGGATGCAACAGCCAGGTCTTGTAAGGCATATCCTGTCAACGAAAGCTCGGGGAAAATCAGGAGGTCCGCTCCTTCTTTTTTAGCGGCCTGAATCTGCTCCATGTGTTTTTCAAGATTGACGTTCACATCGCCGAGTTTGGTGTGGAATTGTGCCAGTGCGATTTTAATTTTCATAACCTAACCAATTATAAGATATGGTGCTGTCGTTACTCTTATATTTTACTTGCTTTTATGTTCTGATTCCCTATTTGAAGGGGTTCACTATTGTTGCGAGTATAATCAAGTTAGAATTACTCCATCTAACAGACAGGTTTCTCATGGTCGTAAATAGGTATGAGGCTTTATCAAAAACCACTCAAGCGACATGGTCAATCACTGATGCTGATTGGAGGGATTATACACAGCTCAAGCAGCTTGAAAACAACTGTTTCGAATCGAGAGATATGTGGCCGTTTTGGGATCTGCTCGGGATACTGACCCTGCCCGGCTTGGTTCGTTTGAAGGCGGTTTCTGAAGGGCGGCTGGTCGGATTTATAGGCGGAGAACGTGAAATCCCCCGTAAAATAGGTTGGATATCCACTCTTGCTGTCCTGCCGTCCTGGCGGCGGTGCGGCATCGCATCAGCATTGTTGGAAAGAGGGGAAGAAGCGCTGTCGATGCCAACAATTCGCTTGAGCGTACGCGCATCCAACCGTGGCGCCATTGGCTTGTACAAAACCACAGGTTACACCCAGGTTGATCGCTGGACGCGTTATTACACCGGCGGTGAAGATGCCCTTGTTTTTGAGAAGAGGTGTTGACTCTGAAGGCGACTCGGTTTATACTGAGACAACTCAAATAATTAGTGAAGGTAATGATCCTATCATGAATGGATTTGACTTAACATGACTTATTAGCACGCTTTGGACTCAAAGCGTGCTATTTTTTATATCCATTGTCAACGAAAGGAAAAGTGCGATATGGACTACGGTTTGATCGGCAAGATTGAGAAAGCCAAGCGGTATGCAGAGGAACGTGAGAGAATCACATTTAAGAAATTTGAGGTTACGTTTGAAGGTGAAAACAATGACCATACTGTAACTTATGACGAAGGCAAATGGCATTGCAACTGTGATTTTTTTCAGACCCGCGGACGCTGCAGTCATACCATGGCACTTGAGACAATTCTTGAAGGCATGGTGAATATCGCCCGTATGGGCTGATCTCAATTTGACCCGATCATCATTATTAGTGTGGATTCAAACTTTTAGTGCAACAACATTGTTGAAGACCTCGTTAGGCTTATA
>CAZNRI010000056.1:0-6872 GCA_964575595.1 uncultured Candidatus Brevefilum sp.
GGCATGAGTTCACTATTCACTAGTTTTTCCTGTAAACATTATTTAGGACGGGTCACCCGTCCCAAATAATGTTTACAGAATATATTAAGAAATTGTCAATTCAATATTTTTTATTATATTGCTTTGGGGTAAGGCACGAAGCGCCGAAGAATGAAGGCGAGCCTCGCCCGAATTGGAATTGAAGTTATGAATACCAACCAATCAACCTCCTCCACATTTCTTGCGCGGGTCCACTATTCTCCATTCCCCCTTCACAATTCACAAATCTCAGATTTTCAAGGCTCCGGCGGCAATGGCAGGTTATTGAGCTGGCGCCAGACAGAATCAATCACCTGCAGGGCAGTCAGGTTGCGGACAGGCCAACCATCCTCAAGATGTTCAATATCGGTGAATTTATTTAAACCGGTCAAATGGAAGCCGTCTTCGTTCACCCCGTGATCCTTCAAAGGTTGAACAGCCAGCCAAAAATTCCACAGGGGGATGTCATATTCATACGCCAGACGGGCTATCGCTTGATTGATTTGATGATCGCCTTCCATATTATCGGCTTTGGTAGCGAGGATCGGCACAGCGCCGAATTCAATCACGGTCTCAATGATCTGGCGCATATACTTCTCATAATTTTCAACTTTATTATTACTGCCCCAGGTCTCTTCCATACTGATCAGAGCAATGCTGGGTTGGTTCAAGCGCAGCTCACATTCCAGCGGCGATTCACCGTCCTCGCAGCGTTCGGAGTCCAACCAAAAGTATGAGATCGAAACAACAGCAGCAACGTTCATCCCTCCTTTGGTCGCGGCACTTTCCCGGGCAAAGCTGCCGCTGAAGTGGTCAATCGTTTCCTGGAGATAAGCCTGTTCCTCGCTCAATTCATAGCGGTCGGGGTTGTCAAACATCCACAGGAAATAAGGATGGATATTCTGGCAATCGCCAATCTTGGAGAATCGGTCCACATAGTTCCCCGCTTCAAGCCCGCGGGCGTAAATGGCTTCAGCATTGGCGGAAACGGTGGGAATCACCGGCCAGTTCTGCCAGTCCGCCGGATCCAGACGCACATCCGGAGTGGCTGTGCTGCTGGGGGTTACCGTGCTGGTTCTCTCATCAACGGGCGCGGGCGTATCTATTCCGGATGCAATAGAGGTCAGCGTTTCTGAGACCCGTTGTGCTGCTGTCTTTGCCAAGTCTGTTGGTAATGTGGCTGAGGAAGCAGGACTGCAGGCAGCGAGTGTCAACATTACGAATAAACTAACCAATAATTTTCTATCCATAGGTTTCATAAGTTCGATGGCCTTGTCAGTGTTTAACATCCGCCAAGCGGCCGGCAAATTCAACACCTTATTTTACTGGATTTGTCGGCGTTTGCCAGCCGTGTACATCATAGGGCTGCTGAGATCGAACAGACCAACATAAAAGATTAATCCATAAATGCTGACAGGTCAACCGATGGAAAGGACACTTTCTTAAAAGCTTTTCCGCCCGTCTCCAGCGGCGCAGTCAGGTCAAAACCGACCTTCGAGGTCTCATAGGTGCCCGGATCTGCGCTGGGGTCCAGGGAGGAGCCGCGCTGCCTGCCCAGCCTCACCAGGTCGCGGTCCGCCTGAAAGCGGGTCGCCATAGCCCATTCCACCGACAGGGGATCGTAGATGTCAATGTCCTCATCCACCACGAAAACATGCTTGCAGGAGGTGTGCCCGCGGAAGGCAGCCCGGATGGCTTTGCGCCCATCATCCACATGCGCCTTGCGAATCTGCACGATGGCATGCAGCCAGGAGCAGCCCCCGGGGTTGATGTTGACATCCAGGCAGTCTACAACCTTGTTCACTTCCCGGAAGATGGTTGGTTCTCGGGGCATGCCCATCAGCAGCTTGTGTTCCAAACCGCCGGGGAGCAGGGCATGCCAGATCGGATCTTTGCTGTGGGTGATGCACTTCACTTCCAAGACGGGCTCATTCCGCACTACGTCCTGCGTCTCCGTCAGGTCCACGAATGGCCCCTCAGCGTGGCGGCGGTCGCGATAAACCGTGCCCTCGATGACAAACTCGGATTCCGCCGGGATCAGCAGATCGGAGGTATGTGCTTTGACCACCTCTAAAGGCTCCAAAGCATTCGCTATTTCCAGTTCGTTCAGCCCGATCTCCACCGATGTCGCCGCAGCTACCAATATGTTGGGCGCCACACCCACGCAGATGGCAACGTCCACCTGCCCCTGTTCCTGCAGGAAGGTATCAAAATTACGGGTCTTGACCACCCGTACTGCCATTTCAGTTTTGGAAAACTGCATGCAGCGGTGAAAATCCATATTCTGCCCATAGCTCGGGTGCCCAGCGATCATCACGCCGGAGGTGATATAACGCCCGCCGTCTCCCTCGCAGTGGAATAGGATCGGCAGCTCGTCCAAATCCGGTGTCTCATGGATCACTTCCTGACAGGGGGCGCTCTCGACAACATCCGGTTTCGAGTGGTCTTCAATAGCTTTGGTCAGCGTGGGGATGATATCCGCCACAGGGATGCCCAGGTGGCGGGCAAAGGAGTCCTTGGAACATAACAGGTTACCCGCCACGCGGAAACGTGAGCCGGCGACCTGAGAGAAGAACACCGGATTGGGTTCAAGCTCCTTCAGGATGCCCGCTGCTTGCAGGTGAGATGAGACGGGTTGACCAATTTCAATGAAAGCGCCTGTTTGACGCAGGGTTTCCAGCATATCTCGAAAAGACATAATCCGCCTTTGTTGGTGATTTGATGTGAATTATAGCAGGAATGGTAAAGTGAGAAGTGAACATTGACGAAACACAACGATGATTTATTCATTTCACACTGCCTTTCTGGTAGAATCCCCTCAGGATTGTGATCGCTGTAACCATTCTCGGAGGAAACTTAATCCCATGCCCTTTGAATTAAACGCCCCCTATCAGCCCACCGGCGACCAGCCCCAGGCCATCTCGGAGCTGGTCGAAGGCATCCGTCAGGGCTACCGGCATCAGGTGCTACTGGGTGCCACCGGCACCGGCAAGACCTTCACCGTCGCCAACATCATCCAGCAAGTGCAGCTTCCCACCTTGGTCATGGCGCATAATAAGACCCTCGCCGCCCAGCTTTATGCTGAGTTCAGGGATTTCTTCCCGAACAACGCCGTAGAATTTTTTGTCTCTTATTATGATTATTACCAACCCGAAGCCTACGTCCCCCAGCGCGACCTGTATATCGAAAAAGAAACCGATATCAACGAGGAGATCGACCGACTGCGCCTGGCAGCCACCACCGCGCTCATGTCCCGCAAGGATGTGATCATCGTAGCCTCGGTGTCCGCCATTTACGGACTGGGCGACCCGGAAGCCTACAGCGGCATCACCATCCATCTGGCAACCGGCGAGATTCACCGCCGGAACGCGCTCCTGCGCCGCCTGGTGGAAAGCCAGTACTCCCGCAATGATTTCGAACTCAAACCCGGTGTATTCCGTGTGCGGGGCGACACGCTGGAGATCCTGCCCGCCTATGACGACACCAAAGCCTACCGCATCAGCTTCTTCGGCGATGAGGTCGAACGCATCATCGCCGTCAACCCCCTGACGGGCGAGATCTTCAACACCCTGGATTCTGTAGAAATATACCCCGCCAAGCATTACATCACTGAAGACGAGCGCATGGAGCGGGCGCTGGAAGCGATTGAGGTCGAGTTGGAAGAACGCCTGGCGGAGCTGCGCGCTGCCGATAAGCTGCTGGAAGCCCAGCGCCTGGAGCAGCGCACCCGCTATGACCTGGAGATGCTGCGCGAGGTGGGCTACTGCAGCGGCATCGAGAACTATTCCCGCCACATTGACGACCGACCGCCCGGCTCAGCCCCCTGGACGCTGATCGACTTTCTGCCCAAGGAGTACCTGCTGGTGCTGGACGAGTCTCACATGATGGTGCCGCAGATTCGGGGTATGTACAACGGAGACCAAGCCCGTAAGCGGGTGCTGGTGGAATACGGCTTCCGCCTGCCCTCAGCGATGGACAACCGCCCCCTCAAGTTCGAAGAATTCGAACAGCAAATGGGCATCACCCTCTATACCTCCGCCACCCCCGCCGATTATGAGCTGAAGAAAGCGGATCAGGTGGTGGAGCAGATCATTCGCCCCACCGGTCTGATCGACCCCAAAGTGGTCGTGCGCCCCGTGGAGGGGCAGGTGGACGACCTGGTTGGCGAGATCAACGCCCGGGTGGAACACGGCGAGCGTGTCCTGGTCACCACGCTGACCAAGCGCATGGCGGAAGACCTCTCGGACTACCTCCTGGAACTGGGGATGAAGGTGCACTACCTGCACTCGGAGATCGACACGCTGGAGCGGGTGGGCATCCTGCGCGACCTGCGCCTGGGCGTGTTTGACGTGGTGGTGGGCATCAACCTGCTGCGGGAGGGGCTGGACCTGCCGGAGGTATCGCTGGTCGCCATCCTCGACGCGGACAAGCAAGGGTTCCTGCGCTCGGATACGGCGTTGATCCAGACCATCGGGCGCGCCGCCCGCCACGTGCATGGCGAGGTGATCATGTACGCAGAGAACATCACCGATGCCATGCGCACGGCGATTGACGAGACGGAACGCCGCCGCGAGATTCAGATGACCTACAACAAGGAACACCACATTGAACCCGCCAGCATCATCAAATCTGTACGCGACCTGACCGACCGCCTGGCGCGGGACGCCGGCGTGGAAGAGGGCGCGGAGCTGCGCGGCAAGGCCAGCAAGCTGGAGCAGAAGGAACTGATGCGCATGATCGAGGAACTGGAGAAGCAGATGAAGGCCGCCGCCCAGGAGCTGGCATTCGAGCGGGCGGCCATGCTGCGCGACCAGGTCTATGAGCTGCGGGAGATGCTGGCGGACGAATCCGACCTCCCGCCGTGGAAGAAAGTGAAGTTGTTAGCGGGGAAGTAAAGATTGTCATTGCGAACAAAGTGAAGCAATCCATACAATGGACAAACAGAACCTTCCGCAAACAAAAGATTATTAAAATATCAACCGACATACAATATGCAAAATTACTTTGTATATATCCTTACAAATAGAAACAATACTACCCTCTATACAGGCGTCACAAACAACCTTTATCAAAGAGTACAACAACACAAATCTGGAAAAGGCAGCAAATTCACAGCTAAATATCACATAACAAAACTCGTATATTACGAAGTTTTCGAAAATATCTATGATGCAATAAGCAGGGAAAAACAAATTAAAGGGGGATCAAGACAGAAGAAAATTGATCTTGTGAATGAAGACAATCCCGCTTGGAGTGATTTGTTCCACGAATTGCGAGTCTGAGATTGCCTCGCTTCGCTCCATTATGCAGGATTACTATAATTAACTTAAGAAGGTTACCCGGGATAAGTTCAGGATGCCTATTAAGATAAAAGGATTACAACTAGTTCCTAGTTTAATCGCTTAAAATTTTGTTCTTCTTGCCTTTCAACTGGTTATTCCAATCAGTAAATATAACTTTCAATCTTTGTTGATCACTTTTACTCAACGGATTATGATGGTCAACAATGTTTCTTGATAAAGATACCTGTTCTATTTTTTCAGTAACCCATTCCAATCTAGGAAAAATATCACTAAAATAATTGTTCCAAAATTTCCTAATCAAATAAGAAAGGTCTGCCATATCGGTGTAATAAATAGGGTGAGCCCCTCTTTTCCCATGATAAGGATTTCCTTCTTCTTTATCTATTCTGCCTTTAACATTATCAAAAACAGTTTTATTTACATTTGATCTATTCCACCAATCTTTGCCAATCTTCTTAGAAAGAACTAAGTTAATAACAGCTCTAATTGAGTTTTCAAACACATATATTTGTGCATAAACCTTTGTCATTTCTTTTGCATCAGAAATTACTTTACTATCAAGAATTGGGTCACTTAAATTTATATCTTCGCCGATCTTAATTAATTTATTTTTAACAACAGTACGAGTTTCAATTCTTGCGGTTCCCGCTTCTATTATATTTATTCTATCATTTTGTTCTCTAATTAATTCCAGAATTTCCTTGTCATCAACAAATTTTGAGACCTCTACACCAATTCTATGCGCAACAATTCCATATGCAACTACATCAGAAAATGGCCCATATAACTCCTTAAGTCTATCTGCTCGATAAGCAATTGCTCTTCTTGTTCTTCCAGAAATTTTACTTGCTTCTTTTTTAATCTCAGATATTTTCATAATCAATCATCTTTACGAACTGATATTTCTTTTCTAACTGTATTTAGCGTTGTTCCAATTATGCTAGCAATATCTTCGTTTGAAAAACCTAGTTTATACAACAGTATTATTTTTTCACCATTTGATTTGTCATCCCACTCTGGTTTATTTACTAAATCATATGCATATAATCTTGAGAGTAAACTTAGGTAATATAAAACTTCTTTAATTTCACCATTTCCTTCGCCTGACATAATCAACCCTCCTCTGATTCAATATCTCCATGCAACATAACTAATTCTGGTAAAGAATATAACGCTTCATATGGACTCCTAGTTCCTCGCGACTTAGCAATTTTATAATCTTCCTCCCAGACTTTCCACCAATTGGCTATTGTTGTGTGACTTACATCTACCATTTCCCCAATTTCTCTGGTAGTTCTTTCACCATCAGTTAACCGATATGCACGCAATTCTTTTGGACTAGAAAAAATATGATTTAATCTTTTCTTAACTTCTGGCTCAATAATAATTGAAATCATTTTCAGCAATTCATTATGAATTCTATTTAATTCCCTTAGTTCATTTATCAATGACTGCATATTTTGGTCTGTCATTAGTACTCCTCTTATTACTGCAAATAGATACTGTATCATATTTCCATATTTGAGTAGACAAAAAGAGAGAACTCCTTGA
>CAZNRI010000057.1:0-4555 GCA_964575595.1 uncultured Candidatus Brevefilum sp.
CAAGGAGTTCTCTCTTTTTGTCTACTCAAATATGGAAATATGATACAGTATCTTCTGATCCCAATTGAGGATGTGTTAAAATAGGGTTTATGACGACAAGAATTGTTTTTATGGGTTCACCTGATTTTGCCCTACCCACGCTGCAGGCATTGGACAGGGCATTTGATGTGGTTGGAGTGGTCACGCAACCTGACCGACCTGCTGGTCGCGGGCGGAAGTTGCAGCCGCCGGATGTGAAGGTTCTGGCGGAGTCGCTTGGACTGCACATAATTCAGCCCTCTACATTAAAGGATGCTGAAGCGTTAAAACAGCTTGAGACTTGGGCGCCTGATGTGATCGTTGTGGCAGCATTTGGGCAGATCCTGCGGGAAAACGTTCTCAATCTACCGCCTTACGGCTGTCTTAACGTTCACGCTTCTTTGCTGCCTCGCTGGCGGGGGGCTGCACCGGTTCAAGCCGCTTTGCTGTATGATGATGCGACAGGCGTCACGATCATGAAATTGGATAAAGGTTTGGATACAGGCCCCATCCTCTCGCAAAAGGAATTCCCAATCCCGCAGGATATTACTGCTGGAGAGTTGTTTGATATCCTCGCGCAAATGGGAGCTGATCTGCTTGTGGAGACCCTGCCAAAGTATATTGCGGGTAAGCTCAAACCAGAGCCGCAGGACGATGATAAGGCTACCTATGCCCCGCGTTTAGATAAAGAAGACGGGAAACTCAATTTTGATAAACCGGCGGAATATTTAGCCCGTAAGGTCAGGGCATACAACCCCTGGCCGGGGGCTTTTCAGTTCTATGATGGTGTGCGATTGAAGATCTATAAAGCCCATGCACAAGTAATGCCCGATGCGGTACCCGGAGAAAGATATGTGATTAACGATGCACCCGCCTGGGGAACGGCGGATGGCTTACTGGTTTTAGATAGCGTTCAGGCATCCGGGAAAACGATGGTGTCCGGTGAGGATTTCATTCGTGGCGCAAAAGATTGGATTAAAGACGAGAAGTAACATTAATAAAGAAGTGTGAGATAACTGTTCTGGCTTTAAATGACATTGATTTGGATGAAGCTGAGGAATCATAATCATTCTATATAAACGTAAAACCAACCTAACTCTAACATGCTTTTTCATTACTAACTAAATTCGTCGTTGTTTCCTAATAACAATAACTATAATAAAAATATCGTATGGATATTGTCTGAAAGATGGCACTATGATATTTAACTGGGGTGTTGTGGCTCTATCTGCCGGGTCAATTCTCCTCGGCAGTTTAGTTCATGGTATAGCTGGTTTTGGTTCAGCTCAAGTTTCAATGGGTTTGATGCCGCTGTTTCGTGATCCGGCAAATGCAACCGCGATCTTTGGGATTGTTGCTGTTGTTAACAATCTACGCGTTTGGTGGTCTGTAAAAGAAAACTTTCATTGGAAAGATTGGCTAATATCCATTGTTGGCTTAGCGGTTGGTTTACCCATCGGGATACTCATCCTTAGTCAGCTCTCAGAAGATCAACTGCGAATAATTATCGGTATTACCCTACTAATTGCGGTTATCTTGATTGTTTTATTTAGAGAATTAAAACTTTTTGACAAATGGTTTGGAGATAAAGACATTGATACAACGTGGTATCTTGGATTGATCGCTGGCTTCTTTGCTGGAATCCTTGGTGGCGCTGTAGCTATTCCTGGACCGCCGATGATTATCTATGGCGCCTTTATGTTAGCCATTGGCGCATGGAAATCAAAAAAAATGAAGGCAATTTTTACAGCATTTTTTGGAACATTGATGTTATATCGATCGATAACAATCACGATTACGGGTCAAATGACGTTGGAATTGTTCCTCGAAGCGTTGATGATGGTTCCCGGGATGTTGTTGGGCGCCTGGTTGGGGATAAAGATTTACAATCACATTCCTGATAAAATTTTCCAGTGGTTTGTACTCATACTGTTGACGATCAATGCTTTTATCTTAATATTTACATAGGAGGGCAAAATGCAAAATCAAGAACTGACTATCATTCAGGTTAATGATACACATGGATATTTAGAACCTCATGATGAACTATTTTATCAGGGAAATCATGCTGAATTTGAAACAGCAGGAGGTTGGGCAAAAATTAGTACGCTCATTAATCAGAAAAGACATGAAAAGAATGGAAAAGTGATTACTCTTGATTGCGGGGATACTATACACGGCACTTATCCAACTGTAAAAAGTAAAGGTGAAGTCCTTGTTCCGATCCTCAATACAATCGGATTTGACGCTTGGACGGGTCACTGGGAATTTGGATATGGACCAGATCAATTAAAAAAGATAATTGAAAAATTGAACTATCCTTTTTTGGCAATCAATTGTTATGACATAGAAACAGGTGATTTGACTTTTGACCCCTATAAAATCATTGATAAGGACGGCATCAGGATCGGCGTTGTGGGCATTGCTGCTGTCATTGTTGATAAAGTCATGCCAGATTGGTTCAGCGAAGGTATTCGCATGACCTTGGGAAATGAAGAATTACCTGGATATATTCAAGAATTGAGAAATGAACAGGATGTGGATCTCATTGTTGTTATTTCTCATTTAGGATATCCGCAAGATGTAAAACTTGCCTCGGAGGTTGATGATATTGACATTTTATTAAGCGCTCACACCCATAATCGTTTACGACGTCCCAGCATAGTAAACGATACGATAATTATCCAATCGGGATGTCACGGCTCATTTATTGGCACACTCGACATTGAGATCAGTGATGGGAGAATTGTTGATTTCTCACACGAATTGGTAAAAGTTGACGCTACGATTGAACCCGATAAAGACATTCAAAAAATGGTTGAAGAAATCATGGCTCCTCATAGGGAACTGCTTAATGAGGAATTAGCATATGTTGAAACACCACTACATCGGTATCGTGTGTTGGAGTCCACGATGGATACTTTTCTGTTGGAATCTCTTTTAGACCTTACCGGCGCCCAGATGGCGTTTTCAAACGGCTGGCGTTATGGTGCCCCGATCCCGGTTCGACCCATCACACGCAACGATTTGTGGAATATTATTCCGGTAAATCCCCCTGTCCAAACTGCGAAGCTAAGTGGGGCGGAATTATGGGAAATGATGGAAAAGAATCTAGAAAGGACCTTTTCAAGGAATCCCTATAACCAGATGGGTGGTTATGTGAAACGATGTCTGGGGCTGAGCCTGTATTTTAAAATTGAGAATGGCGAGAACCAGCGCATCGAACAGATCTTTGTTGGTAATGAAAGGGTCGATTTCGAAAAGGAATATGATGTGTGTTTTGTGACCTCGCAAGGGGTACGGAAAGAATATGGCACCCATCGGGAGAAACTGGATGTCACAGCAATCGAAGCTCTTGAAAAATACTTAGGCAAAAAGCAAAAAGTCTCTGTCCGTTTACAGAATACAATAAATGCAATTTGGCGTTCTGGGAATTTTTGATGCTATTTAAAAGATATAAATCATAAGGATGGACGCATTTCAGTTATCTGATCGGAGACAAGGGACATATGACGCTTATTGATACCCGCTGAGGTATCGAAGAATAACATCCGGATACAAATAATAACGGTTATTCAGCGCTCTCGTTTTTTTGGTTCATGTCCATAATCGATCCCACGATGATGCCAAGTGACATACCAAGTCCAATGCCTAAAGCAAAATTATCGGGAAAGATAACCAATCCCAAGACCACACCAAACAATAAACCATACATGATTCCCATACCAACATGAGATTTTTTCTTTTTGCTTTCATTTGCCATTGATAGTCTCCTTGTTTACTATTGTTACTGGAAATAAAAAGATTATGGTATTTTTGCGTCCAAGATTCTACAATTGAATTTCCCATATTGAGTATGTGCATGAATTTTCAGTTTATAGAATATTCTTGCTCAATGGTGGTTTAGAATATTTTAAGCTTTATAAGCTTCGCTGGTTTTGGCTGCCATGATGAAATCGTTTTTATGCAGTCCTTGAATATTGTGTGTCCACCATTCGACGGTAACTTTTCCCCAAGTCAGTCCAATCACTGGATGATGGCCTTCTTTCTCAGCTATTTCGCCAACAACGTTGGTGAATTCAAGAGCTTCTGCGAAGTCGTCAAAATCAAAGCTGCGCTTGAGGTGGGGAATGCCATCGACTTTGGCCAGGTGCCAGTCCGGAACTTCTTGCTTGAATACTTCAATTTCCTCATCGGTCATTGGGGGGACGTCACTTTCGCAAGGGATGCATTTCTCTTGAGTCAGGTCCTTCATTGAGGCCTTCCTTTCTTTTTATATTGAGTTCTCTTTCTAATTAATAGATACCCGATGAGGTGTGGAAATTAAAGTATGAAATTTCTTTATTGATATAACAAGCTGAATCTTAAGTGAATTAAGGGTGTATTTGGTCAGAGCGATCGCAAAATTATTCGTTTTAGTGCGTGTAACTTTATACACCACCAAAAATCACCCCTTTCCGCCCTTCGGGCACCCTTTCCCTCGTGTATATGTATAGACAGGACACATGGGTAACAGTCGTTCGGGGACATGGGTTAC
>CAZNRI010000058.1:0-4423 GCA_964575595.1 uncultured Candidatus Brevefilum sp.
TAAGCCTAACGAGGTCTTCAACAATGTTGTTGCACTAAAAGTTTGAATCCACATATAAAAAAAACACCCAAGGATTTGCTGGGATTACCAGGCTGTCAAAGGCTTATTAAGTAACGAGTACATTACAATCCTGACCGAGAGTCATTTGATACGCCGCCATTCAAGCGCAAAGGGTGCAACCAAGGAGGTGATTATGCATTGATCAAAGTAGAAAAAAGAGACAACGAATCATTTAGTCAATTGATGCGACGTTTCAGGAAAAAAGTAACCCGCTCAAAGGTTTTGTCAGAGAATCGCAAACGACGATTTTTCACATCAAAAAGTGAGGAGCGGCGAATTGCCAAGAAGAAGGCCATTCGCAAGATGAGGCAGCGCAATTAATAATAATCAAATTTAATAATCGGTCAGGATTGACTTAAAAAAAATTTAACGCAGATATTCCTGCTTTGATTAATAACTAGAATATAATTATTTGAGAACCAATTATATAGTTTTATCTTCGGTATGTAAAATAGAGGGGTAGTTGAATAAAATACTCTATTATTTTGCTGTCAAGTCTTTTAGGTTTTCTGCTCCCCAGTTATTCCTGCTTAACTGTGAGAGCTTATAAAAAAACTAGAACAAAAGAAATTATACATCAGCCTAAAAACCTTGAACCGTTTGATGATTGTGATGTATTAATTCATTTCCCGATGATATCCCTTAAATCTTAACTCCAATGACAAAAGACCTTGATTAAATATGTTCTTTATCAACTCCTTCTTCGAATTAACAAAGGCAACCTCTATTATAAGATTGCCTTTGTTTTGATAAAAAATATATTAATTGGCGCGATAATTCGCCAATGTCTTAACTAACAGCGTCAAGCACTAAGTTGAACAGACCGAAACATTTATGCTTTTGGCAAGTTGCGACTGGCAATAATGTTGATTCCGGTATCCAGGACGTTTTCGACGATGACATCATTGATTGATACGGGGGCTTCCACCTCAACTTTACGAATTTCCGCTAAAACATCCATAATTATTGGTTTAGGAACTGGTTTTTCCGTGTACACTGGGACCAGGGGGTGATAACCATTCTTGACCCTGACAGTTGATGCCACCATACGCCTGGGATCAAAGATCTCCTGCTTTGCATAATCAGCCCCTAGTGGGCAAGCATTTCCCTTAACTTCAATGACTTTTTCCTCATCAAATGTGACAGTAAGTTCACATCCCATCGGGCAACTCGTGCAAATGATTTTTCTTGTTTCAACCATTACTCATTTCTCCTATAGTGGATTAACATCGACAGTTAGACTATCCGCCTTTTCAACATCAGCAAAATGTCGCTCTTTTAAAACAACAGTGAGCATCTCTCCTGGCCGTGCGTATAGCGCCCCTTTTCGAGCGATCCGATTTTCACCATCATGCACTTCGATCAAAACAGTATCCTCAACGGGTTGACGTACTCGAAGCTGTAATTCGATCTGTTCATCCGACAAGTTGGTCTTATTGATTGAATGCGGTACCACATGATGGACATTATTTCCAGCTTTAACTGGAATATGAGATGACTCTTTTACTCGTAATGATTGAGCATATCTTGCTGCACTCTTCCCAGCATCATAACCGGCTAAGGTAACCCAGTCAGCAAGGTCATAGACATGTACCACATTACCGGCTGCGAAGATGCCGGGCACATTGGTTTCTCTGCTTTCGTCAACATACGGACCACCGGTTAGGGGGTCAAGTTTTACGCCTGCTTGTCGGGAAAGTTCATTTTCTGGTATCAAACCGATCGATAGCAAGAGCGTATCACATGGAATTATTTCTTCAGTTCCGGGAATGTAATTCCAATTTTTATCCACAGCAGCTGTTTCTACAGCTTCAACCCTGTCTTTACCATGTATGAATTTGATGGTATGTTCAAATTGGAGAGGAATATCAAGGTCCTCCAAGCATTGGACATAATTTCTGGTTAAGCCGGATAAATATGGCAGGATCTCTAAAACCCGTTCAACTTTTGCGCCTTCAAAGGTAAGTCTGCGCGCCATGATCATGCCAATATCTCCGGAACCCAGGATGACGACCCGTTCTCCAGGTAATTTACCCTCAATATTGGTAAATCTTTGAGCCGTACCAGCCGTATAAACACCCGCTGGACGCATGCCAGGGATTTGGATCATAGCCCGGGTTCTCTCTCTGCAACCCATCGCCAAAACGACGGCCCTTGCTTGGATCTCAACAAATCCGTATTTTGTACTAGAAGTATACAACTTTCGATCAGGGGTTACCTCGAGAACTATTGTATCAAGCATGGTCTCAACACCCAACTCAAGGCTCTCATCAATATACCTTTGTGCATAGCTAGGACCTGGCAAGTCTTCTTTAAAGATTTCCAAACCGAACCCATTATGGATGCATTGGAGCAGGATACCTCCTAGCTCTGTATCGCGTTCAATGACAAGCACATCCTCGGCGCCTTCCTTTTTTGCGGCAACTGCTGCTGCTAATCCACCGGGTCCGCTGCCAATAATCACAACATCATAGATATTTTTCTTCAACATTTTATTTCTCCACCTTTTTTGTCGGTCTTAATAAAAACTCTGAACCTTTACCACGTTTGGTGATCTCTAATGGCGAAACTCCCAATTCCCGGGCCAAGATTTCAACGACTCGAGGTGTGTCAAATGCGCCCTGGCAGCGGCCTGTACCAAGCCAAGTCCGTCGTTTTATGGCGTCATAGGTTGTGGCTGGAACTGGTGCGTGGATTTCAGCAATGATTTCGCCCTCTGTGACATTTTCACAGCGGCATATCACCCGACCATAACTCGGGTCCATGTCCACAAGTAATTTTCGATCTTTTTGTGACATCTCTCGGAAACGGGGCCGTGATGGTCGGATTGGGTCGTAATCTTTCTTCACCCGCAATTCCTCTCCTGCGTCCTTAAGTAGGTCAACCACTTCCTGAGCAATTGCAGGGGAGGCTGCCAGTCCGGGGGATTCAATTCCGCCTAAATTGACAAAACCTTTAACTTCCTCTGGGATTTCAATGATGTAATCCTTGTTATAATCCACACCCGGTGTTTTACATGGTGCATTGCCCATTGGACGCAGACCTGCAAAGGTTCCGATCACATGTTTTTTGGTTAGGGAAGGCACCAGTTTATTTGCACCAGACCAAATTTCATTCATACCTGACTCGGTCGTTGAACTATCTTCTTTATCATCAATGATGTCTGCATTCGGACCGAGGATTGTGTTCCCGTGAATGGTTGTGCTTACAAGTATGCCCTTACCCTTGTCAGAAGGCACGGGGAAGAGAACGTTATCAATCTGCACATCCGCACGATCAAAGACGAAATATTCGCCTTTGCGCGGCCTGATCTTGAACTCCGGTCGCACACCAGCCTGATGCATCACAAAGTCAGAGAAGAGACCAGCGCAGTTAACAACCCAACGAGAATAAAAATCTCCCCGGTTGGTTTTGATGCCGATGATCCGATCCCCTTCCATGATGAAATCTTTGAATTCAGTATTTAACTTGACTACAGCGCCATTCATCACGGCATTTTCTGCTGCTGCCACGGTAACGGCAAAAGGATCCGTAATCCCACCGGTGGATGCCCACAACGCGCCGCTCACTTCAGGGGTAATGTTTTTCTCTCGACGGCGGACTTCAGGACCGCTCAGCAAGGCACAACCAGGAACGCCATTTTTCTTTGCATATCCCATTAATGTATCAAGTGCTGGCAATTCCTCTTCTCCAACGGCGACCACAAAGTCTCCCCTCCTTTCGAAGGGAAAGTTTAATTCACCTGCCAGGGTATCCCACATGGCATTCCCGGCAACATTCGTTCGAGCTTTAAGGGTGTTGGGCAGTGGATCATAGCCTGCATGCACAATGGCTGTATTGGCAGCGGTTGAACCCATACAGACATCCGGTTCCTTATCGATTAGAAGGACTCTCCCTTCAAAGCGTGAAAGCGTGCGGGCAATGATGCAGCCAATCACACCAGCTCCGATTACGATGTAATCATATTTTTCTTGCACTACAACCTCCATTTCTCAAGTATTGATGATTGGTTGACCTAACAAAATTGTATGACAACAATCAGTTATTATAATTAATAATATCTGCTTAATACAACATTAATCTTCATAAAAAGTCTTTATTATTGCTGTTTCCTTTCGGTTTTTATTCTCTCTTTACAAATGCTGATAGGTGTATAGTGGGCAGCTATGCTCAAAACGAGATTGATCCCCAAAGGAAAACCTCAGCATATCACCGAAAAAGAATTGACCACATTCAATAATATTCTTAGAAGATTATACTATAAGTTCATTAGTAATTTGGAAAGCATGTAAATTTAGAATTTCATTAGGATACTGTATCATATTTCCATATTTGAGTAGACAAAAAGAGAGAACTCCTTGAA
>CAZNRI010000059.1:0-4374 GCA_964575595.1 uncultured Candidatus Brevefilum sp.
TCCCCAAGGAGTTCTTTGATTTGTTTATAAATATGGAAAATCTTGACAGTAACTTCCCTAATACCCAGTTTCCTATTCCCTGCCTTATATGCTAAACTTAAAGGTCTGATACGCATATCGTTAATTGACCGCAGAACGGCTTTGCGGCACTTTTTGCGCGTCAAACAAAGTAGCGTGACGATAATACAATTCATAATGTGTCACATGTGGCGAAGCCCATGTGACCTACATCTTCGTTCACAATGACAAGAGAAGAAACCTATGACTGAAAATACACCTTACCTCATCGCCGGGCTGGGAAACCCCGGGCCGGCATACCGGCAGAACCGCCACAATGTGGGCTTTATGGTCGTAGACCGTCTCGCTGAGACCGCTGTGATCACCATCCGGCGGGTGGAATCCCGCGCCCTGATCGGCAAGGGCGAGTTCGCTGAATCCCCCGTTTACCTCGCCAAGCCGCAGACCTTTATGAACGACTCTGGCGCGGCAGTGGGTGCGCTGGTCAGCTTCTACAAGCTGCCCCTGGAACACCTGCTGGTGGTGCACGATGACCTGGACCTGCCTTTTGGCACCCTGCGCCTGCGCCCCTACGGCGGCACGGGCGGGCAGAAGGGCATGGAATCCATCGTGGAAAAGCTGGGGACGCGCGAATTTGCCCGCCTGCGGGTGGGGATCGGGCGCCCGCCCGGGCGGATGGACCCGCGGGATTACGTCCTGCACGATTTTGACCCGCCGGATGTTGAACAACTCCCGGAAGTATTGGCTACAGCCGTCGACGCCATTCGCTGGTTCATCCGAGAGGGTATTGAATCGGCGATGAATGAATTTAACGGAAGCGTGATCGACGAGGATTGATGGATTTACTGAACCAGTTTGGTGCTCTTCCATCATATAAGGCTCTGCTAGCCCGGTTGCAGGAAGGGTTGGAAACCCATGCGACAGCACAGGGCTTGGGGCTGCCGCGCGCGGCGCGGCTGCCGCTGACGGCGCGCCTGCACCGTGATTTGCAGCGCCCAGTGCTGCTGATCTCCAACCGCTCGGACCGTGCCCTGGCGATGTTTGAAGAGCTTCAGTTTTGGACGGGTGAGTCGGAAGTCCATTACTTCCCCGAGCCAAATCCGCTTTTCTATGAGAAATCGGGCTGGGGTAAGGGCACCCGGCGGGACCGCTTGAGCGTGTTGACCATGCTGGCGCGGACGCTGCTTCCGGGGACACCCCCGCCCGCTTCGCCGCCAGTGATAGTGGCACCCGTGCGGGCGGTGATGACGCACACCCTGCCTCGCAGGGAATTCTTGAAGCACACTCACACACTGCGGCTAGGCGAGCGCGTCACGCCTGATGAATTGGCTCGCGACTGGGTGAATATTGGCTATGCCTATGCCAACATTGTCGTCCAATCGGGGCAGTTCTCCCGCCGGGGCGGGATATTGGACATCTGGCCGCCTGGGGAAGACCAACCGGCGCGTATCGAATTTTTCGGCGATGAGATTGACACTATGCGCGCCTTTGACCCCGCCTCTCAGCGCACGGTTGAGACCCTGAGGACGTTGATCATCACACCGGCAAGCGAGATCCTTCCCTCGGCGGCAGAAAAGCTGGAACTGCCTTTAAAGGAATTAAACGAGTTTCACATTCCTTTAGCCTATTCGTTTTCTGGCAGCGTACTGGATTTCCTGCCTAAGGATGCCCTGATCGTCCTGGATGGGCGGGAGTTCCTCTCAGCAGCGGTGACCGACATTGAGGAGGAAGGCCTCTCTCGGCGGGTGGAAGCGGTTGAGGCAGGCGAACTGGATGCGGATTACCCCGCGCCTTTCCTGACCTGGTCTGAGATCGAGGACCGTTTTGGCGGACGTGGTGTTGTGGAATTGGGATACACCCACGCGCCAGATCACTCACCACTGGCTGATGCCTTCAACCCTGGACCACGTTTTGCCGGCAAGCTGCGCGACTTCATCAACTACCTGAGGGAGTTGGATGATAAGGGGGAGCTGTGGGTGATCGTCTCCCGCCAGGCTTCCCGCCTGCGCGACCTGTGGCAGGAGCAGCACGTCGCAGATGAGATATCGCCAGACGTAGGTTGGGATCAACAATTCATCGTGGGGACGCTTTCCGGTGGGTGGATTTTGGAAATTCCCGATGGGGAACGGATTCACCTGCTGACGGACAGCGAGATTTTTGGTTGGTCACGCCCCCAACCCCGCCGGCGTTACCGCCCCACCGCGGAAGCCCCCGAATCAGGATATGCTGACCTGCAGCCAGGTGACTGGGTGGTGCACGTGGATCACGGCATCGGCAAATATATTGGGCTGGTCGAACGCTCTCAGGGGGATGTTCAGCAGGAATACCTGTGCGTGGAATACGCCGAGCAGGATCAGTTGTTTGTACCCATCCACCACGCCGACCGGTTGACGCGCTATATTGGTGCGGACGGGCACGTCCCTTCCATCTCACGGTTGGGGGGCGGTCGCTGGGAGACGACCAAGCAGAGGGTGCGGGAGGCAGTGCAGGAGGTGGCTGGTGACCTGCTGGAGTTGTATGCGCAGCGGCAGGTGGCGGAGGGGCATGCTTTCAGCCCAGATACGCCCTGGCAGCGAGAGTTGGAAGCCAGCTTCCCCTATATTGAGACGGAAGATCAGCTTCAAGCTCTGGTGGAGATCAAGCAGGACATGGAAGCGCCGCGCCCGATGGATCGGCTGCTTTGCGGCGATGTGGGCTACGGCAAGACGGAAGTGACCCTGCGGGCAGCCTTCAAAGCGGTGATGGACGGCAAGCAGGTGGCGGTGCTCGTGCCGACCACCGTCCTGGCACAGCAGCATTATGACACCTTCCGTGAGCGTCTGTCCACTTTCCCGCTGGAAGTGGAGATGCTTTCGCGCTTCCGCACGGGGAAGCAGCAGACTCGCATCATCAAGGACCTGCGCAAAGGCAAGGTGGACATTGTCATCGGCACCCACCGCCTGCTTTCCCAGGATGTTTCCTTTAAGGACCTTGGGCTGGTGGTGATTGATGAGGAACAGCGCTTCGGGGTGGCGCATAAGGAACACCTCAAGAAACTGCGCACGTCGGTGGACGTGCTCACGCTGACCGCCACGCCCATCCCCCGAACGCTGTATATGGCGCTGACGGGCGTACGGGATATATCCACGATCAACTCCCCACCGGAGGAGCGCCTGCCCATTGTGACCCATATCGGCCCTTATGATACGAAGCTGGTGCGGCAGGCGGTGGTGCGGGAGCTGGAGCGCGGCGGGCAGATCTTTTTCGTGCATAACCGCGTCCAGACGATCAACGCCATGCGGGGGCATCTGGAAAAACTCGTCCCGGAAGCCAAGATCGGAATCGCTCACGGGCAGATGGATGAGAAGGCGCTGGCGGATATGATGCATCGCTTCACGCAAGGGGAGATTGACATCCTGTTATGCACATCCATTATTGAATCTGGGTTGGATATCCCTAACGCCAACACCTTGATCGTGGATCGGGCGGACACCTTTGGGCTGGCGCAGCTTTATCAGCTCCGTGGACGTGTGGGTCGTGGCGCTCAGCGGGCTTATGCTTATTTGTTTCGCCACAGGGTCAAAGCGCCCACGCCGGAAGGGCAGGAGCGTTTGGAAGTATTAGCGGAAAACACGCAGTTGGGCTCGGGGTATACCATCGCCATGCGCGACCTGGAGATGCGCGGCGCGGGGGAGCTGCTGGGGACGCGCCAGTCGGGGTATATTGCCTCTGTCGGTTTCCACCTGTATACGCGCCTGCTGGCGCAAGCCGTTAAGCAGTTCAGGCTGGCAACCGGCGTGTTGGTGCCGGAGGAGACAAGCGTCCTGGATGCGTCGCTGACCATCCCGACATCGGTCAACCTGCCGCTGTCCATCGGCATCCCCACCTCATATATCAAAGATCAGTCCTTGCGGCTGAAGCTCTACCGGCGGTTGGCAGATATCCGCGATGAGGCCGCGCTGGCTTCCATTGAGATGGAATTTGAGGACCGCTTTGGGCCGCTGCCGGAGGAAGTGCAGAATTTGATTTATCAGATTAAGGTGAAGCTGCTGGCGGGGCTGGCGGGGTTGGCGTTGGTTGGGTTCGAGGGCAGGCAGCTTGTGCTGCGCTACCCGTCCCTGCCGGAGGGGATCAGGTCCCGGAACCTGCCGGAATTGGGGCGGCCGGTTGTCGCAGGGAAGAATGCTTATCGGATTCAGTTCACCGACCCGCAAGCGGAGGATTGGCAGGCGGTGTTGATGGCGGTGTTGCTGAATATCAGGGATATTGGGGAATAGTGAATTGTTGAATGGTGAATGGTCAATTGTGAGTGGTTGTGCTGATGGGAGTGCAGATTTTGGTTGTAATTTTATACTTTTTCTCTGCATAAAACAGAGA
>CAZNRI010000060.1:0-4191 GCA_964575595.1 uncultured Candidatus Brevefilum sp.
CAAGGAGTTCTCTCTTTTTGTCTACTCAAATATGGAAATATGATACAGTATCTAAGTTTTCCAGAGGCATGCTTCGCATTAACCATTAGCATATCCCACCTTCCCTCGGTACGTTCATAAGACTTAGCGTTCAAATAATTCTCCTGTTCAATACGCATGGCCTCGTTGACGAGTACTCACACAAGATCTGGCAAGATATCCAATCTTTTTTTGTCAATTCCACCAAATATTTGCTTGGTAATGTACAATTGTAGATCATGGTTCTTTTCTTTTCATGGTTATTGGACTAACTTCTGAAAGGATACCGTGACCGTGATCTACACTTTTGTGAGTTTACAGAAAATTCGTTACACTAACATCACAAATGCCAGATTGCGAATTGTTTACATAAAGTAATTATGTGTGAAATTTACGAACCTCAATATATAGGGGACACAGAGACGATAACCCACATATGCAGCGGAACAAAAGTGAATAAATATATATAGTAATATAAATAATACGAAATCGTATCACATAGGCAGTGATTATACTTTTACTTAGCGAGTTATTGTTCTCTAAAGCCTCGGATTTTCTTTTCACTGATATTTTTTATTTCACATTCAATAATGAGATTTGTAAAACATGATTTTGTTCTCTTTAATGCAGCATGATAAGCATAATCAAATAAAACACCTGATTTTGGACTATCCAGATTCATCTTCGCATGTGAATCTGCTGGCATCAATGGTGTGACAATTTTTCCAAAGCTGGGAATAAGTGCCAAGAAATCTATTATGCCGTAGTTAATCCCAGATCGGAGCTTTGGGGAATTCATGATGTCTTGATCTTCATCGTCTATTTCACTGGGTGGAACCAGCCCTTCTCGATCCACCCATAATCTGACGTAATTGCTATGGCTGTAATAATCCTGCCAAGAATGACAAATACGCCCAAAGGCTTTTCTGGCAGTGATGAAATCCGATGAAGCAATGGCGGAAAAGATTAAATCTTTTTGCCCTTGGATGTACTGCATACCAGAATCAAAGGCATTGCTGTCAAAATGAATATAATCTCGGCCAAATTGATTCCTGATCCTATCTTGAAGAACGTTTGCTGTCAGGATGGTTTGGAGTGCATCTTGCGTGAAATATTCTGATAACCCCCTTTTTGTAATTTCGATATGGTATTTGCTTATCATAGTTACGGCTCGACAATCAAATATTCACGAAGCGATTCCAGGGTTGCCTCTCCGATTCCAGGCACATTTAATAACTCTTCCAGTCTCGTGTAGCGTCCGATGCTTTCTTTATAGGTAAAGATATCTTCAGCTTTCGATGGTCCAATACCGGGAATGGATTCAAGCGCTTCAAGAGAGGCTTCGTTGAGGTTCAGCGGGTAATCATAGGTTGGATCTTGAACCTCGTAAAGGTTGCAGGGAGCATTCCTGGCGGTGTCTGGAATTTCCTCATCTTCAGCAGGGATGTAGAAATATTCGCCATCCTTTAATAAGGCTGCTAGGTTAACACGCTCAATATCTGCGCTGGGTGTGAAACCACCAGACAAACTAACAAGATCTTGTAGTCTTGAATACTTCTCCAGAGCGTAAATGCCAGGTTTCAGGACCTCACCGCGAATTTGAACCTGGATGGGTTCGGGTGAAACCGTTGGCTTAGGGGACGAAGTCCACGTTGGAGTTGGGGCAGGGTAGAGGGTTATTGGAACGCCGCGCTGGGGTTGGGCGATGAGCAGAATCAGACCGGCTGCGAGCAGTCCGAGTAATAAGCCGTATAATATGAACAGCCAGGGCTTCATATATACCCCTCCTAAAAAACACGAAAATACAGTCTACGTTTTCTCTGCTTCTTTTTCCATCGCGTACATGGTATTAAAGGCTTGAATTGAAACCTCCAACATATCCAATGTTGGCTCCCTTGTTGTCATTTGTTGTAAGGCAAGATTGGGTTTGACGATAAATTTTACAAAGGGAGAATCTAAATGTCTTGATAACAACCGGATGTATTCATATGAAATCCCTGCCAGAACGGGGATCATAAGGAGGCGGGTGATCAAACGCCAATGAAGAGGGAGAGGTCCAAATAATGAGAAGATTAGAATGGACAGCAGCACCAGAGTAAGAATAAAAGAAGTGCCGCAGCGTGGATGCTCCACAGAATAAGGCGTAACGTTCTTTGGGGTCAATTCCACGCCATCTTCAAAGGCATTGATCGTCTTATGTTCTGCGCCATGGTACATAAACACCCGTTTGATGTCTGCCATTTTACCGATTCCCCATAGATAAGCGATGAGAAGTATTAAACGAAGTAGTCCTTCCAGTAAGTTGCTCATAAATGCGCTTATCGCTGTATATTTTACCAGGAGACCGGAGATGAGGGCTGGGGTAAGGAAGAACAATCCTATACCAATTGCAATCGAGATTGCAAGGGTGACATAAAGCATTGGTCCTTCAAGCTTTTCATCCTCTCCCGTTTGGACATTAGCTGAGATGGTCAGGAACCGCATTCCCAACCCCAGAGAATCCCAGAGTATAACAAGACCCCTGATAAAGGGGATGTTGCGCAATTTGCTGGTGTAGATCCCTGTTAATTTCTCTTTATGGATTACAATTTCTTCATTAGGTGCCCTCGTTGCCATAGCGATAGAATTCTTACCGCGCATGAGGACGCCTTCTATAACAGCTTGACCGCCATAAGACGGCAATTTTTCATTCACTGATATAATCCTTTGCTTATTGATAACTCAAGAAGAAGCGAATCAAAGCCTCAACGCCCTTCTTGTGGGTTGGAAGATGAAGTCGTTCATTGGGCGAGTGGATTTGATCACCGGGCAGGCCGAAGCCTGTTATGATTGAATCGACCCCCAGAATGTTTTTCATGGATGTTGCAACGGGAATAGAGCCACCTTCGCGTTTCTTTAAAGGTGCCACACCCCACGTCGCCTGTAGAGCTTCCGTGAACTCCTCCACACCGGGCGCCTGTTCTTCTGAAATGTAGGCTGGTGCACCCGATAGAAGATCAAGTTCCCATCTGACACTGTCTGGGACGTTTTCTTCAAGATACGTTCTCAAACTTTGGTGAACTTCGTTGGGGTCTTGATCAGGGACAAGTCGGGTTGAGATTTTCGCCATGGCATAAGCGGGAATAATGGTCTTAGCTCCTGGTTCAATATAACCTGCGTAAAGACCATTCACGTCCAATGTCGGCCTTGCACCAATCCGTTCTACGGGTGAGTAGCCTACTTCGCCAGATAAATCTGGGACATGGGTGATTTTTAAATAAAATTCTTCATCCATACCAAGTTTGGATAATTGCACTCTTTCTTCATCGGAAAGTTTTTGGACATTGTCATAGAACCCGGGCAGGGTAACATGACCTTTATCGTCATGCATGCCAGCGATCATCTTACTGATGATGTTTGCTGGATTGGCAACCACACCCCCAAATACACCGGAATGGAGATCTGCTTTGGGACCGTAGACACGCAGTTCGAAATAAGCCATGCCGCGCAGCGCATAAGTAATTGTTGGCTTATCCGGTGCTAGCATACCAGCATCAGGATTCAACACCAGATCACATGCCAGTTGCGATTTGTGCTCTTCAAGGAATACATCCAGGCTGGGCGAGCCAATTTCCTCTTCTCCCTCTAGTATGTATTTAATATTGACTGAAAGTTCCCCTGTTTCAAGGATCGATTCTAGGGCGGAGAGAGTTGCCCAAATTTGCCCTTTCATATCGGATGAGCCCCTGGCATACAGGTAATCATTTCTCATTTTTGGTTCAAATGGTGCTGTCTCCCACTGATCAAGAGGATCGGGTGGTTGAACGTCATAGTGACCATAGATCAATATGGTTGGTTTATCGGGATCGGTTAGATATTCACCGAAAATAATTGGATGACGAGAGGTGGGATAAGCTTTGACTTTTTTAAACCCCAGTTCTTTCAGTTTGACCACCAGGAAATCTGCAGCTCGTTGAATATCCTCTTTATGGTCTTTGGAAGTGGAAATAGAAGGGATACTCAAAATCTTCAACAATTGCTGAAAAAGTTCATCGTAATTAGATTGATAATATGAGATTGCTTTATTGATTGAATTTTGTGTCATGCGCGTCCTTTCTTTTTATGACTATGATTATATGATGTGGATTCAAACTTTTAGTGCAACAACATTGTTGAAGACCTCGTTAGGCTTAT
>CAZNRI010000061.1:0-4007 GCA_964575595.1 uncultured Candidatus Brevefilum sp.
CTCATTATGGTGAGCAATTCAATTTTTCCTCTTGATTTTTAAGACGGTATCTACACCTTCTTGTCATTGCGAACCCACGCAGTGGGTGAAGCAATCCCCGGAATCGCCCATATAAATATTTGGTTACGGTACAGAACCCCGTATGCTCATTACCCATGCTGACATGCGCTGGGCATCGTGGGGACGTTAGGGCATCAAACACTTGGATTGCTTCGGCGCTGCTGCGCAGCTTCTCGCAATGACAAGAATACTGTCATTACGATTACTATAACATTGTCAAGGGTTGTTTTAAGCTTAATAGCTGTGGGTGGACCGATCTATAACCAGGAAAATATGGAGTCCTGGTTCGGGCGATAGCATAAACAATCTTCAAAAGCTTATTAGCAATATTATTTAAAAAACTTCCCATTGATTTATGTTAGCCAAGATGTTATGATGAAAATGCGAATCCCATCAACGAGACAATTTAATAATGATTGTTGATTCTCTACTCTGATTTTGAAAGGAAATGAGATGAAGAAACCAATAACATCATTTATTCTTTTAAGCGTGATTTTTGTTTTGTTATTCGCGCCCATGGGAATTGTATACGCGATTCCCTACTTCCCAATTGAAATCACTATTTCATGCCCTCTCGTTGAAGGGCAGGTTGGTAAACCTTATTCAAATCAACTCACTGCGACAGACGGTGTTGAGCCCTTGCATTGGTACATCCCGGACGGCACACTGCCCCCGGGGTTGTCCATCAATACCACAACCGGCGTAATTTCCGGCACCCCTACGCAGGACGGGACCTATCAATTTTCAATCACCGTTTCCGATGCCCATCAAAGCTTTGACGGTCCCATTCAATGCTCAATAAAGATCACCAAAGCCGTGACGCCAACCCCAACCACAACGCTAACCCCAACTAAAATGCCAACCCCAACCACAACGCTAGCCCCAACCACAACACCCATTCTATTTGATTACAACATTGATGCCGTGGAACCGGTCTTGGTTCTGGATCCCAATGCGCCAAAAGACCCAGAAACAGGCCAGATTGAGGTCCCTCAGCAAATCGTCGTCAAACTTCTCAGCGGAGATCCGCTGTCCGGCGCATTTTTCTTTGAAGATTTACCTGAGGGGATTGGCTATTCCTGTGATGAAATGGAAGGGTCACCACCGTTTATCAGCCAATGCCGGTTTTATTTCGAAGACCTGGAAACCATTCCCCAGGAAGGAGATTATGAAATTCCTGTGGGGATGGTCATCGCTAACCTGATCCGGAACGACATCTTCATTATTCGAATACCTCGTATTCATGATATCGAGGTGCTCGAGATCAAGCCCGTTCAGGTTGTTTATGACGCCGTCTTGCATGGGTATACGACTCTCGTTAAGGATAAGGTCACAGCGTTCAAGGTTATTGTAAATTCAACCTATGCGGATGTTGTGGAGATTGAATTTGCTCTGAAACTCCCCGATGAGGATTGGGACACCTTTCCTCCTTCCACAGGCAGGGTAATAACAGGTGTTCCTCCAGATTGGGAATATCCAGACATTTGGGGGCCTGTGAGTATTTCCCCGGGGACAAGTGAGATCATCCTGCCCTACATAGAACCGGGTGAAGAAGATGCTGGTTTTTCTTTATCGAAACCTGCAGGTCTTATCCGGGGAAGCTGTGTGGGGAACATTTGCGGTCCTGATGTGCGGGTCATGCCCCGTCCCAACCACATAGGGATGGTCAACTTCTCTGTGGTGGCAGATCCCGAAAATACCCTAGGCGAGATTTACTTCAGCAATAACACCCTAGCCGGAGTGGCGCATGCGATCAGCACCCGACCATGGGATTTTTATGTTGTTCCTTACCAGGATGTGGGCAGCGGTTGTTCCCCTGAACGGGAAAATCTCGAGAATGGTGTCAAACACATGCTTGAATATCTGCTTGCTTTGTATCCTATTGCAGATTCGGAGCTAACTTATTCTTTCGCTCAGGTAACAACTGCGCCATGCTTATCCGATCCGACCCAGACTTGTGTTTATTCAGACACATGGGAAGCCAGATCAGATGACTACTCTGGTTTCCAAAGCAGAGGTGAATTCCTTGGTGAAATATCGGACTTGGCTCTTTCTGAGGGATACGATTTTGCCATTGGTGTAGGGTGCGGTTGTGGAGGCGGCGCAGGCGGGTCTGCTACAGCTTTCTTCTCGGGAGATTGCAGCGGAACTTTCAGTGATGTAATGGCGCATGAATTCAACCATGTCGTCACAGGTATGGGCGATATTTACAGTCTCGACTGTCTGGCGGAATGGAACGAAGCCTACTGTGAACACGCAGATGGGACAAGGGATTATTATTGCTATGAGGACGCGAGATATAAAAGGGATGGATACGTCGGTATAAACTGCTCTATTGAAACCGATGGTACGTTAAACTGTTTACCTGGTATTGAAAAGCAGTGTGCTGGTTCATGCAACTGCTCAATTTATGAAGCCAATTATGAGGTTTATCCGATCTGCCCAGGTGTTGGTGTTTGTGATGCCGGTTGTTGTCGAGGTATCGCGACAGCGGATTGCAGTGATGGAACGGTATATAGCGGACCAGATGGCAGAATTTTCCATCCAGCCACGGAGGGATTCTGGGTGAACCGTTATTTACCTGTCTCAAGCAATGCTGTTTACATCATGGACACTTATTGGCCATCGGTTGCAGAAGAGATTCGACATTGGATGAGACTTGAAAACACGTATCAGCATTGTTATGAAGATCGGGTTTTCAATGATGGGTATTTGAACCTCCTTAGAAATCCTCGGTTTCTTGATTCTGAAGACCCTGAAGCGCTCTTAATCAGCGGCGAATTAGGGAGTGACGGTACGGTTTCACTTAATCCATTCCTGCAGATAACAGCACCAAGGGTCGACTTGATACCAGGCGAGGGAACAGGTTATTCGCTGGTCCTGCTGGATGACAATGGTACTGTTTTGGAAACCAACTATTTTGAACCACAATTTTTCCAAAGTGATCCCAATGGGGGATTAATCGACAGCGTTCATATCTCTTACAGAATACAGTGGGTTGAAGGGACGAAGACCATAGAGCTTCGTGATCCAGGAGATGGTGTACTCATTTCAAGGATCGTGAGTGATAATGCCCCCAAGATCGAGATTTCCACTCCAAAAGCTGGATCAAACGCGAAAATCGGAGATCTGCTGACGGTGAAATGGAATGCTTCTGATCCCGACAATGATGTTTTAACCTATTCTTTGTCCATCAGTACAGACGAAGGTGATACCTGGCAGCCAATCTTGATCTTCTATGATCAAACCAGTTATAAATTAGCCACTGCATCCTTTAGTGAGAATACGGAACTCCTGATCAAGATTAGGGCGACAGATGGAGTTAATACATCGGAAGCTGTATTGTCTTCGCCCATTATACTTGGAACAACCGGGATTTCTATTTTCTCTGTCATCTCTCCCTACATCCTCTTAGGAGCAATGATGTTATTAGGATTAGGGTTTGTGGTCGTTATAGTGTTCCTTGTCCGAAGATCCAGAAAAGCGTAGTTTTATTAACTCTATCCAGATAATAAAGGCTATTACCGGCACGAACAACAGTTCGTGCCGGTCATTTAATGCTTTAGCAAGTTGTGGGCGGGACGCCAGAAACAGACAACCGCACGCCCTAACACTTATCATTGTGACAAGCCGAGTGCCTTCTTGGCACATCGGCGCACGAAGTCCCCGTTAAAGGGGAATGCTGGGCGACACGAGTTGGAGCAGCTTCAAGCTGCCCCAGCGAAGTGTCAACATCATGAGATGTTGACAAAGTCGCCAGCCGAAGCGAAGCAATCTGCGGAATCGCACATAAGATTTACAATTGGTCTCAGCGAGGGTAGTGCGTGAATATGATCATGTGGCGGGCAGGAAGTCACTGCCCGCCCTACTAGTCCCCTAATATCTGATTCCCTAATGATACTGTATCATATTTCCATATTTGAGTAGACAAAAAGAGAGAACTCCTT
>CAZNRI010000062.1:0-2762 GCA_964575595.1 uncultured Candidatus Brevefilum sp.
CAACTCAAAGACGAGAATAAGAAATTGAAAGAGTATTACGAGGCAAGCCAAGCAGTTGAAAGAGGCGTGATAGATTTTGATTTACAACATGAAGCAGTAGAGCGATTGCGCAAAGCGACGAAAGCCCTCGGAGATAAATAAATGCGTCGCATTTCTAGAGTAGATAATAATCAACGAGAAATAGTTGAGATTTTGAGGAAGATTGGGGCAAGTGTTCAGATGTTACATTATGTAGGATTTGGGTGTCCAGATATTTTAGTTGGTTTTCGAGGCCAGAATTATTTGTTTGAGATTAAACTAGAGGGAAGAAAGCGAAATAAGGCACAGATTCGTTGGCATTCAAATTGGAACGGCGAAGTGCATACAATAAATTGTGCAGGCGACGCAATGAGAATTATTGGGGCGATTGGGACTGACAAGTGACAATAGATATACCTTGTCCAGCCCTGGACATTGCCAGAGACAAGATTAAAAGGCTTCGTTCTATTCCAGGTAATACATGGCGCAGAATCGCAGCCCTGGATGCTTACAGAGGAATCCCTCCGGGAACACTTTGCTCGATCGCTAAGGGACGGAACCCCAAGAATCCAGAGTACCGCCGTATTTTGGGATTGCCACTGGTGATTGAAATTGACGGAAAGAAGTATGAATTAAAGGAGGTCTAATGGAAGTTGCAATTGAACAGCCATATCTTGAATATCTGCATTGTCTCGAATGTGATTATGTACTTGGATCGGTAATAGAATATGAAGGTAGAACGTCGATGCAATTTGTTAATGTGGACGGTGCGAAGATCATCGCATTCAGGGTGATATTTGAATGTCCTATTTGTGGGGCAAAACGGGAATTTTATTCAGCAGCACTTGACAAGAATTCCGATAGCATGTAAGATGCGTTCAAGCTTAGGGGCATAGCGCTCCCGGTTTCAAACCGAAATACCGTAGTTGCGCCCGGTGACTTTGATCACCGGGTTTCTATTTTAATATATGGCAACATTCAGATACGAATTCGCATCGATCATATTAGTTGAAGCGGCGTTCTTCGGTGACAAGACGACTGCCGCCAAGTATGGTATTTCCCCGCGCACTATTCACCGTTATCGCAAACGATTAAATGAAGATGCTCAATTGTCCGCACTTGTCAAAATTAAAAAGGATCGCATGGAGCAAGAATGGGCGAAGGAAATGCCCGCGGCAATCAGGGCATCTATTGACTTTCTACGCAAGGCGGCAAACAGCGCAAAGACCGACGACCCGGATGCCATTCATGCGGTAGCAGGTGCTTTGAAGATTCTTTCCGAAGTAGCGATGACTAAAAAGGTTATTGATGCTCGACTTGCTGGGCAAAATAGACAGACGAACGAGACAGCTTGATAGATGGTTGCCGCCTCTTCCGCCTGTCGAGGTTACAGACCCGAATGGTTGGAAAGAATACATAGATGAGCCAGTTGCATTTGTCCAGGACTTTTTCACATTCCCAGAAGGCGAGGGAATAGCACCTTACCAATCTGAAGCACTTGAAAGGCTAATCGAAGAACGGCGGGTTAGCTTGCGCGGTCCTCATGGGCTGGGCAAGACCACAATGGCATCCTGGGCGATTTTATGGTTTGCCTGTACCAGACCAGAAGACACCAAGATCCCGACGACAGCAAGCGCTTGGCGACAGCTTGAAAAGTTCCTATGGCCTGAAATACATAAGTGGTATCGACGTGGTAATTGGGATAAGTGGCAAATCATTGGCGGGCTTAAGCCCTATATGCTTACTCTCCAGATGAGAGTAGGAGTAGCTTGCGAAGCATTTGCTCTGGCATCGGATAACGAGGCACTGATCGAAGGTGCTCACGGAACCAATTTACTCTATGTCTTTGATGAGAGTAAGACCGTACCCGATAAGACATGGGATGCCGCTGAAGGTGCCTTCGCCACAGGTGATGCTTACTGGCTGGCGATTTCCACACCAGGAGATATGAGCGGTAGGTTCTATGACATCCACCGCAAAGCTCCTGGATTAGAGGATTGGTGGATAAGGCACGTCAAGCTGGAAGAGGCAATCAAGGCGGGGCGCATCAGTAGAGGATGGGCGGAAGCTCGTGAGCGACAGTGGGGTGAAGACAGTCCGGTTTACCAGGCGCGTGTGTTAGGAGAGTTTCCAGAGCAAGCCGAAGATGCGCTTATTTCGTTGAAGTGGTTGGAGGCGGCCAGACTACGGGAGCTTGATCCAGGCGAGAACGATCAAATAGCTGGCCTGGATGTAGCCGACACAGGTGCAGATGATAGTGCTATGTTCAAGAGGCAGGGGCCGGTTGTACTAAGTGGTGAATGGTGGCATGGACATGAACTCATGGCTACTACAGGGAAAGCCAAGAGTACTGGACTGCATGTGAACGTGGACTCAATTGGTATAGGTGCCGGTGTTTGTTCAAGGCTGAGGGAATTGGAACATCCTAATTCAGCTATCAACGTAGGATCTGGAGCGCGTGACAAAGAGCATTTCCTAAACCTACGAGCCGAACTGTATTGGGGCTTACGAGAACGTTTCAGGAGTGGAGACATTGATCTAAGTCAGTTATCTCAGCAAGTGTATGATCGCTTATCCGGAGAACTTACGGCAATCAAATTCAAATATACAAGTGCTGGGAAGATAAAGATCGAGGCTAAAGCGGATATGAAAAAGCGATTAGGCCATTCGCCGGATTTGGCAGATGGATTGATGTTATGCTTTGCTCCGCCTGGTTTGTCTGCTTCCAGCTTGGTTGATTTCGC
>CAZNRI010000062.1:2862-3935 GCA_964575595.1 uncultured Candidatus Brevefilum sp.
GGATACACGAAAGCCAATCGACCAATGCCTGGGTGGTTGTTAGCTGGAGCAGGCAGTGAGAAGTTCAGGATCCCAGATGGGTCTCTGTGGGAGAGCCAGGCTAGGTTATATCAGCAGCTTTCATGGGTTCAGATTGCGGTATCCATTGTAGCTCAGAGTTGCGCCACAACTGCCTTTAGAGTAAAGAAGCTGATCAAAGAAGAAAGAGAAGACATTATCAATCATCCATTTGAGCTAAAACTCAATAAGCCCAATCCGCTGATGAGTCGATTTGAACTTCTAGAATCGACATTTGCCTATCGCTCTCTCACTGGGAATGCTTATTGGTGGCAAAATAAAGAGTCAGAAGAGCAGGAGCCTGAGGAGCTATGGATCATCCCGCCACACAAGATCAAGCCAGTACCAGACGAAAAGCTTTATCTGAAGGGATACTTATATGATCCGGGAATTGGCAATCCTCAAGCGTTAGAGCCATGGGAGATTGTTCATTTCAAGAAGTTTCATCCACTGTCACCTTTCGTTGGCCTTTCACCGATTGAGGCAATAGCGATTGTGGCCACGGGTGACTTGAAAATGCAGGCTTGGAATACCAAGCTCTTCGGTGAGAACAACGCCAGGTTACCAGGCATTTTGGCCTTTGCCGATTCGATACCTGATGCTGAATGGGAGAAGATAAAACAGGATACGCGAGACAAGGCGGCTAAACGAGAACTGATGATGTTGCGTAATGCTGGCAAGGGCGGGGTTGAATGGATGCAGGCGGCCATGAGCCAGAAGGATATGGAGTTCATGGCTGGACGCAAGTTCAATAAAGAGGAGATCTTCGGGATCTTCGCGCCTGGATTGGCATCGATGTTAGATGTGAATGCAACCGAGGCGAATGCCATAGCTGGTAGAGCTACATTCAGCGAATATGCACTTTGGCCCTTGTTGGTATCAGTAGCAGAGAAAATCAGTAACAATGTCTTGCCTTCTTATGACGAGTATTTAGTAGGTGAATTCGATGATATTAGATTTGTCGATAGAACACTGGAATTACAAGAGCAACTGGAATATTCAAAGACACACAGCAT
>CAZNRI010000063.1:0-3520 GCA_964575595.1 uncultured Candidatus Brevefilum sp.
GAACCCGGTGAGCTACTCTCGGTATTTGCATGGCGAAGAGCAGGCTAAAGCGATGAAGGCTATTGGCTGGAAGAAATTGTTTGATACAGCGAAGGAAAAGCTGAAGGACATCCAGAAAGTCTATCAAGCATGGGTCAACAAAACTATCAAGGATCTCAAGTTGTAGGAGTGCATTATGGCGACGTTTGATGTCAGAACCTTAGTATTCGAGATTGACGGAAAAACAGAATCATTTGATGCCTTTTATGATGAATCTGATTTCCCGTTTGGCGCTTTATATGGCTCAGACGAAACAACCCAGGTAGACGACAAAGTAAGGAATTTTCATCCAACCAGTTCTGTATTTTCGCTTGCCGCATATAGAAAGAACGAGGACGGTACTATTTTTGGAATCCAAGGCTTATTCAAAAATCATCTTTGGTGTGCTCTCACCGAGGATGACAAACCGATGCTTAAGTTATGGGATCGAATAATTTAGGAGTATAAAATGCCCTACCCTAATTTTCACTCGGCACGTATTCGCGATCCTAATGAATTCACACGTATTGTGGTATTAGAAACGCTGCCGAATGGAATCATGATCTATGGTGGTCCATTGGAAGCGGGAGGTGATGCCACCGCGCAGGCTTATCGTTTTCCTAAAGATAAGTTTACTGTCGCCCAAGCTAAAGCATGGTTGAAAGAACACAAAATTAAATATATCTTATTTGAACCCGCCTCTGAACCTAAAAAGGGAACCATCAAAGCTGTAGGTGATTGGGAACTCGAAGTGCTGGCTATTCCTTATGGTGGTCCCAATAAAGGGCGTGATGCACAAGGCGAGTATTTCAGTGAAGAAACAAATCTGTACCTGGACAAATTCGATAATCCAATCGTCTCTTACTATCACGGGTTTGATCCTGACGGATATCCTCAAGGCGAACCTGAAGAAATCGGTGAAGTCCTGAGTAGAGAAAGTAAAAGTGATGGCCTGTGGGTTCGTGTTCTACTTGACAAGGCCAGCCAGTATGCTCAGCGCGTGTGGGAAGCCGCTAAAGAAGGTTTGGCGAGGGCATCCAGCGGGACGATCGAGCACATCAGACGAGTTGCTCGTGACGGATTGATAACTCATTGGCCCCTGGTTGAATTGGCACTATTTGATACTGAAGGAAGTAGACAGCCAGCGAACGATTATGCTGTCGCAATTCCAGTGATGAAAGCAGCGTATAAACAGGCTGGTAGAGACTGGCCTGAGATACAGGGTCCAAAGGTCGAGGCGGAGGCCGAGAGGCAGAGCGCCAAGACGGATCTAGGATTGGTACAAACCCAAGCAAGAGCAAGAGACTTTTTACTAGGAGAATAGTCATGGACCTGAAAGAAAAGCTCGCCGCGCTCCGAGCGAAAATAAAGGAGCTTGCAACAAAGGCAGACATCACCAAAGAAGAGGCTACTGAGCTTGAATCTCTGCTTGAACAAGCAGAGTCCATCAAGACTCAGCTCAAGGCCGCGGGTGAAATCGAAGAAGGCGATAAGCAACTGAGCGAAGAGGAAGCAGCCGAACTCGAAAAGGTCAAGAAAGAAGCCGCCGATGAAGCAGTTGCTGAGGCCGAGAAAAAGTGGAAGGCCGACGCAGCCAAGGGTAATCGATTGCCCGGTGGTGGGGATGAATTCAACGCTCCCAACATCTCGCAGTTTGCCGAATTGTCGAAATACGACAATTTGGACGCAGTTGATCAGTCACTATTGATCGGGATCCTGAGTTCGGTAGGACCGGCATCGGTAGCACACGCTGGGGCAATCTCGGAAAATGCCCGTAAAGCGCTGGCTATCAAGCTGCTAGAGGACAAGACCGAGATCGGTCATCGCGGACGTGGTGCGATGAAAGCGGTCGGCATCAAAGCGTTGAAATCTAACGAGGTGATGGGCTCCGATCTCAATAATTATGGCGATGAGTGGGTGGGGGTCGCATACTCCACATCGCTATGGGAGAAGATCCGACTTGGCACATTTGTTGCCGAAAGGATTCCCAGTTTTGAGATGCCTCAAGGAATGGAGTCGATCTACTTCCCGATCAACGAAACCGATCCCTCGTTCTATAAGGTCACTCAGACTGTAGATCACGACGGCACTTCGGGACATCCTGTATCTACCGTAACAGCCTCTAAACAAGAGACGGAAAATGTTCAGTTGACACTTGGCAAGATGGGTGCGCGAGTACCCTGGTCAGGTGAGATGCAGGAAGACTCGCTAATCCCGTTCGTGAACGAGATCAGATCTGTTCTGGTGACGGCAGGTGCAGAGCAGCTTGAACACCTGCTCATCGATGGTGACACCGAAACTGGTGCAACCACTAACATCAATGACATCGGTGGAACCCCAACCTCAACCGATCTATTCCTGCTTCTCAATGGTTTTCGGAAGTCATGTCTAGTGACTACGACAGCCAATAGCCGGAGCGGTGGGGTACTGGCTGTAAACGACTTCTTGGAGACGATCAAACTGATGGGAGCTGCCGGGATCAATGCAATTGATATTGCCAAGGTTAGTTTCATCATCGACCCGAACGTCCACTGGAAAGCACTACAGCTTGCAGAGGTCATGACCCGTGATGTGTTTGCACAGCCAACAATCGAAAACGGTAAGTTGACTGGTGTGTTTGGCTACAAGGTTGATGTGTCGGCCAATATGCACCGAGAGTCGGCTGCTCGTAAAGCCAACACTTCCGGGAAAGTTGATCAAAACACCACAACCAATAACACCACCGGCTCGATCCTGGCGGTTCGCTGGGATCAGTGGAAGTTGGGTTGGCGTCGTCGGATGACCATGGAAGTCACCCGCTATCCGCGGTCTGACTCCTGGGAGATCACCGCGCTGATGCGTCTCGGCTTGATCCAGCGGGATACGGAAGCCTCAGCCATAAGTTATGGGTTAACAGTTTGAGGACAAAATCGGTCCTAATTAGCTTGCTGGATGGGGGCTGTCCAACAAACAGCCCCCGGAGGCAGAGGAGATCGAAATGGGTAGACCATATATTTTGAGAAAAGGCGTTTCGAGGGTTGCCGATCTAGCTGATGGGGTTGCGGCTGAATTAGGTCCAGGCTTCGCCAATGTGTACTATGTCAATGGCGTAACCTGGTCTAATGGCTTCGCGGCTGGCAATGATGGCAACTCAGGCTTATCAATAGATGAGCCTATACATACGCTGACTAAGGCGCTGTCACTGTGCACCGATGAAGGCAATGATGCTATTGTCCTTCTAGACTACTGGGCTCCAACGGGTGAAACTTGGCCCATTGCAGTAAGCAAGAGCCTGGTTAGTATCTTCGGCGTTCAACATCACTACATGCAAGGTTGGATCTGGCTGTATAGTGCCGCCGATGTCTGTATGGACATTACAGGTAGTAATGTCTACATCGAGGGGCTCAACTTCATGCCAGTATCAACTTCTCCTTGCGTCACTATGGACGATGGAGCGCAAAGGGTTTGGCTCAACAAATGCGGATTCCATAAGTATAAACCAAGGTATAGGCAGTGTTGATCT
>CAZNRI010000064.1:0-3331 GCA_964575595.1 uncultured Candidatus Brevefilum sp.
CAAACAGATGCAGCATAGCCTCCTTGGGAATACCAATACCGTGGTCGGTAACCTGCACCACCAGCTCATCATCCTTGGCTTCGGCCTTTACTATGACACTACGCTCACCGTTGCTGAACTTGATGGCGTTGCTCAGCAGATTGACCATCACCTGCCCTAGCCGTTCCCTGTCAGCTTCTATCTCGGGCAGTGTTGCCGGAATATCCTCACTGATTACGATACCCTTATCATTGGCTAGACTATAAATACTCCCTATTGCCTCATGAATTATGTCCTTTATCAGCAGGTGTTGCTTTTGGATATCAAATCGCCCGGATTCAAGCCGCGACATATCAAGCAAACTTTCAATCAATGCACCAAGATGCTGGCTCCGCTCATCTATAATGCCCAGGAATTCCTTCTGGGTCTCGGTGTCAGGCACCTTGCCCCTGAGCATCAACTTAGCGAAGCCCCTGATGGCATGAATCGGGGTGCGTAGCTCATGTGAGACATTGGAGATGAATTCAGATTTCATACGGTCGAGTTCACGCAACGCCTCCTCAGCCCGCTTGCGCTCGGTAATGTCGCGCATAAAGCAAATAATGTGTGAGCTGCTATTTGCCTTGCCAGGTCTGCTGACAGTTATTTCGACAGGCATCTCCTTTCCATCTCGGGAAGTTGCCAGGATTTCTCCTCGCCCCTTAGAGTCCAGTTCGACAGAATCTACAATCGTTTCCCAACCCATACCCGCTTCGGATTTGAATAGGGCTTTCATATTCAGCCCCAGCATTTCGCTTCGGGAATAGCCGAAGGAGCTTCGGACCAAAGAATTACATTCCATGATCTGCCCCTCAGAGTTCATGATAAGCATCATATCGTGTTGGGCGTTTTCGACAAGGTTTGCCAGGAGTTCCACCTTTTCTCTGACCTTGTTTATCTGGGTGACGTCCGAAATCACCATCACAATACCGCGGTATTCCATTTCATGATAGATAGGCGATGAGCTGATGATGACGGACAGGAGGCTGCCATAGTTGGTCTTGAGTTGAGCCGGGATGCTAATAGCAACCTGACCGCTGGAAAGTCGAGTAAAAACCTCTACTAACTTGTCCTGATCCTCCTCTACCACGTAGGATTCGAACCGTGCCCCCAGTAGATTTTGGAATGATTCGCCAAGTACTTGCGCGAAATTGACATTGGCGAAGGTGATGTTGCCATCAAAATCCAGAAAGACAACGGCATCGCGTATCACCTCCATCAATCGCCGGAAAACTTCTCTAGTTTCCTCGCGGATGGCAGGCCCCTGACCTGAAACGACGGCATCATAAAACTGCCTGTTCTCGCGAGCAAGCTGCGATATACGTATTGCCTCCCGAATTTTGCTCTTGAATTCGGGAATGTTTTCAATAGGTTTCATGAGATAACCGCGAGCTCCGTAACTCACCGCCTGCATCGCGGATTCCATGGTAGCGTAACCAGTTAGTATGATGACTTCAATAGCAAGCTCTCTTCTTCTGATTTCACGCAACACTTCGATGCCGTCTAGTTCCGGCATTCGAATATCTAAAATTAGGAGGTCATAGCCGCCGTCAATCTTGCCTAGAGCCTCTACTCCCCCATAGGCGGAATCAATGGTATATCCCTCGCGTTCAAGCAGCCTCCTTATCGTCAGGTGGACAATTTCTTCGTCATCAACAACGAGGATTCGGCCAGCTTCCAGAGTAGTTTCAGGTTTCATCTTACCGCTACCCATTTTCGTCACCCTCCTCCTCAGCACCTAGTGGCAGAGTAATGGTGAATTTGCACCCTCGGCCAGGCTCGCTCCGTACGTTGATTGTTCCTTGGTGTTCCTCAATGATGCCGGTAACGATAGATAGACCAAGGCCGATGCTTTTACTCTTGGTCTTGGTAGTGAAGAACGGCTCAAACATCTTGCTCGTGGTTTCTGCGTCCGCCCCGACTCCGTTATCCTCAACCACGACATAGATGCCACCGGGGCACACCCCTGTGCTGACCATCAGTTGCCCCTTGTTGCCCTTGGCATCCATTGCATCCCGGGCGTTGGTAATCAGATTAATGAACACCTGCTGAAGCTGGTTGGCATTGCCCCTCACCTGGGGCAAACCCGCGACCAGATTCTTCTTTACCTTGATATTGTGAAGGCGAAGCTGCTCGGAGAACAGCATCAACGCATCCCCAATGGGTTTGTTGATATCCAGCAGCACCATTCCCGTCCCGGACTCCCGGGCAAATTGGCGCACATTATTCACGATTGTCGTCATGCGGTCTGTCTGTTGCAGAATGACCTTTAGGTCTTTCACTATCTGTTCCTTCCACGCTGGTATATCTGGAACTGTCAAGGTCTCCGTTGGCAGATAAAGCTTCATATCTTCAAGCATGGCCGTGGCAAAGCCCTTTATGCCGAGAAGCGGCTGGGTCAGTTCGTGGGCAACACCGGCTGCCATTTCCCCCATGGCCGCCATCTTGCCCGCCTGAAGAAGCTGGACATGCTTCTCTTCAAGCTCCTGATACGTCTTTCTAAGTTCCTCCTCCACCTGCTTGCGCTCGGTGATATATCTGTCCTTCTCTTTATTTAACTTTCTCAGTTGTTGAAAAAGGGAATTGATGATTATTTCTTGATTTATAACTCCGACAGGCTTTCCGTCCTTACTCAGAACCAGTAGAAAAGTTACTGCTTTTTGTTTTAACGCTTTTAGCGCCTCATCCGCCAAGGCTTCTTCCGATATAATACCTATCGGTTGTATTACGCAGTCTAAGATAAGCCGCGAGGAAGGATAACCGACAAGTTCACGTGATGTTACCATTCCCTTTATTTCGCCTTCTTCTTCGATCAGTAAATAATCAATATCCATCTTCTCCATTACCTTAACTGCTGAGCCAACACTCTGTGAAGAAGACAATCTGGAAAAATCCTTTTTCATTATTTTCTTAATCGGTATCATTTCAATCTATAATCTATCCCTAAATCTCTCTTTTTACTGCTATTCTTATGTCACATTTTATGGTTATCATAGACTGGTCAGTCATAATTGGCTTCGACTCTTCAACTATTGCCTTGACCAGTCTCTCCCTGTCAGCCCTTAAAAACAGGTATTTCTTAACTAATATGCCGTCTATCAGATCATCGTCCGGTTGAATAAGTTCAAATTGCCCCGGCACAACGGTATCTAACATTCCTTTCGCTGCTTGTGCCCCTATAGGACTGCGTTTCCCCACTACTAAAATCTCACCGGAAGGCGGGATATTAAAAGTTGAGAGTTCCATATCTAGTGATGCTCTTCTACTTCTTCCACTTTTCATTTCTCATTACACCCCCTTCTTCGTTCTTTGA
>CAZNRI010000065.1:0-2731 GCA_964575595.1 uncultured Candidatus Brevefilum sp.
TCATACACAATTGGTCGCCATTCCGCCCGCTGCGAGTTAGCAACCACATCATGAACAGCGGCTCCGGTAGTATGACTTCCTCTTCCAGCTCCGGTGTAGGTATGGGTGTTGGCTCTGGCTCCGGGGGCACATATCCGCATCGGTCGTCATCAGGATATTCCACCCGCTCGTTGTACCAGTCCCCATCGCACCCGCCGTCCCGATCAAACCACTCTACATAAGTGAACGGCTTGATATTCGAGCATCGAGCACATTGTTCCCCACAGACAGGGGCGATCCAGTAGCCTTCTTCATCCACCACCGTTTCCTGGTGGGTGATCGCTTCGTGATGGATCGTGTAGCCTTCTTCATCTACAATCACTTCATCCCAGGCTTCCTGATCCACAACAGTTATCCAGTAGCCAGGAACAGCGGGCACATCAATGACAGTACGCTCTTGGCATCCAAACCAGCATCCACAGCTCGGGCACTTGCCGTTTTGCCAGCTATGCCATCCACCGAATAGTTTTTTGCATCGGTGTTCAATGTGGGTGACGGCGGGTATCCCAGGTACATACTCTTGATGGGTAATCGCATCATGATGAACGATATGTGTGACTGGCGGCACCACTTCATCCCAAGCCTCCTCATCCACAACTGTGATCTCGTGAGTTACAGGTGCCATCCATTGTGCTGGCACAGTCTCGGTTGTGCCCGAAGGACACACAGGTTTGTCTGGTTGCTCTACGGTAGCGTAGACCCCGAATGGGATCAGCAGAGTAAACAGCATACCGATAATAAACAGTTTCTTCATTTCGATCTCCTTATTTGGGTTTTTGATCAGTCTTATGTCTTGCCATTATTCATCACTCACCTCCGAATTCGTCTCCGATTTAAACACTCTATTAGCATGATACGCACAGGCTTTGTGCGCGTATGGGGGACTGATGGGTCCTAGAAGTTGATGTGGGACTCTAGCAATCTCATCGCCTTTTTTGAATTTGCGGAAGCAAATGCCGCAAGTCCCGGGATATTTAGCTTTCATTTTTACTCTCAGTAAACTTATCCACAATATGAATTAACGCATCCGCCCAATTTCCAAGCTCCTTATAAATCGCCTTGCCTTGTTCTTGATCGAGGCCGAAGTGATGGCCGATAGTCCAAAATTGAGTTGCGCCAATTGTCACTGGATCGGATACGGCTTGCGCGCGATAGTCTTGAATATGGGCATCTGTGAGTGAGCCATTGATGGCCTTAGCTGCTTTCTTTGCCCGCTCAGGCTTTTTCTTGGGAGTTACATCGCGGGCTTCGCCCCCTACGAAAACCACTTCCTCGGCGGGTGTCCCAGAATATCCAGCCAATTCCATGATCCAAGCGAGACCCAGACGAAAAGCTTTGCCAGTTGCCCGGGTGATTGCCATTGATTTCCTGGCATAGCGCGGGCGATCAGCCCAGACGGGTTTGCCATTCCGATCAATCTCATCAATGGATCCACATTCAGCGATGCCACGTCCTATAACGGCTTGATCGGTCGTTCGGATCAATTCAACCGTAGCCTCGAAAATGCCCTCTTGTATTTCGTTGACGCTGACCGTGCGGGGCATAATTCCGATCATTGAACCGAGAGTCGACCAGCCTTCTACCCTTACGTATTCATTTTTGCGGATTTTGACCGATAGATTTTTCTTCTTGATTACATCAGCCAATGCCTCAGCGACTCTTGTTGCACGTTCAACGATTGCCTCAGGTGCTACTTCGAGTGCTCCTAACTGTACTATTTCTTGCGGAACAATTGCGGTCTCTTTTCCGTCAGACATTTTTATGCTCCTTAGAACTATTGCGAGTAGCTAACTGCTTTATCACCCGATCGTTATGCTTATCAGTAAAAGGATCATCGGGCCATAGTGCCTCACGGTCGGTGGCTGGACGTTTGCGTTTCTTATTGCGTTTGCTTTTCATGATTGATCCTTTTTATTATGGGATGAACCAGCAGCCGACGAAACCCCAGGAGTGTACGTATATGCCATTAGCTGGAATATGTTCAATCAATCGAGTGACCCGATAAGCCGACGCTTTAGTGATAGGTCGATAGTCTCGCTCGATTATATAGTTGGGTCTGGGTTCACCGGTGGAACGCACAATTTGGATTTCAGTCCCTTGCTTGTTGCTCCACACTCTGATTCGTCGATTGTCGTCCATCATTTTATCCTTTCCTCTGCTTCGCGGATTATTTCGGTGGCCATCTTCGCCATTTCGCGAGCCGTGGCACCATTAACATAAGCAGTTTCTATTTCAATCAAAGCCTCCAGCAAATCATCAACCAACACATTTTTGTTTGTCTGCTCATTTTCTTTCTCACAATCTTCACATGGCAAGATGGCTTTATCTGACATCTCTTCTAATATGCAGTTGCTTGGCACTTTCTTCATTTCATGGTGGTGATCGCATAGCGCGAATGGCGCGCCGTACTCGCTAGGTATAAGGTAGAAAAATCTATACATACGGATTGTCATTTCATCTGCTCCTCTGCTTTGAGTATGGCCTGCTCCAGTTTTTCATACGTTGGGTTATCTGTGTCGTCGCCAAATTCCATGCGCATGGCGGCGGACTTGCAAGTCTCCAGCAATTCAGCGTTGATGGCTTCGAGTTTATCGATGCCGGTTTCCACAATGTCGCACATAAGCTCATCGTCATCGTGCTGTATGGTTTCTCTTAGGGCTTCCAGTGCTGCTCCATAGTCGCTAGATTTCAT
>CAZNRI010000066.1:0-2560 GCA_964575595.1 uncultured Candidatus Brevefilum sp.
TAGCCGGTGGTTTTTTGTTTCGGGCGTTCCGCCCTCAACCTCCTAAAGGGTTAATCACCGTAGAGACGTTGCGTGCAACGTCTCTACGGTGGGATAAGGCCTTCTCCTATTTAGATAGTATCCTGTCAATGAAGAATAGTAAGAAACCTCATCCTACACCATCGAATTTTCCTTCAGCCACGCCAGCACCTCATCCACTTTGCAGAACGCCAGCGCGGTGACCGTATCCGCACCGCCGTAATAGATTGCGATCCGGCCGCTGGGCTGGTCATACAACGCCGCGCAGGGGAATGCCACATTGGGCACATCGCCCACGTTTTCGTAATACTTCTGCGGCGAGAGCAAATACGGCTCCCCGCGGGAGATCACCTTCCAAGGCTCCTCCAAGTCCAGCAGCGCCGCGCCGAAACTGTAGACGAAGCCGTTGCAGGAGGTCAACACGCCATGGTAGAACATCAGCCAGCCCTCCGGTGTCTCGATCGGGACGGGGCCCGCGCCGATCTTGGTGCTCTGCCAGCCGCCGGCGACGCCCATCACATAGCGGTGTTCCCCCCAATGCACCATATCGGGGCTCTGGCTGAGGAAGATATCCCCAAAGGGCGTATGCCCGTTGTCGCTGGGTCGGCTCAATAGAATATATTTGCCGTTGATCTTGCGGGGGAAAAGAACGCCGTTGCGGTTGAAGGGCAATAAGCCGTTTTCAAGGAAAGTGAATTCCTCGAAATCAAAGGTATAGCCAATGCCAATAGTGGGGCCGTGATAGCCATTGCACCAGGTGACATAATAGCGGTCCTCCAGCCACAGCACTCGGGGGTCATAGCGGTATTGAAAGGCGCTTAATTCCGGATCGGCGTACTGCCAATCAATAGGATCATTCTCAAGCTCCCAATCAACGCCGTTCTCACTGAAACCGCGGTGGATATTCATCTCGCGCTTCTTATTATCGCAGCGGAACACGCCGGCAAACTTCCCCTCGAAGGGGACGACGGCACTGTTAAAGATGCTGTTGGATGACGGGATCAAATCCCGGGGGATGATCGGGTTTTGAGAATACCGCCACACCACATTCGAACAATCTGCCGGTCGTTCTTCCCAAGGGATATTGGGGATGACAAAGGGGTTCATTTACTCCTCCTCATGATGGATTGAACAACAAATAATGAGTTATCGCGCCTAAAATTATATCAGTGCTTGTTCATCTTCCTGCTTTAACGACGTTGAATTTACATGCAAAGAGGGTATTCAATACATCTTCAGCGAATTAATAAATGTAGAAGATTTAATTAAACATCTTCCGTCTTTGGATTCTTTATTTTCACCTGCGTCAGCAGGAGTCCAGCCAGAACGTTCAACCCCACCGCAGACAGACATGACGCCCAAAAACTGAAACCGAACAATCCTGGTGCAATCAAATCACCCAGCATACGTCCCAGGGAGAATCCCGCCACCGTAGCTGCGATCATGGTCGCACGAGCCGCCGGCACCACTTCACTCATCAACGTCAGCGCACTGACCAGGACAATCTCAAAGCTGATGTAGAAGGCACCCAACCCAGCCATAGCCCAACCCAGACTGCCAGCAGAAAGCGGAAGCAATAAGGCTGCCAGACTGTTCACGCCCAAAAAGATCCAGATCATCCGGCGTTTTCCCACCGCATCCAGCCATAACCAGGTGACCCCTTCACCGCCAAGTTCCGACAAGCCGATCACCACTGATGCAACTGTCAAAGCATTGAAATTCAATCCGAACTGCTTCCCAATCCACAATCCAAATACTAAGTTAATGACCTCATTTGCACCGGTAAAAAGTATGCCAGCAAGCAAACCAGCCAGAGCAGGCCAGGTGCGCAGGATACGGCTGAGATTCTGCCAAAGGGTATTCCCTTCTGATCTCATGATTTTTTGACGAGGCAGCGAACAGGCAAGAATGACAAAAAGTGCAAATCCGATAAGCGTTAAGAAAACGAATGGTCTTACCCAGGAAGCGGTGCTCATCATCCCACGAACGGCAGGAATGCCCACAATAAAAGCCAACGCCCAACTCACCTCAGTAATCGCCAGCACCCGACCCCGTTTTTCATAAGGGATGTGGTCACCCAGATACGCATTGATGGACGGAATAAAGACGCCATTCCCCAATAAAACCAGGCTCATTCCCAGGATAAAGACCCAAAATATCGGCCAGATAATAACCACACCGCTGCCTAAGGTAAACAAGCCCATTCCTAAAAGAATGCCCGTTTTGCGGTTACGCGTATCCGCGACGGTTGCCAGAAATGGACCAAAGATACCTAAAAAGGAACGGATAGAAAGCGCCATCCCTAAAGAGGCTGGGTCAACGCCCAATCCTTGTGCAAAAACAGGCAAGAAAGGATACACCATGCGATAGCTGGTATTGACAACCGTCCGGGAAAGCGTGAATAGTAAAATATGAAAATTGATTTTTCGCCGAAGAATATTCATAACTTCAAAATTATACCGCTGCCATAAAAATCATATCAATATGGAGATACTGTATCATATTTCCATATTTGAGTAGACAAAAAGAGAGAACTCCTTGA
>CAZNRI010000067.1:0-2335 GCA_964575595.1 uncultured Candidatus Brevefilum sp.
AAAAAGTGTTACCTATGTCTCCGAACATGTGTTACCTATGTCCCCGGTCTATACAGCACCCTTCGGGTGTTTCGCTGCGCTCAAGGGGAAGGCTTTATAGTCGTTATTAAAGAGGTGAAACCTTGTATTTGAGAATGGAATATATAAGAACGATGATTTTGCGATTGTCCAGCTATTCTTATCATTTGCATTGAATGAAATGCTTATCTGGGTTATCATTTTAAAAACTTATAATGTTGTGAGGTTCTTATGAAAGTTAAAAAGTTATTCATCATTTTATTGTTTTGTTTGATTCTTTCCGCATGCCGGTCGGAGGCTTTCACTGCGGACACCTTGCCCTGGGTTGGGGATGACCCCGTGTTGTTCAAAGATAGCTTTTCTGACACTATGGGAAATTGGAGGACGCATTTCGATACTCTGAGTTTTGCAGGATATGAGCAAAGCGGCTTCAGATTATGGGCGAAAGTCCCAAATTATCAGTTTTGGAGTGTGCCCGGATTGAATTTTAAAGATGTTTTGATCTATACTCGCGCGATTAGGCAAGCCGGTCCGGATAACAATATTTATGGTGTTTTGTGTCGTTATCAAGACGAAATGAATTATTACGCTTTTGTCATTGGCTCGGATGGATATTATGGGATTTTCAGGAATTTAGAGGGCGCCCAAACCCTTATTGATCAGGATCACATGGATTTCAGCGAAGCGATACACCAGGGATGGGATGTCAATGAAATCCAGGCAATTTGCGAAGGAGAACAATTGGTCCTCATCGTCAATGGTAAGATCCTCTTGCAGGTACAGGACAGCTCGTTATCCTATGGTGACGTTGGATTGATCGTCGGTAATTTTTCTGAACCTGGTGTGGATGTTCTTTTTGACGATTTTATTGTTGTGAAACCCTAATTTAATGAGAATTTTCTTTGACACTGTAGGATGCAGGCTGAATCAAAGTGAAATTGAACGCCTTGCCAATGGTTTTCGCGCGTTGGGACACGAGATTGTCAGCGACCCAGGCGATGCTGATTTGGCTGTTGTCAATACCTGCGCGGTCACGGTAAAGGCTGCCGCGGATTCGCGGAAGAAGTTACGCCGGGCTGCACGGAAAGGAGCCAGGGAGGTCATCGCGACGGGCTGCTGGGCTACGCTCTATCCTGAACAGGCGCGTGAGCTTGAAGGGGTGACAGGTGTGGTTCTCAATGATGAAAAAGAATCGTTGATTTCGAAAGTATTGCATATCCCACAGGAAGACGTATCCGCGCTGACCTTAGTTCGTGAACCTCTACCGGGTGACAGGGCGAGAACGCGGGCGTTCGTCAAGGTTCAGGCGGGATGCGATAATCACTGCACCTATTGCCTGACACGGGTGGCAAGGGGGAAATCTCAATCGCGGACGGTAAGAGAGATCAAGCGCGATGTTCAGGCTGCTATCGCTGGAGGCGCTCGAGAGATCGTTCTGACGGGCGTGCAGTTGGGTGCTTGGGGTCGAGACCTCACACCGCTCCAGAGATTGGATGACCTGATCGCTGGCGTATTGTCAATGCGAGAAGTGGGGCGGTTACGCTTGTCCTCGATTGAACCCTGGGATTTTGATCCGGTGTATTTGGGGTTATGGGAAGATGCCCGCCTGTGCCGGCATCTTCATATCCCCTTGCAGTCTGGCAATGATCGCATTTTGAAAAAGATGGGTCGTCCTATTCGCCGTGAGGCTTTCGCTGAGTTGACACAAAAGATACGGGAAGTGATTCCTGGGATTGCCCTCACGACGGATGTTATTGCGGGATTTCCGAGCGAGACCGAGGATGAGTTTGGAACAACCCTTGAATTTGTCAAACGGATGAAGTTTGCAGGCGGGCATGCGTTTACCTATTCACCGAGACCTGGGACAGCCGCTTATGAAATGAATGACAAAGTTCCTGTCCAACAGGCGAAAGCCCGCAATGCAAAACTGCGAAAGTTGTTCAATGAAGCGGGCAGGAATTACCGTGCCCAGTTTATTGGGAAGCGCATTTCTGTTCTGTGGGAATCAAGCGCCATGAATCGAGATGGAACTTGGAATTTATCAGGCTTGACGGATAACTATATCAGAGTGTTTGCGACAGGCAGATCAGACCTTTGGAACGAATTCACCACTGTAGACCTGGAGGGGCATCACCCCAGCCGTCAGGCTTTGATCGGCATCTTAAAACCAGATAGGTCATAACAGTAATCCCTCAAAACGCTTTTCATGCTTGACGTTTAGACCTCATCTGATAGAATCAAAACGTTGTATGGCTGGCTGCCGCGATACTGTATCATATTTCCATATTTGAGTAGACAAAAAGAGAGAACTCCTTGA
>CAZNRI010000068.1:0-1377 GCA_964575595.1 uncultured Candidatus Brevefilum sp.
GGCATGGTCATGCTCCAGCCAGTGGCAGAGCGTTTCAAGGATCTCTTCCGGTTTTTGGCACATGCACCCCACGTTGTTTTCCACGACGAATTTCACATTGCCAATCTCCTGCCCAGGTAAAGCATGCACCAGCATCAGGGGCAAGCCGGACGTCAGGGATTCCGTCACGATTAACCCACCCGCTTTGCATACGATTATGTCCGCTGCCCGCATCAACTCTGGCAGGTTGTCCACGAAATTATAAATTTTCACTGGATGGTGCCAGTTTGCTTTCTGAAAACTTTCGTACAAGGAGTCATTTCCACCAGCGACTAATGCAAGTTGGAGATTGTATCCGCTGTGGTCTATTAATTTGATAATCTCCAGCATAGCCTTGATACGGGGACTGCCGACAACCAGCACACTGGTGCGATCCGAGTCCCAACCCAAGGATTCTCGGACGTCTTGTTGGTCGGTTTGCTTGAGTTTCATAATGCGCGGATTAATGGGGATGCCGGTGACCCTTAGCTGCTGCGGGGATAAGCCGGCTTTCAATGCTTGCTGACGGACGGATTCGGTTGGTGCTGTGCAGCAGGTTACCGCTTTACTGAACCAAACATGATGGACTTTCGTCAGATCTGTGATCACCGTAATGTTGGGAATGGCTTTTTTCTTTAATGTCAATGCAGCATGAATGGGCGCTTGGAATATGGGATATGTTGAAAGCACCAAATCGGGTTTACATTTTTGAATGCATTCCCTGATCACCTCATATAAAACCACAATGAAGCCGGCTTCCATAAGGGACACAGGCAGCGTTGAGTCGCTGACTTTATAGCCCATCTTATATAGATCAGGCAGCTTTTTGACGACCTCATCATAATCTGATTGGCTTTTTCGTATTAAGTCTGGCACTTTCGGATTGTCAAGGGGATTCTCAATCGTCGCTTCGCAGCGGTCACCATATGTTTCTTTAATGGCTTGTTGGACAGCTTGTGCCGCAGATCGGTGTCCCATGCCCGCGTCTCCTGTGAGGATGAGGATACGTTTGAATTTCTCTTCCATCGATTATCTCCTGCTGATTCTTGAAGGATATTGGTCCAGGTGTTCCAACAAACGGCTGAGGAGTTCTTCAACAGCACTTGTCTTAACCTTTTCGCGTCCCCCCTTGAAGTGACATTCAATTGCTTGCGTTTTCTTTTGTGTGCTGATGCCGATCCAAACCAGACCGACGGGCTTCATCGGCGTACCCCCGGTTGGTCCGGCGATTACGCCGGCCAACCGCTGGAACTACAACCGCTTGATCGGGGTTTGCCCGTCGCCGACGACCCGCGCTCGTCATTCACTGCCGGGCAAGCCGGCGGCGCCGCCCGCGCCCTGCAAATCCACGACCGATAC
>CAZNRI010000068.1:1387-1896 GCA_964575595.1 uncultured Candidatus Brevefilum sp.
TTCCGGTTGTGGAGAGACCGATGTCCGTCTTGAACTTCTTGCGGATGCCAAGCGCCATTTCATAAGCTGACTGTTTGCTCACAGCGCCGTATTGGAGCAACGTTTTCAATTGTACATTTAACTCTATGGCTTTGACCTGATCACTGTAAGCCACCACGCCTCCCATGAAATATTCCGAGGAGCCGGATACGGCGGTGATAACATGGCTGAGCAAACCAGCTGTGCAGGATTCCGCTGTCGCAATGGTTAGCGACTTTTCTATCAAGGTGTTATGAAGCGTTGAAGAAAGTGATATTAGACGGGGATGCATGCTTTCCTCTTAAATTTTTTCGGGATCCTGGTGTTTCTGCCCCTTTCCTAATTCCTGCGAGCGAGTGAAAGCCGCCCAAATCGCGCGGGAGATGGCAGTCCGGAACCCCATCTTCTCCAGATAATACAAGGCGGTGGCAGATGTGCCGCCGGGCGAGGTGACCTGGTTGCGCAGCCGTGCGGGATGTTTATCGTTTTGA
>CAZNRI010000069.1:0-1551 GCA_964575595.1 uncultured Candidatus Brevefilum sp.
GTTACTGTCAAGATTTTCCATATTTATAAACAAATCAAAGAACTCCTTGGGGATGAATAAAATTCTTTAAAACCCTAGCCCATGGTCTATTTGAATGACACAGGTGAAGTGAGGGAACACCTGCCTGTAACCAATCCCCATCATCCCGGACATATTTTGTACGATATTTCTTTTTCTCACCCTTCTCTAGTTTTTGGAAAGGTTTGAAAGCGTTTTGCTTCAAGGCATTTTTATGGCGACAAACTGCCAACATCGCTTTAGCACCTTCAATCCGCCAGCTGCGTCCCCGTCCCTTCAAACGGCGGACGACTAATTTGTCCACATTCCCTTCAATTGCGCCCAAATTACTTACTTTGGTCTTCAGGTGTGCACGACAATCCGGGTCCAACAAACCATCCCGATTGTTGATCAAGTACTGCAAGAATTTACGCATCCTCTGGGCTACCTTCGGAGATGCTTGAGACATTGATTGAAGCATCTCTGGCATTACAGCTTCCAGTCCTTCCTCACAGATTTGCCGGATCCAGTTTTCTGTTTGTCTGGTGAAGCCAAAAGCCCGCCTGGCTTCTCGATACAGGTGATAACGATCCAGGATGAACTCAGTGGGAAGCCCCAGCATGTCGAAGCTCTGACGGACCCAGCGATTGCCATCGCCACCCACCATCATCTGTTTTGTATTTGATAGGTCATAATGTGCGTATGCTGTTTTCAGCAGTGTTTCCTGCCATTCCTGGCTGTTTTTCACGATTTTGGTCACTGAAACCTTGTTCTCCAGCGCTTTTCGCCCAACACCAACCGCCTTTTTACCTGTATATAGGATCCCAACCCGCACTTCTGTCTTTTGTTTTTCTTCTCGTTGCAGTGAAATCCAAACACCATCACTTTCTCCATACAGCACTTTTGCTGGGATCTCTCCTGCCTCTATTCCTTCTGCTCCCTCAAATATCTGCTCCCGTTGGGATTCATCTTCTGCTTGATAACGCTCACCAACTTCCCTTACCATTCGTCCAATGGCACTGTGGCTGATGTAATCGCCAATCAACCACCCCAACACATCCCCTGCTTCCCGATAGGCTAATTCGCTGGCCAGGAAACATCCTTTTTGCATCACACTCAGGCTGTATCGGCTGTATTTCTCAAGGCCTACAATCTCGTCAAGAAGCTTCCGTCGCTTACCAGTTTCATCCTGGTACACCCTGCGCTTGAACTGCACCGTACCTAGACAGGTTATCATCTGACGCTTTTCACGTCCTGTGTTTTCCCATGTCTCTGGTACTACCTCCCGAATGCCATCATCGACCGCTTGCAGGAGTTCGCCATACAACGTCCTTCCTGCTGATTGCATCCCTTGATAGATGCTCTCATCAAGCTTCTTATCTATCTTCAATTCCATACTTCCCAATTCAACCTTCCGGTCTTCGATCTCAGCGGCTATAATTATCTTGACAGTGCTAGCTGTCATATGAGAACTCCTTTCGGGTCTAGGATTTTCCTATTTTCAAGGAGTTCTCTCTTTTTGTCTACTCAAATATGGAAATATGATACAGTATC